>NZ_JACYXC010000001.1:3035238-3642286 GCF_016031615.1 Streptomyces pactum
GCGTACTCGAACTCCGGCGACCAGAACAGCGCGTCGAAGGGGCACACCTCCACGCAGATGCCGCAGTACATGCAGAGCGAGAAGTCGATCGCGAACCGGTCGAGCACATTGCGGCTGCGCTCCCGGCCGCCGGGCGCGGCGGGGGGCATCGTCTCCTTGTGGGAGTCGATGTAGATGCACCAGTCGGGGCACTCGCGGGCGCACAGCATGCAGACCGTGCAGTTCTCCTCGAACAGGCCGATCACCCCGCGGGACCGCGGCGGCAGCTCGGGCGTGACGTCGGGGTACTGCGCGGTCTGCGCCTTCCGCGTCATGGTGCGGAGGGTGACGGCCAGTCCCTTGGCCAGTCCGGACCCGGGGAACGGGGAGCGGGACATCAGGAGATCACCACCTTGACCACCCCGGTGAGGGCGATCTGGGCCAGTGCCAGCGGAATCAGTACGGTCCAGGCGAGCCGCTGAAGCTGGTCCTCACGGAGCCGCGGGTAGGTCACCCGCAACCAGATGACGACGAAGGCGAGCACCGCGGTCTTCAGCAGCATCCACAGCCAGCCGAGGCCGTCGGGCCACGGGCCGTGCCAGCCGCCGAGGAAGAGCACCGAGGTCAGCGCGCACAGCACGACGATGCCGGCGTACTCGGCGAGCAGGAACAGCGCGAAGCGCAGCCCGCTGTACTCGGTGTACGCGCCGAAGATGATCTCGGAGTCGGCGACCGGCGCGTCGAACGGCGGGCGCTGGAGCTCGGCCAGCCCGGCGGTGAAGAACACCAGGCCGCCCACCGCCTGCCAGGGCACCCACCACCACTCGAAGGCGTCGAGGATGCCGGGCAGCGAGACGGTGCCGGCCGCCATCGCCACCGACGCCGCGGTCAGCAGCAGCGGCAGTTCGTACGCCATCAGCTGCGCGGCCGTCCGCAGGCCGCCGAGCAGCGAGAACTTGTTCGCCGACGCCCAGCCCGCCATCAGCGAGCCCAGCACGCCGACGCCCATCACGGCGAGCACGAAGAAGATGCCCGCGTCCACGAACTGGCCGACGGCGTTGTCCGGCCCGATCGGGATGGCGACGAGCACCAGCAGGTACGGCAGCAGCGCGACGGCGGGCGCCAGCTGGAAGATCCGGCGGTCGGCCCCGGCCGGGACGATGTCCTCCTTCTGCGCGAACTTCACCCCGTCGGCGAGCAGCTGGGCCCAGCCGTGGAAGCCGCCGGCGTACATCGGCCCGAGCCGGCCCTGCATGTGTGCCATCACCTTGTGCTCGGTCTGCCCCAGCACCAGCGGGAAGACCAGGAACACCAGGAAGACGGCGAGCAGTCGCAGCGCGACGTCGAGGACGTCGGTACTCACGAGTCGCCCCCTTCGGCGGTGTCGGTGGTGCGGGTGCTGCCGGGCTCACCGGGTGTGCCGGTGGTGCCGGGTGTGCCGGTGGTGCCGGGTGTGCCGGTGGTGCCGGATGCGGTGTCTTCCGTGCCTGCGGTGTTCTCGGCGTCCGCGGTGTTCTCGGCGTTCTTGGCGTTCGCGGCGTTCTTGGCGTTCGCGGCGTCAGCGGCATCCGTACCGGCTGCCGTGCCTCCGGCGTCTGCGGGTGGGGTGCCGGTGCGGCCGCCGGTGCCGTCCGCACCGTCCGTGGCGCCGGTGGTGGGCCTGTCGCCGGCACCGCCCGTCGGCTCCTCGTACGCCGGGCGCGCGTGGTGCCAGGGGGCGTCCGACGAGCGGCGTACGCGCGCCGGTGGCTCCGTCGGTGCGGTGCCCGTACCACCGGCGGCGTGCGCCCCCGGCTTCCGTTCCCCGCCTCCGGCCGGCGGTCCGCCCGGGGCCGGTGCGGCGCCCGGGGCCGGTGCGGCGCCAGGGGCCGGTGCGGCACCCGGGGCCGGTGCGGCACCCGGTCGGTCACCGCGCTGGCTGGCCGAGCCCTCGCTGACGCTCCGGGACCGGCGCGGCGGACGCGCCGCCGGGGCCGGCGGGGCGGCGGAGGCCTCGGGGGCACCGCCGGCCTGGGCCCGCTGGCTGGCCGAACCCGCGCCGGCGGTACGCATCCGCCGCGCCGGCCGTTCGCCCGCGGGCGCGGCGGCACCACCCGCGGCGGCACCACCCGCGGCGGCACCGCCCGCGGCGCGCGCACCCCGGGCCGGGCGGGCCGGGGCCGGCGGCAGCTGGCCCTTCAGCGGGCCCCAGTCGTTGGGGTCGGGAACCCCGGGCGGCAGCATCTGGCGCCGCTTGGGGCCGCCGTGCCCGGCGCCCACCCCCGACTCCCCCGGCTCCTTGGCGCCGGGCCACGCCTTGGCGACCCGCGCCGCCAGCACGAAGTCCTTGCGCAGCGGATGGCCCTCGAAGTTCTCCGGCAGCAGCAGCGGCACCAGGTGCGGGTGGCCGGTGAAGGCGACGCCGAACATCTCGTGCGTCTCCCGCTCGTGCCAGGCGGCGCCGGCGTAGACGTCGGTGACGGTCGGCAGCGCCGGCGCGTCGTGCGGCACGGTGGTGCGGACCAGCAGGCGGCGTACCACCGGGCCGGGGCCGCCGGGCTCGCCGAGCGCCGCGACGTGCGCGCACACCCGGAAGCCGGTGCCCGGCTCGTCCACCGCGCTCAGCCAGTCGAAGTAGGTGCAGCCCAGGGCGGAGCGGGCGCTCCCCAGGGCGGCGTGCCAGGCCTCGGCGGGCACGTCCACCGTCAGCAGGTCGTACGCCTCCTCCGCCGTCGCGCCGGCGCCGAAGATCTCCTCGGCGGGCGCGGGCAGCCACCCCACCGGCGGCCGGTCCGCCGCCGGGGCACCGGACGCAGGGGCGCCGGCGGTCGCGGGGGTACCGGGGGGCCGGAGTGCCGGCGGTCGCGGGGGTGCCGGGGGTCGCCGGGGCGTCGTCCCCGGGCGCGCCGCGCCGCTCCTCGGGCGAGGTCATCGCCGGTCCTCCCGCTCGCTCGGGACGTCACCGGTGGGAGCGCCGCCGGCCGCGGCCTCCTCCGTGGCCCCGCCGCGCGGCGCACCGGCACCGGACACCCCGGCACCGGCTGCCGTGCCAGGGTCCGCCGGACCGGCGCCCGGCGCGGGCGGCGGGGCGACCGGGCCGCTGCGCAGCGCCGCGGCGGACGGCCGGCCGGCGTCACCGCCGCCGTACCGCTCGCCGAGCGACTCCTGCGCGATCTTCTCCTGGAGCTTGAGGATGCCCTGGAGCAGCGCCTCCGGGCGGGGCGGGCAGCCGGGCACGTAGACGTCGACCGGGATGATCTGGTCCACGCCCTTGGTGACCGCGTAGGAGTCCCAGTACGGTCCGCCGCAGTTGGAGCAGGCGCCGAAGGAGATCACGTACTTGGGCTCGGGCATCTGCTCGTACAGCCGTCGCACCGCGGGCGCCATCTTGTCGGTGACCGTGCCGGAGACGATCATCAGATCGGCCTGGCGCGGTCCGGGCGCGAACGGGATCACGCCGAGCCGGATGAAGTCGTGGCGGGCCATCGACGCGGCCATGAACTCGATGGCGCAGCAGGCCAGCCCGAAGTTGAAGACCCACAGGCTGTAGCGGCGTCCCCAGTTGAGGACGACCTTCATCGGCTCCGGGGCCAGCCGGGAAAGCGCGCCGAGCCTGCCCCCGCCCACGACGGGGAGGGTCCCGGAGCCGGGCGGCGGCGCCGGCGCCGGGGAGGACGCGGGGCTCCCGGCGGCGGGAGTCGCGGGGTTCGAGGGGGTCACGTCCATTCCAGGACGCCCTTCTTCCATGCGTAGAGGAGACCGACGGCGAGAAAGCCGAGGAAGAGGAACATCTCTACCAGTGTGGTCCCGCCGAACCCCGGCGCGGCGAACACCGTCGCCCACGGGAACAGGAAGATGGCGTCCACCGCGAAGATCACGTAGAGGAAGGCGTAGACGTAGTAGCGGATCTGGGTGTGCGCCCAGCCCTCGCCCACCGGGTCCACGCCGCACTCGTAGGTGAGCATCTTCTCCTGCGTCGGCACCACCGGCCGCAGCAGCCTGCCCCCGGCGAACGCCACCGCCACGAAGAGCACACCGATGACGCCCAGCAGCCCGACCACCGAGTAACCGTCGAAGTAGCCGGCCGCGACCGGGACGTGGTGGGCACCGGTGGGTGCGCTCGTCGCCTGCGGCACGTCCGCCCTCGCTCCCTGTCCTGCCTGTCCGGCCTGCGTATTCGTCGAGGTCGGATGCTCGACGATCGGTACGCACGGAGTGTAGGCCCTGCGCTCGGGGACCGAGCCGTCTGTCCGGCATCCGGAGCGGCCCGTCTGACATGCGGAGACGGGGTCCCGGCCGGCCGGTGGGGATAACCCCACCGGGGGCGTCGGAGTAGCCCCATGGCGCCCGCCGGCGGCGGGCAGGCAGGCTTACCCCCATGAGCGTCCCCGCACACCCCGGTGGCACCGGCCCCGACCGCCCCGGCGACACCGCCCCGCGTCCCTCCGGCGGTACCTCCGCCGCCGCCCGGGGAGGCGTCTCCCCCGCTCCCCCGGACGGCGGTGCCGGTACCCCGGCGGCCGGTGGCGGCCCGGGAGCCGGCCGCCCGGGAGTCGCCGCCCGCGGCGAGGGGGCCGCCCTCGGCAAGGGCGCCGGCCGCGGCAAGGGGGACGGCCCGGGCACGGAGGCCGGCGTCCCCGGCTCCGGCCCCCGTGCCGGCCGTGGCGGCAGGGCCGGCGGACCGGGCTCCGGCCGCGGCACGGAGGCGCGCGGCGGCGCGGGGGCCGCCGGCAAGGGTGATTCCGGGGCCGAGCGGCTGCCGCCGCCGGTCCTCGCCTTCCCCCGGCAGACCTGGCGGGAGATCGGGTACCTGCTGACCAACCTGCCGGTGTCGCTGCTGACCTTCACCTACGTCTCGTTGTGGCTGTACGCGGGCGTGGCGGCCTCGATCACCGTCATCGGGCTGCCGCTGCTCGCGGCGGGGCTCACCGGCAGCCGGCAGCTCGGCCGGTACGAACGCCGGCGGGCGCTCCGGCTGCTGTCGGTCCGGGTGGACGAGCCCAGCCGGCTCCCCCGCGGCCGGGGTTTCTTCCCCTGGGTGTGGACGTCGCTCAAGGACCCGGTCGCCTGGCGGGCCACGCTCTACTCCCTCATCCGCCTGCCCTGGGGCGTGTTCACCTTCACCGTCGTGGTGACCGCGCTCTTCGTGGGCTGGCCGCTGCTGGGGTGGATCGCCCGCGGGCTGTCCAGCGTGGACCGGGCGATGGTGCGCGGGCTGCTCTCGCCCTCCGACGAGCTGGAGCGGCGGATCGCCGAGCTGGAGTCCGACCGGGGCACCGTGGTGGACACCGCCGCCGCCGACCTGCGGCGCATCGAGCGCGACCTGCACGACGGCGCCCAGGCCCGGCTGGTCGCCCTGGCGATGGGCCTCGGCCTGGCCAAGGAGAAGCTGCTGGA
Organism: Streptomyces pactum; assembly: GCF_016031615.1. Classification (GTDB taxonomy): domain Bacteria; phylum Actinomycetota; class Actinomycetes; order Streptomycetales; family Streptomycetaceae; genus Streptomyces; species Streptomyces pactus. The sequence continues at coordinate 3,040,594 of NZ_JACYXC010000001.1, forward strand.
GGACCCCGAGGTGGCGGCCAAGATGGTGGACGAGGCGCACGGCGAGGTGAAGCTCGCCCTCCAGGAGCTGCGCGACCTGGCCCGCGGCATCCACCCGGCAATTCTCACCGACCGCGGCCTGGGGCCGGCCCTGTCGTCGGTCGCCGGCCGCTGCACAGTGCCGGTGCGGGTCTCGGTGGAACTGGCCGAACGCCCCGCCCCGGCCATCGAGGGCATCGCCTACTTCACCGTCTCCGAACTGCTCCAGAACGTCAGCAAGCACAGCGGGGCGCAGCGCGCGGAGGTCGAGCTGTGGCGGTCGGGCGACCGGCTGCTGATCCAGGTGCGGGACGACGGACGGGGCGGGGCGACCACCGACCGCGGCAGCGGACTGGCCGGGCTCTCCGAACGGCTGGGCTCGGTGGACGGCCTGTTCGTCGTCGACTCCCCGCCCGGCGAGGGCACCACGGTCACCGCGGAGCTGCCCTGGCGCAACCGCGCGTGACCGGCCACCGCGGGTCGGCCCGGGCGGTGGGGCGGGGACCGGCCACCGCGCGCCACCGCCACGGCCGTACGGAGCCGGTACGCCCGTGAGTGACCGGCGACCGCGCGCAACCGGCGTTCCCGGCCGCCCGGGGCGGCTCCCGGGCGGCCGGCGGACGGACGCGCGCGGGCACCCGGTGAACGCGGAAGCGGCGAGCCGGGCGCGCCTGCGAGCCCGGCCCCCGGCTGCCGGCGCGGGGAGCCGGCAGCCCCCGCGGGCCCGGCCCGTACCGGAACACCGCGGCGAGCGCGGCCCGGGTCCGACGCGGGACCGCCCCGGCCCGGCCCCGGGCGGGGAGAACGCGCACCGGCGGGCACCGGCAGACACCGACGGGCACCGACGGGCACCGACGGGCACCGACAGACACCGATGCGCACCGGCAGAGGCCGCCACCCGCACCGGCGAAGGCCGCCACCCGCACCGGCGAAGGACCGCGACGGGCGCCGGCGCAGGGCCGAGGGGTGGGGCTAACCCCCCTATGAAGACGCCTACCGGCCATATGGTTCCGCGTCACCGGTTCGGCGAGGCTGGTGGTACCGAAGAACGGATCACCCGGTGTGGAGGTCGGAGGAAGAAATGGCCAGCGCAACTGGATACGGCCCGGAGCCCCGGAGCTATGTGGTGCCCGCCGGGCTGCGCGCACCGTTCGAGGCGCGCGCCTGGCGCGAATTCCTCTACCTCATGCTCAGCCTGCCGATGGCGATCGTCTCCTTCACCTACGCGGTCACCATGCTGGCCCTCGGTGTCGGCCTGCTCATCACCTTCCTGGGCGTCCCGGTCCTCGGCGCCGCGCTGGCGGGCTGCCGGGCGCTGGGCGTGGTGGAGCGGGCCCGGGCCCGCGCGCTGCTGCGGCTGGACGTGGCCGACCCCGAGCCGGTGCGGATACGGAACCGGAAGGACGGCCGGGGCGGGCCGATCGCCTGGGTGGGCGGGATGCTCCGCAGCGGCGCCTCGTGGCGGCACGTGCTGTACGCCGTCCTCAGCCTCCCCTGGGCGGTCTTCGGCTTCGGTGTCGCGATCACCGTCTGGGCCTGCGGCTGGTCGATGCTGACGTACCCGCTGTGGCACTGGGTCTTCCCCAGCTACACCGACACCCCCGGCATCCAGCTGTACGGCGACGGCAACGGCGACGGCTTCTACCTGGACTCGGCCTTCGAGGTGGCCATGACCTGCGCCGTCGGCGCGCTCATCGTGCTGGCCAGCCCGTGGATCTACCGCCTGCTCACCCAGGTGGACCGGCTGCTGGTGTCCGGGCTGCTGGGCCCGTCGGTGCTGGCCAGCCGCGTGGTGGAGCTGGAGTCGGACCGGGGCACCGTGGTGGACACCGCCGCCGCCGACCTGCGGCGCATCGAGCGCGACCTGCACGACGGCGCCCAGGCCCGGCTGGTCGCCCTCGCCATGGATCTGGGCCTGGCCAAGGAGAAGCTCCGGGAGGACCCGGAGGCGGCGGCCAAGATGGTGGACGAGGCGCACGGCGAGGTGAAGCTCGCCCTCCAGGAGCTGCGCGACCTGGCCCGCGGCATCCACCCGGCGATCCTCACCGACCGCGGCCTGGGACCGGCGCTGTCCGCCCTGGCGGCGCGCTGCGCGGTGCCGGTGAACGTGGTGGTGGACCTGCCGGAGCGGCCCGCCCCGGCCATCGAGGGCATCGCGTACTTCACCGTCTCCGAACTGCTCCAGAACGTCAGCAAGCACAGCCGGGCGAGCCGCGCCGGGGTCGATGTGTGGCGCTCCGACGGCCGCATCATGCTCCAGGTCACCGACGACGGGCAGGGCGGTGCGGGCACCGCCACCGGGTCCGGACTGGCCGGGCTCACCGAACGGCTGGACGCGGTGGACGGAATCCTGGTGGTGGACTCCCCGCCCGGCGGGCCCACCACGATCACCGCAGAGCTGCCCTGGCGGTCCTGAGCCCGGCGCCGCCGCCCGGGACCGCTGCCGCCACACCGGGGGGCGGTGGCGCCGCCCCGGCACGCGCCACCGCCGCCCGGGCCCCCGCGCCGCCGCTGGGGGCCCGGCGCCGTACCCCCGGTGGCGGACCGCACCGACGCCTCACCGCCACGACCGCCCCGCGGACCGGGCGGGCGGCCACCCGCCGCGCACCACCCGCCCGGACCGTCGGCCACCCGCCGCGCCCGCCCCCCGACCGGGCGGCGGGCCACCACCACCGCCCCGGCCCGGGCGGCGGGCCACCCCACCACGACCGCCGACCGGACGGCGGCGGTGCCGCCGGGCATCACCCGGGTTTCCACAGGCCGCACCCCGGTCCGTCACGTTCGTCCAAATCCTGGAATGCTGTTCCCCACGTATCCAGAACTGGGGGGACAGAACGTGGAGGACAGGGTGCGGGTGGTCATCGCCGAGGATTCGGTACTGCTCCGGGAGGGGCTCACCCGGCTGCTCACCGACCGGGGCCACGACGTGGTCGCGGGCGTCGGGGACGGTGAGGCGCTGCTGAAGGTGGTGCGTGAGCTGGCCGACGGGGGCGAGCTGCCGGACGTGGTGGTGGCGGACGTGCGGATGCCGCCCACCCACACCGACGAGGGGGTGCGGGCCGCCATCCGGCTCCGGCGTGACCACCCGGGGCTGGGGGTGCTGGTGCTCTCCCAGTACGTCGAGGAGCAGTACGCCACCGAGCTGCTGGCCAACAGCTCCCGAGGGGTCGGCTACCTGCTCAAGGACCGGGTGGCCGAGGTGCGGGAGTTCGTGGACGCGGTGGTCCGGGTGGCCCGGGGCGGCACCGCGCTGGACCCGGAGGTGGTGGCCCAGCTGCTGGGCCGCAGCCGCAAGCAGGACGTGCTGGCCGCCCTCACGCCCCGGGAGCGCGAGGTGCTCGGGCTGATGGCCGAGGGGCGGACCAACTCCGCCATCGCCAAGCAGCTGGTGATCAGCCACGGCGCGGTGGAGAAGCATGTGAGCAACATCTTCCTCAAGCTCGGCCTCTCCCCCAGTGACGGGGATCACCGCCGGGTGCTCGCGGTGCTGACTTATCTCAATTCTTGAAACCGGCCGCCGCCGACCCGGCCGGCGGCCGGGTCCGCCATGGTTCGATGGAGTGCCGGTCGCCGCACGTGGGGCGCCCGGCGAACGATGGCGGAGCCGCGGCCGGGGGGAAGAGCAGAGCATGGCAAACCGTGACATGACGGTGCCTGACGACGTCGTCCACCATGTGATCCGCCCAAGGAAGGTCACCCTTACCGACGTACGATGGCCACGGGACAACCGGTCGGCACCGATGTCCACGAATCGCCGCCTCTAGGAGGTCCGAAGCAGTGACCAGCCAGGTCAGTAGCCCGGCCGAGCAGGCCGAACCAACCGAGCAGCAGGGCGGGCCAGCGCTCGCGGGGGGACAGCAGCCGGACGGCGGCGCGAAGGAGGTACGCCGCCTGGACCGGGTGATCATCCGCTTCGCGGGTGACTCGGGTGACGGCATGCAGCTCACCGGTGACCGCTTCACCTCGGAGACGGCGTCGTTCGGCAACGACCTGTCCACCCTCCCCAACTTCCCGGCGGAGATCCGGGCGCCCGCCGGGACCCTGCCGGGCGTGTCGAGCTTCCAGCTGCACTTCGCCGACCACGACATCCTCACGCCCGGTGACGCGCCGGACGTGCTGGTGGCGATGAACCCGGCCGCGCTGAAGGCGAACCTGGCGGATCTGCCGCCGGGCGCGGAGATCATCGTGAACACGGACGAGTTCACCAAGCGCCCGATGGCCAAGGTGGGCTACGCCACCAGCCCGCTGGAGGACGGTTCGCTGGAGGCGTGGCGGGTCCACCCGGTGCCGCTGACCACGCTGACGGTGGAGGCGCTGAAGGACTTCGGGCTGTCCCGGAAGGAGGCCGAGCGGAGCAAGAACATGTTCGCGCTGGGCCTGCTGTCGTGGATGTACCACCGGCCGACCGAGGGCACCGAAGCGTTTCTGCGGAAGAAGTTCGCCAAGAAGCCGCAGATCGCGGAGGCGAACGTGGCGGCGTTCCGGGCCGGCTGGAACTTCGGCGAGACCACCGAGGACTTCGCCGTCTCCTACGAGGTGGCCCCGGCGACCTCGGCGTTCAACACCGGCACCTACCGCAACATCTCGGGGAACCTGGCGCTGGCCTACGGTCTGATCGCCGCCTCCCAGCAGGCGGACCTGCCGCTGTACCTGGGCTCGTACCCGATCACCCCGGCCTCCGACATCCTGCACGAGCTGTCGCGGCACAAGAACTTCGGCGTGCGCAGCTTCCAGGCCGAGGACGAGATCGCCGGCATCGGCGCGGCGCTCGGCGCGGCGTTCGGCGGTTCGCTGGCGGTCACCACCACCTCCGGCCCGGGCGTGGCGCTGAAGTCGGAGACCATCGGGCTCGCGGTCAGCCTGGAGCTGCCGCTGCTGGTGGTGGACATCCAGCGCGGTGGCCCGTCCACCGGCCTGCCGACCAAGACCGAGCAGGCCGACCTGCTGCAGGCGATGTACGGGCGCAACGGCGAGGCGCCGGTGCCGGTGGTCGCCCCGTGCACCCCGGCGGACTGCTTCGACGCGGCGCTGGAGGCGGCCCGGATCGCCCTGACCTGGCGCACCCCGGTCTTCCTGCTCTCCGACGGCTACCTGGCCAACGGTTCGGAGCCGTGGCGCATCCCGGACGTGGCGGACCTGCCCGACCTGCGGGTGCAGTTCGCCACCGCGCCCAACCACACCCTGGCCGACGGCACCGAGGTGTTCTGGCCCTACAAGCGGGACCCGCACACCCTGGCCCGTCCCTGGGCGGTGCCGGGCACGGCCGGCCTGGAGCACCGCATCGGCGGGATCGAGAAGCAGGACGGCAGCGGCAACATCTCGTACGACCCGGCCAACCACGAGCTGATGGTCCGCACCCGGCAGGCGAAGATCGACGGGATCACCGTGCCGGACGTGGCCGTGGACGACCCGCACGGTGCCCGCACCCTGGTGCTGGGCTGGGGTTCGACGTTCGGCCCGATCACCGCCGCGGTGCGCCGGCTGCGGGCCGAGGGCGTGGCCGTCGCCCAGGCCCACCTGCGGCACCTCAACCCCTTCCCGGCCAACCTCGGCCAGGTCCTGGCGGCCTACGACAAGGTCGTCATCCCGGAGATGAACCTCGGCCAGCTGGCCACGCTGATCCGGGCCAAGTACCTGGTCGACGCCCGTTCCCACACCCAGGTCAACGGCATGCCGTTCAAGGCCGAACAGCTGGCTCTGGCTCTGAAGGAGGCCATCGATGACTGAGGCCACAACCACCCCGCCCGTCGCCACCGCCGTCGGGGCGGGGCCGGAGCGTGGTCTGCTGTCCCTGGTCCCCAAGGCCGGGGCCCGGCAGACGATGAAGGACTTCAAGTCCGACCAGGAGGTGCGCTGGTGCCCCGGGTGCGGTGACTACGCGATCCTCGCCGCCGTCCAGGGCTTCATGCCCGAGCTGGGCCTGGCGCGGGAGAACATCGTCTTCGTCTCCGGCATCGGCTGCTCGTCCCGCTTCCCGTACTACATGAACACCTACGGGATGCACTCCATCCACGGGCGGGCCCCGGCGATCGCCACCGGCCTGGCCACCTCCCGCCGGGACCTGAGCGTGTGGGTGGTGACCGGTGACGGCGACGCGCTGTCCATCGGCGGCAACCACCTCATCCACGCCCTGCGGCGGAACGTGAACCTGAAGATCCTGCTGTTCAACAACCGGATCTACGGGCTGACCAAGGGCCAGTACAGCCCGACCTCCGAGGTCGGCAAGATCACCAAGTCCACCCCGATGGGCTCGCTGGACGCGCCGTTCAACCCGGTGTCCCTGGCGCTGGGGGCCGAGGCGTCCTTCGTGGCGCGGACCATCGACTCGGACCGCAAGCACCTCACCGAGGTGCTGCGGCAGGCGGCCGCCCACCCCGGCACCGCGCTGGTGGAGATCTACCAGAACTGCAACATCTTCAACGACGGCGCGTTCGAGTCGCTGAAGGACGCCGAGCAGGCCCAGGAGGCGGTCATCCGCCTGGAGCACGGTCAGCCGATCCGGTTCGGCGCCGACGGGGCCAAGGGCGTGGTGCGGAACCCGGTCACCGGGGACCTGGAGGTCGTCACCGTCACCCCGGAGACCGAGTCGCGGGTTCTGGTGCACGACGCGCGGGCCGCCTCGCCCACCACCGCGTTCGCGCTCTCCCGGCTGGCCGACCCGCACACCCTCCACCAGACCCCCATCGGGGTCTTCCGGAACGTGGAGCGGCCGGTCTACGACACCCTGATGGCGGAGCAGCTCGACACCGCCGTCGAGCAGCAGGGCAAGGGCGACCTGGCGGCCCTGCTGGCCGGCAACGACACCTGGACCGTCACCCGCTGACCGAAGCCCGACGGCACCGCCGCCGCCCGCGGCAGAACGGCGGCGGCGGTGCCGGCCCGCGGCGGCCGTGACACCACGATGCCCGGCCGGGGACCCGTGCGGTCCCCGGCCGGGCATCGGCCGTCCCGGGAGCGGTCATCCGGATGAGGTCCGGGCAGCGGGTGCCCCGGATGAGGTCCGGGCGGGTGGACTCCCAGGACGATGTCCGGGCGGTGGGCGCCCGTGCGACGGGCATGCCGGGCCGGTCACCCCGGGACGTGACGGCCGGGCGCCACTCCGCTTCGCACCGGGGCGCGCCCGGCGGCGACCGGCCACCCCGTCACCCCGCCGGCGGGACGTGGCAGCCGGACGATCCCCGCAGCGGACCGGACGGGACGGCCCGACCGGTCACCCCGCCGGGGCCGGGGCCGCGGCGGCGGCCCGGAAGACCTCCAGCAGGCTGGTGAAGCTGGAGTCCCCGTACCCCTGCGCCGCACCCCGCCGGAAGATCTCCGCCACCGCGGCCGGCAGCGCCGTGTCCACCCCCGCCGCCCGGGTGGTGTGCGCCACGTGCTCGACGCTCGCCACCCCCATGGTCAGCCGGTCCACGTCACCGGGGTGCTCCCGCGCGTCGATCCGGGGCGTGTAGAAGTTCAGGAACTGCGGCATGCCGCCCAGGGTCTCCTCGGCGTACGGCAGCAGCTCCTCGGCCGTGATGCCGTGCGCGTCGGCCACCGCGACGGCGTGCAGCCAACTGAGCATCGACGTCCAGAACATGTCCATCTGGAGCTGGTAGAACAGCGCCGCCAGCCCGGGGTCCTCACCGCGGTAGTCGGTGCCGGTCAGCACCTCCAGCAGCGGCCGGTGGGCCTCGAACAGCTCCCGCGGCCCGCTGTAGAAGGTCGAGAACGCCGGGTCCCCGATGCCGGACGGCGGCGTCCGCACCCCGCCGGTCAGCTGCCGGGCGCCCCGCTCGGTGAACCACGCCGCCGCCTCCCGTGCGCGTTCCGGCGTGTCCGAGGTCAGGTTCACCACGACCCGGCCCTCCAGGCTCCGCTCCGCCGGCCCCAGCACCGCGTACATCGCGTCGTAGTCGGTGAGGCTGAGGATCACCACCTCCGCCGCCCGCAGCGCCTCGTCGACCGTGCCGGCGAGCACCGCGCCCCGCGTCACCAGCGCCTCGGCCCTGCTCGCGGTCCGGTTCCACACGGTGACCCGGTACCCCTGGTCGAGGAACGCGCCGGCCATGGCCTGCCCCATCGGGCCCAGACCGATCACCACCACGGCTCGCGTATCCATACCCGTACCCCTCTCTAAAGCGAACGTTCTATCCAGTGCGCACAGAACGTAGCACATCGCTATAACGAACGTTCTACTCGGTGCTCGGTAGACTCGGCGGGTGACCTTCGCAGAGCACGAGACGGAGACGGCCCCGGCGGCGGACGCGGCCCTGGGGACCCGCGAGCGGGTGGTGCGCGCGGCCTCGCGGCTGATGCAGCGGCAGGGGTACGACGGCACGGGGATCAAGCAGATCTCCCAGGAGGCCGGCGCCACCCTGGGCTCGGTGTACCACTTCTTCCCCGGCGGGAAGCAGGAGCTGGCCGTCGCCGCGATCCGGCACGGCGACCGGGAGTTCGCCGAGAGCCTGCGGGAGGCGCTGGAGAGCGCGGACGACCCGGCGGATGCGGTCGTCGCCTGCGTCCGGGACCTCGCGGAGGGCCTGCGGGCGTCGGACTGGCTGGACGGGTGCCCGATCACCTCCACCGCACTGGGGACGGCGGGCCGGCTGCCCGGCATCCAGCAGGCCGCCGCCGAGGCGTTCGCGCACTGGCGCGAGCTGGTCTTCGACCGGCTCCGCCGGGCGGGCTTCACCGAGCCGGACGCCCACGCACTGGCCCACACCGTGATCAGCACGCTGGAGGGCGCGGAGCTGGCCGCCCAAGTCGCCCGGGACGAGGAGCCCCTGCTGACCGCCGGCCGGCACCTGGCCCAACTGATCGACCTGTACCGCCCACCGACCGCCCCCTGACCACCCCCGGCCCGTCCCCGGCGCCGGTGCCCGCAGCCACGCAGCTGATCCCCGCCGCCGGTCCCGGCCCCGCACCCGAGCCCCGCCGCCGGCCCCGGCCCCGCCCCTACGGGTGCACCGCCGGCCGCGCCGTACCGCGAGCCGCTGTGCCGTACCGGGCCGCCACCGCCCGGCCGGCGGCCGGCGGGCCCGGGGCGCCGCTCCGTCCGTCCGGGCCCGCGCGTCTCAACCGCCACCGGCGCACCCGGCGCACCCTGATGACGCCCGGCGCGCACACCGGCCTCGCACTCCCCGCGCGCACTCTGTCCGGCACCCCGTTCTCCGCTCCGGCGCACCGACGTACCCACCGGCGCGCGCCCGGGCCCGGTCCGGGCTCCGGGCAACGGCGCCCGGCCCCGCCGATCCCGGCACCGGCGCCACGGCCGACCGGTACGCTCCGTCGCGATGACCGGCGGGGGCGGGAGGCACGGCGTGCGGACCACATCGGTCGGGGATGTGATCGCCGACCGCTACGTGGTGCGGGAGCTGATCGGCCGGGGCGGCATGGGGAGCGTGTGGCGCGCGGAGGACACCCGGCTCGGCCGCCAGTCGGCCCTGAAGCAGGCTCGCGCCGGTGACGCCCGGGCCGCACGGCGTCTGCGCCGGGAGGCGAGCAACGCCGCCCGGCTGCACCACCCGCACATCGTCACGGTCTTCGACATCCTCGACGACGGTGCCGACACCTGGCTGGTGATGGAGTACGTGCCCTCCCGCAGCCTCGCGCAGCTGGCGGAGGACGAGGGCGGGCGGCTGACGCCGGACCGGGCCGCCGCGGTCGGCCGCCAGATCGCGGACGCGCTGGCGCACGCGCACGGCGAGGGCGTGGTGCACGGCGACGTCACCCCCGAGAACATCCTGGTCACCGCCGCCGGTGTCGCCAAGCTGACCGACTTCGGGATCTCCCGCGCGCTGCGGCAGGACGCCTCGTACAGCTTCACCGGAGGGCTGCGGGGCAAGCCGCGCTACCTCCCGCCCGAGGTGGCGAACGGGGAGCGGGCGACGTACGGCTCCGACCTGTTCGGACTCGGCGCCACGCTCTACGCCGCCGTCGAGGGGCGCTCGCCCTACGGGGAGGCCGAGGACGTCCTCGCGTACGTCTGGCGCGCTGCCCAGGGCCGGATCGAACCGCCCCGGCGGGCCGGGCCGCTCACCGGGCCCCTGCGGGCGCTGCTCGCCCCCGAGCCGGACCACCGCCCCGGCGCCGCGGAGACCCGGGAGCTGCTGGCCGGAATCGCGCAGGCCAGCCCCGGCCCCGCGGAATCCCCCCGCCGCCCCCGGCCCGGCCGCCGGGACGGACACGCCCGCCGGGACGGAGCCACCCGCCGGGACGGACACACCCACCGGCACGGAACCGCCGTCCGCGCGGCCTTCGCCGGACCGACCGGCGCTCCTGTCCGAACCGGCACCACGGTCTGAACCTGCGCCACGATCCGAGCCGGCGACGCCGGACGTGCCGGCCCCGTCCGGTGCCGACGCGGAGCCGGTTCCGCCGCGCGCCCCCGAGGCCCCCCGCCGGCCCCGCACCGGCGACCGGCCCCGCACCGGCGGCGGGCCCGCAGACGGCGACCGGCCCGGAGACGGCGAGCGCCCCGGAGCAGCGCCCCGGGCCGGTACCACCCCCCGAACGGGCACCGTCCGGCCACCGGCCCTCGCGCCGTCCCCTCCGGTCACCGTCCGGCCGCCGGCCGGCGCGCCGTCTCCTCCGGGCACCGGCCGCCGGCGCCTCCGCCCTGGTCCGCCGCCCGCTGCTCGCCCTCGCCGTGCTGGCCACCACGGGGGTGGCCGTCGCGCTCGCGGCCGGGGTGGCCGGCCTCATCGGTTCCGGCGGGACGGACGAGGAGCCGCCGTCGGGGTCCTCGGCCGCCGGGGCGGTGGCCACGCTGGGCGATCCCCGGACCGCCGACCCGTGCGGGCTGCTCGACGCGGGGGCGCTGGAGCGCTTCGGGGACGCCGAGCTGGTCACCGACTACGGGGCGTTCGACCGCTGCGACGTCCTCCTCCTGGACGAGGGGGAGACCGTCGCGGACGTCCGGCTGGACTTCGCCAACGACCCGGCCGAACCCGGCTCCCAGGTGCGTACCCGGCGGGTGGGGAGGGTGACGGTCGCCGAACCGCGGGGCGGCGACGGCTCCTGCGACCGCAACCTGGGCCTGGCCGACGGCCGGCAGATCTGGATCACCGCCGAACGGGAGGCCCCCTCGGCGCCGGACGTCTGCCGGCTGGCCGACGCCGCCGTCGAGCACGCCGTCCGGAGGCTGAACACCGGCCCGGTGCCCCGCCGGCCCGCGGCACCGCCCCGCGACTCGCTGGCGCACCTGAACGCCTGCCGGCTGCTGGACCCCGCGACGGCCGAACGGGCCACCGGTCACCCGCTGGGCCGGCCGGACGCCGGCATCGGCGGCTGGGACTGCGCGTGGCACGGCGGTGCCGGCGGCTTCTTCGTCGAGGTGGACTTCGACCGGGACGACGGGCTGGGACCGGACGACGGCCGGCCCACCGTGCTGGCCGGCCGGACCGCTTATGTGGAGACCGGGAGCGGGGGTTCGTGCGTGGTGCGCACCGGGTACCGCACGTACCGGAACATGGACAACCGGCCCACCACCGAACTGATCGTCCTCACCCTCTCCGGCCCCGGCCCCGCCGCCCGCCTCTGCGACCGCGCCGAGGCGCTCGGCGCCGGGCTCGCCGCCGGACTGCCCAGGTCATGAGGCATCCCCGGGGCGCCCGCGCGGTGGCGGCCCGGACCGCCGCCGGACCCCGCGCCGGCCGGGCCGGCCGGGCCCTGGGGTGCCGCGCCGTACCGGGCGCACCGCCGCTCCGTAACCGTCATGACCAAAAGACCGGACGGAAATGACAGCGGACCGGCTCCGGCGCTACCTTCGACGGGTCACCGCTTGCGGGATCCCCGCCGCGCCCCAGGGAGGTCAGCACGTGAAGCCGAGGAACGAGCAGCGCTCCGGTCTCGCGTACGGTTTCGCCGCCTATGGAATGTGGGGCGTCTTCCCGCTGTACTGGCCGCTGCTGGAACCGGCCGGAGCCGGCGAGATCCTCGCGCACCGCATGGTCTGGTCGCTGGTCGTCGCGGTCGCCGTGCTGGCCGTGCTCCGCCGCTGGAGCTGGATACGCCCGCTGCTCCGGCAGCCGCGCCGCCTCGCCGCCATCGCCCTGGCCGCCACCGTCATCTCCGTGAACTGGGGCATGTACATCTGGGCGGTCAACTCCGGCTACGTGGTGGAGACGGCCCTGGGCTACTTCATCAACCCCCTGGTCAGCATCGCCTTCGGCGTGGTGCTGCTCCGCGAACGGCTGCGCCCGGTGCAGTGGGCGGCGGTGGGCATCGGCGCCGCGGCGGTCGTGGTGCTCGCCGTGGGATACGGCCGGCTGCCCTGGATCGCCCTCACCCTCGCCTTCTCCTTCGGGACCTACAGCCTGGTCAAGAAGCAGGTCGGCATGGACGGGCTGGAGTCCTTCGCCGCCGAGACCTCGGTGCAGTTCCTGCCCGCCCTGGGCTTCCTGGTCTTCATGGGCGCCGACGGCGGCAGCACCTTCACCGGCGAGGGGATCGGCCACACCCTGCTGCTCGCCACCACCGGCGCGGTCACCGCGATCCCGCTGATCTGCTTCGGCGCCTCCGCGCTGCGGCTGCCGCTGTCCACCATCGGGCTGATGCAGTACCTGGCGCCCACCTTCCAGTTCGTGCTCGGGCTGGTGGTCTTCCACGAGTCCATGCCGGCCGAGCGGTGGGCCGGCTTCGTCCTCGTCTGGCTGGCGCTGGCCCTGCTCACCTGGGACGCGCTGCGCCACGCCCACCGCGGCCGGGTGGCCCGCGCCGCCGCGCTGGCGGCCGCCGAACGGTCCGCCGCGGCACACGGAGCGGTCACCGGTACCGCGGACCCGGCGGTGCAGCCCGCGGCGCCGGCGCCGGAAACCTCCCACTGACCCATGCCGGCCGGGCGGACCGGCCCGGCCGCGGGCCGTGCGGCCCGGGATCACGGCGCGTACGGTGACCGGCCCGGGCCGGAGCACGGCGGTCAGCCGGCCGGCCCCCACGGCAGCGCGGCCGGTCAGCGGGCCGCCGGGTCCGGGGAGAGCGCGGCGGCCACGGCGTCCAGCACCGACCGCCAGTGCTCGCGGCGCCCGGCGCGCTCCCCGGCGTCCGCCAGCCGCTCCTGGTGGAAGCGGAGCACGGTGCGGCCGGCCGCGGCGTCTCCCCCGGCGGGCGAGACCGTGACCTGAACGGTGGTCTCGCGCTCCTGGCCGGGGAGGCGGTGGGTGACCCGGACACGGTCCCGGGCGCGGTAGCCGCGGACCTCGCCGGTGGCGCCGTCCGCCGTCTCGTACCGCGCGCCCTTGCGGGGGTCGAGGCCGGCGCCGGGGCCGAGCCACAGGGCCAGCCCCTCCGGCCCGGAGATGAAGTCCCATACGACCGGCAGCGGGGCGTCCAGCGTCCTGGCGACGCCGATCTGCCAGCCTGCGTCCTTGGTGAGCCCGGTGGGCATCGTCTCGTCACGTCCTCTCGTCATGGACCGGGGGGCCGCGCCACACCCGGCCGTCCGCCGTCCGTTCCCTGTCGCATGCCGGTCGCCACCCGTCAGCCGCCGTCCTCCGCCTCCCCGCCCGCGTCCCGGTCCGTCCCGCCGGCCCGTGACGTACCGCCCTGGTGCCGGGCGCGCAGCGCGCGCACCTTGTGCCGGTTGCCGCAGCGCTGCATCGAGCACCAGCGGCGGCGGCCCGGGCGGGAGGTGTCCACGAAGATCAGGTAGCAGTTGTCGGACCCGCACTCCCGGATCCGGTCCGCGTACGGGCCGGAGAACAGGTCCACGGCGTCCCGCGCCACGGTGGCGAGCAACTGCGCGGCGGTGACCGGGCGCACCCAGGCCCGCTCCCCGTCCCCGGTCAGCTCGGGGACGAGCGGCGGCCCGGCGGCCGTCTCGTTGAGCACCGCCAGGTCGGCGGGGCGCAGCGGGCGGCCGTGCGCCCGGTCCGCCGCCAGCCGCCACAGCGAGTCCCGCAGCCGCCGGGCCCGGGCCGGGTCCCCGGCGTCCACCTCGATCTCCGGGGGCGGCCACAGGCGGCACCGGCCGGCCCATACCGCGAGGTCGGAAGGGGTGCGCAGGATCTCGTACCGGGCGTAGGCGCCGGGGCCGCCGGTCGGCAGCAGCTCCAGGCAGAGCGCGCCCGGATCGAAGCGGAAGGGCACCCCTTCGGGTGAATGAAGGATGAGGCCCGTTGTGGACTCGATCACGTAACCACTATAACTGGTGTCACGACTTCGATTACGTGTTCGGCACGTGCGGCGTGTTCGACGCCGCGTACGGACCGGACGAGAGGGAGGACGACATGGCTCTGGAGTGGAAGCTGGTCATCGATGTGGCCGACCCGCACCGGCAGGCCGCGTTCTGGGCGGAGGCCCTGGGCTACGTGCTGGAGGACCACAGCCCGCAGATCGAGGCCCTGCTCGACCGGGGGGTGATCGGGCCGGAGGCGGTGACCGAGTTCGGAGGGCGCCACGCCTGGCGGGATCTGGCGGCGGCGCGGCACCCCGACGACCCGTTCGACGCCCACAGCGGCGGCGGGCTGGGCAGGCGGCTGCTGTTCCAGCGGGTGCCCGAGCCGAAGACGGGGAAGAACCGGCTCCACATCGACGTGCGGGCGGCGCCCGGTGAGCGGGAGGACGAGCTGGCCAGACTGGTCGGCCTCGGTGCCACGGTGGTGCGCCGGGTCACGTCGGCCGGCGGCGAGTGGATAATCCTGACGGACCCGGAGGGCCATGAGTTCTGCCTGCAGTGAGCGGTGCGCCGGCGGCCGGGCCCGACGGCCGGGCCACCGCCGGGGCCCCCGCCGGACCCACCGCTCGTCGCCGCTGCGGGTCCACGGCTCCCCTCGGCACCGGCCCCACCACTGCCGGGCGGGGCGCCCGTCCGCGGCCCCGGCCCACGGCGGCCGGGGCGCGCCGCCACTTCCCCGCGACCGCCCGCGCAGCGGCCCGCCCGGCCGGCCCGCCGGCGGGAGGGGTCAGGCGGTGATGTCGCGGGAGGTGAACCGGGCCCAGGCGGCCGAGCCGAACACCGCCAGGTACGCGCCTTGCAGCCCGAGGTTCTTGACGACCTCGTCCCAGTGGACGGGGTCACGGAGGAGGTCGGCGAAGCTCAGCCAGTAGTGCGTGAAGAGATACGGGTGCACGACGTGCAGCTGCGGGATGGCATCCACGATCTGCACGCTGATCAGCAGGCCGACGGTGGCCGCCATGGCGGCGATGCCGCTGCCGCTCAGCGTGGAGATGAACAGTCCCACCGCGGCGAGCCCCACCAGGGAGAGGGTCACGACCCCGGCCACCGCCACGGCACGCCCCAGCGCTTCGGCGAAGGACACCGGGGTCCCGGAGATCAGGGTGACGTCGCCGACCGGGAAGAGGATCGCCCCCACGGCCAGTGCGGTGGTCGCGACCACCAGGGTGGCGGCCAGACAGAAGGCGAGGACGGCGGTGAACTTGGCGAGGAGCAGCCGGTTCCGGCCCGCCGGGGCCACCAGCAGGTAGCGCAGGGTGCCGCCGCTCGCCTCGCCCGCGATGGAATCCCCGGAGACGACGCTGATGGCCATCGGCAGGAAGACCGGCAGGACCGCGGCGAGGGAGGCGAACACCAGGAAGATGCCGTTGTTCGTCACCTGGGAGAGGAAGGCCAGCCCGTCCCCGCGCTCGCTCTCGCCGACCGTGCCGCCGTCACTCGTCTCGATCTTCACCGCGATACCGATGAGCACCGGGACCACCGCCAGCACGCCCAGCAGGGCGACGGTGCGCCAGCGCCGGAAGACGATGCCCAGTTCACTGCGGAAGAGAGCGAGGGTCCACAGCGGGTTGCGGCGCGGAAGGGTCCGCTCCGGCACCGCGTCCCGCACCTCAGCCTGCGACATCGAAGCCCTCCCCGGTCAGTGCCACGAACACGTCCTCCAGTGACGCCCGTTCGGTGCCGAACGCGCGCACCCGGACACCGGCCCGCACCAGGGCGGCGTTGAGATCCGCCAGGTCGTACGGTGTGTCCCCGCGCCCGCCGCCGGCTCCCGCCCCGGCGTCCGCGGGCAGTTCGCCGGTGATGCGTTCGTCCCGCACCACGATGTCCGTCACCCCGTGCTCCTTGAGCACCGGGACGGCCTCGGCCGGGTCCGGGGTGGTGACGGCCAGCCGTCCCCGGCTCGCCGCCATCAGCTCGGTCACGGCCCCCTGGGTGATGAGCCGGCCCTGGGACATGACCGCGGCATGCGTGCACACCTGCTCGATCTCGTCGAGCAGATGAGAGGAGAGGAAGACCGTGATGCCGTCGTCGGCGAGTTCGCGTACCAGCGTGCGGATCTCCCGCATGCCCTGCGGGTCGAGACCGTTGGTGGGTTCGTCGAGGACCAGGAGTTCGCGCGGCTGGAGAAGAGCCGCGGCGAGTCCCAACCGCTGCTTCATACCGAGGGAGTAGGCGCGGGCCTTCTTGCCGGCCGCGGAGGTCAGGCCCACCCGGTCCAGCGCCGCCGCCACCCGGGCGGAGCGGGTACGGGGGTCGGCGGTGGGGTCGGCCGAGTCGTAGCGGACGAGGTTGTCCCGGCCGCTGAGGAAACCGTAGAGGGCCGGTCCTTCGATGAGGGCCCCGACCCTGGGCAGCACGGTACGGGCCGCGCGGGGCATCGGCTCACCGAGCACCCGCATCTTCCCGGCGGTCGGCTCGATGAGACCCATGAGCATCCGGATGGTCGTGGTCTTGCCCGAGCCGTTGGGGCCGAGGAAGCCGAAGACGCTGCCCCGGGGGACGGTGAGGTCGAGCGCGTCGACCGCCAGTTGCCCGCTCCGGTAGCGCTTGGACAGCCCGCGCGTCTCGATCGTGGCCGGCCCGGCGGTACCGGCGGCCGCGCCCCGGGGACCGGTTCGGTCCGGCCCCGGCGCGGGGTGCGGCCCGGGGGCCGGGACCGTGGACGCCGTACCGGGACCGTCCGTTGCCGGTGCCGCTGCGGCGGTGTCCTCGGCGGACGACTTCTCCAACGCGTTCCCCTTCGTCCGTTCACGGTCTCGCGCCTGGTGGAGCGCTGGTCGTTCTCTCGTTCGGCCGGGTCCGACACGGCCATACTGCCGGATGAACCCACCGCCGGGCCCAGGACCCCACCGCACGACCGGAGAACCAATCCGCCGGCGGTCGCGCCCCCGCCCCGGTGGCCGGGCGCGCGGGCGTATGTGGCCGCGCCCCCAGCGGCCCGCACGGGCCCTACGTGGCGGGACCGCCGCGCGGCCCCGGCTCCACGGCGGTCCCGACCCGGTGGCCGCCGCCCCGACGGCCATCCCGGCCGGCCAGGGCCCGTCCCGTCCCAGGGCGGTTCGACCCACCGGCCGGAGCGGCTCCACGGGCGTCGGCGCGGTGCCGTCACTGCCTTCGGCGCGGTGCCGCCTTCGGCGCGGTGCCGTCATGGTCGTCGGTCCGGCGCCGTAGCGGCTCAGGTTGTCGGTCCGGCTTCAGGGCCACCCCGGACCGGCGGCTGCTTCCCTGCGCACGCCGGTCCGCTCGCGCCGGTCCGGCCCCGCTGCGGACTGAGAGCCTGGTGGGTCGGACGGAGCGGCGGGGACCACGAAAGGGGGCGGGGCGGGGGTGGGGGCGGGGGCGGGGGAAAGCGGGAGGAGCGGCGGAGAGCAGGACCGGGGTGACGCAGCACGACGTCGGGCCCACCGCATGACGTGCGGCGTGCCCTGTTCGCCCCGCAGGGCCCCACCCGGCCCCGAACACCGGGCCCGGCACCCTGTCCGGCACCCACCCGGGACCGGAGGGCGCCGTGGTGGCCACCGGCACCGGGGCCGGGAGGAGGCCTGCCAGGCACGGGTCCGGACGGTGCGGTTACGGCCGGTCAGCGGTCCATACGACGGGCCCGTGCCACCCGGCGGCGGCCGGGTGGCACGGGTCGGGCGGCACGGCACGGGCACGGTGTCCCGGCCGCGCCGCCGTGGAGCGTCACTTCGCCGCGTCGGCCGCCTTGATCAGGGCGTCCTTGTCGACGGCGCCCACGAACACCTTGCCGTCATCGGTGAGCAGGGCGTTGACCAGGCGGGTGCTGAACACCGTTCCGGAACCGAAGTCGCCCTTCACCTTGTCGCCCAGGCTGTCGAGCAGGTCGGCCGCGGCACCCTCCGCGTCGGAGGAGGCGGACCCACCGCCCGGCAGACCACCGGGGATCTCGAACTGGACGACCGAGTTCCAGCTCTCACCGATGAGCTTGAGTCCGGACAGTTCCTCGGCCGGCTTCACGCCCTTGAGGCCGGTGCCGTCGAGCCGCTCGTCGAGCTTCGCGGCCTCCCGCTCCAGGTCGCCCTGCTCGGTGACCTTGGTGCCCTTGGGCGGGGTGAACTCGAACCTGCTCGCCGACGGCTTACCGAAGTCGATCTTGGTGAAGCCGGCCTCGACCACCGCCTTGCCGCCGCTCTTCGGGGTGAGGGTGAACTTCAGCGGCACCCCCTTCTCCGCGTCCACCGCGATCCGCACCGAGCCGATCGTGGAATCGTCCTGCTTCGGGACGATCTTGAGCTGGTAGGCGTCCCGGCCGGCGACCTTCGCCGTGCCGTCCACCCTGACCTCGGTGTTCTCGTCCACCGCCGCCAGTGCCCGCTCGGCCAGCTCCTGCGGCGTCGCATCGCGCAGGTCGGCCGGCAGCTCGGGCTGCCCCTTCTCGCCCTTGGCCGCCGCGTCCTTGGGAGCGGTGGCGTGGAAGGCGGTGTTGCTGCCGCTGTCGTACGCCCAGACCTCCTGGCCGTTGTGGATCACGCTGTACTCGGCCGCGTCCTCGATGATGGAGACGCGCTGCCTGTCCGGCCCGTCCACGGCGAAGCGGAGGGTGTGCGTACCGGACGCCAGCTCGGGGAGCTTGGACTCCGGTGAGGCGCTCGCCGCACCGTCATCGCCACCGAGCGAGAGCCCCTCCGGCAGCCCCGGGAGCCCCAGGTCCGTGGTGATCTTCACCGTGCCGGACGCCTGCTGGACGTCGGCAGCGGCGATCTTGCTGATGAGTTCCTCCGCCGAGATCTTCGGCAGATCGGGGTCCCCGGAGTTGGCGAGCGCCGGGACGAGCCCGATCGTTGCCGCCGCCACCCCCGCCGCCGCGACGGGAACGGCGTACCGGAACCCCTTGCGGCGTCGTACCGGGCTTTCGTCGTCCCAGGCGTCATCGGCGACCTGTGTCGGTCGGATCCGTGCCATGTGTGCTCTACCTCCGTCGTCGGCGGCGGTTGTCAGCCTCGCACTCGTCCACCTCTCGGGTCATTGTCACCCGAACCGCCATGTGGTGGTGCTTCCATCCCACCAAAGCGGCCCCGACAATGCGTCAGCCCCGGGGATCAGGTTGTCGTACTGCTCGGGTATGACACCGGGGCCTCTCACGCCACCGGTGGCACGACCGGCGGAGCGGCCGACCCTGACGAACGGCAGGTCCGATCCCTGCCCCGCACCGCAACGCGTGGAAGGGGAAAAGTGGGGGGGCGGCCCGGTCGAGGACCGAGGGGGCTGCCGGGAACGGGGCCGAGGAGGCGGTCCGGCCCAGGGGCCGAGGGGTGGCCGGGACCGGTCGGGGCGCGCGGCACCTGCACCTGCACCTGCGGCGGGGTGCGCGGGACCGCCCGGGACGCACGTCGGCCGGCCGGCGCGGTCACGGCCCGGGAAGCGAACGGCGCGCCCGCGTCACGGGGCGCCGGCCGGCGCGGTCGCACCAGGGCGGGTCGGCCGGCGCGGTCACGCCGGGGCGGGGATCAGCCGGCGCGGTGCACCACGGCGTCGCAGAGCCCTTCCAGCGCCGCCCTGGCGGGTCCGGCGGGCAGCGGCCACAGCATCGCCCGGGCCTCCTCCGCGTAGCGGATGGTGTCCTGGCGGGCCTGTTCGAGCGCGGGGTGCTCCCGCAGCCTGCGCAGCACCTCGGCGTGACGGCCGTCGTCGCTGAGGTCCCCGTCCAGCAGGGCGCACAGCTCGCGGTCCTCGGCGGAGCCGGTGGCCTCCGCCCGGGCCCGCAGCCGCAGCACCGGCAGGGTCGGAATGCCCTCGCGGAGGTCGGTGCCGGGGGTCTTGCCGGACTCGTGGCTGTCGCTGGCGATGTCCAGCACGTCGTCGGCGAGCTGGAAGGCGACCCCCAGGCGTTCGCCGTACTGGGTGAGGATGTTCGTGACCGACTCGTCGGCGCCCGACATCATGGCTCCGAACCGTCCCGACACGGCGATCAGCGAGCCCGTCTTGCCCGCGATCACGTCCAGGTAGTGCTCGATCGGGTCGCGGCCGTCCCGGGGCCCGGCGGTCTCCAGGATCTGCCCGGTGACCAGCCGCTCGAACGCCTCGGCCTGCACCCGGACCGCCTCCGGGCCCAGATCGGCGAGGATGTGCGAGGCCCGGGCGAAGAGGAAGTCGCCGGTGAGCACGGCCACCGAGTTGCCCCAGCGGGCGTTCGCGCTGGGCACGCCCCGGCGCACCGCCGCCTCGTCCATGACGTCGTCGTGGTACAGCGTCGCCAGGTGGGTCAGCTCCACGACCACGGCCGAGGGCACGATGCCCGGCGCGTGCGGGTCGCCGAACTGCGCGGCCAGCATCACCAGCAGCGGCCGGAACCGCTTGCCCCCGGCGCGCACCAGGTGCTGCGCGGCTTCCGTGATGAACGGCACGTCGCTCTTGGTCGCCCCCAGGAGGCCCTCCTCCACGGCCACCAAACCGGCCTGGATGTCGGCTTCCAGAGTCTGGTCCCGCACGCTCAGCCCGAAGGGCCCTACGACGGTCACGAGGGGTACTCCTGTCTGCCTACGATCACCGGGAATGTTGGGGGCACCTCCCAGCGGTAGCTGGGGGAGTGTCGCTGTCTCCACCACCAAGCAGCGTATCCGGTCGGCTCACGATCACTGTGGGCGCCTTCCCGGGTGTGTGCGCTGTCACCTCCGGCACCCCCTGGCCCGGCTTCCTACCCGTATGTCCGCACCCCCTGCGTAGCACTCCCGCGCACGCAGCGTAGCGGGGACAGGGCCGGAGACCGTTCCGGCCGGCGGCCGCTGTCCCGGCGCACGCCCCGGGGCCCGCGCACCCCGTGCGCCCCCGGTCCGTCGGGGCGCACCACCTCCCCGCCGCCCGCGCGCCGCCGCCCGCGCACCCCTCCCCGGTCCCGCTTCCCGCGCCGCTTTCCGCGCCGGTTTCCGGGACCCGTGCCGCCCGACCCGCGCCCGCCCGTACCCCCTGTGCTCCCGGGTCCGTCCGCACCCGTACAACCCCGGAGCCGCGCCCGTACAGGTCCGGGGATCCGCACCCGTACGCGCCCGGACCCGCACCCGTGCCGTCCGGCGGACCGCACCCGTACCGTCCGGCGGGCCGCACCCTGCTCCCCCGGCCCGTCCGGGACCCCTCCGCCGACCCCCTCCCCGCGGCACCCGGCACCCGCGGCGCACCACCCATGCCCCGACGGACCCGCCCCACCGCCCATGCCCCGGGGTCCGTCCCGCCGTCCCGGGGCCCGGGCGGCACCCGCCCGGGCCCCGGGACGAACCCGGTCCGGACAGTGGACACGGGCGCCGGACACGAGCGCCGGACGCAGGCGCCGGGCAGGGGTGCCGGACAGGGGTGTCATGCAGCCGAAGCGTCCGGTTATCGGACGTCACCCACCGTTCAGCGGTGACGGCTTACGCTGTGCCCGGCCATCGAGTACGGCCGAACCAGTGACGAGGAGAAGGCGAGGCAGCATTCCATGCCGCAGCAGAGCCCGCTCGACCTGCCTGAGGGTGACCCCTTCGGCCCGCACAACCTCCCGTACGGCGTCTTCACCACCGCCGATGCCCCGGAGCACCGGCGGATCGGGGTGCGCTACGGAGACCACGTGCTGGACACGGCCGCCGTCGCGGCCATGCTCGGCTCCCCCCACACCGACCTGCTCTCCCAGCCCCTCCTCAACCCGCTGATGGCGGCGGGCCGCCCGGTCTGGGACGCGGTCCGGGCCGAGGTGCGCGGCTGGCTCACCGACCCCGCGTACCAGACCACCGTGGAACCGATGCTGGTCCCGCTGGCCGAGGTCACCCTCCACCTCCCGTTCGAGGTGGCCGACTACGTGGACTTCTACGCCAGCGAGCACCACGCCTCCAACGTCGGCCGGATGTTCCGTCCGCAGGACGAGCCGCTGCTGCCGAACTGGAAGCACTTGCCGATCGGGTACCACGGCCGCGCCGGCACCGTCGTGGTCTCCGGCACGCCCGTGGTCCGCCCGCTCGGCCAGCGGCTGCCGGCCGGCGCCGACACCCCGGTGTTCGGCCCGACGCAGCGCCTGGACATCGAGGCCGAGGTGGGCTTCGTGGTCGGCACCCCGACCGCGCCCGGGGAGCGCGTGCCGCTGACCTCCTTCCGGGACCACGTCTTCGGCGTCACGCTGGTCAACGACTGGTCCGCGCGGGACCTGCAGAGCTGGGAGTACCGGCCGCTCGGCCCGTTCCTGGCCAAGTCGTTCGCCACCTCCGTCTCGGCCTGGGTCACCCCGCTGGCGGCGTTCGACGCGGCACGCACCGCCCCGCCCGCCCGGGACCTGCCGCTCCTGGACTACCTGGACGACTCGGCCACCGAGCCGGACGGCCTGGACATCCGGATCGAGGTCGCGCTCAACGGGCACCCGGTGTCGTACCCGCCGTTCGCCACCATGTACTGGACCGCCGCCCAGCAGCTGGCGCACATGACCGTCAACGGCGCCACCCTGCGCACCGGTGACCTGTACGCCTCCGGCACGGTCAGCGGCCCCGAGCGCGAGCAGCGCGGCTGCCTGCTGGAGCTGACCTGGTCGGGCCGGGACCCGCTGGAACTCCCCGACGGCACCCGGACGTTCCTGCTGGACGGCGACGAGGTGACGCTGACCGCCTGGGCGCCCGGCCCGGACGGCAGCCGGATCGGGCTCGGCGAGGTCACCGGCCGGATCGCCGCCGCCACCGACTGACCGCCGGACTCCCCGGGCGGCACGCCGCGCCGGGGCCGGCGCCCCGGCCCCGGCCGGCACCGTCCGAAGGTCGGTCCCGGGCCGGGGCCGGTCCCGGTGCGGCACCCGGCCCCGAGCGGCGACGTTCGGGGCCGGCGCGTTTCCGGGCCGACCACCCCGGCCCGGTGGCCACCCCAGCCCGTCCGTCACCCCCTGACGCCCAACCCGGCCGACCGTCACAACCCGCCCCGACCCGGCCCGCCTGACCACCCCCACCCCGCCCACCACAGCCGTCTCCCTCCGGCCGCCCGCTCCCGTCGTGCCCGGCCGGTCGCCGTACGCCCCGTCCGTCACCCCTCCGCCCCGATCGCGCCACAACTCCGCGACGCACCCGCGGACGAGGCCAAGTGGCCGGAGCCGGCTGCTAGGTTGACCTGCTCCAGCTCCGATCCATCGAGGGGTAAAGCGTGTTGAAGGCGGTACGGCTGGCCGGTGCGGCGGCCCTGGCGGCCCTGCTGGTGTCCGGGTGCGGCAGCGACGGCGACGACGGCAAGTCCGCCGGCGGCACCGACGCCCCGTCCCGTGCGGAACAGTCCGGCGCCCCGGCCGAGGGCTCCGGCTCCGACCAGGGCGACCTGGCCGGCAGCTATGTGGCGAAGGCCGCCGACGGCCCGGTGGTGCTCACCATCGCCGGGGGCAAGGCCACCGTCATCGCGGCCGGACACACCTGCACCGGCGACATCAGGGGCAAGATCCTCGATCTGAAGTGCGCCGACGGCGACACCGACCGCACCATGGGCCTGGTGAAGAGCAGCGGCGGCGGCAAGCTGACCGTGGACTGGGAGGCGCTCTCCGCCGACGACGTCTTCACCAAGGCGGCGTCCGTCCCCACCGACCTGCCGAGCGGACTGCCCACCGACCTGCCCACCGACCTCCCGACCGACCTGCCGACGGACCTGCCGACCGACTTCCCCCGTGAGCTGCCCGACGGCCTCGGCGGGTGACCTCGGCGGCACCCGCCGGCCGGGTCCGGCCACCGGCCCGGCGCCGGGCCGCGCGCTTCCGGCCCACCGCCCCTGACCCGCCCCGGCACACCGTCGCCCGGCACCGGACACCTCCGGCACCGGGCGACGGTCGCTCGTACGGAACGGCACTCACTCGGCACTCGCACGCACGGCGCCGGCGCGCGAGCAGCCTCCTCAGCGCACGAACACCCCCGCGTCGGACGCCAGGTCGAGGACGTACTGCGGGGCGACACCGAGGACCAGCGTCACCGCCACCCCGACCGCGATCGCCGAGGAGGTCAGCGTGGAGGGCACCGCGACCGAGGGGCCGTCGGGCTTCGGCTCGCTGAAGAACATCAGCACGATGACGCGGATGTAGAAGAACGCGGCGATGGCCGAGGAGATCACGCCGATCACCACCAGCGCGCCCGCGCCACCCTCCGCCGCCGCCTTGAACACCGCGAACTTGCCCGCGAACCCGGAGGTCAGCGGGATGCCCGCGAAGGCCAGCAGGAAGACCGCGAAGACCGCCGCCACCAGCGGTGAACGGCGGCCCAGCCCCGCCCACTTGGACAGGTGGGTGGCCTCGCCCCCGGCGTCCCGGACCAGGGTGACGACGGCGAACGCGCCCAGCGTCACGAAGGAGTACGCCGCCAGGTAGAACAGCACCGAGGAGACGCCGTCCTCGTTGGTGGCGATCACACCGGCGAGGATGAACCCGGCGTGCGCGATGGAGGAGTACGCCAGCAGCCGCTTCACATCGGTCTGGGTGACCGCGACGATCGCGCCGACCAGCATGGTGGCGATGGCCACGCCCCACATCACCGGCCGCCAGTCCCAGCGCATCCCGGGCAGCACCACGTACAGCAGCCGCAGCAGCGCGCCGAACGCGGCGACCTTGGTGGCGGCCGCCATGAACCCGGTGACCGGGGTCGGAGCGCCCTGGTAGACGTCCGGCGTCCACATGTGGAACGGCACGGCGCCGACCTTGAACAGCAGCCCCATCAGCACCATGGCGGTGCCGATGAGCAGCAGCGCGTCGTTGCCCATGGTCTGGGCGAGCGCCGGGGTCATCCGCTCCACCTCGCCGTCCACCACGTCCGCGATGCCGGCGTAGCGGACGGTGCCCGCGTAGCCGTACAGCAGGGCGATGCCGAAGAGCAGGAACGCCGAGGAGAAGGCGCCGAGGAGGAAGTACTTGACCGCGGCCTCCTGCGACAGCAGCCGGTTGCGGCGGGCGAGGGCGCACAGGACGTACAGCGGGAGGGAGAAGACCTCCAGCGCCACGAAGAGCGTCAGCAGGTCGTTCGCCGCCGGGAAGACGAGCATGCCGGCCACGGCGAACATCAGCAGCGGGAACACCTCGGTGGTGGTGAACCCGGCCTTGCCGGCCGCCTGCTCGGCCTCGCCGCCGGGGACCGCCGCGGCCTGCGGGGCGAAGGAGTCCACCGGCCGGCCGTGGGCCGCCGGGTCCAGCCGGCGCTCGGCGAAGGTGAGCACCGCGACCACGGCGACCAGCAGGATGGTGCCCTGGAGGAAGAGCGCAGGGCCGTCCACCGCGATCGCCCCCATGGCGGCGATGCCCGCCTTGGTGGTGGCGTGGTCGCCGGCCGCCAGCGCGACCACCGCGGCGAAGGCCGAGGCGAGCGCCACCATGGCGACGAAGAGCTGGGCCGGGTGGCGCATGCGGCGGGGCAGCAGGGCCTCGATCAGGATGCCGGCGATCGCCGCGCCGAGCACGATCAGCACCGGGGAGAGCCGGCCGTACTCGATGTGCGGGGTGGGGATCTTGTCCTGGGCCGGAGCGGCTGCCGTCCACAGGGTGTGGACGAGGGGGGTGCTGGTCACTTGGCACCTCCGGGAGCGAGGGGGGTGCTGGTCACTTGGCACCTCCGGGAGCGGGGGAGTCGCCCTTGGGGCTGTGGCCGAACCGGCCCGCGTCGGTGACGGGGTGGTCCGGCGCGGGGTCCTTCTTGTGGACCACCGACAGGGTGTGGTCGACGGCCG
Organism: Streptomyces pactum; assembly: GCF_016031615.1. Taxonomy (GTDB): domain Bacteria; phylum Actinomycetota; class Actinomycetes; order Streptomycetales; family Streptomycetaceae; genus Streptomyces; species Streptomyces pactus. The sequence continues at coordinate 3,066,419 of NZ_JACYXC010000001.1, forward strand.
GGTCGAGGATCTCGGTCACCGGCTTGGGGTAGACCCCCAGGAAGATCAGCAGCGCGATCAGCGGCGTCACCACCGCCAGTTCCCGGGCCCGCAGGTCCGGCATGCCGCGCACGCCCTCCTTGACCGGGCCGGTCATGGTGCGCTGGTACAGCACCAGGACGTACAGCGCGGCGAGCACGATGCCCACGGTGGCGATCACGCCCAGCGCCGGGTAGCGGCTGAAGGTGCCCACCAGCACCAGGAACTCGCTGACGAACGGGGCCAGGCCGGGCAGCGACAGGGTGGCCAGGCCGCCGACGAGGAAGGTGCCCGCGAGCACCGGGGCGACCTTCTGCACCCCGCCGTAGTCGGCGATCAGCCGGGACCCGCGCCGGGTGATGAGGAACCCGGCGACCAGCATCAGCGCCGCGGTGGAGATGCCGTGGTTGACCATGTAGAGGCCGGCGCCGCTGTGGCCCTGCGAGGTCATCGCGAAGATGCCGAGGATGATGAAGCCGAAGTGGGAGATGGAGGCGTAGGCGATCAGCCGCTTGATGTCCCGCTGGCCGACCGCGAGCAGCGCCCCGTACAGGATGCTGATCACGGCGAGCACCAGGACCACGGGGGTGGCCCACTTGCTCGCCTCGGGGAAGAGCTGGAGGCAGAAGCGGAGCATCGCGAAGGTGCCCACCTTGTCCACCACCGCGGTGATCAGCACGGCCACCGGGGCGGTCGCCTCCCCCATGGCGTTCGGCAGCCAGGTGTGCAGCGGCCACAGCGGGGCCTTGACCGCGAACGCGAAGAAGAAGCCGAGGAAGAGCCAGCGTTCGGTGCCGGTGGCGATGTCCAGCTCCCCGGCGGCCCGGGCCTCGGTGATGCGCTGGAGCGAGAAGGTGCCGGTGCCCAGGTCGTCGGCGGTCACCGCGTACAGCCCGACCACCGCGGCGAGCATGATCAGCCCGCCGGCCAGGTTGTACAGCAGGAACTTCACCGCGGCGTAGGTACGCTGGGTGGCCGCCTCCCGGTCGGTCCGGCCGCCGGCCCGGTCCCCGAAGCCGCCGATGAGGAAGTACATCGGGATGAGCATGGCTTCGAAGAAGACGTAGAAGAGGAAGACGTCGGTGGCCTCGAAGGAGAGCACCACCATCGCTTCGACCATCAGGATGAGCGCGAAGAAGCCCTGGGTGGGGCGCCAGCGCCGGTCGGGCCGCTCCCCCTCCAGGTGGTCGGGGTCGTGCCAGCCGGCCAGGATGACGAACGGCACCAGCAGCGCGGTGAGCGCCACCAGCACCACCCCGATGCCGTCCACGCCCAGTTCGTAGCGGACCCCGAAGTCCGAGATCCAGGCGTGCGACTCGGTGAGCTGGTACCGGTCGCCGTCCGGGTCGAAGCGGACCAGCGTCACCGCGGCCAGGACGAGGGTGGCCAGCGAGAACAGCAGCGCCACCCACTTGGCCGCGTCCCGCCGGGCCGCGGGCACGGCGGCGGTGACGACCGCGCCGATCGCCGGGACCGCGGCCGTTGCCGTCAGCAGAGGAAATGACATGGATCAGACCGCCCTCATCAGCAGGGTCGCGGCGATGAGCACCGCCGTACCGCCGAACATGGAGACCGCGTACGTCCGGGCGTAGCCGTTCTGGGCCTTCCGCAGCCGTCCGGAGAGGCCGCCGACCGAGGCCGCGGTGCCGTTGACCACCCCGTCCACCAGCTTGTGGTCGAAGTAGACCAGGCCGCGGGTGAGGTACTCGCCGGGCTTGACCAGGGCCACGTGGTTGAAGTCGTCCTGGAGCAGGTCTCGGCGGGCGGCCCGGGTCAGCAGGGAGCCGCGCGGGGCCTGTACCGGCACCGGCCGGCGGCCGTAACTCGTCCAGGCGAGCGCCACCCCGATCAGCAGCACCACCACCGTGCCGGCGGTCACCGCGGCGGCGCTCAGCGGCGAGTCGCCGTGGTCGTGGCCGGTCACCGGCTCCAGCCACTTCACGAACGCGTCGTTGAGGCTGAACAGGCCGCCGGCGAAGACCGAGCCGAAGGCGAGCACGATCATCGGGACGGTCATCGACCGCGGCGACTCGTGCGGGTGCGGCAGGGCACCGGGGCGCGCCGGGGCGCCGGGTTCCACGTCGGCGGCGGCGTCCGGGTCCGGGGCGGGCTGCCAGCGCTTCTCGCCGAAGAACGTCAGCAGCATCACCCGGGTCATGTAGTACGCGGTGATGGCCGCGCCCAGCAGCGCCGTGCCGCCCAGGATCCAGCCCTCGGCGCCGCCCTTGGCGAACGCCGCTTCGATGATCTTGTCCTTGGACCAGAAGCCGGACAGTCCGGGGAAGCCGATGATGGCGAGGTAGCCCAGGCCGAAGGTGACGAAGGTGACCGGCATGTACCGGCGCAGGCCGCCGTACTTGCGCATGTCCACCTCGTCGTTCATGGCGTGCATCACCGAGCCGGCGCCGAGGAACAGCCCGGCCTTGAAGAAGCCGTGGGTGACCAGGTGCATGATGGCGAAGACGTAGCCGATCGGGCCCAGCCCGGCGGCGAGGATCATGTAGCCGATCTGCGACATGGTCGAGCCGGCCAGTGCCTTCTTGATGTCGTCCTTGGCGCAACCGACGATCGCACCGAACAGCAGCGTCACCGCGCCGACGGTGACCACCGCGGTCTGCGCGTCCGGCGCGGCGTTGAAGATCGCGCCGGACCGGGTGATGAGGTAGACGCCGGCGGTCACCATGGTGGCGGCGTGGATCAGGGCCGAGACCGGGGTCGGGCCCTCCATCGCGTCGCCCAGCCAGGACTGCAGCGGCACCTGCGCCGACTTGCCGCAGGCCGCCAGCAGCAGCATCAGCCCGATCGCGGTCAGCTTGCCCTCGCCCGCCTCCTCGGCGCCGGCGAGCACCGGCCCGAAGGCGAACGTGCCGAAGGTGGTGAACATCAGCATGATCGCGATGGACAGGCCGACGTCGCCCACCCGGTTGACGATGAACGCCTTCTTCGCCGCGGTGGCGGCGCTGGGCTTGTGCTGCCAGAACCCGATGAGCAGGTACGAGGCGAGGCCGACGCCCTCCCAGCCGACGTAGAGCAGCAGGTAGTTGTCGGCGAGCACCAGCAGCAGCATCGCCGCCAGGAAGAGGTTGAGGTAGCCGAAGAAGCGGCGGCGGCGCTCGTCGTGCTCCATGTAGCCGATCGAGTAGATGTGGATCAGCGTGCCCACACCGGTGATCAGCAGCACGAAGGTCATCGACAGCTGGTCGAGCTGGAACGCCACGTCCGCCCGGAAGCCCCCGACCGGGACCCAGCTGAACAGGTGGCTGTGCAGCGCCCGGTCGTGCTCGTCCGCGCCCAGCATGTCGATGAAGAGCACCGCGCCGAGCACGAACGAGACCGCGGCGAACGCGGTGCCCAGCCAGGGGCCGGTGCGGTCGGTACGGCGCCCGCCGCAGAGCAGCACCACGGCGCCGAGCAACGGCGCCGCGATGAGCAGTCCGATGAGGTTCTCCACTTGAACGCGACCCCTTCTAGAGCTTCATCAGGCTGGCGTCGTCGACCGAGGCCGAGTGGCGGGAGCGGAAGATCATCACGATGATGGCGAGGCCGACCACGACCTCGGCCGCGGCGACCACCATGGTGAAGAAGGCCACGATCTGCCCGTCGAGGTTGCCGTGCAGGCGGGAGAAGGCGACGAACGCGAGGTTGCAGGCGTTGAGCATCAGCTCCACGCACATGAACACCACGATGGCGTTCCGCCGCAGCAGCACCCCGGCCGCGCCGATGGTGAACAGCAGCGACGCCAGGTACAGGTAGTTGACCGGGTTCACCGGGCGCCTCCCTCGGATGGGTGACCGTCATCGGTTCCGCCGGCGCCGCCCTCGCCGGCGCGGCCGGAGGGCACGCCGGCCGGGGCGCCCGGCTCCGGATCCGGGCGGTGCCGGTCGGAACCGGCGTGCTCGGGGCGGTACCGGGTGGAGCCGGTGCCGCCGCGCTGCTGCCGCCACTCCCCCGCGCGCTGCTCCAGCGCCGCGAGGTCGGCCAGGGCCTTGCCGGACACGTCCCGGACCTGGCCGCGGCCGCGCAGGGTGGCGTTGACGGTGTGGTCCGAGGAGGTGCCGTCGGGCAGCAGCCCGGGGAGGTCCACCGCGTTGTGCCGGGCGTACACCCCGGGCGCGGGGGCCGGGGTGGGCAGCGGCCAGGCGGCGTCCTTCCCGCCCGGACCGGTGGGGTGGGCCCGGCCGGTGCGGATGCGCTCGGCGGACAGTTCGCGCTGGGTGCGGCGGCCCTCGGTGCGCTCCCGGTGGGTGAGGACCATCGCGCCGACCGCGGCGGTGATCAGCAGCGCGCCGGTGATCTCGAAGGCGAAGACGTAGTCGGTGAAGATGAGTTCCGCCAGGCCCTGCACGTTGCCGCCGGCGTTCGCCTCGCCGGTGCCGTTCCACTCCGACAGCGAGGCGTGGCCGATCCCCGCGCACAGCAGGACGCCGAAGCCCAGCCCGCACAGCGCGGCCAGCCAGCGCTGCCCCTTGAGCGTCTCCTTCAGCGAGTCGGCGGCGGTGACCCCGACCAGCATGACGACGAAGAGGAAGAGCATCATGACCGCGCCGGTGTAGACGACGATCTGGGCGACGCCCAGGAAGTACGCCCCGTTGGCGAGGTAGAACACCGCCAGGATGATCATGGTGCCGGCGAGGCTGAGCGCCGAGTGCACGGCCTTCTTCATCAGCACGGTGGCCAGCGCCCCGATCACCGCGATGGTGCCCAGCACCCAGAACTGCACCGCCTCGCCGGTGGAGGTGGTGGCCGCCGCGAGCGTGCCGCTCATGCCCGGACCTCCTTGCCCGAGGCGCGGTCACTGCCCGCTCCACCGCCCGCGCCGGAGGTGCCCGGCGAGGTGCCGGCCACGTCGGCGGGCCCGGCCGGCTCGGAGTCCACCGGCATCTCCTCGCCCTGGCTCCGCGCCACCTGGCGCTCGGTGCCGGGCGCGGCCTCGGTGACCAGGCCGCGGTAGTAGTCCTGCTCGTCCATGCCCGGGAAGATGGCGTGCGGGGTGTCCACCATCCCCTCGGTCAGCCCGGCGAGCAGCTCCTCCTTGGTGTAGATCAGCGAGGCGCGCGACCGGTCGGCGAGTTCGTACTCGTTGGTCATGGTCAGCGCCCGGGTCGGGCACGCCTCCACGCACAGCCCGCACAGGATGCAGCGCAGGTAGTTGATCTGGTAGACGCGGCCGTACCGCTCGCCCGGCGAGTAGCGCTCCTCGTCGGTGTTGTCCGCGCCCTCCACGTAGATCGCGTCCGCCGGGCAGGCCCACGCGCACAGCTCACAGCCGACGCACTTCTCCAGCCCGTCGGGGTGCCGGTTGAGCTGGTGACGGCCGTGGAAGCGGGGCGCCGTGGGCTTCTTGTACTCGGGGTACTGCTCGGTGATCCGCTTCTTGAACATGTTCGCGAAGGTCACACCGAAGCCCGCGACGGGGTTCTGCCAGGACGTCCGGGAGGACTCCTGGCCGCTGTTGTTATCGGGCACCGTCGGCCTCCTCACCGTGGGTGGTCTCCGCCGGTCCGTTGCCGACCAGCTGACGCTCCTGGCGCGGCCGGCGACGGGGTACGGGCGGCAGGGTCTGTCCGGGCAGCGGCGGCACCGGGAAGCCGCCGGCCAGCGGGTCGAAGGGCGGCGCGCCGGCCGCCTCCTCCTCGGCGGCCACCCGCTTGTCCTCCCGGTCGCGGAGGACGTCGAGGACGAACGAGATCAGCAGCAGCGCGATCACCCCGCCGCCGACGTAGAGCACGATCCGCTGGAAGTCGTAGCCCTCGTTCCGCAGCGCACGCACGGTGGCGACCAGCATCAGCCAGACCATGGAGACCGGGATGAGGACCTTCCACCCCAGCTTCATGAACTGGTCGTAGCGCACCCGCGGCACCGAGGCGCGGACCCAGATGAAGACGAAGAGGGTGGCGCTGACCTTGAGCAGGAACCACAGCAGCGGCCACCAGCCGTGGTTGGCGCCCTCCCAGAAGCCGCTGACCGGCCACGGGGCCCGCCAGCCGCCCAGGAAAAGGGTGACGGCGACCATCGAGACGGTGACCATGTTGATGTACTCGGCGAGCATGAACATCGCGAACTTGATCGACGAATACTCGGTGTTGAAGCCGCCGACCAGGTCGCCCTCGGACTCCGGCATGTCGAACGGGGCCCGGTTGGTCTCGCCGATCATCGCCACGATGTAGATGAGGAAGGAGACCGGCAGCAGCACCGCGAACCAGCGCTCCCCCTGCGCGTCCACGATCGCCGAGGTGGACATCGAGCCGGAGTGGATGAACACCGCCGCGAAGGACAGGCCCATCGCGATCTCGTAGCTGATCATCTGGGCGCACGAGCGCAGCCCGCCCAGCAGCGGGTACGTGGACCCCGAGGACCAGCCGGCCAGCACGATGCCGTAGATGCCCACCGAGGCGGTGGCCAGGATGTACAGCACCGCGATCGGCAGGTCGGTCAGCTGCATCGCGGTCCGCTCACCGAAGACCGACACCTCGTTGCCGGCCGGGCCGAACGGGATCACCGCGACCGACATGAACGCCGGCACCGCGGCGACGATCGGCGCCAGGACGTACACCGCCTTGTCGGCGCGTTTGACGACCACGTCCTCCTTGAGCATCAGCTTCACGCCGTCCGCGAGGGACTGCAGCATGCCCCAGGGGCCGTGCCGGTTGGGGCCGATGCGCTGCTGCATCCAGCCGAGGATCTTCCGCTCGAAGACGATGGCGATCAGCACGGTCACCATCAGCATCGCGAAGCAGAAGACGACCTTCAGCAGGATCAGCCACCACGGGTCCCCGCCGAACAGGGACAGGTCCTCGGCGGCCAGCACCCGGTGGCCGGCCTCGATGTGGGTGGGGGCAGTCACGCGCGCACCTCCGGTTCGGTGGCTTCGGTGACGACCGGCGCGGCCGCGGCCGGGCCGATGCGGACGAGGTCGCCCGGGCGGGCCCCGGTGTCGCGCCGCACCGTGCTCGACAGCTGCGCGCCGGTGGTCCGGACGGGCGAGTTCAGCGGCAGCCACACCACCCGGTCGGGCATCGGGGTGACGCACAGCGGCAGGACCACCGAGCCGTCCGGGCCGGTGACGGCGAGCGGTTCGCCGTCGGCGACCCCGGCCTCGGCGGCGGTGGCCGGGGAGAGCCGGGCGACCGCGGCGTGCCGGGTGCCGGCCAGCGCCTCGTCGCCCTCCTGGAGCCGGCCCCGGTCCAGCAGCAGCCGGTGCCCGGCCAGGACCGCCTGGCCGGCCTCGGGGCGGGGCAGCGGCCCGCCGCTCGCCGCCGGACCGGCCGGGCGCGGCCCGGTCCACCGGCCGAGCCGCTCCAGCTCCCGGTGGACGGCGGCCAGGTCCGGCAGGCCCAGCGGTACGCCGAGGGCGTCGGCGAGCATGTGCAGCACCCGGGCGTCGGGCGGCAGGTGCGGCCGGGTGGCCTGCGCCGGCCTGATCGCCGTCTCGAACGGGCGGGCGCGGCCCTCCCAGTTGAGGAAGGTGCCGGGCTTCTCCGCGACCGCGGCCACCGGCAGCACCACATCGGCCCGCGCGGTCACCTCACCCGGCCGCTGCTCCACGCTGACCAGGAAGTCCACCGCGTCCAGCGCCTCGGCGGCGCGGGCCGGGTCGGGCAGGTCCGCCACCTCCACGCCGGCCACCAGCAGCGCCCGCAGCTCGCCGCCGGCCGCGGCCTCCACGATGTGGGCGGTGTCCCGCCCGTAGGCGTGCGGCAGGGCCGGCACCCCCCACACCTCGGCGACCTCCTGGCGGGCCCGCGCGTCGTGGGCGGGGCGGCCGCCCGGCAGCAGGACCGGCAGCGCGCCGGCCTCCACCGCCCCGCGCTCCCCGGCCCGGCGCGGGATCCACACCAGGCGGGCGCCGGTGGCGGCGGCGAGCCGGACCGCGGCGGTGAACGCGCCGGGGACGGCGGCCAGCCGCTCCCCGGCCAGGATCAGCGCCCCCTCGGCGCGGAGCGCCGCGGCCGCCTGCCGCCCGGCCTCGTCCAGGCCGAAGCCGTCGCCGCCGTCGCCGGCCGCGGCCAGCGCGTCCAGCCACTGCGGCTCGGTGCCGGGGGCGGCCGGCAGCAGCGTGCCGCCCGCCTTGACCAGGCCGCGGCTGGCGTGGCTGGCCAGGCCGAAGGTGCGCTGGCCGTGGCCGCGGTGCGCCTTGCGCAGCCGCAGGAAAACCCCGGGCGCCTCCTCCTCGGCCTCCAGCCCGGCGAGCAGCACCGCCGGGGACCGCTCCAGCGCGGTGTGGGTGACGTCCGTGCCGCGGCCGGCGACGTGCGCGGCGAGGAAGTCGGCCTCCTCGCTGCTGTGCGCGCGGGCCCGGAAGTCCACGTCGTTGGTGTCCAGCACCACCCGGGCGAACTTGGCGTAGGCGTAGGCGTCCTCCACCGTCAGCCGGCCGCCGGTGAGCACCCCGGCCCGGCCCCGGGCGGCGGCCAGCCCCTCGGCGGCGGCCCGCAGCGCCTCCGGCCAGCTCGCCCGCTCCAGCTCACCGGTGTCGCGGTTGCGCACCAGCGGGTGGGTGAGCCGGTCCGGCAGCTGGGCGTAGCGGAAGGCGAAGCGGCCCTTGTCGCACAGCCACTCCTCGTTGACCTCCGGGTCGTTGGCCGCCAGCCGCCGCATCACCTTGCCGCGCCGGTGGTCGGTGCGGGTGGCGCAGCCGCCGGCGCAGTGCTCGCACACGCTCGGCGAGGAGACCAGGTCGAAGGGGCGGGAGCGGAACCGGTAGGCGGCCGAGGTGAGCGCGCCGACCGGGCAGATCTGGATGGTGTTGCCGGAGAAGTAGCTCTCGAACGGCTCGCCCTCACCGGTGCCGACCTGCTGCAGGGCGCCGCGCTCCAGCAGCTCGATCATCGGGTCGCCGGCGATCTGCTGGGAGAAGCGGGTGCAGCGGGCGCACAGCACGCAGCGCTCGCGGTCCAGCAGCACCTGCGGGGAGATCGGCACCGGCTTGGCGAAGGTCCGCTTGCGCCCCTCGAAGCGGGTGTCCGGGTCGCCGGTGGACATCGCCTGGTTCTGCAGCGGGCACTCGCCGCCCTTGTCGCAGACCGGGCAGTCCAGCGGGTGGTTGATCAGCAGCAGCTCCATCACGCCGCGCTGCGCCTTCTCGGCCACCGGCGAGGTGAGCTGGGTGCGCACCACCATGCCGTCGGTGCAGGTGATGGTGCAGGAGGCCATCGGCTTGCGCTGGCCCTCCACCTCGACGATGCACTGGCGGCAGGCGCCGGCCGGGTCCAGCAGCGGGTGGTCGCAGAAGCGCGGGATCTCGATGCCGAGGAGTTCCGCGGCCCGGATCACCAGGGTGCCCTTGGGGACGGAGATCTCGATCCCGTCGATGGTGAGGGTGACCAGGTCCTGGGGAGGGACCGGTGCCTGCCCTCCCCCGGCGGGGGCGTCGGCGGTCACGGTCATGCGTTCACCTCCAGGTGAGCGGTCTTCGGGCCGTCCGCCCAGGCGGTGGACCTGGCCGGGTCGAAGGGGCAGCCGCGGCCGGTGATGTGCTCCTCGTACTCGGCCCGGAAGTACTTCAGGGAGGAGAAGATCGGCGAGGCGGCGCCGTCACCGAGGGCGCAGAACGACTTGCCGTTGATGTTGTCGGCGATGTCGGCGAGCTTGTCGAGGTCCTCGGTGCGGCCCTTGCCGTCCTCGATGTCGCGCAGCAGCTGGACCAGCCAGTAGGTGCCCTCCCGGCAGGGGGTGCACTTGCCGCAGGACTCGTGGGCGTAGAACTCGGTCCACCGGGTCACCGCCCGCACCACGCAGGTGGTCTCGTCGAAGCACTGGAGCGCCTTGGTGCCGAGCATCGAACCGGCCGCGCCCACGCCCTCGTAGTCCAGCGGCACGTCGAGGTGCTCGTCGGTGAGGATCGGGGTGGAGGAGCCGCCGGGGGTCCAGAACTTGAGCCGGTGGCCGGGGCGCATGCCGCCGCTGAGGTCGAGCAGCTGGCGCAGCGTGATGCCCAGCGGCGCCTCGTACTGGCCGGGGGCGGCGACGTGCCCGGAGAGCGAGTACAGCGTGAAGCCGGGGGACTTCTCGCTGCCCATCGAGCGGAACCACTCCTTGCCCCGGTGGAGGATGGCGGGAACCGAGGCGATGGACTCGACGTTGTTCACCACGGTGGGGCAGGCGTACAGGCCGGCGACCGCGGGGAAGGGGGGCCGCAGCCGGGGCTGGCCGCGGCGTCCTTCCAGGGAGTCCAGCAGGGCGGTCTCCTCACCGCAGATGTACGCGCCGGCGCCGGCGTGCACGGTGATCTCCAGCGGCGGGAGGTCGTCGATGCCCAGGGCGCGTGCGCGTTCGGCGGCGGTGCCCAGGTAGCCCGCCCGGTACGCCTCGCGCACCGCCTCGTGGAGGCGGCGCAGCACCGGGACCACCTCGCCGCGCAGGTAGATGAAGGCGTGGGTGGAGCGGATGGCGTGGCAGGCGATGGCCATGCCCTCGATGAGCGCGTGCGGGTTGGCGAAGAGGAGGGGGATGTCCTTGCAGGTGCCGGGTTCGGACTCGTCGGCGTTGACCACCAGGTAGTGGGGTTTGCCGTCGCCCTGCGGGATGAACTGCCACTTCATGCCGGTGGGGAAGCCGGCGCCGCCGCGGCCGCGCAGGCCGGCGTCCTTGACCAGCGCGATCACGTCGTCGGGGGGCATCGCCAGGGCCTTGCGCAGGCCCTCGTACCCGTCGTGGCGCAGGTAGGTGCGCAGCGTCCAGGGGTCCGGCTCGTCCCAGAAGGCGGAGAGCACCGGGGCGAGCAGCTTCTCCGGGCCCGTTCCGCCGCCGGCGTCCGGCCGGGAGGAACCGTCGTTACGGGTGACCACGGTCATCACTCCCCCTCCTCACCGACGGGACCGGCCGGGTGGTGCGGGTCCGAGGCGGCGGTGGTGCGCGGCGCGTCGTGCGAGCTGGGGTGGCCGGGCGGGGCCGCGCCGGGGGCGTCGGCCCGGTCGTACTGCCCGGCGGGGGCGTCGGCGGGCTGCCCGGCGCCGCGCTGGGAGACCAGGCGGCCGGGGGCGGCCTCGCCCTTGGCGAGCTTGAGCCCGATCAGCGAGGCGTGGCCGCCTCCGCCGGTGGCCTCCACCGCGCCGGGCCGGGGGTCGGGGAAGCCGGCGAGGATGCGCGCGGTCTCCTTGTAGGTGCACAGCGGGGCGCCCCGGGTGGGCTCGACGGTGCGGCCGGCCCGCAGGTCGTCCACCAGCCGGCGGGCGGACTCGGGCGTCTGGTTGTCGAAGAACTCCCAGTTGACCATCACCACGGGCGCGTAGTCGCAGGCCGCGTTGCACTCGATGTGTTCGAGGGTGACCTTGCCGTCCTCGGTGGTCTCGCCGCCGGCGATCCGCAGGTGCTCCTGGAGGGCCTCGTAGATCGCGTCGCCGCCCATCACCGCGCACAGCGTGTTGGTGCACACCCCGACCTGGTAGTCGCCGGAGGGCTTGCGCCGGTACATGGTGTAGAAGGTGGCGACCGCGGTGACCTCGGCGGGGGTGAGGTCGAGCATCTCGGCGCAGAAGCGGATGCCGGTGCGGGTGACGTACCCCTCCTCGGACTGCACCAGGTGCAGCAGCGGCAGCAGGGCGCTGCGGCTGCCGGGGTAGCGGGCGATCACCTCCCGGGCGTCGGCCTCCAGCCGGGTGCGGACCTCGGCCGGGTAGTCCGGGGCGGGCAGCTGGGGCATTCCCAGACTCACGTCTGTCACAGTGCCTCCCTGGGTGCGTCTCCCGAGGTGGCCGCCGGGCCCGCGGCGGGGCCGGGCGGGAGCGGGGGGTGCGGCGCCCCGCGTCGTGCGCGGGCGCCTTCGGTGCGTGCGACGCTCACCTGTCGACGCCTCCCATCACGGGGTCGATGGACGCCACGGCCACGATGACGTCGGCGACCTGGCCGCCTTCGCACATCGCCGCCACGGACTGCAGGTTGGTGAAGGACGGGTCGCGGAAGTGGACCCGGTAGGGGCGGGTGCCGCCGTCGCTGACCACGTGCACGCCCAGCTCGCCCTTGGGCGACTCGATCGCCGCGTATGCCTGGCCGGGCGGCACCCGGAAGCCCTCGGTGACCAGCTTGAAGTGGTGGATCAGGGCCTCCATCGAGGTGCCCATGATCTTCTTGATGTGGTCGAGGGAGTTGCCGAGCCCGTCCGGGCCGAGCGCCAGCTGCGCGGGCCAGGCGATCTTCTTGTCGGCGACCATCACCGGGCCGGGGCGGAGCCGGTCCAGGCACTGCTCGACGATCCGCAGCGACTGGTGCATCTCCTCGACCCGGATCAGGAAGCGGCCGTAGGCGTCGCAGGTGTCGGCGGTGGGCACGTCGAACTCGTAGTTCTCGTAGCCGCAGTAGGGCCGGGACTTGCGCAGGTCGTGCGGGAGCCCGGTGGCGCGCAGTATCGGCCCGGTGATGCCCAGCGCCATGCACCCGGCCAGGTCGAGGTGGCCGACGTTCTGGGTGCGCCCCTTGAAGATGGGGTTGCCGCTGGCGAGCTTGTCGTACTCGGCGAGGTTCTTCCGCATCTTCTTCACGAAGGCCCGCACCTGGTCCACGGCGCCCGGGGGCAGGTCCTGGGCGAGGCCGCCGGGGCGGACGAAGGCGTGGTTCATCCGCAGCCCGGTGATCAGCTCGAACAGGTCCAGGACCATCTCCCGGTCCCGGAAGCCGGTGAACATCACGGTGATGGCGCCGAGCTCCATGCCGCCGGTGGCGGCGTAGACCAGGTGCGAGGAGATCCGGTTGAGCTCCATGAGCATGACGCGGATGACCGAGGCCCGCTCGGGGATCTGGTCCTCGATGCCCAGCAGCCGCTCCACGCCGAGGCAGTAGGCCACCTCGTTGAAGAACGGCGTCAGGTAGTCCATGCGCGTGACGAAGGTGGTGCCCTGCGTCCAGTTCCGGTATTCGAGGTTCTTCTCGATGCCGGTGTGCAGGTAGCCGATCCCGCAGCGGGCCTCGGTGACCGTCTCGCCGTCGATCTCCAGGATGAGCCGGAGCACGCCGTGGGTGGACGGGTGCTGCGGACCCATGTTGACCACGATCCGCTCGTCGTCGGACCGGGCCGCGGCGGCGACGACCTCGTCCCAGTCGCCGCCGGTGACCGTGTAGACGGGTCCCTCGGTGGTCTCCCGCGCGGGAGCGGGGGCCGGCCTGGTCGATGAGTTCGGGGAAGACATCAGCTGTACGACCTCCGCTGGTCGGGCGCCGGGATCTCGGCGCCCTTGTACTCGACGGGGATGCCGCCGAGTGAGTAGTCCTTGCGCTGCGGGTGGCCCTGCCAGTCGTCGGGCATCATGATCCGGGTGAGCGACGGATGGCCGTCGAAGACCAGGCCGAAGAAGTCGTAGGTCTCCCGCTCGTGCCAGTCGTTGGTCGGGTAGACCGAGACGATCGACGGGATGTGCGGGTCCCGGTCGGGCGCGGTCACCTCCAGCCGGATCAGCCGGTTGTGGGTGATCGACCGCAGGTGGTAGACGGCGTGCAGCTCCCGGCCGGTGTCGCCGGGGTAGTGCACCCCGCTCACCCCGGTGCAGATCTCGAAGCGCAGCGCGGGGTCGTCGCGCAGGGTGCGGGCCACCTGCGGCAGGTGTTCGCGGGCGATGTGGAAGGTCAGCTCGTCGCGGTCCACCACGGTCTTCTCGATGACCTCGCCGGGCACCAGCCCCTGTTCCTCCAGGGCGCCTTCGAGCTCGTCGGCGATCTCGTCGAACTCCCCGTACGCGTCCCGGGAGCGCGGGCCCCCGTACGGGCGGGTGGCCGGGCCGGGCATCCGGATGCCCCGCACCAGCCCGCCGTAGCCCGAGGTGTCGCCGCCGTTGTTGGCGCCGAACATGCCCTGCTGCACGCGGATGGTCTCGCCCCGGTCACCGCGCTGGCCCGGCAGGTTCTGCGCGTTGAGGTCCTGCTCGGGGTTGACCCCGCCGGGGCCCGGGTCGTGGGTGCTGGAGTCATTCACCGCAGCAGCCCCTTCATCTCGATGGTCGGGAGCGCCTTGAGCGCCGCTTCCTCCGCCTCGCGGGCCGCGCGTACGCGGTTGACGCCGAGCTTCTCGTCGCGGATCTTCTCGTGCAGCTTGATGATCGCGTCGAGCAGCATCTCGGGGCGGGGCGGACAGCCGGGCAGATAGATGTCCACCGGCACGATGTGGTCCACGCCCTGCACGATCGCGTAGTTGTTGAACATGCCGCCGGAGGAGGCGCACACGCCCATCGCGATCACCCACTTGGGGTTCGGCATTTGGTCGTAGACCTGGCGGAGCACCGGGGCCATCTTCTGGCTCACCCGCCCGGCGACGATCATCAGATCGGCCTGGCGGGGGGAGCCACGCCAGACCTCCATGCCCCAGCGCGCCATGTCGTAGCGCCCGGCGCCGGTGGCCATCATCTCGATCGCGCAGCACGCGAGCCCGAAGGTGGCGCCGAAGACCGAGGACTTGCGGGCCAGACCGGCCGCGTTCTCCACCGTGGTGAGCAGGAACCCGCTCGGCAGTTTCTCTTCGATACCCATCCGATGTGCCCTCTCTCCCTTGAGCTCCGCTCCGGCCGTTCGCCCCTAGTCCCACTCCAGGCCGCCGCGGCGCCAGACGTAGGCGTAGGCGACGAAGACGGTGAGGACGAAGAGGAGCATTTCCACGAGTCCGAACAGCCCCAGGGCGTCGAAGGTGACGGCCCACGGGTAGAGGAAGACGATCTCGATGTCGAAGACGATGAAGAGCATCGCCGTCAGGTAGTACTTGATCGGGAAGCGCCCGCCGCCGGCCGGCTGCGGGGTCGGCTCGATGCCGCATTCGTAGGCTTCGAGCTTGGCCCGGTTGTAGCGCTTGGGGCCGACGATCGACGCCATGAAGACGGAGAAGATCGCGAAACCGGCCCCGAGGGCTCCCAGTACGAGGATGGGCGCGTATGCGTTCACCGTCCTCGCTCCCTTCGTCGACGATGACTGTGGGGTTCCCCCGGCCCGAGGCGGGGGGTGGACTGCACCAGGCAGGCTCACCACCGCACACAGATCGTGGTTATGTGAGGCAGTTCACAAGCCCGATTCGCCTGCATCCTATGCCTGTCGTCCTGTGATCTGCGACACGGGGTACAGGAACGGCTTTGTGATCTCCACCACCTGACGAAGGATCATGAAGTCGTATGAGCGGTTATCTACACACGCAAAGCGTTCGACTGATCACCAGAAGTGATATTTGGAGCCGTCGACGCTGGTCACGGCGGTCTGGCATTATCAAGGAATCCCTGCTACCGCAAATTGGCGCGGAACGTCGTCAACTGATAAAGGAGATCCGCTCGTACGAGGGAGAGCCCGGCGGCGGGCCGGGGCCGGGCGGTGGGCGGAGCGGGCCGGGCGACGGTCCGGCGGCGACCGCGGACCGGCCGTCGCCGGCCGCTCGCCGGTCGCCGCCCGGCCGGGGCCGCTCGCGGCGGCTCGTGAAGCGGTGCACACGGCACGGCACGGTGGCGGCGGGGCGAGAGGCCGGTCGTGCACACGGGGCCGCCGGCTCGACGGGACGGACGGCCGATGCGGGGCGAAAGGCCACCGGCGCGGCGGCAGGGTCCACGCGGGACGGCGCGATGCGGGATGCCCCGGGGACGGCGTGGCGCGGGGCGGGCCGGGGCGGGAACGGTATGGCGCGGTACGGGGCGGTTCGGCGGGAGTGGTCCGGGCGGGCGGCCACGGGAGGGCGGCGCCCGGGAGGCGGATCGCGAGCGTCCGGAACGGGGCGCCGGCAACGTGACGTATCCCACGCTCACACTACTTGTCTATCTCGATTTCCCAGGAAACCTTGGTGCGCCGCTCGAAAAGGTGATAGGGCCCCGAGTGTGGCGCCCAAGGTCGCAAACGCCATGCGTATGCACATGATCGAGGATTTCGGACAGCGGCGGACCGCCACCGTTTCGCGGTGAGGAGCCGGAATTTAGGGCGCGTACACGCCAAGTGTGGCGCACGTCACGTTTGTTGATCTCAACGCACACGCCCTGATAGCCGTGTACCCATGTCCCCTGTCGCACACATACCCAGCCACCGGAAGCCCCGCCGTACCGCGTCCTCGACGCGGGCACTCCGAGCCGGGGTGACCGGTGGCATTCTCAGCCTCGCGGTGGCCGGCACCACGATGCAGGCCACCGCCGCCGAGCCGGCCGCGGCCGAGTCCACGCTGGAGATGCCGACCGTCAGCGACGCGCTGACGGACACGGCCGCGAAGACCGCCGCGGCCACCGAGGAAGCGGCATTCGGTTACGAGCTGCAGGCACAGCAGGACAAGGCTGCCGCGCAGGCCGCCAAGGACGCCAAGAAGGCGAAGGAAGAGGCCGAGCGGAAGGCCAAGGCCGAGCGGGAGGCCCAGCGGAAGGCCGCCGCCGAGCGGGCCGCGAAGGCCAAGGAGGAGCAGGCCGAGCGCGAGCGGGCGTCCCGGTCGCAGGAGCGCACCTCGCTCAACACCCGGTCGACCGCCGACACCCCGGCCACCAGCAGCGGCACCAGCACCCAGGCCCCCTCCTCGTCCTCCTCCGGCAGCGTCTCCACGCTGCTCAGCTTCCTGCACGCGCAGGTCGGCAAGGCGTACGTGCCGGGCGCGACCGGTCCGTCCTCGTACGACTGCTCCGGGCTGACCCAGACCGCGTTCCGCCAGATCAACATCAGCCTGCCGCGCGTGTCGCAGGACCAGTCGGTGACCGGCACCCAGGTCTCGCTGAGCAACGTCCAGCCGGGCGACATCCTCTACTGGGGAAGCGCCGGCAGCGCCTACCACGTCGCCGTCTACATCGGCGACGGCAAGTTCATCGGTGCCCAGAACTCCGGCACCGGCGTCGTCATCCGGGACATGAGCTACGACATGCCGACCGGGGCCGTCCGCGTCCTGTAGTCACGTCGTCACACAGGTGAGGGCCGTCGCCCCGGTGCTGCCGGGGCGATGGCCCTCCGCCCGTTCCGGGCCCGGCCGAGGACGGGCCGGCGGTCGGGCCCGGCCGCCGGCGGACCGGCGGCCGCGGTGGTCACGAGGCCGCGTAGATCCGCTGCGCGAACTCCGCCACCTCCTCGTCGGTGAGGTGCCGGGCGAGGTCCGCCTCACTGATCATGCCGACCAGCCGCTTGTTGTCGATCACCGGCAGCCGGCGGATGCGGTGCTCCTCCATCTCGTGGAGCACTTCGCTCACATCGGCGTCCGCGTTGATCCAGCGCGGGGTTCCCTTGGCCATGTCGCCCGCGGTCACGGACGCCGGGTCGTGGCCCATCGCCACACACCCGACCACGATGTCGCGGTCGGTCAGGATGCCGCACAGCCGCTCGTTCTCGTCGCTGATCGGCAGGGCTCCGACGTCCAGATCCCGCATCACCTGGGCCGCCCGGTCCAGCGTCTCCCAGCGCGGGATCCACTGGGCGCCCGGATGCATGATGTCTGCGGCGGTGGTCATGTGTTCTGCCTCCTCCAGGGCCCACCGGCGCCTGCCGGGCCCACGGGCCCCTCTCCGGTGTCGCCGCGGCTGCCGCCCACGGCGCCCCTTTCCCATCATCACCACCCCGGCGGGGACACGCGACCGCTGCCGGACGGCGGCGGGCGGAGCCGCTGCCGGGCCACGGCCCGGCGTCCGAAGGGCCCCGGCGCCGGACCCGGGGGCCGGACCCGCCCCGGGCCCTCCCGGGCGCCGGGCCGGGATCGGCCGGGCGGACCCGCCCGGGCCGGACGCGGTCGGGGGCGTGGGCCCCACGCGCACGGCGTCGCGGACGCGTGGGGCGTGGGCGCGACGCGGACGGCGTCGGGGACGCGGTCGGGGGTACGACGCCGACGTGGGCGCGCTGCGGACGGGGCACGGGCGTGGGGTGGTGCGCCCGGAAGCGGCCGCCGAGGGGCTCCGGGGCGGCGGGCGGCGCCCCGGCCGGGGCTCAGGAGCTGGGGGTGATCCTGGTCAGACCGTTGATGATGCGGTCCATCGCGTCGCCGCCGTGCGGGTCGGTGAGGTTCGCCAGCAGCTTCAGCGCGAAGCGCATCAGCATTGGGTGGGTCAGCCCGCGCTCGGCGGCCAGCTTCATCACCTTGGGGTTGCCGATCAGCTTCACGAACGCCCGGCCGAGCGTGTAGTAGCCGCCGTAGGTCTCCTTGATGACCGCCGGGTAGCGCAGCAGCGCCCGCTCGCGCTGGGCGGCGGTGGCCCGGGCGTGTGCCTGGGCGATGACCTCCGCGGCGATGTGGCCGGATTCCATCGCGTACGCGATGCCCTCGCCGTTGAACGGGTTCACCATCCCGCCCGCGTCGCCGACCAGCAGCAGTCCGCGGCTGTAGTGCGGCGTGCGGTTGAAGGCCATCGGCAGGGCGGCGCCGCGGACCGGGCCCGTCATGTTCTCCGGGGTGAACCCCCAGTCCTCGGGCATCGACGCGCACCACGCCTTCAGCACCTCGCGCCAGTCCAGCTCCTTGAACGCGTCGGAGGTGTTGAGCACCCCCAGCCCCACGTTGGAGGTCCCGTCGCCCATGCCGAACACCCAGCCGTAGCCGGGCAGCAGCCGCGGCCGGCTCCCCCGCCGGTCCCACAGCTCCAGCCAGGACTCCAGGTAGTCGTCCTGGTGCCGCGGGGAGGTGAAGTAGGTGCGCACCGCCACGCCCATCGGGCGGTCGTCCCGCCGGTGCAGCCCCATGCCGACGGAGAGCCGGGTGGAGTTGCCGTCGGCCGCCACCACCAGCGGCGCGTGGAAGGTGACCGGGATCTTGTCCTCGCCGAGCCGGGCCCGCACCCCGGTGATCCGGCCGGTGCGGTCGTCCACGAGCGGGCCGCCGACGTTGCACCGCTCGTACAGCCGGGCGCCGGCCTTCTCGGCCTGCCGGGCCAGCTGCTGGTCGAAGTCGTCGCGCTTGCGGACGAGTCCGAAGTCCGGGAAGGAGGCGAGATCCGGCCAGTCGAGCTGGAGCCGGATGCCGCCGGCGACGATGCGCAGGCCCTTGTTCCGCAGCCAGCCCGCCTCCTCGGAGATGTCGATGCCCATCGCCACCAGCTGCTTGGTGGCGCGCGGGGTGAGGCCGTCGCCGCACACCTTCTCGCGCGGGAACGCGGTCTTCTCCAGCAGCAGCACGTCCAGCCCGGCCTTCGCCAGGTGGTACGCCGCGGCGGAACCGGCCGGGCCCGCCCCGACCACGATCACATCGGCGCTCTGCCCGGCGGCGAGGCCCTCGGCCGGCGGACGTGCGGTGGCTGAGGTCTCGCTCACGTAGGTCTCCCGGTGAATCGGTGGCGGATTACCAGACACCCGGCGCGGCCGGGCGGTGACAGCTGCAGTCTAGGGTGCGCCCATGACCGGCGCCGAAAGATCACCGCCCGGTCGGCCCCCTGCCCTCCATGCGGCCCCGGACCGCGGCCCGGGGCCGCATGGAGGCTCCGGGGCCGGAGGCGCGGGAGCCGTACGGGGAGGGCCCGTAGGGGTGCCCGTACGGGCCCTGCCGGGGGTCCCGTCCGTCGGGGCCCCGTAGAGGTCCGTCGGGGGTCCGTAGGGGTGCCCGCGGGGCCGCGGAAGGGCGGAGGAGTGCCCGTGGCGCCGCGGGGGTTCCCGTAGGGGTCGTGAGGGTGCCCGTAAGGCCGTGGGGGTCGGGCGGCAGAGCCGGGCGGGGCGGGAACCCCGGGCGGTCAGGGCTTGGTGCCCCGGTGCAGGGCGACCACCCCGCCGGTGAGGTTCCGCCAGGCGACCCGCGACCAGCCGGCCCGCTGGAGCCGGGCGGCCAGACCGGCCTGGTCGGGCCAGGACCGGATGGACTCGGCGAGGTACACGTACGCCGCGGGGTTGCTGCTCACCGTCCGCGCCACCGGGGGCAGCGCGCGCATCAGGTACTCGGTGTAGACGGTCCGGAACGGCGCCCAGGTGGGCCGGCTGAACTCGCAGACCACGACCCGGCCGCCGGGCCTGGTCACCCGCAGCATCTCGCGCAGCGCGGCGTCCGGGTCCTGGACGTTCCGCAGCCCGAAGGAGATCGTCACCGCGTCGAAGGCGTCGTCGGCGAAGGGCAGCCGGGTCGCGTCGCCGGCGGTGAGCGCCAGCTCCGGGCGGCGGCGCTTGCCCTCCAGCAGCATGCCGAGGGAGAAGTCGCAGGGGACCACGGTGGCCCCGGCGGCGGCGAAGGGCAGCGAGGAGGTACCGGTGCCGGCGGCGAGGTCCAGCACCCGCTCACCGGGCCGCGCCGCCACGGCCCGCGCCACGGCGGTGCGCCACAGACGGGACTGCCCGAGCGAGAGCACATCGTTCATCAGGTCGTATCGGGCGGCCACGTCATCGAACATCGCGGCGACTTCGTGCGGCTGTTTGTCCAGCGTTGCTCGGGTCACTCCCCCATTGTTCACCCCGGGTCCCGCGGTACCGCGCCGGGGCCGCGGAACGCGCCCGGGGCCGCGGCACGGGCCCGGGGCCCGGGCGGGGTCCCGGGCGGGGCCCCGCCCGCGGTCGCCGTTCCCGCGGGCGGTACGGGTGCCGTCCGCGGTCGCCGTTCCGGCGGGAGGTGCGGGTGCCGTCCGCCGGGGACGGGTCCCCGGCGGACGCGGGCGCGGTCGATCGCCACCGCGACCGGGCGGACGGGCGGCGGGTTCACCCCGCGGAGGGCGCGCCGCGCGGTTTCCGTATCACTTCCGCCAGAACAGGTGGTGCGTCACGCCGCTCGGGCTGGGCACCACGTCCCGGTGGAACCGGTCCAGCAGCTCGTCGGGGGAGTCCCAGAGCCGCAGTCCGGATCCGAGCTCCACCGGTGAGACCGCCACGTGCAGGGTGTCCACGAGGTCGGCGTCGAGGAACTCCCGGATGGTGGTGACCCCGCCGCCGAGCCGGACGTCCTTGCCCTGGGCCGCCTCCTTCGCCTGCCGGAGGACGGTGGCCGGGTCTCCGGAGACGAAGTGGAACGTGGTGTCGGAGAGCGTGAACGAAGGCCGCTCGTGGTGGGTCATGACGAACACCGGCGTGCGGAACGGGGGCTCGTCACCCCACCAGCCGCACCACTCGTGGTCCTCCCAGGGCCCGCGCTGCGGCCCGAACTTGTTGCGGCCCATGATCTCGGCGCCGATGTTGCGCGCGTAGTCCCGCGTCAGGTAGTCGTCGAGGCCCCGGCTGCCCCCCGGCTCGGTCCGCATGGGCCAGCTGGCCGTGGCGCCGGCCCACGCGAAGAGCTTCGCGGGATCGACGCCGTGGCCGAACGGGTTCTCGAAGCTCTGGTCCTCACCGGCGGCGATGCCGTCGCTCGAAACGTTGAAATTCTGCACTCTCAGCAGCTGCGCCACGGGGGTGTCTCCTCCTGCGTATCGATGACGGTGATGAGACTCCCCGGGACGCGAGAACTCATCGCTCCCCGGGACCGGCCGGACATCCGGCACCGGGCCGCCGGCGGCGCCAGGGGTCGGACCGCCGGCGCCGGGGCGGCCGGGCCGGCGACGCCGGGGGCCGGGTCAGCGGCGCCGGTACACCAGCCGTCCGTCGAGCACGGTGGCGACGCAGCGGGCCGCACCCGCCCGCAGCAGCGCCGGTTCGTCCGGCACGTCGAAGACCGCGAGGTCGGCACGCCCGCCGACGGCCAGCGGACCGCGGACCGCGGCGGCCAGGTCCGCGGCGTACCGGAACGGGTCGAGCGAGACCCCCGCGGCGGGTTCGGGGGCGCCGTCGGCCGGTACCTCGACGAGGCCGGAGCGGGCGACCGCGGTCCGGACCGCCGGCCGCTCGAACGGTCCCGCCACCGCCGTCGTGCCGTACCCGAGCATCCGCTGGAGGCCCCGGCGGGCACCGGCCCCCCAGCGGGTCGCGGTCATCTCCAGCGCGGCCAGCCGCTCCCCGGTCAGCGGCTCGGTGCCGAGGTCGTCCGCCTCCCGCGGGTCCGGGTGGTAGGCGCGCTCCAGCAGCCGCCGGCCGTGCCACTGCCGCAGGCCGGGGGTGATCAGGCCGGGCCAGCGGCGGACGCGGGCGCCGGGCCGGTCGGCGGCGAGTTCCCGGTACGGGCCGATCGCCGCGATCCGGTCACCGTCGACCAGGACCGCGCCGTCCGGCACGGCGGCCGGGTCGGACGCCCCGCCGGCCGCGGACGGCGGGGCCGCGGTCAGGACGAGGGGGGCGGTGTGCAGGGTCAGCATGGCGGGTCCGCTCGGGCTCCCGGCTCAGCGGGCGCTGACCACCTTCAGCTCCGGGTGCCCCGCCCCGCCTTCGGCCGGGGCGCTGCGTGCCACCCCGCCGCCCTCGATCGCGATGGACGACAGGTGGGAGACGACGCGGTCGTCCACCGGGTCGTTCGCCGGGTCGTCGTGCACCACGAGGTGCTCGTAGGTGGTGGCGCGCTGGGCCGGCACCCGTCCCGCCTTGCGGATCAGGTCGATCAGCTCCAGCCGGTTGGAGCGGTGCCTGGCGCCGGCCGAGGAGACCACGTTCTCCTCCAGCATCACCGAGCCCAGGTCGTCCGCGCCGTAGTGCAGCGACAGCTGGCCGGCCTCCTTGCCGACGGTCAGCCAGGAACCCTGGATGTGCGCGACGTTGTCCAGGAAGAGCCGGGCGACGGCGATCATCCGCAGGTACTCGAAGACGGTGGCCTGCGTCTGCCCCTTCAGGTGGTTGTTCTCCGGCTGGTAGGTGTACGGGATGAAGGCGCGGAAACCGCCGGTGCGGTCCTGCACGTCGCGGATCATGCGGATGTGCTCGATCCGCTCCGCGTTGGTCTCACCGGTGCCCATGAGCATGGTGGAGGTGGACTCCACGCCCAGCCGGTGCGCCGTCTCCATGATCTCCAGCCAGCGCTCGCCGGACTCCTTCAGCGGCGCGATGGCCTTGCGCGGCCGGGCCGGGAGCAGCTCCGCGCCGGCGCCGGCGAAGGAGTCCAGCCCGGCGGCGTGGATGCGCTGGATCGCCTCCTCGACCGACACCTCGGAGATGCGCGCCATGTGCTCGACCTCGGAGGCGCCCAGCGAGTGGATCACCAGCTGGGGGAACTCCTTCTTGATGGCCGAGAAGTGCTTCTCGTAGTACTCGACGCCGAAGTCCGGGTGGTGGCCGCCCTGGAACATGATCTGGGTGCCGCCCAGCTCGACCGTCTCGGCGCAGCGCCGCAGGATGTCGTCGAGATCGCGTGTCCACCCCTTGGCGGTGTCCTTGGGGGCGGCGTAGAAGGCGCAGAACTTGCACGCCGTCACGCACACGTTGGTGTAGTTGATGTTCCGCTCGATGATGTACGTCGCGATGTGCTCGGTGCCCGCGTAGCGGCGCCGGCGCGCGGCGTCGGCTGCGGCGCCCAGGGCGTGCAACGGCGCGTGGCGGTACAGGTCGAGGGCTTCCTCCGGGGTGATCCGGCCACCGGCGGCTGCGCGGTCGAGGACGGACTGCAGGTCGGCGTTCTCGTTCACCGGGGCGTCCCTTTCGGAGCGGTTGCGGACGGACTGACCCAGCGTACGCCAGGGGTGACGGACGTCTGTGGCGGGCCGGGCCCGCCGGACCCCTGCCCGGGGTGCCGGGCCCGGCGGGGCGGGCCGGCCCGCGGACGGGGTCCAGGCGGAGGACCCGGCACCGGCGGGTCCGCGACGGCCCGGGGCGGTTCGCGCGGGGCGGTACGGCGGCGGGACCGAGGCGGCCCGGGGCGGTACGGCGGGCTCCGGAGGGCGCGGGGCGTCAGGGCAGGGGCCCGTCAGGGGCGCGGGATCGTCAGGGGCGCGGGTCCGGGACCAGCCGGCCCGGCCGGGCGGACGGGCGGGCGGGTGCGCGGGTGGCTCAGCCGCCGTCCACGCGGCTGAGCCGGGCGGTGGGCAGGCCCCCGCTCTCGTCCTGGGAGGAGAACCCCAGCCGGCCGTCGTCCAGCCGGGTGAAGGTCACGGTGGCCTCCTCGCCGGTGCAGCCGACGTCCTTGGGGCGGTCCGGGTCCGACCGTTCGAAGCCGGTGATCCGTTCGGAGTTCGCCGAGGTCAGCTTGGCCTCGCTGTAGCAGGTCACGCCCACCGAGAGCACCTTCACGTCGTACCGGACGCGGATCACGTACTCACCGGGGATGCCGGGGCGGATGGTGGCCGTCATGGTGCCGGCGGGCACCCCGCCCCGCTGGGTGACGTCGCCCTTCCAGGTCCCCACGAAGGCCGGGGAGACGGAGGAGGAGGGCCGGGGCCGCTGCCCGCCGGAGCTCGCGGAGTCCTCCGGGTCCGGCTCGCCGCCGCCGGAGGGCGGCTCCGTCGCACTGTCGCCGGGGTCGGGCTTCCCCGTGGCGGGCGGCCGGTCGGTCTTCCCGTCGGCCTGCGGGGTGCCGCCCCCGCCGTGCGGGATCAGGTCGAACACGTACGCCCCGGCGCCCACCACGGCCAGCGCACCGGCCACCGAGAGCACCAGCGAACAGCTCAGCGCCCGTGGCCTGTTGCGTCGGCCCAGCGAGGCGGAGAGGGCTATCCGCCGGCCCGCCGCGCCCTCCGGTTCCCCCTCCGGCGGGGACGGCTCCGGCAGGGGCCCGGCGGGGCGGGCGCCGGCACCGTCCCGGGCGGCGGGAGTGCCCGGGGTGCCGGTGCCGCCCGGGCTTCCGCCGCCGGGGCCGCCCGAGCCGTTCTGGACGACCCCGCCCGGGGAGCCCGGAGTGCCCGTACCGCCGGAACCGCCCGGGGCGCCGGGGCCGCCGGGGCCGTGGACGCCCGGGGCGCCGCCGGCCGGCCACGGGTGCCGCCGGTGGCGGGCCGACATGCCTCGGTCTGCGTCCGCGGGTCACCGGATGCGGTCGGGCGCGGGTCGCCGGCGGCGGACGCGTGGGTACGCCGGTGGCGGCTGCGGGCGGGCCGCCGGGCCGGCTGCCGGAGGTGTCGTACGCGGGGTCCGGCGGGCCGAAGGTGCCGAGGGCGGGGGCGAGGTCCGGATCGAGCGGCCGGGCGGTGCCGGGCGGCTGCGAGCTCCACCGCCGGCCGCCGGGCGGCGGGGTGGCGGCCTCGCCCGGGGACCTGCGGGCCGGGGCGGTTCCCGCGGCGGACGGTCCGGGGACGGGCGGGCCTGGGGCCGGCGGGCGGCCGGGGCGGCGGGCCTCCAGGTCGAGCAGCGCGACCACCTGCCGGCTGACCCGCTCGACCAGCGGCCCGGGCAGCCAGCCGGGACCCAGCAGCGTCGCGGCGCCCGCGGGGGCGACGCGGGCGGCGATCTGCCCGGGCGTGGGACGGCCGGCGGGGTCCTTGGCCAGGCACGCGGTGACCAGCTCGCGCAGTTCCCCGGTGAGGCCGGGGCCGAGCACCGCGTCCTCGTGCACCACCTTGTACAGCAGGGCGGCGGAGCTGTGGCCGGGGAACGGGCCCTCGCCGGTGGCCGCGTACGCCAGGACCGCGCCCAGCGCGAAGACGTCCGTGGCGGCGTCCACCCGCCGGCCGAGGATCTGCTCGGGCGACATGTAGCCGGGTGAACCGAGGGAGGCGCCGGTGGCGGTGAGGGAGACCGTGCCCTCCAGGGCCCGGGCGATCCCGAAGTCGATCAGGCGTGGACCGTCCAGGGTGAGCAGCACGTTGGACGGCTTGACGTCCCGGTGCACCAGCCCGAGGCGGTGGACCGCGGCGAGCGCCTCGGCGAGCCCGGCGGCCAGGGCCCGCACCGAGGGGCCGGGCAGCGGACCGGAGTCCAGTACCGCCTGGCTCAGCGCCGGGCCGGCCACGTACCCGGTGGCCACCCAGGGAATCCGGGCCTCGGGGTCGGCGTCGAGCACCGGCGCGGTCCAGGCGCCGCCGACCCGGCGGGCCGCCTCCACCTCGCGCCGGAAGCGGGCCCGGAACTGCTCGTCCCGCGCGAGGTGCGGGTGCACCGTCTTGACCGCGACCGTCCGTCCGCCGGCGGTACGCCCCACGTAGACGCTGCCCATGCCGCCGGCGCCGAGCCGCCCCAGGAGGCGGTACGGGCCGATCGACTGCGGGTCTTCCGCTCCCAGCGGCTGCATCGCGATGCCTCCCCCTCGACTGCGCCGGTCCAGCTTAGGCGGCGGCCCGGCCGCGGGCCCGGTGGTGCGGAAGACCCGTGCCGGGTGCCGTACCGGTGCCCGCCCGGCCCGCGGCCGGGCGGCGGACCCGCGGCGGGACGGCGGACCCCGCCGCCCCGGAGGGACGCGCCCGCGGGCCCGGCGGACCGGAACCGCGGCCCGGCGCCGGACCGGAACCGCCCGCCCGGCGCCGGGCCGGACGGGTCCGGGCTCAGCCGGCCGGGAGCAGCTCCACCCGGACGTCCGGCGGGTAGCCCATCCGGTCGGCGGTCCGGCGGGCGAACTCCGCTATGCCCTTGATCTGGTCGGTGCCGAGGCTGAAGTCGAGCGTGGTGAAGTACTGCTCCAGCACCGGCGCCTCCAGCGCCTCCCAGCGGGCGGCCTGCTCGGCGACCTTGGTCACCTCCTGGAGGGACAGGTCGCGGGAGGCGAGGAACGCCTCGTGCACCGCGCGCACGATCGCCGGCTGGCGCTCCAGGTAGTCCCGGCGGGCGGCCCAGACCGCGAAGACGAACGGAAGCCCGGTCCACTCCTTCCACATCTGGCCCAGGTCGTGGACCTGGAGGCCGAGCCGGGGCGCGTAGTGGAGGTTGGCGCGGAGCGCGGCGTCGCCGATCAGCACCGCCGCGTCTGCCTCCTGCATCATCAGGCTGAGGTCCGGCGGGCAGACGTAGTAGTCGGGTTCCACCCCGTAGCGGTCGGACAGCAGCAGCTGTGCCAGGCAGACCGCGGTGCGGGACTGGGAGCCGAGCGCGACCCGGGCCCGGTGCAGCTGGTCCAGCGGCACCTGGGAGACGATCACGCAGGACATCACCGGGCCGTCGCAGCCGACCGCGATGTCCGGCAGGGCGACCAGGTCGTCGGCGTGGCGCAGGAACTCCACCAGGCTGACCGGACCGATGTCCAGGTCCCCCCGGACGACCATGTCGTTGAGCGCGTCCGGGGTGTCCTTGGTCAACTCGAAGTCGAGCAGGCTGCCCGTACGGGCCAGGCCCCAGTAGAGGGGCAGACAATTGAGGTACTGGATGTGGCCGACCCGCGGCCGGCTCCGGTGGTGACCGGTGGCGGTGGCGGCGGCAGGGGCTGAATTGTCCACAAACGGAGGCTAAGCCCCCCGGCCCGCCGCGGCGGCGCCGGGGTACGGTTGGGCGCGTCCATGACGGACCGGATCGGGCCTTATTCCCGTGGGGCCGGTGAGGGAAACCCCCGGTTTCCGTGATCTTTGGCTCTTTCCTCGCGGAGAGCCACCGTGCTAGGCTCGCCGCAAGTTGCAGTTTGGTTTCCCTTGCAGTACAGAGCCTGCGGAGCATGTAACCCGCAGGCTTTTGTAATTTTCAGACTTCTTTGCAGGTTCTGGAGCAGGGCAACCCTTTGGCCCAAGGAGGGCTTATGGCTACCGGAACCGTGAAGTGGTTCAACGCCGAAAAGGGCTTCGGATTCATCGCCCAGGACGGCGGCGGCCCCGATGTCTTCGTCCACTACTCCGCGATCAACGCGTCTGGCTTCCGCTCCCTGGAGGAGAACCAGACCGTGACCTTCGACGTCACCCAGGGCCCGAAGGGCCCGCAGGCCGAGAACGTCACCCCGGCCTGAGACGTGTCCCGCGAACCGGCTGCTCGCAGCCGGTGAACGGGACGAGGAAGCCCCGTTCCACCCGCTTCGGCGGGCGGGCGGGGCTTCCGCCGTTCTCCCCTCCGCTCCGCCCGGCGCTCCGTCCCCGCACCCCGCCCCGGCCGCCCGACGCCGGGAGCGCGCCCCGGGGACCGGGCCGGCGGCACCGGTGTTTTCCCCGTGCTTCACCGCATGTTCATGCCGATGATTGCCGTGATGGTCCCGCGCCGTCGCGGAAGGGCACCGAGTAACCGTTCCGCCGGCCCGTCCCCGCACGCGCGGAACTCAGCTGAGCACCCCCTTCGCCCGGCTGTCCGTATTCACGATTACCGGTCCGCGATAGCCGGTATTCCCCCGCGGCAACCGGTCCGGGCCGTCTTACCGCGCGGGGTGTGATCGCGTATCGGACGCCGGGCCCTTGGGGAGCCCGCACGGCAATCACTTACCTCTCCCGTCACACAGGCATCTTCGTTCCCTTGCGCACCATGGGGCCGGGGCGGATCCGACCCGCCCGCGACGTGAAATCCGCCACGCTCACGGCGGACCGGCCCCACGGCGGGGGGCTGCGGCGCTCGGCGGACGCGAGGAGGGAACGGCGCGGTCGGTGGAGAGGGAGGGACCCGCCGCGTACGGCGGGGAAGGGACGACGCGCGGCGGACGGCGGGGAGGAACGGCACACGGCGGCGGCCCCTGCGCGCCGGGACCGGCAGGCGCCGGTGAAACGCTTTTGCGCCAGCAGGGCGACCCGGGCACACTCACGGCCGGAGGTGGGGAAAAGATGACCGATGTGGTGCCACGGCTGACCGTCCGCGATCTGCTGCCGGCAGACCTGACGCAGTGCGGGTGGGCCGGTTCGGACCTTCACCTGGCCAATGTGGCGGCGCAGTTGACGCGGGCCGCGCGCGCCGAGGTGGACTACCTCGCGGCGTTCACCCCGGCGGGCGCCCCGGTGGCCAAGTGCGGCATCGACTACGGGGAGAGCGAAGGCGCCGGCACGCTCTGGCAACTGGTGGTCCACCCCGAGCTGCGCTCCCGCGGCATCGGCACCCTGCTGATCCGGGCGGCCGAGGAACGCATCACGGCGCGCGGGCTGCGCCGGGCCGAACTGGCGGTGGAGGAGGACAACCCCCGGGCCCGGGAGCTGTACGAGCGGCTCGGTTACGTCGTCTGCGGCCGGCGACCCGACAGCTGGGACGAGCGGGCGCCGGACGGATCGGTGCGCCGCCGCGAGACGGTGTGCACCGTCCTGCGCAAGGACCTGCCCGCCACACCCTGACCGGAAGACCGCCCCGACGTGGACGACCGCCGGCACCGGAGGGCGCCCGCACCGGACGGGCGCCCCGGCGGCGGGCGCCCCCGCGGCGGGCGCCCGGTGGTCGATCGGGGCATCCGGCCGGCAGCAGACCACACGGGTGGCCGGGTGCCGGTCGGAGGCCGCACGGCCGGGGTCAGCCGGCCGGGTGGCCGGCTGCCGGTTGCGCGGGGGCCGGTCGCGCGGCGGTCGGTGGCGCGGGTTGCGCGGCGGTCGGTGGCGCGGGGGGCGGGGACCAGCCGCGGCCCTCGATCAGGTTGCCCAGCCCGGCCCAGGCGAAGTTCATCAGCGTGGCCGCCGTCTCCCGGGCCGACGGCCCGTCCGTACCGCCGCCCGCACCGCCGTCGTCACCGCCGTCGTCGCCGGCCGCGCCCGCCCAGTCCGCGAGCGACTCCGCCGCGCCCACCAGCGCTTCCGCCAGCGCCGACGCCTCCCGCCCGGCGGGCCGGGAGCGGCATCCCGCCTCCCGGGCGGCCACCGCGATCTGGCGGGTCACCAGGTCCACGATCTCCGCCCGCATGGCGGCGACCTCCCGCGCGAACGGCTCCCCCTGGGTACGCGCCTGGACGTGCAGCACCGCCCACCCGTCCGGGTGCGCGGCGGTGTGCGCGAAGAAGCCGTTGAGCCCCTCCCACATCTGCCGGTCGGCCGGCGCGCCCGGTTCCACGGCCCGGCGGACCGCCGCCACCAGGGCCGCCGCCTCCCGCCGGACGCAGGCGCTGAACAGCTCCTCCTTGGAGTGGAGGTAGAGGTAGACCAACGGCTTGGACACCCCCGCCAGTTCGGCGATCTCGTCCATGGACGCCGCCCGGTAGCCGCGCCGGGCGAAGATCCGCACCGCGGCGTCGAGCATCTGCTGCTCCCGCACCGCCCGTGGCACCCGCTTGCTCTTGACCGCTCCCACCTGGAAGGCCCCTCCCGTCCCCCGTCTTCCCCGTCACGTTCCGCCCAGCGTACGGGCACGAGGTGCGAAAGCAGACACGGTCACGAAGCCGCGGATCCCAGGCTTCCGGGCTTCCACGCCATAGATTCCTGGGTCAGCGGATGAACGGTGAGTGAACGGCCAATCTGTTGACAGGAGGCGTACGGGACGTGTGCGGCATCGCGGGATGGGTGGACTACGCGCGGGACCTGACGGACCGGCAGGACGTCCTGCTGGGCATGACGGCCACCATGGCCTGCCGGGGACCGGACGACGAGGGGCGGTGGGCGGGCCGCCACGCGCTGCTGGGCCACCGCAGACTCGCCGTGATCGACCCGGCGGCCGGCCGGCAGCCGATGTGCTCGGCGGCCACCGGCCCCGGCGGCGGGCCGGAGGCGGCGCTCACCTTCAGCGGCGAGGTCTACAACCACCGCGAGCTGCGCGCCGAACTGACCGGCCGGGGCCACGCCTTCCGTACCGCGAGCGACACCGAGGTGGTGCTCCGCGCCTATCTGGAGTGGGGCGCCGGGTTCGTGGAGCGGCTCAACGGGATGTACGGCTTCGCGCTGTGGGACGCCCGTACCGAGGAACTCCTGCTGGTCCGCGACCGGCTGGGCGTCAAACCGCTCTTCTACCGGCCCACCCGGCACGGCCTGCTGTTCGGTTCCGAGCCCAAGGCGATCCTGGCCCATCCGTGGGCCGAGGCGGTGGTGGACACCGACGGGCTGCGGGAGCTGTTCGCCCTCGCCAAGACCCCCGGGCACGCGGTCTACCGGGGCCTGCGCGAGGTGGTGCCCGGCAGGCTGGTGCGCCTGAGCCGTGCGGGGCTGCGGCACCACACGTACTGGCGGCTGCCCACCACCGAGCACACCGACGACCTGCCCACCACCGTGGACACCGTCCGGGAACTCCTCGACGACACCGTGACCCGCCAGCTCGTCGCGGACGTGCCGCGCTGTGCCCTGCTCTCCGGCGGGCTGGACTCCAGCGCGGTGACCGCGCTCGCCGCCCGCCGGCTCGCCGCGGAGGGCGCGGGGCCGCTCGCCACCTTCGCGGTGGACTTCGCCGCCCGGGCCGCGACGGACGCCGGGCACGTCGCCGGGGGCGCCGGGGCGGAGGACGCTGCCGAGGGCGGAGGCACGGAGGTCGCGGCCGGGAGCGGGGGCGGGGGTACGGAGGTCGCGGCCGGGGGGGCGGGGGTGCCGGGGGCACCGGGGGCCGGAGCGCCGGACGGGGGCAGCCCGGACCGCCCCTACGCGCACGCCGTGGCCGCGCACACCGGCACCCGGCACACCGACATCGTGCTGCCGGTCGCCGGGCTCGCCGACCCGCTGCACCGCACCACCGCGCTCGTCGCCCGCGACCTCCCGGTCGGCCGCGGCGAGCGCGACACCTCGCTCTACCTGCTGTTCAAGGCGGTGCGGCGGCACTCCACGGTGGCGCTGTCCGGGGAGGCGGCGGACGAGCTGTTCGGCGGGTACGGCTGGTTCCACGACCCCGCCGCGGTCGCCTCGGACACCTTCCCGTGGCTGGGCACGGGCGGCCCCGGGTTCGCCGGCACCCTGGACCGGCTGCTCGAACCCGGGCTCCGCAAGCGGCTCGACCTGGACACCTACCGGCGCGACCGCCACCGGGAGGCGGTGGCGGAGGTGGAACAGCCGCCCGGCGCCACCGACCCGGTGGAGCGGCGGATGCGGGAGGTGGGCCACCTGGCGCTCACCCGGTTCCTGCCGCGTCTGCTGGAGCGGAAGGACCGGATGTCGATGGCGGTGGGACTGGAGGCGCGGGTGCCGTTCTGCGACCACCGGCTGGTCGCCTACGTGCACAACACGCCCTGGGCGATGAAGACCCACGACGGCCGGGAGAAGAGCCTGCTGCGGGCCGCGGTCCGCGATCTGCTGCCCGCGGCCGTCGCCGACCGGCCGAAGAGCCCGTACCCGTCCACGCCGCACCGGACCTACACCGCCGCGGTGCGCGAGCAGTTCGCCCGGCTGCTGGCCGATCCGGGCGAGCCGGTGCACGCGCTGCTGGACGCGGGATGGGCCCGGCGGACCGGCCGGGCGGCCGCCGCGGGGCCGGGCCCCGGCCGCCCGGCGGACCCGGACCTCGCCGACTACCTCGACCGCTACGGGATGGAGACCGCCCTGCTGCTCAACACCTGGCTGCGGCGGTACGCGGTACGCCTCGACCTGTGACCGGCGGCGGCCCCGGGGCAGGGACGGACAGGGCGAGGGCCGGGTCGGGTCCGCGCCCCCGGGCGGGGCGTGCCCACCGGGGGGCCGGGCGGGGGCGCGGGCCGCGGGATCGGCCCGGGCGCGGCGAACCGGCCCGGGGGTGGCGGCCGGCCCGGGAGATGGCGGGCCGGACGTGGCGGGCCGGGGCGTGACGGTCAGCCCAGGGCGCTGCGGGCCGCGGTGACCAGGGCCGCCGCGGCGGGGCTCGCCCCCGCCGCCTCGTCGAGCGCCGCGCTGAGCGTCTCCCCGTAGGTGGCGCGGGCCTCCTCGTGGCGGGCCCGGCCGGCATCGGTGAGCACGGTGTACACGCCGCGCTTGTCGTCCGGACAGGAGTCCCGGAAGGTGAGGCCCGCCGCGTTGAGCCGGCCGACCAGCCGGGTCACCGAACTCTGGTTGAGCCCCAGCCGGTCGGCCAGCTCCTGCATCCGCAGCTCGCACCGGGGGCCGGCCGCCGACAGGTGCCCCAGCGCCCGGTACTCGGAGAGCCCGAGGCCGTGCCGGCGCTGGAGCACGGCACCCAGCCGGTGCTCCACCCGCGCGTGCAGGGCCAGCACGTGGTTCCACATCTCCGGGTCGGCCGGAGCGGGTCGGGGCGTGGCCGGTGGCATGGTGACTCCTCGGTTCCGGCGGCCCGGACGGTCACCGGGCCGGCGATGGCGATTGACAGCAGATTACTTGTACATGCATGATCTTCCCACCGAGAACTTGCACGTACATACAATCATTGAGGGGTCGTCTCCCATGGCCTGGGTCCATCTGCTCATCGCGTCCGTCTTCGAGGTCGTCTTCGCCCTCTCCACCAACGCCACCGACGGTTTCACCAGGCTGGGGCCGTCCCTGCTGACCGCCGCGGCGGCGGCCGGCGGGATCTTCTTCCTCAGCCTCGCGCTGCGGACCCTGGACGTGGGCGTGGGCTACACCGTCTGGACCGGCATCGGCTCGGTCGGCACCGTGGTGCTGGGCACCGTGATCTTCGACGAGTCGATCAACGGCTGGAAGGTGCTGGCCTTCGTCCTGATCATCGGTGGCGTCCTGGGCCTGAAGCTCTCCGACTCGCTCTCCCGCGCGCAGACCGAGGAGCCCCGCGAGGACGCCGAGCGGCGGCAGCCGGCGGGCGCCGGAACGCTCGCCGCCTGAGCCGCTCCCACGGCCCCCGCCTCCGCTCCTCCCCGCCCGGCCCGCCGCTCCACCCCGTCCTGCCCCGCCCCGGCACACCCGGCCCGTCCCACCCGGCCGCCCTGCCGAGCCCCGGGCCGTTCCGGTGAGCCCGGTCGTCCCGCCCACTCCGGCGTCCCGTCGAGCCCGGACGCGCCGCCGGCCGTCATCCCGTCGGGCCCGGTCGACCCGTCGGGCCCGGCCGCTCCGGTCGGCCGTCCCCGGCCCGTCCGCCGGCCACCGCCACCGCCCCGCCTCTCCCCGCCTCCCGAAAGGAATGCCGCCATGGCCTGGACCTTCCTCGCGATCGCCGTCGTCTTCGAGATCGCCTTCGCCCTCGGCACCAACGCCACCAAGGGGTTCACCCGGTTGTGGCCCTCGGTCTTCACCCTGCTCGCCGCGGCCGGCGGCATCTTCACCCTCAGCCTGGCGCTGCGGACCCTCGACGTCGGCGTCGGCTACACCATCTGGACCGGGGTCGGCTCGATCGGCACGGTCGTCCTGGGCGCGGTGATCTACCGGGAGAAGATCACCCTGCCCAAGCTGGTCTCCTTCCTCTCGATCATCGCCGGGGTGATCACCCTCAAGGTCGCGGCGGGCGTCTGACCGGCCCCCGTGCCGGGACACCGCGGACCGCCGTACCGTCGCCGGCCGGGACGGTGACGGCCGGAGGCCCCACGGCGACCGGACCGGCGGCCGGTCCGGCGGAGAGCGCCGATGCCGCCCGGCCCGGGGCGGCGGCGGTGATCCGGCCCTGTCCGCCCCGGAATCGTCCGGAATGCGGCCGGAACGCGCCCGCAGTGGCAGCGGCAGGCCACCACGGTGTGGCCGGAACGCGCCCCCGCAGCAGCCGGGTTGCCGCCGCGCGGCGCGAACGGCCCGGCGAAGGTCCACACCTTCGCCGGGCCGTTCGCCATATAGCGGACAGATGACGTTCCTCAACGGACAACGGATGGTCAAATTCTTGTTACCGGCCTGTTGGGGCCGGTCAATTGATGCCACTCTCTGGTCGGCCGCCCCGGCGCCACTCCCCTGGCGCAGGAGCTGCCCGCGTCGTCGTACGCGTCCTTCGCACCACTCGCGGTACCCGCGCCGAGCCCACCTCGGCGCAGCTGCACCATCGGCGATTTCCATGCAGCACCGGACGGCACGTCCCCGCCGTCCGCCCCCACACGGCCGCCCACGGCGGCCCCGCGCAAGGAGACCGAGTGAGACGAAACGTTTCCTCCCCCCGCAAGAACGTCATCCGCGGCGCCGCTCTGGTGGCCTCCGCCGCCATGGTGGTCATCGGCGTGCAGACCGGTTCGGCCAGCGCCCAGGCCGACCGGCAGGACCGGGCGGCCGGCGCCTCCGCCGTGCTGCTCCCGGTGGGTGAGCGCGCCGCCGCCATCAAGGCCGCCCAGGCGGACGCCCCCGCCGAGGCCCGGGCGCTGGGCCTGGGCGCCAAGGAGAAGCTCGTCGTCCGGGACGTGATCAGGGACGCGGACGGCACGGTCCACACCCGCTACGAGCGCACCTACGAGGGCCTGCCGGTGCTCGGCGGCGACCTCGTGGTGCACGAGAAGAAGGACGGCCGGCGCGGCGTCACCAAGGCGGTCAAGAGCCGCATCACGCTGGCCGGCACCACCGCCGGGGTCAGCGCCGCCGACGCCCGGAAGTCCGCACTGAAGGCCGCCTCCGAGGAGGAGAGCGGCAAGCCCGCCGCCGCGTCGCCGCGCAAGGTGGTCTGGGCCGCGACCGGCAAGCCCGTGCTGGCCTGGGAGACCGTGGTCACCGGTGTGCAGCACGACGGCACCCCGAGCGAGCTGCACGTGGTCACCGACGCCGCGACCGGCAAGCAGCTCTTCGCCGACGAGCGCATCGAGACCGGCACCGGCACCGGTGACTACAACGGCACCGTGCCGCTGAGCACCACCGCCTCCGGCGGCTCGTACAACCTGACCGACCCCACGCACGGCGGCCACAAGACGTACGACCTGAACCAGGGCACCTCGGGCACCGGTTCGCTGTTCACCGACGCCGACGACGTGTGGGGCGGCGGCCGCCAGAGCGCCGCGGTGGACGCGGCCTACGGGCACGCCACCACCTGGGACTTCTACAAGAACGTGCTGGGCCGCAACGGCATCAAGAACGACGGCAAGGCCGCGTACAGCCGGGTCCACTACGGCAACAACTACGTCAACGCCTTCTGGTCCGACAGCTGCTTCTGCATGACCTACGGCGACGGCTCGGGCAACTCCAACCCGCTCACCTCGCTGGACGTGGCGGCCCACGAGCTGACCCACGGCGTCACCTCCAACACCGCGGGCCTGCGCTACAGCGGCGAGTCGGGCGGCCTGAACGAGGCGACCTCCGACATCTTCGCGACCGCCACGGAGTTCTACGCCAACAACTCCGCGGACTCCGGTGACTACCTCATCGGCGAGAAGATCGACATCAACGGCGACGGCACCCCGCTGCGCTACCAGGACAAGCCGAGCCGCGACGGCGCGTCCAAGGACTACTGGTACCGGGGCATCGGCCGGGTGGACGTCCACTACTCCTCCGGCCCGGCCAACCACTGGTACTACCTGCTGAGCGAGGGCAGCGGCGCCAAGACCATCAACGGCGTCAGCTACAACAGCCCGACCTACGACGGCTCCACGGTCACCGGCATCGGCCGGGACAAGGCCACCAAGATCTGGTACAAGGCGCTGACCACGTACTTCACCTCCACCACCGACTACGCGGGGGCGCGGACCGGCACCCTGCAGGCGGCGGCCGACCTGTACGGCTCCACCAGCGCGGAGTACAAGGCGGTCGCGGCGGCGTGGACGGCGATCAACGTCAAGTGACCCACTGACCCGAGTCCGGTCACGGCGTCCCGCCACGTACCGCCGGACACGGCGCGGCGCCGCCCCGGCGCCGCGCCGGCCCGGCACACGCCGGATCGCCTGAACGGGCCGCACCGGCCACCCCCCGGTGCGGCCCGTTCTGTTCTCCCCGCACCCCGCCTACGCTGCTCACATGACTCAACAGGTGCGCGGTGTGGTGGCTCTCGGCAAGGGCAGGCCGGTGAGCATGGAGACGATCGTCGTCCCGGACCCGGGGCCCGGCGAAGCGGTGGTACGGGTACAGGCGTGCGGCGTGTGCCACACCGATCTGCACTACCGGGAGGGCGGCATCAACGACGAGTTCCCGTTCCTGCTGGGTCACGAGGCGGCCGGCGTGGTGGAGTCCGTCGGCGCCGGGGTCGCCGGCCTCGCCCCCGGGGACTTCGTCATCCTCAACTGGCGCGCGGTGTGCGGCGCCTGCCGCGCCTGTCTGCGCGGCCGCCCCTGGTACTGCTTCAACACCCACAACGCCGCCCGGCCGATGACGCTGGCGGACGGCACGCCGCTGTCCCCCGCCCTGGGCATCGGCGCCTTCGCCGAGAAGACGCTGGTCGCCGCCGGGCAGTGCACCAAGGTGGACCCGGCGGCGGCGCCCGCCGCGGCCGGGCTGCTGGGCTGCGGGGTGATGGCCGGGCTGGGCGCCGCGCTGAACACCGGCGGCGTGGGGCGCGGCGACTCGGTCGCCGTCATCGGCTGCGGCGGCGTGGGGTGCGCCGTGGTCGCCGGGGCCCGGCTGGCCGGCGCCGCGAAGATCATCGCGGTGGACCTGGACGACCGGAAGCTGGAGTGGGCCCGCTCGCTGGGCGCCACCCACACGGTCAACGGCACCGGCGCCGACGTGGTGGCCGAGATCCAGCGGCTCACCGGCGGCCACGGTGCCGACGTGGTGATCGACGCGGTCGGCCGCCCGGAGACCTACCGGCAGGCGTTCTACGCCCGGGACCTGGCCGGCACCGTGGTGCTGGTCGGCGTGCCCACCCCGGAGATGAAGCTGGAGCTGCCGCTGCTCGACGTGTTCGGACGCGGCGGCGCGCTGAAGTCCTCCTGGTACGGGGACTGCCTGCCGTCCCGCGACTTCCCCATGCTGATCGATCTGTACCTCCAGGGCCGGCTGGACCTCGACGCGTTCGTCACCGAGACCATCGCCCTGGACGACGTCGAGGAGGCGTTCGCCAGGATGGGACGCGGCGAGGTGCTGCGGTCGGTGGTCCAGCTCTGAGGGGACCCGCCCGGGCGGGTCCTGCCCCGGCGGGTCCTTTTGGCGCGGCGGGGCTCGCCCCGACGGGTTCTCTTTTGCCGCAGGGGATCCGGCCGTGGCGGGTGCTGCCACGACGGGTTCGGCCGCGGTGGGTTCTGTCGCGACGGGTTCTGCCACGACGGGTGCTGCCACGACGGGTTCTCCGCGTCCGGCCGTGCTCCGGTGGGCTCCCCACCGGAGGGTCCCGGCCCGGTCGGCAGGGCCCCGCGGGGTCCGGCCGGCCGGGGGACGCCGGGCGCCGTCCGGCCGGGGTGGGGACGCCCCCGGACGTCCGGCGGGCGTGGTGCCGGGGTGCGGGCCGTCCCGTGACACCATCGACCCGTGATCGACCTCGGCTACTCCCTCTCCCGGCGCTTCCCGGACCCTCCGCAGACGGACTACCGCACCGCCGACGTGCGCGCCCTGCGGCACGACCTGTTCTGCGGTGACGTCTACCTGGCCGACACCGAGGCGGACCGCGAGCTGTCC
This sequence comes from Streptomyces pactum, assembly GCF_016031615.1. Lineage (GTDB taxonomy): Bacteria > Actinomycetota > Actinomycetes > Streptomycetales > Streptomycetaceae > Streptomyces > Streptomyces pactus. The sequence continues at coordinate 3,104,131 of NZ_JACYXC010000001.1, forward strand.
ACGGCCTGGGGCTGGGTGCCGGTGCTCGACTTCGCCTGGGCGCTGTGCGACATCGTCGAGCAACTCGACCGGGACCCGCAGGGCAGCCGGTCGGCCCGCCGCCACCACGCCGAGCTGGACTTCACCGAGTCGGCCGACCGGATGCTCTTCGAGCGCCGCTTCGGCTGGGTCGAGGTGACCGCCGACTGGGTGCCGCTGGAGGAGCCGCCGCTCACCTTCAACCACGGCGCGCTGCGCCGGGAGGCCCGCGACTTCCTGCACGACCTGATCGCCGACCTCACCGACATGCACGAGGGGCTGGCCGACAACCCCGTGATCTGGGACCTCCAGGCCCGGTTCCCCCGGGTCTGACCGGCACCCGCCCGGGGACGGACCGGGGACGGCCCTGGGGCGGGGAGGACGGCCCTGGGGCGGCGCGGCGCGGGCCGGTGCCGGTACGCCCCCGGGCGCCGGGCCCCGGGCTGCGGGCCCCGGGCTGCGGGCCCCGGGCTGCGGGCCCCGGGCTGCGGGCTGCGGGCTGCGGGCTGCGGGCTGCGGGCTGCGGGCTGCGACATGGACCTTGGTTCAATTGACAGGCCGGTTCAAGCGGTAATGGGATGGCCGCAGTTGACACGTGCCGCCGCCGGTCCGGCGTCGCGGCGCGGCGGACGTCGAAGGAGCCCGACTGATGGCCGAGACCGCGCCCCCGCCCGTACCCCCGGTCCCCGCACACCCCGCGGCCCCCGTCCGGCGCGCCCGCCGGATCCGCGCCGGACCCGGCGCTGCGGCTGGACGCGCTGGGGCCCGGCGGCCCCTACCGCACCCGCGCCCGCCTCCCGCTGAGCGATGTGTCCGGCCGGCCGATGGGTGAGCTGAGCCTGGTGCCGAAGCTCTACGTCACCCGGGCGATGGCCGCGCTGCACCGGGCGGCCACCCCGCCGCTGGAGACGCGGCTGGCCGCGCTGGCCCGGGCCGGGGAGCTGTTCGCGGCGGGCACCGTGGAGGGGATGGCGGCCGAGGAGTACCTCACCACCGTCAGCCGGCTCTCCGGCACCCCGCTGGCCAACGCGCGCGTTGCGGTGGAGGCGATCCGGCTCAGCGCCACCGGCGCGTACCGCAGCGTGCAGGCCGCCCGCCCGGTCGGCGCGGTGAACGACTGGCGCGACCCGGCCGCCCGCTCCGGCACCGCGGTGTGGGTGCGGCGCGGGGACGTCTTCGCGGTGCACGCGGCGGGCAACCATCCGGCGGTGCACGCCCTGTGGCTGGAGGCCCTGGCGCTCGGCTACCGGGTGGCGGTGCGCCCTTCCCGCCGTGAACCGCTCACCCCGTACCGGCTGATCAGCGCCCTGCGCGCGGCCGGGTTCGGCAACGACCAGGTGGTACTGCTGCCCACCGACCACGACGCGGCTGGCGAGCTGCTGCGGGCCGCGGACCTCAGCATGGTCTACGGCGGGCAGGAGGTCATCGACCGGTTCGCGACGGACCCGCGGGTCCTGCCGAACGGCCCGGGCCGGTCCAAGATCCTCATCACCGCGGACTCCGACTGGCGCGACCACCTGGACACCGTGGTGGACTCCGTCGCCCGGCACGGCGGCACCGCCTGCGTCAACGCCACCACGGTGCTCGTCGAGGGCGCCGACCCGGCGCCGCTCGCCCGCGCGCTGGCCGACCGGCTCGCCGAGCTGCCCACCCTGCCCCCGGAGGACGAGCGGGCGGTGCTGCCGGTGCACCCGGTGGAGGTGGCGCGGGCCATGGAGAAGCACCTGCACGCCGTGGCAGGCGGGACCCGGGCGTGGCTGGGCGGCAGCGGCACCGGCCCGGCCGGCGGCGGGGTGGTCGCCGAGCTGGGTGACGGCAGCGCCGTGCTCCGGCCCGCGGTCCACCAGCTCGACTCCCCGCGCGCCCCGCAGGCCGCCGTGGAACTCCCCTTCCCCTGCGTGTGGGTGGCGCCGTGGAGCCGAGCGGACGGGATCGCGGCGCTCCGGGACAGCCTGGTGCTCACCGCGATCACCCGGGACGAGGAGCTGCTGGACGCGCTGCTCGACGAGGTGTCGGTGAAGAACCTGTACATCGGGGACCACCCCACGCACTGGATCGCGCCCGGCATCCCGCACGACGCCTATCTGGGTGAGTTCCTGATGCGCACCAAGGCCGTCATCCGCGGCTGAGCCGTACCGGCGCCGGCCCGCCCGCCGCGCGCACCGGCCCGCGCACACCGACCGCACCCGAGCGGCCGCACCCGATCGGCCACGCCTGACCGAGCACACCCGATCGACCGCGCGCACCGGCCGCCGCCGATCCGCCGCCCGCACCCGGCCGGCCCGGTGTCCGCCGCCGGGGCCGGCCGGGTGCGGCCGTACCGGCACCGGGCCGGTGCGCCGCCGTACCGCACCCCGGAAAACACCGGGCGCCGCCCACCGCCGCGTCCACGACCGCGAGGAGAACCCGCATGCCCGAATCCGCCCACCGCCCCCCGGCCGCCGGTGCCCCGGTGGCCGCGCCCGAGGTGCTGAACGTGCCGTTCGGCACCCGGCCCGACCCGGACGAGTACATCCAGGCCGCGATGGCCTGGCACTTCGGCCCGGAGACCGGCTCCCCGTTCTGGCTGGCGCGGGCCGCGTCGCTCGGCTTCGACCCGGTCAAGGAGGTGCGGACGGTCGCCGACCTCAGCCGCTTCCCCGACGTCACCGGGGAACTCCGCCAGGTGCCGGTGCGCGACCTGATCCCGCGCGGGTACGGCCCCGCCCCGGACCTCGTCGGCGTGTTCGAGAGCGGCGGCACCACCGGGATCCCCAAGCGGATCGTGTGCTTCCGGGAGTGGATGGACCGCCTCACCCACGGCATGAGCGCGGACCTCGACCGGCTCGGCATACCCCGCGGACTGGACTGGCTGGCCATCGCGCCGAGCGGGCCGCACATGGTCGGCGAGATGGTGGGCACCACCGCGGCCCGGCACGGCGGCATGATGTTCCGCATCGACATGGACCCGCGCTGGGTGAAGCGGCTGATCGCCGCCGGGCGCGGCCAGGAGGCGGACGCCTACGTGGACCACCTGGTCGAACAGGCCGAGCACGTGCTGCGGACCCAGGACATCGGGGTGCTGATGACCACCCCGCCGATGCTGGAGCGGCTGGCCCGGAACGACGACCTGGTCGAGCTGGTCCGGGAGAAGGTCCAGGGCATCATGTGGGGCGGCGCGCACATGACGGCCGACACCCGCGACCTGCTGCGCAGCGAGGTGTTCCCCGGGGTCAAGCTCTACGGCACCTACGGCAACACCATGATGCTGGGCGGCGCGACCGAGCGGATCGCCGACGGTGACGGGTCGGCGGACGGGGCGGCCACCACCGGTGACACCGACGACGGGCTGTGCGTCTTCGACCCGCAGACCCCCTTCGTCACCTTCTCCGTGGTGGATCCGGCCGACCCGGCGTCCCGGACCCCGGTGGCGTACGGCGAGCGCGGGCAGGTGGTGATGAGCCACGTCAGCAGGTCCTGTCTGCTCCCCAACAACCTCGAACGCGACCTGGCGGTACGGGTGCCGGCCCCGGCCGGTGCCGTGGGCGACTCGGTCGCCGACGTCGGCCCGGTGGCCGTCTTCGACGACGAGAAGGTGATCGAGGGCGTCTATTAGGAGCGGGTCCGGCGGCCGGCGACCGCTGACCGGCCGGGTGATGCGGTCGCCGGCGGTCCCACCGGGCCCGGCCGGCGACGGACCCGGCGCGCCGCGAGGTCGCCGGGGAGGTGTCCGGCGGGCGCGTCAGGGGGGCCGGCCGGGCGGCGTCATGGGGTCCGGCCGGGCGCCCGGCCGTCCGTGGTCGCGTCGCGGTGGCGGACCAGCAGGGTCCCCAGCCGGGTGCGCCGGTGGGCCACGGCCCGCCCGGCGCGGACGGTGGTGATCAGGCCGGCCCCGCGCAGCGCGGCGGTGTGGGCGGAGACCGTGGCGCTGCTGACGCCGAGCCGGCGGGCCAGCCCGCCGGTGGTGTGTTCCTCGGTGAGCAGGGTCAGGATGTCCAGCCGGGTACGTCCGAGCACCCCGGCGAGGGCCTGGTCCGGGTCGGCCGCACCGCCCGGCCGGAGCGGCAGGCCGGGGCCGGCCGGGTAGGTCACGACCAGGGGGCGCCCGGGCGGTTCCGCGACCAGCGGGCCACCGGTCCAGTGGAAGGTGGGCAGCAGCACCAGGCCGCGCCCGCCCAGTGTGAACTCCCGTGGCCCGCCCGCGGCCGGCGGTGCCGTGCGGCCGGCCGCCGCACCCGTGGCGGGCGCCTGCCGGCCGGGCGGCGTGCCGGCCGTACCCCATGCCTGCCCGCCGGGCGGCCTGCCGGCCGTACCGGTCCCCGTGCCGCCGGGGCGGGTTCCGCCCGGGTCCGCCCCGGCCGTGCCGGACACCCCGCCACCGGGGCGGATGCCGTCCCGCCCGGACCGCCCGGCGCCGCCCTGGTGGTCCGGGAGGTCCGGGCCGGGCAGCTCCCACACGTCCCGGTGGAACCGGGCGCCGGGGACCAGCCCGGTGAGCGCGGCACCCACCCCGTGCTCGGCGACGGTCAGCGCGTGCCGGGTGAACTCCTCCCGGTGCAGGTCCGCCACCTGGTCCCACACCGGGCGCAGCACCGTGTCGAACGCGGCCAGTTGGGCCCGGCCGAGGAGCCGCCACGCGGCGGGATCACCCCGGTGCAGGTCGCGGAGCCAGCGCGGCGGCGGCGCCGGGTGCCGGGCGTAGACCCGCTCGGTCTCGGCCCGGACCAGGTCCGGCGGCGTGGCCCGGAGGGTGGCGAGACCCTCCCGCAGGTCCTCGTCGAACACGTCCAGGAACGCCGGCGCCTGGCCCGCGGGCACCAGGTCGCCGAACGGCCGGGCGGACTCCGGCAGCGCCCGGAGGAGCCGCCCCCGCCAGCGGTCGAACAGCAGCCCGTCCCGCGGCCGGCCCAGCATCAGCAGGGCCGTGTTCAGCTCCTGCAACGGCGCGGGCCGGGCGGCGAACCGGACCCGCGCGAGATCCGCGGCCGTGAAGCGGATCCGGATCACCGCTTCCCCGGTCCGCGCCATCCTTTCGGCCTCCGCCTCAACCATCGTCCCCCTCCCCGTCGGTCGCCAGCATGGCGGACACGCCCTCCCGCCATCCTCCGGCGCCCGGCCGCCGGTGGAGCGAACCGGGGTGCTCGCCGGGCCCGGCGAGGGGCGGGCTGCCGTCGTTCGCCACGGGCGGGCGGGGGCCGCTGCCCGGTTGTTCCGGCAGATCGACACCGACACGTGAAGGAGAGTCATGGCGCGCGAGGAGTGGGGACAAGGACGGCGGTCCGGCGGGACCGGGCGGGCGGAACGGCCCGCGGCCGGGCGGCCGGCAGGCTCAGGCGAAGCCGCCCCGGCGGCGGACGGCGGTCGCCGGGACGGACCGGCTCCGGCGGTGGACCGGCCGACGGCGGTGGGGCGGCGGACGGTGGTGGTCGCCGCGTCCGCCGTACTGGCGGGCGCACTGCCGCCGGCCGGCGGGGCGGCGGCAGCCGCGGCGGCTACCACGGGGGACGGGACCTCGAACGCCACGAGCCCCGGGAACCGTACGGCGTACCGGACCGACGGGTCCCCGGGGGACGGTCCGGCTCCCACGGGCGGACCGGGCGGGGTCACGTTGCGGCTGCCGGCCCCGACCGGCCCGCACCCGGTCGGGATCGCCACGCTCCACCTGGTGGACCACACCCGGCGCGACCCCTGGGACCCGTCGATCCCGGTCCGGGAGGTGATGGTGACGGTGCTCTACCCGGCCCGCCCGGCAACCGACCGCCCGGTGGCGCCGCAGATGACCCCGGAGGCCGCCGTGGTGTTCGGGGTGCTGGCCCGGCGCCTCCGCCCGGGGCTGCCGGAGGCCGGGGTGGACTGGGGTGCCACCGCCACCCACGCGCACCCGGACGCGCCGGCCCTGCCGGGACGCCGGCCGGTGCTGCTGTACAGCCCGGGCGGCGGCGATCCCCGCACCCTGGGCACCGCGGCCGCCGAGGAGCTGGCGAGCCGGGGGTACGTGGTGGTGACCATCGACCACCCCGGCGACGCGGTCGTGGTGGAGTTCCCCGGCCCGGCCACCGCGTTCCGGGACACCGTGCGCACCACCGTCTTCCGGGACGACCCCCGGACCGATCCGGAGATGTTCCGCACCATGATCGAGACCCGGGTCGCGGACACCCGGTTCGTCCTGGACCGGCTGGCGGAGCTGGCCGCCGGACGGACCCCCGACGTGCACCGCCGGACCCCGCCACGGCACCTCGGGCGGGCGCTGGACCTGCGGCGGACCGGGTGCTACGGGCACTCGGCCGGGGGCACCACCGCGGCCGAGGCGATGTACCGGGACCGGCGCGTCCGGGCGGCGGTCACCATGGAGGGCTTCCTGGACCACCCGTCGCCGGCGCCCGGCACGCCGGGCGAGCTGTTCCCGGTGGCGCGGTACGGGGTGGACCGGCCGTTGCTGCTGCTGGGCACCGACGGCTTCGAGGGCCAGCGGGAGCTGGAGACCTCGTGGGCGGCCATGACGGCCCATCCGGGCGGGCACACCCACCGACGGATGCTCGACCGTTCGGCGCACTGGGTCTTCACCGACCTCGCCGCCCTGGTCCCCCAGTTGCAGCGGGCCGGACTGGTGACCGCCGGGGCCCGGGCGGGCCTGGTCGGCACGGTCGAGCCGTCCCACTCCGTCCGCACGGTCCGCGGCATGCTCCTCGGGTTCTTCGCCCGGCACCTCCCCGTCTGCTGAGCCCGGTCGCCCCCATCCGCCGGGCCGGGCCGGGCGCCGCCGTCCGGTGAGCCGGGTCGGTCGCCTCCGTCCGGTGAGCCCGACCGGTCCGCCCAGCCTGGCCGTCGCGTCCCGGCCGGCTGAGCCCGGTCGGTCGCCTCCGTCCGGTGAGCCGGGCCCGGTGCCCCCCATCCATCGAGTACGGGCCCGGTGCCCCTCCAACCACCGGGTCCCGCTCCGGCGCCCCGGGCTGGCGATCCCTGCCCGGCGGTTCCGGCCGGTCGCCTCCTTCCGGTGAACCGGGCCGGGCGCCTCCCGGTCCGCCCGGCCCAGCCGTCGCCGCCCGGCCCACCGGTACCGGTGCCCCCGTCCACCGGTACCGGTCCGGTGCCCCTCCATCCGCCGGCACCCGCTCCGGCGGTCCCAGGTCCCAGGTCCCCGGGCCGCGCGTCCGCCCGTCCCGGCGTTGCGTGCGTCCGGGCGGCGCCGGTTCGGTGGCTCTTCTCCGCCCGGGCCGCATTCCCCCGCCCCGCGCACCGGGCCCGGGGGGCGGGGCGCCGGGCGCGGTGCGCGGGACGCGGCCGGCCCACCCGCCACACGCCGGTCAGTTCGGTCCACGGACGCGTCCGGACCGCGCGCGTACCCGGTGTGCGGGCATTCCCCGGTCCCCACGGGTACCCGGTGTGCGGGCGCGCCCGGTCCCTGCGCGTGCCCGATTCCCGCGGGTACCCGACCCCGGAGGTGCCCGGCCCCCGGGACGTACCCGGCCCGGCCCCGGGACGTGCACACCCCCGCGCGGGGCGCGGCCGGCTCGGGACCCGAGTCCCCGCCCGGAGGATCCCGCTCCGGGCCCCGCCCCCGGCCCGGGCGCTCCGTCAGGCCGGGGCCACCCGGAGGCCGATGCGGGCGGCGAGCGCCGGGGCCAGGTCGAACAGCTGCTCAGGGCTGATCACCGCTCCGGCCAGGTCCTCCAGGCCCCGGGTGATCTCCAGTCCGCCGGCCGCCCGCAGGTCCACCTCCGTCAGCCGCGCGCCGCCGAAGTCCGCCCCGCGCAGCGCACCACCGAGGAACGCCACCCGCTCCAGCCTCGCCCCGCCGAAGTCGGGTTCCGCGAGCACACAGTCCTCGAAGACCACGTCACGCAGCCGGGCACCGCGCAGATTGAGGTAATCGATCTTCCCGCCGCGCACCAGGACGCGCTCCAGCACCGCGCCGTGCAGCTGCGCCCCGCCCAGCCGGGCGTCCCGGACCTCCACGTCCCGCAGGGTCGCCGACGACAGGTCGGTGCCCACCCCGCGCACCTCCGACAGCACGGTGTCGATGAACCGGGCGCCGGTGAGCACCGCCTCGTCGAAGGCGCACCGCCGCACCGCGCAGTCCAGGAACCGGGCCCCGGGCGCCCGCTCGGCGGTGAGGTCCAGGTCGCCGAACTCCACCCCGTCGTAGTCGCCCTCCGCCGCCAGCCGCCCGTCGCCGAACGGCCGGAGCGGCGGCAGCACCACCTCCGGCCGACGAGGGGCCCGCACCACCTCCTCCTCGCCGCCCGCCCGGCCCTTCCGCCCCGCGGTCCCGCCCGTGCCTGCGCCCACGCCGTCACTCCCGTCCTCACGGCCACCGCCACCACGGCCGTCACCACGCCTCCCATCGTGAGCCACGCCACTGACATCACCGGGATGTCACATCCGCCGCCGCCCGGTCCGTCGTATCCGTACCGCGCCGCGAAACGCGACGAAGGACCACCAACCATCCGATACCCCGACCAAGCACCGCAGAACCGCGGTGCCCCGCGGACACCCTCCGCGGCACACCGCGTGACGAGAGCAGAAAGGGAACGGCAGATGCGGCACATCACCGTGATCGGCGGCGGTTTCGCCGGTCTCACCGCGGCCATCACCTGCGCCGAGGCGGGCGCCGAGGTGACCTTGTACGAGGCCCACCACACGCTGGGCGGCCGTGCCCGTACCGCGGACGGGCCGTACGGCACCAATGAGGGTCCGCACGCCCTGTACGTCGGCGGACCGCACTGGCCGTGGCTGGCCGCCCGGGACCTGATCGGCCCGCTGGCGAAGATCCCGCTGCGCGAGGGCACCCGGTTCCGCTTCCACCAGGCGGGCGGGCTGCGCCGCACCCCGCCACTGGCCATCCTCAAGCTGCTCCGCCACCGCGACGCCCCGGTGGACCAGGACTTCGCCACCTGGGCGGCCTCCCGGGTGGGTGAGGAGGGGATGCGCGCGGCGGCGAACTACCTGGCGGTCGTCCTCTTCCACCACGACGCCGGGCAGTTGTCCGCGGCCTTCGTCCAGGAGCGGCTGCTCCGCAATGTGAAGCTGCGGCCGGAGGCCCGCTATGTGCGCGGCGGCTGGGGCGGGTTCATCGACCGGATGGCCCGGCACGCCCGGGCGCTCGGCGTCCGTGTCGAGACGGCCACCCGGATCGACTCGCTCGACGCGCTGCCGGCCGGCCACGGCCCGGTGATCGTGGCCACCTCACTCGCCGCCGCCCGGAAGCTGCTCGACGACCCGTCGCTGGTCGGGGAGAGCGGCCGCACCGTACTGCTGGACCTGGCGCTGCGTTCCCGGCGCGGCGACCCGTTCATCGTCGCCGGCCTCGACCTGCCGGCCTGGGTGGAACGTTTCACCGCCCAGGACAGGAGCCTCGCCCCGGCCGGCGAGGAACTGATCCAGGCGCAGCTGCCGATCGCGCCCACCGAGCGGAAGGACGCGGGCGAGGCACGGGCCGAACGGGTGCTGGACGTGGCCTTCCCCGGCTGGCGGGACCGTACGGTCTTCCGCCGGTCGGCGCTGGCCGCCGGGCGGACCGGGGCACTGGACCTGCCGGGTACCACCTGGCGGGACCGGCCCGCGGTGCGCCGGGGCGACGGCGTCTACCTCGCGGGCGACCAGGTGGCGGCGCCGGGCATCCTCTGCGAGGTGTCGTTCACCAGCGCGCTGGAGGCGAGCACGCTGGCGCTCGGTGAGGGCCGTCACACCCATCCCGTCCGGTCACCCCTTGACCTCAACCAAAGTTGAGATCGGAGGGTGGGGGCATGACGACGGCAGCGCGGCACCGGCCCCCCGGTCCGGCCCCGCCGCGGGGACGGCCATGATCCGCCGGCTCCCCGCCCCGCGCCGGCACACGCCGACCGGAAAGCCGGCGCACAGCGGGGAGCCGGCGCCGGCCCGCCGGGCGCCCCGGCGGCGCGCGGCACCCGGCCGGCACCCCGTCGACCGGCCGGCCCGTGACCGTGACCGGCCGACCGGGCCACGCCTCGCGGCGGCCGGCCGCCCGTACGGCTGACGACCGGTCCCGGCCGGACCCCGACCGGCTCCGGCCGGACCGGGGTACCCGAGGCATCCGGGACATCCGGGCCCGGCACGTACCGCGGCCGGCACGACCTCCGGGACGCCTCGGGACCCCGAGCGGGCTCAGGGGACGCCTAGCGGACTCAGGGGACCCCGAGTGGGCTCAGGGAACCCGAGCGGACTCGAGGGCCCAGAGTTGACCCGGGGACTCCGGGCAGTCCCGAGGGCCCCTACCGGAGAGACCCCTACGGGGCCGGCGGGCCGCGAGCCGGCCCCCGGCCGGGGCGGCCCCCGGAGGGGGCGGGCCCCGCTCGCCCTCTCCCTGCGGCCCCCCCCACCGCGTACCGCCGCACCACCGCCTCGTCACACGCACTCCTTCCCCCGCCACATCGCCACCCGCCGCGGGCCCTTCCGCGGCGACCGTCCAACAGGAGCTGATCCGTGTACGCCATCCGACTCCACGCCTTCGGCCCGGCCGAGAACCTCGTGTACGAGCAGGTCGACGACCCCGAACCGGCCCCCGGCCAGGTACGGGTCGCGGTCACCGCGGCCGGGGTCCACCTGCTCGACACCACGCTGCGGCTGGGCGACCCCAACGGCCCGTACCCGCCGCCGCCGCTGCCGACCATCCCCGGCCGGGAGGTCGCCGGCACCGTCGAGGCCGTCGGCGAGGGGGTGGACGAGACGTGGCTGGGCCGGCGGGTGGTGGCCCACCTGGGCATGGCACCCGGTGGTTACGCGGAGAAGGCGGTGGTCGCCGCCGAACGGCTGCACGCGCTCCCGGACTCGCTGCGCGAGGACCACGCCATCGCCATGATCGGCACCGGCCGCACCACCATGGCGATGCTGCGCTTCGCCGGACTGACCGGGGACGACACGGTGGTGGTGACCGCGGCGGCCGGTGGCATCGGCTCGCTGCTGGTGCAGTACGCCAAGGGCATCGGGGCGACCGTGATCGCGCTGGCCGGCGGCCCGGCCAAGACCGAGCGCGCCCGCGAGCTGGGCGCCGACCACGCCTTCGACTACTCCGCCGACGGCTGGGTGGAGCACGCCCGGACCGCCCTCGGCGGCCCGGTGGGCACCGTCGTGCTGGACTCCGTCGGCGGTGAACTCGCCACGGGTGCGCTGGACCTGCTCGCCCGCGGCGGCCGTCACCTGGTCCTCGGCTGGTCCTCCGGGGCCCCGCTGGAACTGACCGAGGAGGAGCAGGCCGTCCGCGGCATCGTCTCCCGGCCGGTCCTGGGCGGACCCGAGTGGCGCCCGCTGCTCACCGACCCGGCCAAGCTGCGGGAGCTGGAGGAGGAAGCCCTGGCCGAGGCGACCGCCGGCCGCCTGGTGCCCGCGGTCCACCCGTTCCCGCTCGCCGAGGCGGCGGCGGCCCACCGCGCCCTGGAGTCCCGGGGCACCATGGGCAAGGTCGTCCTGGTGCCCTGAGCCCCGCCGGGCGCCCGGTGCCCCACCGGGCGCCCTGCCCTTCACCGGTTCGGCGCCCGGCGTCCCGCTCGGACCCGTCGCCCGGCCGGTGGCCTGGCCCTCGGCGGACCTCCTGAGCCCGGCGGCCGTCCCGCCCCCGGCGGATGTCCTGAGCTTCACCCGAGCGGACCGGCTCGGAGGGCTCGGAGCGGTCCGGCCCGGGGAGGTCGGCGCGCGGGAACGGGCGTACGCCGGTGCGCGGCGCGCGGAACGGGCGGACACCGGGCGTACGCCTGGGGTCGACCGCCGAACGGGCGGACGCCGGGCGGTCCGGCCGGCCGCACCGGCGCCCGGGCGGACCGTCAGGCGACGACGCGCAGGCCGCGGTCGGTGGTGTTCAGCCGCCGGCCGCCCGTCTCGGTGCAGGTCACGATGTCCTCGATGCGGACCCCGAACCGGCCCGGCAGGTAGATGCCCGGCTCGATGGAGAAGCACATGCCCGGCACCAGCGGCAGGTGTTCGCCCTCGACCAGGTAGGGCGGTTCGTGGGTGGTGACGCCGATGCCGTGGCCGGTGCGGTGGATGAAGTACTCCCCGTACCCGGCCTCGGTGATCACCGCGCGGGCGACCCGGTCGATGTCCTGGCACGCGGCCCCGGGGCGTACCGCCTCGAACGCGGCCTGCTGGGCCTCCCGTACCACCGCGTGGACCTTCCGCTCCTCCGCGGTGGGCTCCCCCACGTGCACGGTCCGGGTGGTGTCCGAGCCGTAGCCGTCCTTCAGTCCCCCGAAGTCCAGGACCACCATGTCGCCGTCCTCGATGACCCGGTCACCGGCCTCGTGGTGCGGGTTGGCCCCGTTCGGGCCGGAGCCGACGATGGTGAAGTCCACCTGGCTGTGGCCGTGCTCGATGAGGAGGTCACGCAGGTCGGCGGCGACCTCCCGCTCCCGGCGCCCCGCGAAGCGCACCTCGGTGATCCTCTCGAACGTGGCGTCGGCGGCGGCCCCGGCGGCGGCCAGCAGCTCCACCTCGGCGGCGTCCTTCACGGCGCGGAGCATGGGCAGCGACTCGCTGAACGCGCTGTAGGTGGTGTCCGGCAGGGTGCGCTGGAGGCCCAGCAGGTGCATCGCCCAGGCGCTGTCGGAGATGCCGAACCGGCCGCCGCCCGGCAGCAGTCCGGCGAGCGCGAGATAGGGGTCGCTGCCGTCCGACCAGCCGGACACCTCCACCGCAGAGGTGCCGGCCGCGCCCTCGGCGTCCGGCCGTTCCAGGATGGGTACGAGCAGCCTGGGCGCACGGCCGGGGACCAGGACCAGTGCGGTCAGCCGCTCGGTGGGCACGGGCAGGTACCCGCAGAGGTGGGTCAGGTCCGGGCCCGGGGTGACGATCAGCCCGGTCAGCCCGGCGTCGGCCGCCGCGCGGGTGGCCCGGTTCATGCGCTCCGCATAGTCCACGAGGATCATGCGGCCAGCATCGCGCAGCGGCGGCCCGCACGCGACAGGAAAACCCGGGTCCGGAATCCCCGGCGGCCCGTACCGACGGCATCCGCCAGGCAGCCCCGATGGCCCACACCGAGGGCTCCCGCCAGCCGTCCCCGGGCCCCGGACCCACGACCGGGCGGTACCCCGTCCGCACCCGGCCCCCGCCGGGGCCGCGTCCCCAACTGCCGGTCAGGGACCGTGTCCGTCCCGCACCCCGTCCGCCGGGGTGCGTCGAACGACCGGAGCCCGGTCCCCTCACGAGGGAACCGGGCTCCGGGGCGCACGCGCTCTCACCCGTACGCACTCCCACCGCGACCGCGCGTCACACACGCCCGCACGCGTCACACGCATCCGCATACCGCGCGGCGCGCGCGCACGCGCTCACGCGCCCGTCGGCTCCGCCTCGGCCGCCGTGCGCTCGGCCTCGACCTGCGCCGCGGTGCGCACCCGCCGCAGCAGCGCGAAGCTGAGCAGTGCCAGCACCAGCACCGTGGCGCTGCACACCACCGCGATGGTGGACAGCCCCTCGGTGAAGGACTCGAAGGCGGGGGTGGTCAGGGCCTCCGCCTCCTTCGGGCCCAGTTCCTCGGCGACGGCCACCGCGCCGGGCAGGGTGTCGCCCGCGACCTCGGCGGCCTCCTCGGGCAGCCCGGCCGGCATGGTGTCGTCCATCTCGTTGCGGTAGACCGCCGAGCCGATGCTGCCGAGCACCGCGATGCCCAGCGAGATGCCGAACTCCATGCTGGTCTCCGACATCGCGGCGGCCGACCCGGACTTCTCCGGCGGCGCGGCGCCCACCACCAGGTCGGTGCCGAGGGCGAAGACCGGGCCCAGGCCGGCGAACATCACCACCATGGCCCACACCAGGGTGGTGCGGCCGCCGTCCGCCTCGACCTGGCTGAGCATGTAGTACCCGGCGGCCGACATCAGCAGGCCCGCGCCGAGCAGGTACCCGGGACGTATCCAGCGGATCAGCTCCGGTGCCGCGCCGGCGGTGACGATCATCGCGCCCGCCGAGGGCAGCAGCCACAGCCCCGCCTTGAACGGCGACAGGTCCTCGATCAGCTGGAGGTACTGGGAGATGAACAGGTAGCACCCGCCCACCACGCCGACGCCGAAGAGCAGCACCACCAGGGCGGCGCTGAACCCCCGGTCGGAGAACATCCGGATGTCCAGCAGCGGCTCGGTGAGCCTCCGCTGCCGCAGCACGAACGCCACGCCCAGCGCCAGGCCGCCCACCAGGGCGACCGCCGGCAGCGGGGCGGTGCCGTCCTCCGCCATCTCCTTGATGCCCCAGATCACCGGGATCACCGCGCCCAGCGACAGCGCGACGCTGAGCAGGTCGATGCGGTGCCGGGCGGTGCCCCGGTACTCCGGCAGCAGCACCGGGGCGGCGATCAGCAGGATGCCCATCACCGGCACCGCCAGCAGGAAGACCGAGCCCCACCAGAACCACTCCAGCAGCAGCCCGCCGATGAGCGGACCGATGGCGATGCCGGAGGAGAAACAGGCCGCCCAGATGCCGATCGCGGTGGCCCGCTGCTTGGCGTCCTGGAACATGTTGCTGATCAGCGACAGCGTGGACGGCATCAGCGTGGCGCCGAACACGCCGAGCAGCGCCCGGCTGACGATCAGCATCTCCGGGCTGGTCGAGTACGCCGCCATGACCGAGGCACCGGCGAAACCGGTGGCGCCGATCATTAGCAGCCGGCGGCGGCCGATCCGGTCACCGATGGTGCCCATGGTGATCAGGAAGCCGGCGATGAGGAAGCCGAAGACGTCGATGATCCACAGGATCTCGGTGCCGGACGGCTTCAGGTCGGTGCCCAGGTGCGGCAGCGCGAGGTAGAGGACCGTGACGTCGAGGGAGAGCAGGATGGTGGGCAGGGCCAGCACGGCCAGGCCCAGCCACTCGCGCAGCCCCGCCCGAGGGGCGGGGCCGGCCGCGGCGGTCGGCGCCGTCTCCATCAGGAGATCCCCTCCGCGGGGACGCGGGCCGGCGCCTGCCGCGCGGTGGCCGTGCCGACCTGGTACTTGTCCAGCTCGAAGCGGCTGGCCCGGCGGCGGAACCGCCAGGAACGCTGCGACCAGTTGGTCACCACGCGCCCGTACTCGTTGCGGTACCAGTTGCTGCAGCCGCTCACCCACACCGACTTGGCGAGCTGGCCCTGGATCTCGTCGTCGAACTTCTTCCACACGTCGTGGCGGATGGAGACGAACGATCCGGCCGGCAGCTCACGGATGCGCTCCACCGCCTGCTTGATGTACGGGAACTGGCTCTCCAGCATGAAGAGCACCGAACCGCTGCCCAGGTCGGTGTTGGGGCCGTAGACCACGAACATGTTGGGGAAGTTGGGCACCGCCATGCCCAGGTAGGCGTGCGCGCCCTCCTTCCACTGCTCGGCCAGCACCGTGCCGCCGGCGCCGGTGATCTTCATGTGGCCGAAGATGTCGAAGGTCTTGAAACCGGTGCCGTAGATGATCGCGTCGACCTCGTGCTCCACCCCGTCGGCGGTGCGCACGCCCTTGGCGGTGATCTCCTCGATGCGGTCGGTCACCACCTCGACGTTGGGCTGGGTGAGCGCCGGGTAGTACTTGCTGCTGAACAGCACGCGCTTGCAGCCGAATTCGTAGTCCGGGGTGAGCTTGGCCCGCAGCACCGGGTCCTTGACCTGCTTCTTCAGGTGGCGCAGGCTCATCGACTTCACCACCGAGCGGGCCTTCAGCCAGCGGGTGAGGAACTGCTGGCCGATCTCCATCACGTACCAGAACAGGAAGCGGTCCAGCTTCATCAGCGGCCGGGCCCGCTTGATGCGGTGCCGGCCCTCCTCGTAGCTGAAGTTGTGGTACGGCATGATGTACGGCGCGGAGCGCTGGAAGAGCGTGAGCTTCCCGGCCTGCTTCTGCACGTGCGGCACGAACTGCAGGGCGCTGGCCCCGGTGCCGATCACCGCGACCCGCTTGCCCTCCAGCGGCACGTCGTGGTTCCACCGCGAGGAGTGCCAGGCGGGGCCCTGGAAGTTGTCCCGGCCCGGTATGGAGGGCAGGTTGGGGCGGGCCAGGGTGCCGACCGCGGGGATGAAGACGTCGGCGATGTGCTCCTCGCCCGCCTCGGTCATCACCGACCAGTCGCCGGTCTCCTCGCGGAACGTCGCGGAGACGACCTTGGAGTGGAACCGCACATGCTCCATCAGCCCGTACTGTTCCGCGACCCCGCGGATGTAGGACTGGATTTCCGCCTGGCCCGAGTAACGCATGGTCCAGTTGTGCTTGGTCTTGAACGAGTTGTACGAGTAGAGCGTGGAGGGGACGTCGCAGGCCGCGCCGGGATAGTTGTTGTCGCGCCACACGCCACCGACATCGTGGCCCTGCTCAAGGATCACCAGATTGTTTATGCCGGTCTGCTTGAGGTGCACGGCCAAACCGATTCCCCCGAGGCCGGTACCGACGATGACGACTTTCGGGGACCGATTCCCCCGGGTGTCGGCGGACATTTGCACTCCGTTTCTCTGCATCACGGGATCGTCCGATCACCGGATCGCGCGTTCACGGTTCTGAAATCCGCGCGGATTCCCGCGCGGACACGGGGTGCGGCGCGTCCGCCTCGCCACTCAGGTGCGGCGCCGTCACCTCACCCTCGGGGAGGACGCGGGCCCGGCCACCGCGCGGTGTGCCGCGGCGGGCCGGGCCGCGCGGTGGGGTCACTCGCCGGGCTGCGCGACCAGTTCCGCGACGTCGTGCGCGGTGCCCCAGGACTGGCTGACGCCGAACGGGCCGTGGCCGTAGGCGTGGATCACGCGGCTGCCGCCGAGCGTCTCGGTGTCCAGCCGGGCGGTCTCCCGGCCCGCGCGCAGACCCACGTTGTAGCCCAGGACCTCGGCGTCCTTCAGCCGCGGCTCGGCCTTGGCGCAGCGCTCCAGGATGCCCCGGGCGTCGTCCGGGTCCGGCTCCAGGTTCCAGTTGCCCTGCTGCGAGACGCCGGCCAGCAGCACCTTGTCGTGGTGCGGGAAGAAGCCCGTCCAGGTGGGCGTCTGGATGCCCTCCATGAACCAGTAGTCGATGCCCGGGTTGCGGACGATGACGTGCTGGCCCCGGATGGGCTCCACGCCCTCGTCACCGGCGAGGTGACGGGCCCCGACGCCGGTGCAGTTGACCACGGTCGGCGCGGCGTCGGTCGCCTCGGTGAGCTTCTCGATCCGCTTGCGCTCGATGGTGACGCCGGCCGCGGTGAGCCGGTCGGTCAGGTGGGCGAGGTACCGGGGGATGTCGATCATCGGAACCGTGGACCACCAGCCCAGGGTCATGCCGTCGGGCAGCTCCTCCTGCGGGCACACCTCGACCTCGGGCATGAATTCCAGCCATGGCTGGGGCCCGTCCCAGATGTCGGTGACGGCGAGGCCGCGCTCCAGGTGCACACCGGTTTCCGTGGAGTTCCGGGAGAGCTTGGAGAACTCCTCGAAACTGGCGAGG
This sequence comes from Streptomyces pactum, assembly GCF_016031615.1. Classification (GTDB taxonomy): domain Bacteria; phylum Actinomycetota; class Actinomycetes; order Streptomycetales; family Streptomycetaceae; genus Streptomyces; species Streptomyces pactus. The sequence continues at coordinate 3,121,494 of NZ_JACYXC010000001.1, forward strand.
CTCCACCGTTCCTCGCGCTCGCCGAATCCCGGCATCCACAATCCGCTGGCCGCGGCGGACGTGGACTCCAGCGGCAGCAACTCGGCCCACACCCGCACATTGTGTCCGGCCTCGGCGAGCCGGACGGCGGTGGTCAGTCCGATGACTCCGGCACCAAGTACCAATACCTCTTGCGTCATGCGGCCGATGCTAGCGACGGGCACTGGTCTGTCCCTTTTGCTGGGTACCGGAATGTCAGCAACCTGCCTCGCCGGCAATGGCCCGCACGGCCGCCGTGGCAGCCGCCAGCCGGAGCGCGTGAATGGATCAAGACCCGGTCCGGGATCTGGCAGAAAGCTGTCACCGGGCCGCCATCCGGAACGCGGCCCGGAAACGCCGTTCTTTTTCCGCCGACAGAAGCACCGCCCGGCCGGAATTCGCGCCCGCCGCGCCTCCGCGACCGCGTGTTCGGCCGTGCCGCCGGGCCGCCGCGCCACCGGGCCGCCGTGGCAGCACGCGGATCCGCCACCGCGTGTACGGCCGCGCCACCGGGCCACCGGGCCGCCGTGGCACGCGCCCCGGCGGCCGCGGGTGTCACCGCGCCGCCCAGCCCCCGCCGGCCGCGCCCCCGTGCCGCCGCGAGCCCCCCGCAGAGCCCCCCGCCGGCCGGTGCCGCCGCGTCCCGTGGTGCCGCGGTGCGCCGGCGTCCTCAGCCGCAGCCGCCCGCGTGGCCCTGGTCCATGCCGCGGACCATGGTGAGCGAACGGACGTAGACGCCCAGCAGGCTGGCGAAGTGGTCCGCCTCCGTTGCCGGTTCCTCCCAGGGGCCCGGCCACCGCTCGCCGGGCCCGGCCGCCCGGTCCGGGGCCGTCTCCCGCTCGGTACCGGCCCGCGGACCGGTCGTGGTCTTGGTACACATCCTGGCGCCTCCCTCACATCCTCGGCTCGCCGGTGCGTCACCGGCAGGAGGGGAGGCCCGGGTCCCGCCCCGGTCCTCCCCTCCGACGGCTGTCCGGCGCGCGCGCCCGGCCGGCGGGCGGCCCGGGGGTGGTGGCACCCCGGGCCCGCCCCGCCCGCACCGGGCGCGGGCGGCGGTCAGCCCATCCGGGCCAGGCCGCGGGCGGTGCGGCGGGCCTGGCCGCGCGAGACCACCACCGGGTCCCAGTCCTCACCGCGCGCCGGCAGCAGCGACGGGTCGCCGACCACCGCGCCGTTGTGCACCTCGTTGAGCAGCGGGCGGCCCAGGATCTGCGCGGCGGCGGCGATGCCGCCGACCATCACCCCGGTGATGCCGCTGCCGTACCGGGTGGACTGCCCCACCATGTACAGCCCCTCGACGCTGGTGCCGGCGTCCGGCTTGGTGCCGGCCCGTCCCCAGGTGGCGAGCCCGAACGGGGTGCCGCCGGTGGAGCGGGTGTACCGCTCCTGGGTGAGCGGGGTGGCCAGCTCGCAGTGGACGATGGAGTCCCGGAAGGGCCCCAGCACCCGCTCGGCGGAGGTGAGCATCGCCTCGGTGAAGCGCTCCTTCTCCGCCTGGTACGCCTCCAGGCGCCGGTACCGGGTGCCGTCGGCCGGGCCGGTCTCCACCCCCCAGGGGGCGTAGGTCGGCGGGCAGAGCGTCATCAGCTGGAAGTTGCTGTGGCCGGGCGGGCAGGTGTGCGGGTTCGTCGGGTCCTTCAGCGAACCGAAGGAGATGAAGAGGAACTTCACCTCGTCGGGCTGCTCGCCGGCGGCCAGCGACCGGTAGTAGGCGTCGATGTCGTCGGTGTCGTACCACCAGACGTTCGCCTCGTTGCGGTCCTCCAGCTTGCGGTCCAGCGCCACGTAGAGGGTGACGAACGGCAGGCCCATCTGCGCGTTCTCGGTGTTGCGGATGATCGACTTGCCCAGGTGGTCGGGGCCGACCAGGTCCAGCACGGTGCGCCGGTAGTCGGCGTTGGACACCACCAGCGGCGCGTCGTACTCGGTGCCGTCGGTCAGCACCACCCCGCGCACCTTCTTGTCCTCCACCTTGATCCGGCTGACCAGGCTGCGGGTGCGCAGCTCGCCGCCGTTGGCCTCCAGCACCTCCACCAGGGTGGCCGCCAGCATCTGGCCGCCGCCGGCCGGGAAGTAGGCGCCGCGGATGTAGTGGTCGGTGACGATGGCGTGGATGGAGACGGTCGCCTGGTCCGGGCCCACGCCGTAGTTCGGCGACTGGGCCGCCAGCACGGTCCGGGCGCCGGGGGACAGCTCGCAGTGGTCGAACAGCTCGGTCAGCGACTTGCGGCCCCACGCCTGGGTGGTCGGGGTGCTGGCGATGATCTCCGGCACCGTGACGCCGGCCGGCGCGAGCAGGGTGTTGCGCTGCTCCTCGCCCATCGCCTCGATGATGTCGCAGAAGGTGTCCAGGCCCGCGGCGTCCTCCGGCAGCGCCTTGCGCAGCCGGGCGCGGTACTCGGCCCAGTCGGCCGGCACGTCCACCCGGACCCCGCCGGGCAGCTCGATCTTGTCGAAGCAGTCCGGGTCCAGCTCCAGGAACCGCACCCGGTCCCGCACCCCCAGGCCGCCCAGGATGGCGGGCACGATGCCGTCCTCGCCGCAGTCGCCGACGTAGTGCACGCCGACGTCGAACTCGTACGCCCGGCGGCGCCGGAAGACGTGGCTGTTGCCACCGGCGATGTCGTGCTGCTCCAGCAGCAGGACCCGCCGTCCGGCCGCCGCGAGATAGGCCGCGGAGGTCAGACCGCCCAGCCCCGCGCCGACGACGATGGCGTCCCACTGCTCGGGTGCGCTGTCGGTCATCTCCACTCCACCTGTCTGATGCACGTCCACGGTCTCGGTCATGAGGCGTGCCGTTCCTGTTCGTGACGCTTCTTGATGGCGCGCAGCCATTCCTTGCGGGTGTAGCCGCTGGGCAGCCGGACGAAAAGCCAGTAGAGGCGGAACAGCGCCCCGGTCCCGCCGCTGGTCGCCGCCGTCCGGGTGTGCGTGATCAGCTCGCCGTCGGCGTAGTGGAAGTTCCAGGCGATCCGCACGTGGCCCTTGGTGTCGAAGGCCCGGAACGCCTCCAGCGGCGGCTTGCCCGGGTCCAGCGGCACCGGCTTGCCGAACGGCAGCGACAGCACCGTGCCGAAGGTGAGCTCCCGCTCGTCGGCGCGCAGTTCCTGGAACCCGATCTGCCGGCAGATCTCCGGGAGCACCTCGGTGTCCAGCAGGTCCTTCTTGACGCCCAGCAGCCGCCGGGAGTTGGGCACCTCGCGCCAGGTCACCTCGCGGGCGGCCTTCAGCACGCTCTCGGCGGTCCCCTCGATGCGGATGCGGTGCAGTTCCTGGCCGTGGTGGCGGGGCAGAAGCTCTTGGACGAACATGTGATCTCCCTCGTGGTGCTGTGCGTGGGGCCCGGCCGCGGCCGCCGCCCCGGCCCCGTTCCCCGGCACCGGCCGCCGGGGCGCCCGGCGGCCGGCCGTGCCGCCCGGGGCGCGGGCCCCGGCTCACCGGTGCCGCCGGCCGCCGGTGTACCGGCCGGCCGCTCGGGTGCGCCGGCCGGCGGTCGGTCTACGGAAGCGGGTCGGCCGCCAGGACCTCGGCGGGCCTGCGGACCACCACGCCGTGCCTGGCGCTGAGCACCACCTCGTCCCCCACCCGGCTCTCGCCGGTGAGGATCATCGCCTCGTCGTGCGTCTGCTTGATCCGGACGTGGTGCTCCAGGGTCTCCCCGGGCAGCACCGGGCGGCCGAACCGGACCCCGGTGTAGGAGCCCAGCATCGGCACCCCGGCGCGCAGCACGTCACACCCGTCGCCCCGCCAGGTCGCCATCACCAGGACCGCGCACGCCTGGTTGAACGACTCCAGCAGCACCGCGTGCGGGTAGGCGTGGTGCTCCGCGGACGCCTCGGCGACGCCCGGCCGGTGGTACCAGCGCTCGTCCCGGCTCACCGCCCTGGTGACCACCGCGCGCTCGCCGGGCACCAGCTCCACCACCCGGTCCACCAGCAGCATGGTGGCCCTGTGCGGCAGCAGGTCGGCCGGCTCGGGTACCGCGGTCATGCCTGCTCCTGCCACTCGTAGGCCAGCCGTACGCGGGCGCTGGGGCCGCGCTCGGACCGCAGCGCCGCCCGGCAGCGCCACCGGTCGCCGGCCGGCTCCCACTCGACCTCGACGGTCACCGTGTCCCCGGGGAACACCGGGTCGAAGAAGCGCGCCGCCTCCACCTCGTCCAGCCGCGGCACCGGCAGCGCCGAGGCCAGGGCCGAGGCCACCGCGGTGCGGTGCGCGCACTCGATGAGGCACACCCCCGGGAGGATCGGGAACCCCGGGTAGTGGCCGTCGAACGCGGGCTCGTCCGCGCCGAGGTGGACGGTGGCGGTGCTGCGCCCCGGCCGCCCGTCCACCGGCTCGTCCGCGATGAGCTGGACCTCGCCGAACACCGAGCGGCACGTCGGGTCGGTGCTCAGGGTGTCCATCAGCCCAGCCGGGTCTGGAGCAGGTCGTAGACGTCCTGGAAGGTGCCGAACGAGCGCAGCTCCTCCTCGGTGAGCTTGACGCCGTAGTTCTCCTCCACCTGGACCATGACCTCCAGCGACATCAGGGAGTCCACGCCCAGCTCGTCGGTGAAGTTCGCGGTGTCGGTGACCTTGTCGGCCGGCACGTCGAGCGCCTCCGCGACGACCTTGCGCAGCTCTTCCTTCTCCAGCGTTGCCGCCATCTGTGGTGTCCTCTCATCGGTACTTCGGGTGGTGCCGCACCCCGTCGGTGCGGCGGGTGGTGCCCCCGGCGCCGGGATGTCCGGCGCCGGGTCGTGCTGAGGTGTCCCAGGGGGTGGTGCGTGCCGGCCGACGGGCCGGCGGCACGCCTGCCGCGGGCCGGCCGCCGCCGGGTCCCGGTGCGTCAGGCGGCCGGGCCGGTGCCCAGCATCCGCAGCACCGCGCAGCCGACCGTGCCACCGGGGTCCACCGCGGTGACCAGGGCGAGCCGGCCGGCCGCGGCCGGGTCGGACTCGGCGAGCGCGAGCAGCGAGACCAGCTGGAAGGAGGCGGCCGCGGCCGAGGTGTCGCCGATCAGCGGGGCGCAGGTCACCCGGCGCGGCGCGGCGCCGCCCAGCGCCTGGGCGAGCCCGGCGCGCTCCCCCTCGCCCAGCGGGCCGGCGGCACCGCCGGGGGCCACCGCCCACACCTGGTCCGGGGCGGCGTCCGCGGCCTCCAGGGCGCGGCGCACACAGCCGGCGAGCACCTCGGCGGGGCCCGCCTGGTCGTCGTGCACGCCGAACTCCACGGCGAGGACCTCGGCCAGGCCGGGACGCTCGTCGCCGCCGGCGCCGGCCGGCTCGATGAAGACCATCGCGCAGCCCTCGCCGAGCACCGCGCGCTCGTCGCCGTCCGGGCGGGCGTGGTGCTGGAGCCAGGCGCGGGCGGCGGTGTACTCCTCGGCGCCGCCGCACAGCACCGAGCCGGCGCGGCCGGTGCGGTGCAGCCGGCGGGCGTAGTTCAGCGCGTGCAGCCCTGCCGCCCGGCCGCCGCCGATGGTGGCGTTGGGGCCCTTGAGCTGGTAGCGGATGGCGCAGGCGCCGGCCGCGCAGTTCATCACCGTGTTGGGGAAGCGCGCCGGGTCCACCAGGTAGGGGCGGGCCTCGGTGAGCGAGCTGCGGGTGAAGTCCATCATGCTCTGGGCGCTGCCGGTGGTGGTGCCCAGCACGATGGCCCGCCGCGGGTGCGGGCCGGCCTCGTCGGCCAGGCCCGGGGTGGTGCGGAGCAGCTCGCCGACGGTGGCCGCGGCCAGCGCGGTGACCCGGTCCATGGAACGGGTCCCCTTCTTGCCCAGCACCTCGCGGGCGTCGAAGCCGGGCACGGTGAACGCGCCGGCGTCCGGGCCGGCCGGCTCGCCGGGGGCCGCCGGGGCGTCGGCCAGCAGGCCGTCGCGGAAGACCTTCCGGCCGATCCCGAAGGGCGACACGGCCGCCCAGGCCGTGATGGTGGGCGCGGTGCTGCTGCTCACTGGTAGCTCCCGAAGATGACCACGGAGTTGTTGCCGCCGAAGGCGAGGCCGTTGTTCTGCACGATGCGCAGATCGGCCTCGACCGCCTGGTTGGGCACGCAATCGACCGCGCACTCGGGGTCGGTCTCCACGTGGTTGATGGTCGGCGGGATGAAGCCTTCCTTGATGGCCAGTGCGCAGCCGATGGCGGCCAGCGCGCTGGCGGCCCCCATGGCGTGCCCGAGCATCGACTTCATCGAGATGGTGCGGGGCACCGCGTCGCCGAACACCGAGCGGATGGCGCCGACCTCGGTGGTGTCGTTGGCCTTGGTGCCGGTGCCGTGCGCGGAGATGAAGTCCACCTCCTCGGGCTTGACGCCGGCGTCGTCCAGGGCCAGCCGCATGCAGTCGGCGACGCTCTCCCCGAACGGGGCGACCTGGTGGTAGGCGTCGCAGTTGAGGCCGTAGCCGAGCACCTCGGCGTAGATCCGGGCGCCGCGGGCGAGCGCCGAGTCCAGCGACTCCAGCACCAGGATGCCCGCGCCCTCGCCGGTGAGGATGCCCTTGCGGTCCACGTCGAAGGGCTGGCACTTCTCCGGGGCGATGGTGCCCAGCCGGTAGAAGCCGGTGAAGGTCTTGCGGCACACCGCGTCGGCGCCGCCGCACAGCGCGATGTCGGCCTCACCGATGCGGATGGCGTCCAGGCCGTAGCCGATGGCGTAGTTGCCGGCCGCGCACGCGGTGGGAACGGTGACCGCCTCGGCCCGGGTGAGCCGGAACTCGCGGGCCACCGCGGTGGACAGGTGGCCGGCCGGAACCCGGCGGGCGGCGACCGCGTCCATGTGCTCGGGGCCCTGCCGCACCTCGGTCTCCACCAGGCGGTCCAGGTCGTGGGACTCGCCGTCGGTGGTGCCGACCGACACCAGGCAGCGGCCGGCGTCCAGTTCGGCGGCGGTCAGTCCGGCGTCGGCCACCGCCATCCGGGCCGCGGCGACGGAGAACTGCGTGGCCCGGCCCAGGGAGTTCACATCGAGGTTCTCGATGTGCCGCTCGGGCTCGAAACCGACGACTTCGCAGCCATTCGCGTAGTCGAATCCCTCGGTGTCGTACAGCGAAATCGGCCGCACTCCGCTGCGCCCGGCGCGCAGCCCGGCGAGGAATTCCTCGACACCGATACCGATACTGGAGACAGCACCCAGGCCGGTCAGTACGACCCTGCGTCCCTTGCCGAGCTCGTGAGGTTCTGGCACCTCAAACTCCCCCGATTGGCAGCCGCGTTCTCATAATGCGCCAGACGTTACGGCCGCCGGGCTGCCCCCCACCACTCCGGTACAACCAACTGCCAGCCCGAACAACCGATCATGACCCTGTGTAGCGGCATATTGACGCTACGTATTGAGCGGCGTCCGGTTCGGGCATCAACTTGCCAATCTGGCCCGCCATTCCGGGCGCTTGCCGCATGCGCCTATAGCTTCGATCGAACCGGACGACCACGAAGGTTAGGACCCATGACAATCGACGCAACCGGGGAGTCGCAGACCATGGCGCTGCGCACGGACGGCGTGTCCGAGCCTGTTAACGGAAACGCCCTGACCACCGCCGCCCTTGTCGATGCGGACGACTCGCCCTTTACGGTGAGCGCCGAGGCCGACGAGCGCGACAACGAGCGACTCGCCCGACTTCTCCGGCTGCTGGAGCAGCTCGGTGACGAGCAGGCCGACGAACTGCTGCGCTACGGGGACAGCCTGAAGTGGGACTTCAGCCAGTTCGCCCAGGGAATGCGCAGGTTCGGGCTGAACAAGGTTCCCTTCACCGAGGGCATGTCGGGTATCCCGGAGGTCCGCATGGACGGCCGGAACCTGGTGAATTTCGCGCCCGTGAACTTCCTGAACCTGCACAGCCGCCCCGATGTGATGGACACCTTCGTGGACGCGGCGCGGACCTACGGCCTGGCCACCGGCGGCGCCCGGATCAGCCAGGGCGTGACCCGCCCGCACATGGACATGGAGGACGAGCTCTGCCGCATCCTGGGCAAGGAGCGGGCCATCAGCTACGCCACCGGAATGGTGGCCAACGTCGGCTTCATCCACGCCATGTCGAACCGGCAGGTGTGGGCCGAGGACATGGCCATCGACTTCACCGACGTGGTGTTCGTGTTCGACCGCGACAACCACTGGAGCCTGTGGAAGGCCGCCGAGAAGCTGGAATACGGCAAGCAGCTGTTCTCCTTCCGGCACAACAACGTCGCGCACCTGGAGTCGATCCTCAAGAAGCTCCAGGGCAAGCGTGTCGTCGTGGTTTTCGAAAGTGTGTACTCGATCGACGGCTCGGTCGCCCCGATGCACGAGATCGTGGACGTCTGCGAGAAGTACGGCGCACTGTCCTACGTCGATGACGCCAATGGCTTCCTGGTCTACGGAGCGCCGCACCGGCCCTTCGCCCAGGAGTACGCGGGCATGCTCCGCTCCACGTTCATCATGGTGTCGCTGAAGAAGTCGGTCGGCCTGGAGGGCGGTATGATCGCCGGCCCCAGCGACGCGATCTGGGCGATGGAAGCCCTGGGTATGGCATCGGTGTTCACCGCGCAGGTGCAGCCGCCCACCGCGGCCACCGCCGCCTATTCCATGCGGCTGCTCACCGAGAACGAGCCGGAGATCATCGACAACTACCTGAGCAAGGTCGCCGATTTCCGGGGGATGCTGTCGGAGGAGGGATTCCAGCTCAATCCGACGCCGTCCATCATGACGTCGATCGATGTCGGCCCGGAGTCCAAGGGCATGGCCATCCGGGACGCCTTCCTGGAGCGCGGTTACCGGGTTCCGGTGTACCTGTTCCCGGCGGCCCGGCGGAATCACGCCACCCTCCGCCTCATCCTCAACGCCACGCACACGGACGAGCAGATTCTCGGGTTCATCAACCTGATGCGCGAGTTCCGCACCGAGTTCGACCTGTGAGACACCGCCGTGGGGGCGTCCGGTTCCGGCCGGCCGCCCCCACGGTCGCGTCCGCCGGCCGCGCCGGCACGCCGCGGTGGCCCGACCGGCGCGGGGAGCGGCGCGGCACGGTGGCCGGCGCGATGACAGACACGGTGACACACGCGAGGGCGGGGACCTCCCTTCGAAGGGAGGTCCCCGCCCTCGTCGTCGTTCCGCCCGCCACCCGCGCGGGGGGCGACCCGGTGGAACACCCGGACGCGGGGCCCGGCACCCGGGGCCCCGCGCGGTGCTCAGCCGGCGGCCACCACCCGGGTGACGGCCACGTTGCCGGTGCCGGTCGCGGCGACCACCAGGGTGGTGCCGGCCGGGCCGCGCAGCGCGTCCGCCACCTGAACCACCGCGCCCAGCGCGCCGGGCCCGGCCTCGGTCCGCTCCACCGTCCCGTGCCCGGCGAGCGCCGCGGCGACCGCGTCCGCCACCGGGGAGGCGTCGGCGACCAGCCGCACCCGCCCGGTCCCGGCCGCCGGGTCACCGTGCACGGTGCCCGCCAGCGCCCCGGTGAGCAGCCGCCGCGCCGCGTCCGCGCCGTCCCGCGCGGCCGCCACCGGGGAGAGGAAGAAGGAGCGGGCGCGCACCCGCCCGTACTCCCGGCCGCCGCGGCCGGCCGCCCGGCCCGCGGGCTCCATGGTGAGCACCACCGAGCCGTCCTCGGAGCGGTCCGCCTCCGGCTCGGTTGCGTCCAGCGGCCCCTCGGTGACCCCGGCCACCAGCCAGGAGGCCCGGCCCAGCGCCACCGCGCGCGCCCCGCTCTCGATCGCCTCCAGCCCGGCCACCCGCGGGGTGTGCAGCGCCAGGCTGAAGCCCTTGAGCCCGTGCTCGATGGCGAGCCGGCTGAGGAAGAGGTTCACCGAGAAGAACGGGGCACTGGTCGGCCGCAGCCCGTTCAGGCCCCGGCCGAGCACCGCCCGGTCGGTCTCGCCGTGCATCTGTGAGGCGCAGTTGTTGGAGGCGAGCGCCACCCCGCACTCCCGGCCGGCCGCCTCGTCCGGCTCCAGCCGGGCGTCGGCCAGCGCCCGCTTGGCCGCGCCCAGCGCGTACCGCGAGGACTGCGGCACGTACTTGTAGCCGGAGGGGCCCAGCTCGCCCCGGTAGTCGAACCACTCGTCCCCGTGCCGGTGCCCCTCGGGCGGCAGCACCGTCCCGATGCCGGTCACCACCAGGTCGGCGGTGCCCGGGGTCCGGCCCGGGTCCGCGTCCGCGACAGCCATCGTCAGTCCGCCCGTCGTCCGTAGCGTTCGAAGAGAAGGGAGATGTTGTGCCCGCCGAAGCCGAAGGCGTTGGTCATGGCCAGCCCGCCGGGGTCGGCGACCGGCTCGGTGGGCAGCCACACCTCGCACTCCGGGTCCAGGTCGGCCACCGGCAGGTTCCCCGGGAGCCGGCCGTGCCGGAGCATCAGCACCGCCGCCACCGCGGCCAGCGCACCGGAGGCACCGCCGGTGTGGCCCAGCAGCGCCTTGAGGCTGTACAGCGGCAGCTCGGCGGCCCGCGCGCCGAAGACCTGGTGCAGCGCCCGGCACTCGGTGGTGTCGCTGAGCTGGGTGCCGGTGGCGTGCGGGACCACGAACGACACCTCGTCCGCGCCGCGGCCGGCCTGTCGCAGCGTCTCCCGCATCGCCCGGGTGATCTCCACCGCCTCCGGGTCCGGCGCGGTGGCGTGGTACGCGTCGCAGCTCCAGCCGGAGGCGAGCAGCCGGCCCAGCGGGGCGGCGCCGCGCCGCCGGGCGTGCTCCTCGGACTCCAGGACCACGGCCGCCGCGCCCTCGCCCATGCCGGTGCCGCGCCGGTCCCGGTGGAAGGGGCGGCAGCCGTCGGGGTCGATGGCGCCCAGCCGGTTGAACCCGGCCATGGTGACCCGGGCGTACATCTCCACGCCGCCGGCGATCACCACGTCGGCCTCGCCGGCCCGGATCAGGTCGGCGCCCATGGCCAGCGCGTAGGAGCCGCCGGCGCAGGCGTTGGACAGCCCGGTGGCCGCCACCTCGGCGCCGAACTCCTCGGCCAGGGCGGCGGCGGTGGCGTAGGTGGGGGTCCAGCCGGCCGGCGGGGCCACCGTCCCGGCCCGCCAGTCCTCGACCAGGGCCGCCTCGCCGACGCCGCTGGCGATCAGCACCGCGCGCCGGCCGCCGCCGTCCGCGGCCGCGTCCAGGCCGGCCTCGGCGAGCGCCTCCCGCACCACCGCGCGGGCCGCCCGGGTGGTCCGGCCCTCGGCGCGGGCCCGGTCCGGGTCCGGCTCGGCCGGCAGCGCCCCGGCGGGCACCGACAGACAGGTGGTCAGCGGTGTCAGCTCCGGGCCGAGCTGCTCCACGGGCCGGGGCGTGACCCGTTCCCGGCGGGTCAGGCCCGCCCAGAACGTGTCCACGCCGCTGCCGTAGCAGGACAGCGCCCCCATGCCGGTGACGACTATGCCGGTCATCTTCCATCCCCTCGATACGTGGCGCGCCGGGCGGTGCGGCCGAAGGCTCCCTCGAACGGGCCCCGCGGCCGGGGCACCGGGCCCCGGCCGCCGGCCCTCAGGGCCGGTCGAGCAGGCGCGCCGGGCGGCGCACCGCCGTCATCGACCCGACGGTGAAGACGGTCCGGTCCCCGATCCGGCTCGACCCGGACAGGAACGCGGTGGTGCCGTCCTTGACCGTCTCCAGCCGTACGGTGTGCCGGATCACGTCACCGGGGAAGGCGTCCCCGTGGTAGTCGCAGCGGCGCATCCGGGCCGCGATCGGCAGCCACTCCTCGCCGCCCGGCGCCTTGGGCTCGCCGCTCAGCCACAGCAGCGCGGCGGACTGCCCGAAGGACTCCATGATCAGCGTCCGGGGCAGCGCCCAGGCCCGGGCCGGGGCGTCGGCGGCCACCCCCGCGAAGCAGGGCTCGCCGCCGCTCACCACCTTCTCGGTGACGATCTCCACGCCCGGCTCCAGCGAGACCACCCGGTCCACCTGCACCATCGGGTGCCGCACCGGCAGCAGGTCCAGAATCCACCCGTACCGGGTGTGGCCGGTGTCAGGCGCCGGCATCCTCGTCCCCCTCCCGCGGCACCGCCGCGCACTCCACGGACAGCTCGGCGGCCGCTTCGCCCGCGCAGCTGACCCGGGCCCGCGCCGTCCAGATGCCGTCCCCCGCGGGGGAGACGGTGATCTCGAAGACGGCCTCGTCACCGGCGAGCAGCGGGCGCGCGAACCGCGCCTGCCGCACCCCGGCCAGCTCGGCCCACCGGCCGTGGGACCGCTCGCAGGCGAGCCCCACGGCCTGGCGCACCGTCTCCACCAGGAAGACGGCCGGGTACACGATGTGTCCGGGGAAGTGCCCGGGCATGTACGGGTCGTCCGCGCACACCTTCTTGCGCGCGGTGACGAGCAGGTCGGGCCCGTCCTCGCGCACCTCCAGCGCATCGACCGCGTCCAGCGGCCGGGCCACCCGGACGCTCATGCCGCTTCCGACACCTTCCGCTGCATCAGCTCGTGCACGTCGCGCAGCCGGGTGATGTCGGTCATCTCGTGCGACTCGATACGGATCTGGAACTTCCGCTCCAGCGCCACCGCCAGCTCCAGCGCCAGCAGCGAGTCCACGCCCAGGTCCTCCATGAAGTGGGCGTCCTCGGTCACCGAATCCGCGGTGACGTCGAGGACCTCGGCGACCAGCTCACGCAGGTCGTCGATCTCGATCGTGGTAGCCATAGCGAAGGCTCCTCGTCCCTTTCGTCAGATGTACGTGCCGGGTACCGGGCACACGGTCAGGCGCAGCCGCCGGCGATGCCGCCGTCGCCGCCGGGGGTGACCAGCTCGGGCAGCTCGATGAACTCGCCCAGCCAGGACTGGTCGATGTCGCCCTCGACCGGCTCCTCGCCGCGGACCGCGGCCACGAAGGGCTTGAGCCGGTCCACGCCGAAGAACTTGTTGAAGCCATGGACGAAGAACGGCACGCCGAACAGGCCGTCCTTGTACGAGCGGGTCAGCGCCTCGACCCCGCGGGCACGCAGCTCCGCGTCGTCCGAGGCGTTGGCGACCGTGTCGGCGTCCAGGCCCAGCTTCCCGGCCACCTCGCCGATCACCGCGCGGTCGGTGATGTCCCGGCCCTCCAGCCAGCGGGCGCGGTAGACCGCGTCGATGTACTCGCGGCCCTTCCCGGCGTCGGCGGCCACCAGGTAGCCCAGGTGGGAGATCTCCCAGACCGGGTCGCGGTCCACCGGGACGGTCATGTCGAAGCCGCGCAGCTTCGACAGCCGCCGCAGGTCCTGGAGGATGTAGAAGTTCTTCGCCCGCGACATCGGCACGATCGGCAGCTCGACCTCGGCCTCGTCGAGCATCTTCTGGGTGACCTCGTCGGGCTCCCAGAAGGGGATCCACTCGATCGCGTCGGCCACGTCCGGGTAGCGCTCGACCAGGTCCCGGTAGGCGAAGTAGGAGTAGGGGCTGCGCAGCGAGAAGTACCAGCGCGGCTGCTTCTTGGGCTTGGCCATGGGAAGTGGACCCTCCACAGGTCAGAGGTGGATGCCGCCGTCGATCTGCAGGACGGCACCGGTGATGTAGGAGGCGCGGTCGGCGACCAGGTAGGAGACCAGGTCGGCCACCTCGTCGACGGTCCCGACCCGGCGCAGCGGGATCTGGTTCTTCGCCTGCTCGATGACCTTCTCGTTGAGCGCGCTGGTCATGTCGGTGTCGATGAAGCCGGGGGCGACCACGTTGGCGCGGATGCCGTAGCGGCCGACCTCCTTCGCCAGCGACTTGGTGAACCCGATGATCCCGGCCTTGGAGGCGGAGTAGTTGGTCTGGGTGGCGTTGCCGTACACGCCCGCGACCGACGACAGGTTGACGATGGAGCCCGACTTGCGCTTCATCATCTCGTAGATCACGGTGCGGCAGACGTTGTAGACGCCGTCCAGGTTGACCTGGATGACGCGCTGCCAGTCCTCGTCCTTCATCAGCAGCAGCGGGTTGTCCCGGGTGATGCCGGCCGAGGTGACCGCGGCGTCGATCGGGCCGAGGGCCTCCTCGGTGCCGGAGACCCAGGAGCGCACCGCCGCCATGTCGGAGACGTCGGCCTGCTGGGAGAAGACGCGCCGGCCCAGGGCCAGCACCTCCTTCTCCAGCTCGGCGGCGGCGTCCGCGTTGGAGGCGTAGCAGAAGGACACGTCGTAGCCGTCGGCGGCCAGCCGCAGCACCACGCCGCGGCCGATGCCGCGGGTGCCGCCGCTGACCAGGGCGACCTTGGTGGTCTCGGGGGAGTCGCTCACTTGGCGTCACCCTCACCGTTGAACGCGCGGGCGACGCGCTCGTCCCACTCGACCAGGCGGCCCTTCCGGCCGTTCTCCACCACGCCGTAGGCGTGGGTGATCTCACCGGTGGCGGTCTTGATCAGCTTGCCGTCGCGGACCACGTAGTAGTCGAGGCGGGAGGTGTAGAGGAGGTTCTTGAAGATGTTGTCCACCGTGTAGACGATGTACAGGTCCTCCTCCAGGTGCGCCTCGTCCAGCAGCGTGATGTGCGAACGGGTCACCGCAGGGATCCAGTTGGACTCGTCGAGCAGGGCGCGGATGGAGATGCCGCGGGCGTCGACGAAGCGGTGCTTGGCCTCCTCCATCAGGCGCAGGTAGCCGGACATCGGCACCCGCTCGAAGAAGTGCACGTAGGGGTAGGGGACGCGGAACTTCCAGGCGTAGGCGTTCTCGCCGGCGGTCAGCTGCTCCAGCACCGGGTCGGTGCCGGTGGAGCCGCCGGAGATCAGGGTCTCCTCGCCGAGGGCGGCCACCTCCGCGCCCGGCTCGGCCCCGCCGATGTACCGCTTGACGAAGCGCTCCAGCCCGGCCGGGACCGGCTTGCGCTCCGGCATCCGGCGGTCGTCCTCGTCGTAACGGAGCACCGCGCGGGCCTTGGAGGTGACGGCCTTGTTGGGCTCGCCGTCGCGCTCCACGGTGATGGTGACCTTGAAGGACAGCTCCTCGTCGCCGTCCTTGGTGACCGGCTTGACCTCGATGGAGGCCTGGTCGTCCACGATCAGCGCGGTGTTCAGGCGGGAGTCCAGGAAGGTCAGGTCGAAGCCCAGGCCGTGCTCCTCGTAGAGCGCGCCGACCGGCAGGCCGCTGACCCGGAAGTGGTCGATGATCGCCTTCTCGACCAGGTAGTTGACGTGCTTGAAGCCGATGATGGTGCCGATGTTGGCACCCTCGTAACCGGGGCTGTGGACCACCGTCGTGGTCTCGGTCAGCAGGCTCTTCACAGCGGTGTCGGTCATCGTTGTCTTCTCCCTTGCTCAGGCTTGCTCAGGAATCGGCGTCGGTGCCGGGCCCGTGCCCGGGCCCGGTGCGGGGACCGGCACCGGTGCCGGCCGCGGTTCCGGTCGCGGTGGTGGGGCCGGTACCGCCCCGGTGCGGAACCGGTCGACGAAGTCGTCCACCAGTGCCGCGAAGTACGCGCTCCGCTCGGTCATCGGGAAGTGCCCGCAGCCGGGCACCGGGCGCAGCTCGGCCCGCGGCAGCCCGCGGGCCAGCGCCTCCGCCTCGGCCGGCGGCGCCAGGGTGTCGGACGGGCTGGAGACCACCAGCACCGGCAGGTCCAGGGCGGCCAGGTCGGTCCACGGGGTGCGCAGGTACTGCTCGAAGAAGCGCGTCCAGCCGTACGGGCCGATCAGCTCGCACAGCCGCCGCGCCATCACCGCCAGGAAGCGCTCGTCGCCCCGCCCCCGGCCCATCACCCGCAGGCACTCGGCCATGTGCGGTTCGATCCGGTCCCACAGGCCGGTGAACCCGGCGAAGTCGAAGTCCTCCGGACTGGACCGGTGGAACGGCGTCACCAGGACCAGGCCGCGGATGCCGTACCGGGCCGGCGGGTGGGCGGAGGCGCCGTCGCGGTCCGGGTCGGCGCCGCCGAGCAGGTTCAGCAGCAGCATCGCCGAGTACGAGTGGGCGACCACCACGTCGATGCCCTCGCCGCCGGACTCCTCCAGCGCCGCCTCCAGCACCCGGTGCATCCACACCCGCGGGTCCGGGTGGTGGCTCCAGCGGCCGCCGGTGCCGCGCCAGGGCAGCTCGGCGGTGACGGGCCGCCGCCCGGGCCGGGCGTGGGCGACGTACGGGTCCCACACCCGGGCCCCGATGCCCAGCCCGTGCAGCAGCAGGACCCGCGGCCCGGTGTCCGGGTCCGCGGTCCCGCCGGCGCCCGGGGGCGGGCCGGCGGTGGCCGCACCGCCCGCCCGCTGGGGGAGCAGCCGGAACGGGACGGACCCGTCCGGCTGCCGCGCCGGCTGTGTCATGGGGTCAGTCACGCCCCGGTCGGACCAGGACGCCGGCCACGCCGTCGTCGCCGTCGGAGCCGCTGACGGTGAGCAGCGCGCCCCGCTCGCCGGCGGCGAACCGGGCGGCGGCGGAGGCGACCTGCAGGACGCCCAGCGCCCCGGAGGCACGGCCCCACACCCCGGCCAGGTCCACCCGGTCCACGCCCGGCAGGACGTCCGCGTCCGGCGCGTCGGCGCCCTCGGGCACGTACCAGCCGGCCGGCGCCCCGCCGTCGCCGGTGAGCGCCGCCACGCACCCGGCCACCGAGGAGGTGCGGGTGCTCGCGACGCACTCGGCCAGCACCTCGGCGGAGCGCTCGGCCGCGGTCGCGGGCAGTTCCAGGACGACGGCGGCGGCGCCGTCGAGCACCCGGTCGGTGCCCTGCAGCTTGCGGACCACCGCGTTGTCCGGCTCGACGCCGATCACCAGGACGTACCGGGCGCGGCCGGCGCGCAGCCAGGACAGCGCCCAGCCGACCGCGTCCAGGCCTCCGGTGGCGCCGTTGCACACGGTCAGGTTCGGCCCGCGCAGGGTGAACCGGATCGCCACCTCGGAGGCGATGACGTTGCTGGACAGGTTGGGGGTGACGATCGGGCTGACCAGCCGGCTGCTCTTCTCGGCCGCGACGGTGTCCACCACGTCGGTGACCGAGTCCAGGTTGCCGAAGTTGGAGCTGACCACCACCGCGACGGAGGACGGCTCCACGGTCAGGCGGGTGTCGAGCTTCTCGCCCTCCAGCAGCCCGGCGGCGCGCAGCGCGTCGTGCGCCACCACCAGGCCGAGGTGGGTGGCCCGGTCCTTGTAGCGCAGGCCCTTCTTGCCGATCCGCGCGGCCGGGTCCACCGGCTCGGTGCCGGGCTCGGCACGGCCGGGCAGGTCCGCCGGGGTCTCCACCCCGGGCAGGGCCAGGCCCACCCCGGTGATCACCGGGGTACGGGTGGCCTCGGGGGCCAGGACGGTCGTGCCGCTCATCGCGCACCCTCCACAATCGCCACGGCGTTGATGCCGCCGAATCCGAACGCGTTGACCTGAGCCAGCGAGACGTCCTCGGAGACCGCCTCGTCCCGCACGATGCGGAAGTTCTCGACCTCCTCCATCGGGCTGTCCAGCGAGATGGTGGGCGCGATCCGCCCGGTGCGCATGCTGTACAGCGCGGTGATCAGCGAGTGCAGGCCGGAGCCGCCGGAGGTGTGTCCGGTCATGGACTTCAGGGCGGTCATCACCGGCGTCTTCACGTCGTCGCCGAACACCTCGCCCATGGCGACCGCCTCGCCGAGGTCGTTGGCGGGGGTGCCGGTGCCGTGCAGCATGACCAGGTCGATCTCGGCCGGCTCCACCCCGGCCCGGCGGTGCGTGGCCCGCATGACCTCGGCGATCATGCCGGCGTCCGGGGCGGTGGCGTGCACCGCATCGCAGTTGACGCCGACGCCGCGCAGCCAGCCGCGGACGGTGCCGGACGCCGGCGGGGTGCGGCGCAGCACCACGGCCGCGGCGCCCTCGCCGAGGATGGTGCCCTTGCGGTTGACGTCGAAGGGGCGGACCGCGTCCGGCGGGACGGACTGCACCCGGTCCGCGATGGCGAACATCGACTCGGTGATGGAGTCGGTGCCGGCCACCACCACCGCCTCCGGGCCGCCGTCCTGCTGGAGCAGGTCGGTGGCGAGGGAGAGCGCGTAGAGCGAGGCGGAGCACGCGTTGGAGAAGGTGTGCGTGTTGCTCGCGTTGAACCGCTGCCGCAGCGCGGTGCCGAAGTGCAGCTCGCCGGCGGTCATCGGGTCGCCGTCGCGCCACCACCGCTCCACCGAGCGCAGCTCGCGCAGTCCGGTGCCGACCAGCACCGGGATGTCGCCCAGGTCCTCGTCCATCCCCGCGTCGGCGAGGGCCTGGGCGACGGCATCGAGCAGAAAACCGGTGGCCCGCTTCGCCGGTCCGGTCCGGTCCGCAATCTCGTACAGCTCACCGGCGGTGTACCAGTCCCTGGTGAACTCGCGCATCGGCGCGAGACCGCTCTTCGCCGCGCAGAGGTTCGCGAAGATCTCCTCTGCGTCCCGGCCGACACTGGCCACCGCGCCCACACCGGTGATGGGCCACCGCTCGGTCATCTGCTGATCCCCCTCGATCGTTCCACTGGATAGGGAGCCGCACGCCCCGCGACGCGGAGCGTGCCGCTTACTTGGCCGCAGCGGACTCGGCGACGACCTCGGTGACGCCCTTGAGGTTGACCATGCGGGAGAGCTCCGACTGGTCGATCGTGATCTTGAACTCCT
Source organism: Streptomyces pactum (assembly GCF_016031615.1). Taxonomy (GTDB): domain Bacteria; phylum Actinomycetota; class Actinomycetes; order Streptomycetales; family Streptomycetaceae; genus Streptomyces; species Streptomyces pactus. The sequence continues at coordinate 3,139,949 of NZ_JACYXC010000001.1, forward strand.
TCTCCAGGGAGGCCAGGATCTCGATGGCGCGCAGCGAGTCGGCGCCGTGGTCCTCACGGAAGAGGCTGGTCTCGGTGACCTCGTCCTCCTCCAGCTCCAGGATCTCGCAGACGATCTCCTTGATTTTCTCGTAGCGCTCGTCGGTGGTCGCGGTCATGGAAGCCTCCACGGCAATGGGATACGGAAATTTCCACGTCTTCCCACAGCGAAAGAGCGGGAAGGAGAAAGTGGATTCGCAGGAACACTAGAGGCGCCCGAGCAGGGGCCAAGCCCACCCGACAGGAAGATGCCACAGCGGTTCGCGGGGACGCGTATTCGGTGCCGGCCGGGCGGCAGGTCGTTGTCACTGGAACGAAAGGCGCAACCGCCTCCGAGCTGGGAAGCGTTGGCAGGATGGGGCAGTGAGCAGGGTATTGATGTCACCTTCCTGCGAATGTGGTTGCCGCTGCGGAGCCCGCCTCCCTACTGTCCCAGGGAAAATATCCAGGTAAATGAGAGGTTGAATCAACGATGGCCAATGTCACGGCCGAGCGCGCCGCCACCATCAAGGAGATCGTCTGCGAGATCCTGGAGCTGGAGGAAGACGAGGTCACCGAGACCAGCCTCTTCCGTGAGGACCACGGCGCCGACTCGCTCCGGGCGATCGAGATCCTGGCCTCCCTGGAGAAGGAATTCAAGGTGACGATCGATCAGGCGGAACTCTCCCGCATGGTGAACCTCAAGGGCGTCTACGAGGTCGTTTCCGAGTCCGCCGGCTGGTAGTGCGGCCACGGCCGACGACCACCGCCGCGCCCGAATCACTTGGGGGAGCCATGACGAATATGCCAGTCGGCGCCGCACGCGACGCCGCGCACAGGGTGGTGCTGACCGGATTCGGTGTCTTCTCCAGCATCGGAGTGGGCGCCGCGGAGTTCGCCGAGGGCCTGCGCTCGGGGCGGAGCGGAGCGAAGCCCATCACCGTGTTCGACACCGAGGGTTTCGAGCACACCAACGGGTGCGAGATCCGTGACTTCGACCCCGGGGACTGGATCCACCGGCTCGACGTGACCCGGCTGGGCCGCGCCAGCCAGTTCTCCGTCGCCGCGGCCCGGATGGCCGTGCAGGACGCCGGGCTGGACCCGGCCGAGCTGCGCGACAAGCGGGGCCTGATCTCCATCGGCACCACCGACGGCGAGTCCTTCGACCTGGACCGCCTGGTCGCCAGCCAGCTCAGCGAGGGCTCGGCGAACATGGACAGCGCCATCGCCGGCCGCATCCGCGCCGGCCGGCTGTCCGCGTCCATCGCCCAGGAACTGGAGCTGGTGGACGTCGAGGCGGTGACCGTCCCGACCGCCTGCGCCGCCGGCAACTACGCCATCGGCTACGGCTTCGACGCGGTGCGCTCCGGCGAGGTGGACTTCGCCCTGTGCGGCGGCGCCGACGCCATGTGCCGCAAGACGTTCGCCGGCTTCTACCGGCTGGGCACCATCGCGCCCGAGAAGTGCCAGCCGTTCGACGTCGACCGCAAGGGCCTGCTCACCGGCGAGGGCGCCGGGGTGCTGATGCTGGAGAGCCTGGAGTCGGCGCTGGCGCGCGGCGCCCGGATCTACGCCGAGGTGCTCGGCTACGGCCTCAACTGCGACGCCGACCACCAGGTGGCGCCGCTGCAGTCCTCGGTGGCCGCCTGCATGGACCTGGCGCTGCGGAACGCCGGCGTCAAGCCCGAGGAGGTCGACCTGATCTCCGCGCACGGCACCGGCACCAAGGCCAACGACGTCACCGAGTCCCGCGCCATCCGCTCGGTGTACGGCGACACGCCGCCGCGCACCGTGTCGGTGAAGTCGATGCTGGGCCACACCATGGGGGCCGCCAGCGCGCTCGCCGCGATCGCCTGCTCGCTCGCCATCGTCCACGGGTTCATCCCGCCCACCATCAACCATGGCTCCACCGATCCCGAGTGCGAGATCGACTGCGTGCCGAACGAGGCCGTCGAGGCCGACCTGCGGATCGTCCAGAACAACGGGCTGGCCTTCGGCGGCAACAACGCCGTCGTCCTCCTCGGCCGGTACGAGGCATGACAGGGAGTGTGAGCACGATGACCGGACCACTGATCACCGGCTGGTCCGCGGTCTCGCCGTACGGCATCGGCCGCGAGGCGTTCGAGGAGGGGTTCCGCTCCGGCCGGTCCACGACCGTGCCGCTGGCCGGCGAGGACTGGCTCGGTGAGGACCGGGCCGACACCGAGGCGTGCCTGGTCCCCGGGTTCGTGATCAAGGAGGTGCTCGGCAAGAAGGGCACCCGCGCCATGGACCGGGTCACCGGCCTTGTGGTCACCACCGTCGGCAAGCTGCTGGACACCACCGGCGGCCCGCTGCCGTCGGAGGTCACCGACGCCGACACCGCGCTGGTGCTGGGCACCACCCACGGCAGCGCCAAGAGCATGGTGGACATCACCCGCGACACCCTCACCGACGAGAAGCCGTACTACATCAACACCGCGCACATCCCCAACGCCATCGGCAACGCCTCGGCCGGCATGTGCGCCATCTGGTACGGCCTCAAGGGCCCCAACACCACGCTGGCCGCCGGCCGCTGCTCGGGCCTGTACGCGCTCAACTACGGGCGCCGGCTGCTCGCCGCCGGCCGCGCGAAGACGGTGCTGTGCGGGGCCGCGGAGGAGTACACCACCGACCGCTCCTGGCTGGAGTGGCACAGCCGGGGCGCGGACGAGGCCGGCACCGTGCTCGGCGAGGGCTGCGCCATGGTCTCGCTGCGCGCCGCCTCCGCGGACGGCCGGGGCGACGACGACGCGCTCGCCGAGGTGGTCGGGGTGACCGCCGGCGTGGTGGGCCCGGACGGGGTCGCCGCCTCGCTGGAGACCGTGGTGGGCAACGCGCTGCGCCGGGCCGGGATCTCCCGGGACCAGCTGTGGGCGGTCTCCGCCTCGGCCCCGGCCGGCGAGGCGGGCCGCGCCGAGATGAAGGCGCTGGACGCCCTCTTCGGCGACCTGGACCTGCTCACCCTGGGCCGGCCCGGCCTGATCGGTGACACCTCGGCGGCCACCTCCGCCTTCCAGCTGGTGGCCACCCTCACCGCCGCCCAGGACTCGGCCCGCGCGGCCGGCCGGGTCGCGGTCATCACCTCGGTGGACCGGGACGGCGCGCTCGGCTGCGCCCTGCTGCGGCTCCGCTGACACCGGCGCCCCAAGGTCCGCGGCCGCCCGCCGGCCGCGGACCTGCCGGCAACGGCGGTCACCCGCCGGCCGCGGGCCCGGCACCCGCACCCGGCGGACGCCCGTACGACGACGGCGGCCGGCCCCCTCTCCCGGGGGCCGGCCGCCGTCGTCGTCGCCGCGCACCGGCTCAACAGGCCCGCTCCCAGCCGGCCAGGCCCGCCCGGACGGAGCCGGCGAACCCGGCGAGCCGGTCCACCCCCCAGAACTTCTCCGCGCCGTCGATGAAGTACGGCACCCCGAACACCCCGTCGCGGTGGAGCGAGAACAGCGCCTCCAGACCGCGCTGCCGCACCGCCGGATCGTCCGGTGCCGCGCCCAACGCGGCGCCGTCCAGGCCCAGTTCGGCGCCGATGACGGCGATCACCCGCGGGTCGCAGACGTCCTCGCCGCGCTGCCAGCAGGCCCGGTAGACCAAGTCGGTGAACTCCCGCCCCCGGCCCATCTCCTGCGCGACCAGGAACGCCAGGTGCGGCACCTCCCAGCGCCGGCCGGTCTCCGGCGGCCAGACCGCCTCCAGGCCGCGCTCCCGCGCCAGCCGCCGCACGTCCTGCTCGACGTACCGCCGCTTCTCGTCCGACATCGGCACGTACGGCAGCTGCACCCCGGAGCGCGCCAGGCGGCGCTGGACCGGCTCGTCCGGCTCCCAGAACGGCAGCCAGTCGATGACGTCCGCGACATCGGAATACCGGCCCACCAGATCGGAATGGGCCAGCCACGAATAAGGACTGCTGAATGAGAAATACCAGCGCGGCCGGCTTCGGGACATCGCCGTCTCCTAAAGCAAAGGGGGAAATGAAGGACAGGCCCCGAGAAAGAGGTGTACGGCACGCCGCGGCGCGCGCCGGCGAGGCGCCCCGGTCCCGACACTCCGGACGCACCGCCCGCACCGGGGTGCGCGGCGGTGTCCGGGTCGGACGGCTTCGCACCGGCCCGGCGGGGACGGTGCGTAAACGGGGATCAGCGCTGGATGCCGCCGCTGAGCCGCACCGCCGCGTCGATCACCACACTGCCGTACAGCCGCCCCGGCGTACTGGTCATCCTGGTGACCGGCCCGGAGATCGACAGCGCGGCCATCACCCGGCCGCCGGGCCCGCGCACCGGCGCCGCCACCGCGGCGATGCCGTGCTCCCGCCCGCCGATGCTCTGCGCCCAGCCCTGCCGGCGCACCCCGGAGAGGGTTGCCGCGGTGAACTGCGCCCCGCGCAGACCGTCGTACAGGTCCTCGGGCCGCTCCCAGGCCAGCAGCACCTGGGAGACCGGCCCGGCGTTCAGCGGAAGGGCCGCGCCCACCGGAACCCGGTCCCGCAGGCCCGGGCCGGCCGCGGCGGCCTCGGCCACGCACACCCGCATGTTGCCGCGCCGGCGGTACAGCCGGGCACTGGCACCGGTGATGTCGCGCAGGTCGTTGAGGACCGGGTCGGCGGAGAGCACCAGGTGGTCCCGGCACGCCTCCATGGCCATCATGCCCAGCCGTGGCCCCAGGATGAACCGGCCCTGCGCGTCGCGGGCGAGCAGCCGCAGCCGCTCCAGGGCGAGGACCAGCCGATGGACCGTCGGGCGCTTCAGACCGGTGTCCGAAACCAGCCGCGACAGCGATGCCGGGCCCCCTTCCAGAACACCGAGCAGGAGAGACGCCTTGTCGAGAACACCGACTCCGCTCAGTGCTGACTGTTCGGGAGTAGAGGTAGTCATTGGATGTGTCTCCTCGTCGGACGGGCGGAGGTCCGGCGCGGCTGGGAATGTCCGCCGAACCCCCGCTTCCGGCGGCTCACTCGGGGGGATGAGCATCACCGGAGGAATAGATCATCCTTTTGCACAAGCGGATTCACATTCCTTCGTTCATGTCTATCCGCCGCCGCCAAACACCCGCAACGACGCCTTCAGGAAGCTGCCAGCCATATCGCGCGGGCCGACGCCTTCCGGTCTTCCCGGAATCCGCCGGGCGGCACCGGGACAGTCCTCACCTCCGGGGCTGCGGCGGTTCCTGCGGAGGGGAGACCGGCAGCAGACCCAGCTCGGCCGCCCGCACCCCCGCCTGGAACCGGGAGTTGGCGCCGAGCAGCGCCATGATCTCCGCGACGTACCGCCGGTAGGTGCGCACCGACACCGACAGCTCCCGGGCGGCCACCTCGTCGGTGACGCCCAGCCGCAGCCACTCCAGGATGGGCCGCACCATGTCGGTGCGGGCCCGGTCACCGAAGTCGATGCGCTCGGTCACCTGCAGGGCGTTCCGCCAGATCCCGTCGAAGAGGGTCTGCAGTGTCTCGATGACGCCGGGGTCGCGGATCGCCGAGGCCCGGCGGCCGACCGCCGAGTCGGCGCACACCAGTGCGGCCTTGCCGTCCACGATGAGCGCCGCCAGCAGCGGGATGCGCGCGGCCCGCACCTCCAGCGGCCTGCCGTTGCCCGAATGACGCTGGACGAATGACCAGTCCAGGGTGTTCTGCGCGCAAAGCATGCGTATTTTGACGCTCAGGCCACCGCTTTCCAGCCATTCATCCAGCGCGGAGTAGATGGTACGGGCATGCGCCGCCTCGGCGGCCAGTACCACATCGACGCTTTCACCGGCCTCGTAGACGAGTTCCTGGGCGGCTGCCAGTATTTCCGCTTCCTCCGCCGTGATGGCGGAGACCCAGGAATTCCGGGACTGGCGGTCCCGGTGTTTGACCACGGTGGATTCGATGAGCGCACGGACCGCCAGGAGTTCCTGCGCGATGTCATCTTCTACGTGAGCATGACCATTTTCGGTGTCGTCCTCGTGATGCGCCCGTTCGGCACCCGCCCCGGACAGTGCGGGATCCCTCAACCTTCTCACCCCGTGACATGTATGCGCCGATCAGTCCAACTCAGCCACCAACAAGCACAGTTCTCCCGGGACTCAGTCACACGGCGACAGAAGCCCCAGCTCGACGGCGCGCACCCCGGCCTGGAAGCGGGAGTTGGCGCCGACGTCACGCATGATCGCCGCCACATGGCGGCGGTAGGTACGGAGGCTGACCTGGATCTCCTTGGCCGCCACGTCGTCGGTGTGGCCGGCGCGCAGCCGCTCCAGGATCAGGCGCACCGAGTCGGTCCGCAGCCGCTCGGCGAGGCGGGAGTGCTCGGCGAGCGGGATCGCACTGCCCCACACACCGGCGAACATCAGGTCCAGCGCCCGCACCGAGGCCGGGTCCGCGATGACGGACAGGTAGCGCCCGTTGCGGTCCGGACCGGTACGACCGAAGGCCTGCCGCCCGTCCACGATGATCATTCCCTGGAGATCGACCTCGCTGACCCTGATGTCGTACCCCTGGGTGCCCCGCCGGGTGAAGCCGTGCAGGCCGAGCGGCGCCACCACCTCGGGCGAACACAGCGCCCGCACCGCGATGCCGGCCGAGCGCAGCGCGGTCAGCTTGCCCAGCAGCGGGGCGAAGGGCTTGGCCCGCTCGTAGGTGCCGGGCATGATCACGCTGACACTGTGCCGCGCCCCGTTCATCAGTTGGGTGATCTCCCGCCGGACCGCCGGTCCGTCCGACGCGAGAACCATCGGCGCCCGACGGTCCGGAGTACTCCGGTGCATGGACACAGCGGACTCGATCAGCTCACACACCTGCATGAGCGCGTGCTCCACTCCGTCCGAACCCTCAGTCGCCTTCGACAGCTCTGCCATGACTCCCCCATGCAGTGCGCGTCGCCATGATCACGCACCTGTCGATATACCGCCGAACACTCATACTGGACCGGCCGCCGCGACCTCCCCGCGGCAGAACAATCCAATTAATTGAATCCGCAATGACACGGCCGTCCGCCTCGACACCCGCGTCCACCCCAACGCCACCGGCACTTAACGCGCGAGTAAGAACTCGGCGGTCCGGTCATGCATTGCGATCGAATCTCTCGCACCGCACTTGACGCGCGAGATTAGTTCGCTGGCTCCAACCCAGTCAACGCGCCCCCTCGGGTAAAGATCGCGTAAAACACCCCTTCTGAGCAGGGTGCCCTATAAGCGGACCCCACGGCGTCCGGGTGATTGTCAGCAAGTTGCACCCCCGGACTGAAACTCACCGCGCGTGACCACCCTCCGCATGCACAATCCGCCCGAAGGACGACACTCGGCTATCGAACGCTCCCCCGGTGGCCGCTTGTTGACAGCTCTGTACCTGCCGCCGAGCGGCTGAACCCATGGTGCCGCGCAGGTCTCATGGGGATGTCCGGGCCGTGTCACCAAACAGCCACACCCCGCACACAGGGCCGGTCCCGCCCGCCTCCCGCGGCGCATATGCCACCCGGGTCACGCCTCCCGGCAGTCCCGGGGGCCCTTCCCGGGCGCCGCGCCGTCCACATGGTGAACTCTTTCTCCCGGCCCGCCCGGAGGCCTCCCGGAGGCCTCTCACGCCCCTTCCGCGGGCCACTTCCGGACCCCGCCGAACCCCTCGGGAACTCGCCGGGCAGCCGTCCGTCGACACGCCGGTGGACGCCGGCCGGCCCCAGGACGGGAAGGGGTGCGCACCGGGCCCGGCCCCGGGCGGACGCCGGGGGGCGGGCGGGCAACAGCCTTCCGGCCGGTGGGCGCGGACGGAAGGGGGGCGTGCGGAGCCCTCCGGGCGCCGGGCCGGGTGCGGACACCGTGACCGGGACGGAACGCCCGGACGGCGGGACCGCGGACGGACGCGGGGAACCGGTCGGCGACAGCGGAACGGCCCCGCCCTGGGACGGACACCGGCGCCGCGCCCCGGCCGGCGGGCCCGTTCCCGCGCGGGCGCCCCGGGCGGACCCGGGGGACCGGGCGGGCATCGTCGCGGGCGGGGCCTGCGGTGCGGACCCGCGGCGGAGGTCCGGCAGGGGGGCCGGCGCGGTGCGGGGTCCGGTGCGGGGCGTGCGGCCGGCCGCCGCGGGCGCGGGTTCGGGCGACGTGAGCGCAGGCTTCCGGCGCGGTACGCGAGCGGGCACGCGGTGCGGTCCGGCCCGGTGCGTGAGTGCGGGCGGCGACGGCAAGCGGACCGTACGCGGGACGCGGGCCGCATGCCGTCCGGCCCTCCCCCACGCCCCCCGAGCATGCGAAAACCGCAGGTCACCGGGGTGACCTGCGGCGCAGTGGAGCCGACTGTCGGGTTCGAACCGACGACCTTCGCTTTACAAGAGCGGTGCTCTACCAGCTGAGCTAAGTCGGCGAGTCCACGCCAGTGTACCCATCGGCCGGCGGTGCCCGGCAGCGGTGACTTCACCGGCCCGCGGCGGCGAGTTCACCGGGGCCCGGCTACTGACATCGGTGCCCCGCCCGGGTAGCGTCACAGCGGGCCCACGCGGTGGGCCCGGCACACGACACCTTTACTCGGATCGTCCGGCACGTTCCTGCCGGTGAAGGGACTCATCACCATGGCTACGGTCACCTATGACAAGGCCAGCCGGATCTACCCGGGCAGCACCAAGCCCGCCGTGGACCAGCTCGACATCTCCATCGAGGACGGCGAATTCCTCGTGCTCGTCGGCCCCTCCGGCTGCGGCAAGTCCACCTCGCTGCGGATGCTTGCCGGCCTGGAGGACGTCAACGGCGGCGCCATCCGCATCGGCGACCGCGACGTCACGCACCTGCCGCCCAAGGACCGGGACATCGCCATGGTGTTCCAGAACTACGCGCTCTACCCGCACATGACCGTCGCCCAGAACATGGGCTTCGCGCTGAAGATCGCCGGCGTGAACAAGACGGAGATCCGGCGCAAGGTCGAAGAGGCCGCCAGAATGCTGGACCTCACCGAGTACCTGGACCGCAAGCCGAAGGCACTCTCCGGCGGTCAGCGGCAGCGGGTGGCGATGGGCCGCGCGATCGTCCGTGAGCCGCAGGTCTTCCTCATGGACGAGCCGCTGTCGAACCTCGACGCCAAGCTCCGGGTGCAGACCCGCACCCAGATCGCCGCGCTCCAGCGGCGGCTGGGCATCACCACCGTCTACGTCACCCACGACCAGGTCGAGGCGCTCACCATGGGCGACCGGGTGGCGGTGCTCAAGGGCGGCCTGCTCCAGCAGGTGGACTCGCCGCGAAACATGTACGACCGGCCGGCCAACCTCTTCGTCGCCGGCTTCATCGGCTCGCCCGCCATGAACCTGGTCGAGGTGCCGATCACCGACGGCGGCGTGAAGTTCGGCAACAGCGTGGTGCCGGTGCCCCGGGACGCGCTGACCGCCGCCGCGGACAAGGGCGACACCACGGTCACCGTCGGCATCCGCCCCGAGCACTTCGACGTGGTCGAGCAGGGCGGCGAGGCGGCCGGCTCGCTCACCAAGCAGAGCAAGGACGCCCCGGCCGGGCTCGCGGTCACCGTCAACGTCGTCGAGGAGCTGGGCGCCGACGGGTTCGTCTACGGCACCGCCGAGGTCGGCGGCAGCGCCAAGGACCTGGTGGTCCGGGTCAACGGCCGCCAGGTGCCCGCGAAGGGCTCGGTCCTGCACGTCGTCCCGCGCCCGGGCGAGACCCACGTGTTCTCCACCTCCACCGGCGAGCGGCTCAGCGAGTAACCCGCCCCCGGGTCGCGTACCGGCGCGCACCGCCCCCGCGGCCCGCGGAGGCATGCGGACCGCCGGCCCGGAGGCCGGCGGTACCGCCCGCACGGCACCCCACGGCGCCGTCCCCGCACCCGCGGGGGCGGCGCCGTGGCGCGTCCGGCCCCGGGTACGGGCGGGACCGGGCCGTCGGCGGGCGGGACCGCAGGAGACGGAGGGCCGGCCCACGGCGGGCCGGGCGGCAGCCGGGTGGCAGGGCGACCACGCGCCCCGGCGGCAGCACAGGCAGGAGCCCGGACGACAGACCGGACACGGGCCCGAGCGGCCGACCCGCCGTGGGCCGGGCACGAGCCCCCACGGCAAGCGGGGCGGCGGGCCGGGCGGCGGAGGACGGCGGCACGGACCCCGACCGGACATCCAGCCTTCGTCCCGAAACGTCGCCAGATATATGGACTTCCGGAGCGTTTCGATTCTCTCCGTCAAGGCGAGCGATTCCCGTTTCACCGCTGCGGTCCCTCATCAGGGTGACGCAATGTCTCCAAATCATCACTACTCGCTACGATTCGCGGCGTAACCGCAGTTCCCTCCCTGAACTTCCGCGAGGAACACCCGTGAACACCGCTACCCGCCGCATCGGCCGCACGCTCGCGCTCGTCCTCCCCGTCGTCCTGGTGCTCTCCGGGACCCTCGCCGTGACCCGGGTGCCGTGGGCCGACCCCCGCTCGGAGTCGCAGATCCTCACCGCGTCCTCGGGCCGGGCCTCCAGCCCGGCCGCGCGGAAGGCCCCGCACGAGGCGCTGCGCGACCGGCTGCTCACCGAACTCCGCGAGAAGGACCCGGGCGTGGCCCTCACCCACCTCCAGACGGCGGTCGACCAGCAGCCGACCCTCGCCGAGCACTGCGCCTCCATCGCCCGTGCGCTGGGCCGGGCCGCGGTCGCCAAGTACGGCGCCCAGCGCGCGCAGACGTTCTCCCGGCCGGTCTGCGACACCTCGTTCGCCGCCGGTGTGTCGCACGCCCGCGGCTGAACCGCCGCCCCGGCCGGGTCGGGTCCGGGTCGCCCCGGCCGGACCCGGTCCGGACCCGGACCGGGTCGGGTCCGGGTCCGCCCTCCCGCCCCCGGCGGGCCGGTACCGGGATCATCGTCCGCCACGGCCACCACATAGGGTGCGGCCATGACAGGTGACACCCGCACAGCCACTCCCCCGCCGGCGCAGCCCGGCCGCCCCGCGCATCCGGCCCGGCCCACCCAGGCCGTCGTCCTCGCCGGTGGTCAGGGTTCCCGGCTGCGCCCGTACACCGACGACCGGCCCAAGCCGATGGTCGAGATCCCCGGCACCGGCACGCCGATCATCGGGCACCAGCTCTCCTGGCTCGCCGCCGAGGGTGTCACCGACGTCGTGATCTCCTGCGGCCACCTCGCCGACGTCCTCCGGAACTGGCTGGACTCGGCCGACCTGCCGCTGCGGGTCAGCACGGTGGTGGAGACCGAGCCGCTGGGGCGCGGTGGCGGCCTGAAGTACGCCGCGGCCTCGCTGCCCCACCCCGACCGGCCCTGGTACGCCACGAACGGCGACATCTGGACCCGGTTCTCCCTCCGCGACATGGCGGACTTCCACCACGAGCGGGACGCCGCCGCCACCCTCGCGCTGGCCCGGCCGCGGATCCCCTGGGGCGCGGTGGAGACCGACGAGTTCGGCCATGTGCTGGACTTCATCGAGGCGCCGCCCTCCCCGTACCTGATCAACGCGGGCGTCTACGTCTTCTCGGCGGCCTTCACCGCGATGCTGCCGGACCGGGGCGACCACGAACGCACCACCTTCCCCCGGCTGGCCCGCGAGCGCCGGCTCGCCGGCTTCCCCCTGCCGCACGGGGCGTACTGGCGGGCCATCGACACCGCCAAGGACCTCACCGAGGCGGCCAAGGAGCTGGCCGCCAGCCGGCCCGCCGACGGCTGAACCACCCCCACCGCCGGCCGCGCGCCCGTCCGCACCACGTCCCGCCGGGGCGCGGCGCGGACGGGCGCGGTGCGGCACCCGGCCCGCGTGGCACCCGGCACACACGCCACCGGCCCATGCGACACCCACCGGCACCGGGCCCGCACGGCTCCCGGCGTCTCCCTGGGTGCCGCCGGCCGGTCGGCCGCCGCTCAGTCCGCCGTGTGCGCCGTCCCGTCCGGACCCGCCGCGCTCACCGCGCGCTCCAGCAGTCCGGCCGCCTCGTCCAGGGCGGCGGTCAGGGAATCCGGGTCCGGCCGCAGACCGCCGAGGACGCGGTCGATGTCCCGGAGCCCGGCCCGTTCCAGCAGCTTCTTCTCGTTGGTCACCCACTCGCCCCGGGCGGCCAGCACCGCGTGCGCCGTCTGGCAGGCGGCGGTGGCGACGGCTCCGGCGCAGTCCGCGAGGTTCCCGCGCGCCGCGTGCGCGGCGCGGGCGTAGGCGAGGGTGAGCCGGGCGTCGCCCCACCACTGCTCGGCGGCCCGGCGGCGCAGCGGCTCCGGGTACTCCGGGCGCGGCAGTTCGCCGCGCAGCACCCGGTTGACGGCGAGTTCGGCGACGACGAGGTACGTCGGGACACCGGCCAGGTGGAAGAGCAGCCGCTCCACCCGGTACCGGCCCTGGCGCGCCTCCGCCAGGTGGTGCTCGACCTCGTCCAGGTCGCGGTAGTGGACATCGACGTGGCGGCCGTCGATGTCCAGCCACGCCCCGCCGTTGAAGACCCCGCCGCCCCAGGCGCCGATCCCGAAGACCTCACCCGGCCACCCCAGGGCCCGCAGGTCCTCCGGGGAGAACGGACCGCGGTAGTAGACGGCGAAGTCCCAGTCGCTGTCCGGCCGGTGGGTACCGGCCGCCCGTGATCCGCCCAGGGTGACCGCCCGTACGTGCGGCAGGGCGGCCAGCCGGTCGGCCACCAGGTCGAGGAACGCCCGGTCGTCGCGGTCGTCAGCCATGGACTTGAGGCTAGTGGCGGGCGGGCGGCATCCGCCACGCCGTTTCCGCCCGGCAGCCGCCCGCCGCACGGTCCGCCGGACCCGCCCGCGGGCCACGTGCGCCCGCCGGCGCCGTTCCGCCCGGCCCCACGCCGCGTGCCGGTCCCGGCACCGACCCCGGCCGGCGGCCGTCGCCGCGGTCTTGACCGGTGGCCCCGGACCGGGCACGGCCGCGCCCCACGGCCGGGGGTACGGCCACGCCCCGGCCGTACCCCCGGCCCATGGCCGAGGACGCCGGCGGTGCGCACCGCCCCGTGGCTACGACGCGCCCGTGCGGCAGTGGGTGCCGGCCCGCACACGGCCGTGGCCGTGACCCGCACGCGTGCATGCATGTGGCCGTGGACGTGGGGCCCTGGGAGGCCGGCCCACGTCCACGGCCACGGATCGTGTCCCCGGGAGGTCAGCCGAGGAGGCCGCCGAGCGCGCCCCCGCCGCCGGTACCGCCTCCGGAGGCGCCGCCGGAGCCGGTGGGGGAGCCGCCGCCGTCGTCGGAGAGGCCGGTCGAACCGCCGGTGGCCGAGCCCGCGCCGCCGGACGCGGTCGGCCCGGAGGTGGCCTGCGGGAGCACCGGCCGCGTCGGCACCTGCTGCCGGGGCCGCTGGGTGGTGCCCTGGGTCCGGCCGGGCGCGGTGCCGGACCGGGTACCGGCGCCCGCGGTGGCACCGGCGGTGGCGCTCTCCCGCACCACGTCCGGTGTCGCGGAGGTGGCCGGTGCGGACGGGGTGGGGGTACGGGCGCCGGGCGCCGCGGAACCGCCGGCCCGGCCGGTCCCCTTGGCCGGACGCTCGGGACGCTCACCGGACGTGCGCGGCAGCGGGGAGCCGGGCAGGTGGTTGGAGGGCGCGTCCCCGGGCTCCGGCGACCTGACGGTCTGCGAGGAGCGCACCGCGCCGCCGAGCATCGAACCGAACAGCAGCGTCACCCCGGCCACCACGGCCGCCATGGTGGCGCCGCGCCGGAGCACCCGGCGCCGCAGGTCCCACAGGGCGACCCGGGGCCCGAGCCGCCGCCACGCCTCCCCGGCCAGCCGCGCGTCCATCGAGTAGACCGGGGCACCGGCGATGATCAGCGGGCTCCACGCGGCGAGGTAGATGATGTCCGGCGCGTCGTAGGCCGGCACCGTCCGCCAGCTCACGGTGACCAGCAGCGCGGCCGACAGCAGCGCCCCGATCGACGCGGCCACCCGCTGCCACAGCCCCATGACCGTGAGGACGCCCACCACCACCTGGAGGAAGGCCACCGTCAGCCCGGCCCCGACCGGGTGGGCCAGCGCGAAGTCACGCAGCGGTTCGGCGACCGGCCACGGGTCCAGCGACTGCAGCCAGGTGACCATGGAGCCGCGCTCGCCGCCGTCGAAGTACACCGGGTCGGACAGCTTGCCCATGCCGGCGTAGACCGAGATCAGGCCGAGGAAGATGCGCATCGGCAGCAGCACGATGCCCAGGTTCATCCGGCGCCCGGGGTGGTGGTAGGCGTGGCGCACCCCGGCCGCCGCCCCGCCGCGCCGCCGCCCGGCCTCGGTGGCGGTCCCGCCCGCCCCGGGGCCGTCGGCCGCGGTTCCGCCGGGCCGCTCCGGGAAGGGGCCGCCGGGACCGGACCCGGCCGGCCGGAGCCCGGAACCGTCGCTCCGGTACACCCGCCGGGGCACCACCGGCAGCGGGACGGTGCTGTCGTGGCCGCCGCGCGTCACCGGCACCCCGGTGCGGGGGTCGGGCCCCGACGGACCCCGGCGGGGGCCGATCACGGTGGTCGGCGGATCGTCCAGGCCCACCCTCGGCAGGACCTGGGTGGACCCGGGCTCGTCGGCGCCCGGCCCCGGCCCGGAGGACCAGGTACGGCCGGACTGCCGCACCGCCTGCAGGAGTTGCGCGGCGGGGTCGCCGCCCGGCACGGTGCGACCGCTCCACACCACCGGCGCCCGCCGGCGACGGGCGCCGGGCACGGCAGCCGGCCGCGCCCTCTCCACCGTCACGCGGTCCACGACCGGGCGGGCGAGCTGCACGCGGAAGCTCGCGTGATTGACCACGACCTGCGCCGGATCGCACGGCACCTTGGCCATGTTCAGCAGCGGCTCGTCGTCGAATCCCGGTGAGCTTCCCCCCGTGGGCCTGCGGGGTGTTTGGGTGTCCACACTCCTCTAACCGAGTGACCCCCGCATAGGACACTGCCTCGGCCGCCCCGGGACTGTCGGAGGCCCGTCAAGGCACGGGTTGCCACCGGCCGGAGCGGGTGTCCGGGGCCGGTGGGTCGCGGACCGGCCCGGCCGCGGCACGGCCGGGCCGGTCCGCCCGGACCCCGCGGCGTGCGGGGGCCGGAGCCCGGCGTGCGGACCGCGGGCCCCTGCCGCGAGGCGGGACCCCCGGGCCCCGGTCCGCCTCGGCCCGCGAGCCGCGGCCGCCCCTCGCCGGGCGGCCGGCCCGCGGCCCGGCAGACCCGGCCCGGTCCGGCACCGTCAGGCGCGGCGGCGGGACGCCTCGTAGAGCACCACGCCCGCCGCCACACCGGCGTTGAGCGATTCGGCACCGCCCGGCATCGGGATGCGCACCCGCAGGTCGCACGCCTCGCCGACCAGCCGCGACAGGCCCTTGCCCTCGCTGCCGACCACGATGACCACCGGGCCGTCGAGCACGTCCACCTCGTGCAGCTCGGTGTCGCCGTCGGCGGCCAGGCCCACCACCATCAGCCCGGCCTTCTGGTACGCCTCCAGCGCGCGGGTCAGGTTGGTGGCGCGGGCCACCGGGATACGGGCCGCGGCGCCCGCCGAGGTCTTCCACGCACCGGCCGTCATCCCGGCCGCGCGCCGCTCCGGCACCACCACGCCGTGACCGCCGAACGCGGCGACCGAACGCACCACCGCGCCCAGGTTGCGCGGGTCGGTGACCCCGTCGAGGGCGACGATCAGCGGGTCCTCACCGTCCTCGGCCGCGGCGTCGAGCAGGTCCTCGGGGTGGGCGTAGTCGTAGGGCGGCACCTGGAGCACCAGGCCCTGGTGGTTGAGCCCGTTGGTCATCCGGTCGAGCTCCGGGCGCGGCGCCTCCATGAGGTTGATGCCGCCGCGCTCGGCGCACAGCTGCAGCGCCTCGCGCACCCGCTCGTCGTTGTCGATGAACTGCTGGACGTACAGCGCGTTCGCGGGCACGCCCTCGCGCAGCGCCTCCACCACCGGGTTGCGGCCGACCACCAGCTCGTTGGTGCCCTTGGGGCCGCCGCGGCGGGGGGCCGGGCGGCGCGCGGCGGTCCGGGCCCGGGCCGCGGCGGTGCGCTGCTTGACGTGCCCCTTGCGCATCTCGGCGGGCGGGGTCGGGCCCTTGCCCTCCAGGGAGCGGCGCCGCTTGCCGCCGCTGCCGACGGTGGCGCCCTTCTTGTTGCTGGTACGACGGTTCCTGCGCTGGCTGTTGCCGGCCATGAATGTCACCCGTTCCTTCATTGCTCAGCACTGCTCAGCAAACGTACGTATGTCATCAGTGTGCCGCCCGGCCATCCGGGCGGCACACAGTGGGTGGAACCCCGGGCGGGCCCGGGTCAGCGCGAGCCGAGCTCCCAGCGCGGCCCGGACGGGGTGTCCTCGATGACCAGCCCCGACTGCTGGAGCTGGTCGCGGATGGCGTCCGCGGTGCCGTAGTCCTTGCGGGCGCGGGCGGCCTGCCGCTGCTCCAGCACCAGCCGGACCAGCGAGTCCACCACGCCGTGCAGGTCCTCGCCGCGGTCCCCGCCGGCCGACCACTGCTCGTCGAGCGGGTCCAGTCCCAGCACCCCGAGCATCGCGCGGACCTCGGCGAGCCGGGCCACCGCCGACTCCTTGTCGTCGGCGGTGAGGGCGGAGTTGCCCTGCCGGACGGTGGTGTGCACGATCGCCAGCGCCTGCGGGACACCGAGGTCGTCGTCCATCGCCTCGGCGAAGGCCGGCGGCACCTCGGCGGCCGGTTCGACGGTCTTCCCGGCCTTCTCGGTGACCCGCTGCACGAAGCCCTCGATGCGCGCGAACGCGGACTCGGCCTCGCGCAGCGCCTCCTCGCTGTACTCGATGGTCGAGCGGTAGTGCGGGGTGCCCAGGTAGTAGCGGAGCACGATGGGCCGCCACTTCTTGACCATCTCCGAGACGAGCACCGAGTTGCCGAGCGACTTCGACATCTTCTCGCCGCTCATGGTGACCCAGTGGTTGTGCACCCAGAAGTTGGCGAAGTCGTCGCCGAACGCCTTGGCCTGGGCGATCTCGTTCTCGTGGTGCGGGAAGATCAGGTCGATGCCGCCGCCGTGGATGTCGAAGGCCTGCCCCAGGTAGCGGTGGGCCATCGCGGAGCACTCCAGGTGCCAGCCCGGCCGGCCGCGTCCCCACGGGGTCTCCCAGCTGGGCTCGCCCGGCTTGCTCGCCTTCCACATCGCGAAGTCGCGCGGGTCGCGCTTGCCGGTGTCCACGTCGCCGGCCTCCTGGAGGTTCTCCAGCGACTGGTTGGACAGCGCCAGGTACTCCGGGAAGGAGCGCACGTCGAAGTAGACGTTGCCCTCGGCGGCATAGGCGTGGCCGCGCTCGATCAGGCCGCGCATCATCTCGATCATCTCCGGGACGTGCCCGGTCGCGCGCGGTTCGTAGGACGGCGGCAGGCAGCCCAGCGCGTCGTACGCGTCGTTGAACGCGCGCTCGTTCTGGTAGCCGATCGCCCACCAGGGGCGGCCCTGCTCCGCGGACTTGTTGATGATCTTGTCGTCGATGTCGGTGACGTTGCGCACGAACGTCACCTGGTAGCCGCGGTAGGTGAACCAGCGGCGCATGATGTCGAAGTTCAGACCCGACCGGATGTGCCCGATGTGCGGTGCGGCCTGCACGGTCGCGCCACACAGGTAGATCGAGACGCAGCCCTGCGTGAGCGGGGTGAATTCACGGATCTGACGGGCGCTGGTGTCGTACAGGCGAATGGTCACGCCACAAGGGTAGACGGAACCCGGCGGTGTCCGGCGACCGAACGGCCGCCGGACACCGAAGCGTGATCCGTACCCGCCGGGACCGGGCCGGGCCGGGGGACTACAGGTTCCCGACGACCTTGCGCGGGGTGACCCGCACCACGATCCGCTCGGCGTCCTGCCCCGCGGCGGGGTTGAAGTCGGCGTAGTCCTTGCCGGTGTACTTCCGCGACAGCTCGTCGATCAGCTGCTGACCGCCCTCGGTGGTGTAGGCGGCGGTGCCGCGGATCTCGGCGTAGCTGTACGGCGCGTCGGCGGGCTGGACCAGCACCGTCACCCGCGGGTCCCGATCGATGTTCCGCTGCTTGCGCCGGCCCATGGTGGTGGAGATCAGCACCTCGTCGCCGTCCCGCTTGGCCCACACCGGCGACAGCTGCGGGCTGCCGTCCGGCTGGACGGTGGCCACGATGACGAAGACGGGCGAGTCGAGGAGCGCCTTGAGCTGATCGGAGAAGGCGGCGGCCATGGGGTCCTCCCGGACGGCGGTCGAGGTGCGGTACGAGGCCCCCCTCAGGGATGCTCCGTACCACCGCGGCCGCTCCGCTTATTCCTCCATGCCCCCGGGCGGGTGCAGCCGGACGTGCGGCCGGCCCCCGGACGTGCGGCGGCCCGGGTGCCGGCCGGGTGGGTGCCCGGGCCGGCCCCGGGCCGTGGCCCGCCGGTGGGTCGGCGGTCAGTCGCCGGTGCGGTACACCAGCGCGGTGGCGATCGCGGTGAGGCCGTCGCCCCGACCGGGATAGCCGAGGCCGTCGGTGGTGGCGCCGGAGAGCGAGACCGGGGCCCCGACGGTGCCGGACAGCAGCCGCTGGGCCTCGTCCCGGCGCTTGCCGATCTTGGGCCGGGAGCCGACGACCTGGACCGCCACGTTGCCGATCTCGAACCCGGCCGCGCGGACGATCCGGGCCGCCTCGGTGAGCAGGGTGGTCCCGGAGGCGCCGGCCCACTCCGGGCGCCCGGTGCCGAAGTGGGCGCCCAGGTCGCCCAGGCCCGCCGCGGAGAAGAGCGCGTTGCACGCCGCGTGCGCCACCACGTCGGCGTCGGAGTGCCCGGCCAGACCGCGGCCGGCGTTCTCCGGGTCGTCCCAGAGCAGGCCCGCGCACCACAGCTCGCGGCCCTCCTCGAAGGCATGGGTGTCGGTGCCGATCCCCACCAGCGGGATCACCGGACGCTCAGAAGCCATCGGTGGCCCTCCGCCGGGCCAGGACCGCCTCGGCCAGCACCAGGTCCAGCGGCCGGGTCACCTTGAACGCCTCCTCGTGGCCGGGCACCACCACCACCTCGACGCCGAGCCGCTCCACCATGCCGGCGTCGTCGGTGGCCCCCTCGCCCTGGAGGGTGATCTTCTCGTGCGCCGCCAGCAGCGTGTCGCGGTCGAAGCCCTGCGGGGTCTGCACCGCGCGCAGCAGCGACCGGTCCGGGGTGGCGACGACCGGCTCCGGTTCACCGGCCCGCTCGCCGGTGCGCGGCTCGACCTGCTTGACGGTGTCGGCCAGCGGCAGCGCCGGGACGACCGCGGGCGCCCCCTCGTGCACCGCGGCGACCACCGCGTCCACCGTGTCCACCGGCACCAGCGGGCGGGCGGCGTCGTGCACCAGCACGGTGGTGACGTCGTCCGGCAGCGCGGCGAGCCCCTGGCGGACCGACTCCTGGCGGGTGGCGCCGCCGGCGACGACCAGCAGCTCGGTGGAGCCGGGCAGCGGGTGTTCGTCGAGCAGCCGGCGGACCTCGGCCACGCCGTCCGGCGGCGCGACCACGACGACCAGCGAGACGGCACGCGATCCGGCCATCGCACGGACCGCGTGCACCAGCATCGGGACGCCGCTGAGCGTGCGGAGCGCCTTGGGGGCCCCGGGGCCCAGTCGCACGCCACGACCTGCCGCGGGGATGACCACGGCCGTTCCGGGAGACCGCCCGGGGCGCTCGGCGCTCTCCGGGGCGGACATTGCGTTCGCGTTCAGGTTTGCTTCCTCGGCCGAAATGGGTATGGCTGGGGGTGCCCCCTGCTCATGGAGCCCGGGGGAGAGTGCCGAGCACGATCGCCCCGACCGGACCCTTCCGTGACCACTGGTCTGGGGGCATCGCCCAGCGTTGGTGGCTGGGTGACGGCCCGGGCCCGGCACGCCCGTTCGCCACACGACGACGTGTGGAAGTACCCGCCACGGTGTCCTCACGTGGCCGGCCGTGACCGGCGCTTCTCCGGGCCGGCCACGCGGGCGTCCACCGACGGCGGCCGACCGTCGCCACGGTACGGGCGGCGGGTGCGGTCCGGCGCGTGGTGCGGTGCGCGTGGTGCGGATGTGGTGCACAGATGCCGCAGCGCCCGGCGAGGACACTCGCGGATCGGCGATCCGGGTCATGTCACGCGGGCACCGCGGCATTCGTACGTATCAGGACGCGAGGACCTCGTCGAGCAGAGCCTCGGCCTTGTCCTCGTTGGTGCTCTCGGCGAGTGCGAGTTCGCTCACCAGGATCTGGCGGGCCTTGGCCAGCATCCGCTTCTCGCCGGCGGAGAGGCCCCGCTCGCGCTCACGGCGCCACAGGTCGCGGACGACCTCGGCGACCTTGATCACGTCACCGGAGGCGAGCTTCTCAAGATTTGCCTTGTAACGACGGGACCAGTTCGTCGGCTCCTCCGCGTACGGTGCGCGCAGCACCTCGAAGACCCGGTCCAGCCCGTCCTGGCCGACCACATCGCGGACACCGACGAACTCGGCATTGTCCGCAGGCACACGAACCGTGAGGTCGCCCTGAGCGACCTTCAGCACCAAGTAGGTCTTGTCCACGCCTTTGATCTGGCGAGTTTCGATGGCCTCGATCAGCGCGGCCCCGTGATGGGGATAGACCACGGTGTCGCCAACCTTGAACGTCATGTGACAGGTACCCCTTCCGTGGCTATCCAGGGTAACACGCCAACGCTCTGTTCTGAATGGCGTTTTCGCAGGTCAGGGCATATCTCGGGGCTTGACAACACCGGCCGCGACGTGCTTCGAGGGGGGTCCGGAACGAGGTATTCGCAGGTGGGAGGCGCTGTCCGGGCGTCGCGAAACACGCCCGCCACAAGCGGCCGGACCGCCACGCGAGTGGCCGAACGTCCCGGTTTGCCGGAGTCCCGCGACACCGGTTCCGGTACTCCGTTCGGACCCGCGGCGCCACATCGGGAGGGATTCACGAATTGATCACGCCACAGATGATCGACGACGTGATCAATTCCCCCGGAGGGCGCACGCATTCCTTACCGATAATCCGCCGAGCGGCCCCGGGGCCGATATTCCGCCCCGCCGGAGATCGTCCGGAGGCGGGTCGGGTGCGGCCCCCGGTGGGCGGCTCGGTAACCTAAGGCCGCTGATCCAACCTTTCCTTCGTCCTAGGAGATGCCGCCGCCGTGAGCAGCGACCTTCGACGCGGCGCCCTCGCCGCCACCGCCCTCGTGCTCTCGATCGCCCCGCTCTCCGCCTGCGCGGCCGGGAACAACGCGCAGTCGCTGGAGATCAAGCCGGACAACGCCGCGACCTCGGTCGGCTTCGTCAAGATCCAGAACGTCAACGTCGTCACGCAGCCGGAGCGGAACGCCAAGGGCCCGGCCGTGGTCACCGGCAAGATCTTCAACAACGGCACGTCGGCGCAGACCCTGGAGAGCATCACCATCGGCAGCACCACCGCCCGGCTGCTGCCGCCGAAGGGCAGCTCCGGCAAGCTGGAGATCCCGGCCGGCGGGACGCTCATCCTGGGCGGCGAGGGCAACGCCTCCGCCGTCATCGACAACGGCCGGGAGACCGTCCGCGACGGCGACGCGCCGAAGGTCACCTTCGACCTCAGCTCCACCGGCGAGGTCACCCTGCGGCCGTTCGTGGTGCCGGCCACCGGCTACTTCGACCAGTGGGGCCCGAAGACCCCGCCCGGCCAGAACCAGCCGCAGCAGTCCGAGGAGACCGGCAAGCCGTCCGGCAAGCCCTCCGGCGAGGCGGGCGAGCACGGCGCCCCGGCCGACGCGGAGAAGCCGGGCGACGCCACCGAGCCGGGGGGCACCGGGAAGCCGGGTGACGCCACCAAGCCGGGCGACGCCACGGACGCCCCGCAGGGCATCGCCTCCGGCGAGCCCGACCCGAACGGCCACTGACCTCCCCGGGCCGGAGCGTCCCCCGACGGGACCGTTTCCGGCCGGCCACCGGCACACCGGCCGCTGGCCCCCGGCCCTCGGCACCGTCCGGCGGTCCGGTCCGGCCCGTACCGCCCCGGCGGTGCGGGCGCGGCCCCGGCACCTCGGACGGTCCCGGCCCTTCGATCAGCAGCACCACCGGGCGGCCCCGGCCGGCCGCCACCACGCCGTCAGGGCGGCCCCGGAACGCTTCCGGGGCCGCCCTGACGGCCGTACCGGCCGGTGCGGCCGGGGCGCTGTCACGGCTCGAACTTGTAGCCCAGACCGCGGACCGTGACCAGGTAGCGCGGCGCGCCCGGGTCCGGCTCGATCTTCGCGCGCAGCCGCTTCACGTGGACGTCCAGCGTCTTGGTGTCACCGACGTAGTCCGCGCCCCAGACCCGGTCGATCAGCTGCATCCGGGTCAGCACCCGGCCGGCGTTGCGCAGCAGCATCTCCAGCAGGTCGAACTCCTTCAGCGGCAGGTCCACCTTGCCGCCGGCGACCGTCACCACGTGCCGGTCCACGTCCATCCGCACCGGGCCGGCCTCCAGCGCCGCCGGGGCGACCTCCTCCGGCTCGCCGCGGCGGCGCAGCACCGCGCGGATGCGGGCCACCAGCTCGCGCGAGGAGAACGGCTTGGTCACGTAGTCGTCGGCTCCTATTTCGAGCCCGACCACCTTGTCGATCTCGCTGTCCTTGGCGGTCACCATGATGACCGGGACGTTGGAGCGGCCGCGCAGCTGGCGGCAGACCTCGGTGCCGGGCAGCCCCGGCAGCATCAGGTCGAGCAGCACCAGGTCGGCGCCGTTCCGCTCGAACTCGTCCAGCCCCTCGGGCCCGGTGGTCGCGATGGCGACCTCGAAGCCCTCCTTGCGGAGCATGTACGACAACGCGTCGCTGAACGACTCTTCGTCCTCGACGACGAGCACACGGGTCACGGAAGGACCTCCGGGGAAAGTGGATCGTTGGTGAAGGTCTCGTACGCCCGGTCCGGGTCCTCGTCGTCGAGTTCCTCGGGGCCGAGCAGCGAGCGGCTGCCGTGGCGGCGTTCGCGCTCCGCCTCGGCTTCGTTCCGGTCCCGGACGCTGCCGGCCTCCGGGAGTCTCAGGGTGAAGGTGGAGCCCTGGCCTTCGGCGCTCCACACCGTGACCTCCCCGCCGTGCGAGGCGGCCACGTGCTTGACGATGGCGAGGCCGAGGCCGGTCCCGCCGGTCTGCCGCGAGCGGGCCGGGTCCACGCGGTAGAACCGCTCGAAGATCCGCTCCCGGTCCTTCTCGGAGATGCCGATCCCCTGGTCGGTGACCGCTATCTCGATCAGGTCGCCGCCGGGGGCGGCCACCCGGCGGGCGGCGATGCCCACCCGGGTCCGCGCGGGGCTGTAGTTGACGGCGTTCTCCACCAGGTTGCCCAGGGCCGCCGCCAGCTGGCCGCGGTTGCCCCACACGTGCAGCTGGGGGAGGGCCGCTCCCGTGTCGCCCTCCGCGGGCGGGTCCTCCGGACCACCCACGTTGGAGGCGATGGTGATCTGCTTGGTGCCGGCCTGGTGGCGGCAGCGGTCGATCGCCTCGGCGACGAGTTCCTCCACCGGCACCGGTTCGGCGTCCTCCAGCGGGTCGTCGTTCTGCACCCGGGAGAGGTCGATCAGCTCCTGCACCAGGTTGGTGAGGCGGGTGGCCTCGATCTGCATCCGGCCGGCGAAGCGGTTGACCGCCTCCGGGTCGTCGGCCGCGTCCATGACCGCCTCGGAGAGCAGCGACAGCGCGCCCACCGGGGTCTTCAGCTCATGGCTGACGTTGGCCACGAAGTCACGCCGCACCGCCTCGATCCGGCGGGCCTCGGTGAGGTCCTCCACCAGGAGCAGCACCAGCCGGGAGCCGAGCGGGGCGACCCGGGCGGAGACCGCGAGGGCGTCCCCCCGCCCGGTGCCGCGGCGCGGCAGGTCCAGCTCGATCTGGCGTATCTCGCCGTCCCGGCGGGTGTCCCGGGCCATCGCGAGCATCGGTTCCACGGCGAGCCTGCCCCCGCGCACCAGCCCGAGGGCGTAGGCGGCGGAGCTGGCCTTGACCACCGCGTCCGCCTCGTCGAGCACCACGGCCGAGGAGCGCAGCACCGACAGCACGGTGTCCACGCCCGGCGGCAGGGCCGCCTCGGTGTGCAGGGAGGTCCGGGTGGGCCTGGCCTGGTCGCGTTCGCTCCAGCGGAACGCCAGCATCGCGATCACGCCGGTGCACAGACCGGCGATCGCTGCCAGTGCGGCGACCGCCGCGTCCACGTTCATGCATCCAGGTTATGCACGGAATGAGACAGCTCCACAGCCGCTCTCACCATCGCTCGAACAGACGTTGCCGAGAGTTCACCGGGGAGTCTCGGCCGGTTCACTCCGTACGACCCGTGTACAGCCCCCGTATTCCTGGGCCCACTGGCGGTGGCGGGGACCGCGAGCGCTACCACCGATGCGCTGATAGGGAAAGCGTAAGTTGCTTAGAGTTCATCGAAAGGACCCTCCTGGTTCAGACAGGATGTCGAAACCGGACGTGTTTCGGCCTGACGTTGGGGGCGTGGGGAACGACCGCCCCACGCCTCCCCCACCGACGTGCCACGCAACGCCGGAGACGCGGGACAGGACACGCCACCCCACCCGAGAACCGACAGCGAGAGAAGGTCACTGATGCGGGACGCGTACCACGAGGAGCTGGACTCGATAGGCGAGAGCCTGGTCGAGATGGCCCGGCTCGTCGGCTCGGCGATCGGCCGGGCCACCACGGCGATACTCGACACCGACCTCAAGCTCGCCGAGAGTGTCATCGCCGCGGACGAGAAGATCGACGACCTCCAGCGTGACCTGGAGCAGCGCGCCATCGCCCTGCTGGCCCGGCAGCAGCCGGTCGCCACCGACCTGCGGATCGTCGTCACCAGCCTGCGGATGAGCGCCGACCTGGAGCGCTCCGGCGACCTCGCGCAGCACGTGGCCAAGCTGGCCCGGCTGCGCTTCCCCGAGGCCGCCGTGCCGCAGGACCTGCACGCCACCATCCTGGAGATGGGCCAGCTCGCCCAGCGGCTGATGGCCAAGGCCGCCGAGGTGATCATCACCAAGGACATCGACCTCGCCCTCCAGCTGGAACAGGACGACGACGCGATCGACCTGCTGCACCGGGCGCTCTTCCAGCACCTGATGGACGACCGCTGGAAGCACGGCATCGAGACGGCGGTGGACGTCACCCTCCTCGGCCGCTACTACGAGCGCTTCGCCGACCACGCGGTCTCCGTCGCCAAGCGCGTGGTCTACCTGGTCACCGGCGAGCACGCGGACGAGATCGTCACCGCGGAACCGGTCGAAGGGGCCTGACGGGCGGCACGCGGGCGCGGCCGGGCGGCGGCCGGCCGCTCGTTGGGGCGGGCGTCCGGGGGCGGCCTCCCGTTGGTGCAGGCGCCGGCGTACGGGCGTGCGCCGAGCGACCACGGGCGGCGGGCCGCCCGGGAGAGGGTCGGCCTCCCGTCGGCATACGTGCGTGAGCCGGTGGCCGCGGGGCCGGTCTGGCGGCGCACCGCGCACCGTCCGCCGAGCCGCCACGGGGGGCGGCTCGGCGGACGCGTCCAAGGGCCCCTGCGTACGCCCCCGAAATCCTCCGCGCCCCCGGGCGCGCGTGCGCCCGCGCGGTGGGGACGGTCGTGCGCCCCGGTACGCGCCGGTGGCCGACCGGAGCCGCCTCACACCGTTGGCCAGTGCCTCTACGCGCCGTTGATGCGCCGCTCGGGAACGCGGTGGAATGGACCGCGGAATCGAACGGTTCGTCCATCGACCGCGTTCAGGAGGCACCTCATGCCGGACACCTCCCCCACCCCGACCACCTCGTCCCCGCTCCCGCCCGCGCTCAGCGGCTGCTCCTGCGGCTCGGGCTGCAGCTGCGGCTGCCAGTCCGGCGGTTCCTGCTCCTGCGGGGGCGGCTGCGGTAGCTGAACCGCGCGGTCACCCGTGCGGAGGGCCCCGGCCGGGCGAATTCCGGCCGGGGCCCTGCCATGTGTCCGGCCGGTACGGACAGGCGCGTGCGGCCCGGACGCACCGGGCCGGAGTCGGGTGCGGCCCGGTCGCGCCGGCTCGCAGCCCATTCCGGCGTTTCGCATCCGTACCGGGGTTCCCGTCCGTATCGGGGTCTGCCGGCGGTGACCCGGGGATCGTTCACAGCACAACCATTTTCGGCCACCGGGTGTCTAGATGCAGTCGGCATGTACCACGCCGGGATGACGTCAGGAGCACCCCCATGTCCAGCACCGCGCTGATGACCTTCAAGAGCCACATCGACGGCAAGAACGCCGACGTGGCCATCTACTCCGACCGGATCGAGTGGTCACGGGGTCGTGGCGTGAGCGGCAAGAAGCTCACGGCCGGTCTGCTGACCGGCGGCGCGTCCCTGCTGGCCACCGGCGTGCGCGGCTCCGGGGCAGGGACCGAGATGATCCCGGTCAAGAGCATCACCAGTGTGGTGACCAAGCGGGACGGGCTGATGTACACCAAGGTCGTGGTGGTCGCGTCGGGCAACACGATCGACTTCCGGGTGCCGCACGCCTCGGCCCCCGGCATCAAGACCCTCCTCACCGACCTGGTGCTCGGCAAGGTCCCGGCCACCGAGCCGGCCCCGCCCGCCCCCGTCCACCAGGCCCCGGCCCCGACGGCCGCGCCGCCCGCCGGCGACCCCGTGGTCCAGCTCCAGCAGCTCGCGGAGCTGCGCAACGCGGGCATCCTCTCCGAAGAGGAGTTCACCGCGAAGAAGGCGGAGATCCTCGCCCGCATGTGACCCGCCTCGCGGCCCGGCCCCGGCACCCCGCCGTACCGGGCCACGAGGGACGGCCCCCGGGAACCACTGCTGCCCGTACGGGGCGCAGCGCGGATGCGACGACGGAGAGCGGAGACGGGGCGGGGAGGGTCGGCCGGAGTCGGACGTGAGCTGCGCGGCCGCGCTCACTCGCCGGCGTCGGCGCTACTCACTTGCCGGCTTCGGGGCCGTACCACTGGAGGGCCTGGCCGGTGACCGCGGCGATGCACTCGAAGTCCCGGTCGCGGTGCAGGAGGGTCAGCCCCTGCAACTCGGCCGTCGCGGCCACCACGAGATCGACAGCGCCGGCGCCGCGGTGCTGTCCGCGCTGGGTGAGGATCTCCTGAACCTGCCAGGCGCGGTCGTAGGCGCGGTCATCGACCGGCACCCAGCCGAAGACCAGGCGCATGTCCTCGATGCCCCGCGCCCGGTCGGCGGCCGACCGGGCGCTGTAGAAGAACTCCAGCTCGGTGATGGGACAGGTGGCGATCAGCCCGGCCGCCGCCGCCTGGTCCCATCCGTACTGTTCGCCGTCACCGCGCAGCAGGCGGGCGAGGGCGCTGGTGTCGATCAGGAACTGCGCGGCGTTCACCGACGGTAGTTCCCCTTCTCCTCGAAGAGATCGAGATCGAACGCGCCGTCCTGGGCCGCGGACCGCAGACGGGTGAGCGCGAGGGCGCGCCGCCGGTTGTCCAGCACCTCGCGCAGAGCGGTGTTCACCGTCTCCTTCTTGGTGCTGGTACCGAGCGCCTTGGCCACGTCCGCCACCAGCTGATCGTCGAGATCGATCACTGTCCGACTCATCGTGCACCTCCGGAGATATATTCTATGGTCTCCAATATATCTCCCCGGGGCTTCGAGGCTCCCGCCGAGCACCGGCACCAGGCACTTCGAGGCTGGTCGACCAGGCCTGGGACGCGGCTCGTATCCGCGGTGATCACCGTGCTCGATACCGCACACCTGCGCCCTCGCCACTGATCACAACGTCTTCCGCGTGGCACCCTGATGTGATGCGACCCGGAACTGACGCCCTTGAGAACGACCTGCGGGCTCTGCTCAACGAGTGGGATCCGCTCGGCGTGGCCGACGACGTGCAGGACGAGTACGACTGCATACTCGCCCCTCTCCTCCAGCGGCTCCGGCGCGGCGCCGACCAGGCGGAGATCCGTGCGTTCCTGTGGGATGAGCTGGTGGAACACTTCGGCCTCAACCCGCTGCCGTCGGAGCCGGCCGCGGTGGCCGCCCGGCTGACGACCTGGTGGGCGGCCGCCGGCGCAACCGGTGGCACCGACCGCGCGTAGGCGAGACGGGGGACCCCGGCGGGCGCCGTTCGACGCGGCTGAGGGCGTCACGGGGCGGTGACCGAAGCAAGCTGGAGCCGTCACGCGCGGCGGCTCGGCCCGCGGACGACTTCATCACGGCGCCACCCGGAACATCAAGGCCCTCACGGAGTACCTGAGCCAAGCGCGCCTGAAAAGCCGTGGCTGCCGTCTTCGTGGGCGCATACGCTCCCGCTCGCCGAGAACAGGAGGGCGAGATGTCCGACGAGGAGTCCACCGAGTACTACACACTGGTCTGCGACGACCCGTCCCACGAGGTGGTACTCGTCGATTGTGGGCCCCGCGAGATGGACGTGATCCTGGCTGTGCGCAAGGTGACCGGGCAGAGCTTGTGGCACAGCCGGGTCCTGGCGCGCCGAGCGCCCGTCACCCTCCTTGGGGGTCTGTCTGCGTACCGGGCCCGGTCCGCTGTCGCTGTGCTCCAGAGCGCCGGCGCCAGAGCGGAGTGGAGACAGGAGCCGGAACGCGGGGAGAGCGCGGCGCCGTCGCCCTGACGGCCGGGATACGGCCCAGAGGCAGCGAAAAGCCCCCTCCCGGCGGAGAAACCGCAGGCAGGGGGCTTACTCGTGAGCGCTTACTTCTTCTTTCCCTGGTTCTTGACGGCCTCGATGGCGGCCTTGGCGGCCTCCGGGTCGAGGTAGGTGCCGCCGGGGTTGACCGGGTTGAAGTCCGCGTCGAGCTCGTAGGCGAGCGGGATGCCGGTCGGGATGTTCAGGCCGGCGATGTCGGCGTCGGAGATCTGGTCGAGGTGCTTGACCAGCGCGCGCAGCGAGTTGCCGTGCGCGGCGACCAGGACGGTGCGGCCGGCCAGCAGGTCGGGGATGATGCCGTCGTACCAGTACGGCAGCATCCGGTTCACCACGTCCTTGAGGCACTCGGTGCGCGGACGCAGCTCGCTGGGGATGGTGGCGTAGCGCGGGTCGTCGCTCTGCGACCACTCGGCGCCGTCCTCCAGCGGCGGCGGCGGGGTGTCGTACGAGCGGCGCCACAGCATGAACTGCTCCTCGCCGAACTCGGCGAGGGTCTGCGCCTTGTCCTTGCCCTGGAGCGCACCGTAGTGGCGCTCGTTGAGGCGCCAGGAGCGGTGCACCGGGATCCAGTGGCGGTCGGCGGCCTCCAGGGCCAGCTGGGCGGTGCGGATGGCCCGCTTCTGGAGGGAGGTGTGGACCACGTCGGGGAGCAGGCCGGCGTCCTTCAGCAGCTCACCGCCGCGGACCGCCTCCTTCTCGCCCTTCTCGTTCAGGTTGACGTCCACCCAGCCGGTGAACAGGTTCTTCGCGTTCCACTCGCTCTCGCCGTGGCGGAGGAGGATCAGCTTGTACGGTGCGTCGGCCATGCCCCTGAGCGTAAAGGACGGCCCGGGCCGGTCGGCGCCGGGCCGCCGTCCGTCTCACCGCCCGGGACGGCGGGCCGGTGCCGAGGGGTGTCCGGTGGCCGCGTCCGGTCCGGTCGGCGGCGACTGTTGACGCGTCCCGTCAAATGAGTGGCTTTCCGCGAACCGCGCGACGTAATGTACGCGTGCCGCTTTCGCCACTTACACAGCTCGGGGGATCACGTTGTCTGTCACTGCCATGAGACGGGCGCTGCACGAGAGCGTCTCGGGGCTGCCCCGGGAGTTCTGGTGGCTGTGGACGAGCACCCTGGTCAACCGCCTCGGCTCGTTCGTCGCCACGTTCATGACCCTCTACCTGAGCATGGAGCGCGGCTACTCGGCGTCGTACGTCGGCCTGGTGGCGGCGCTGCACGGGCTGGGCGGGGTGATCTCCTCGCTGGGCGCGGGGGTGATGACCGACCGCATGGGGCGGCGCCCCACCATGCTCATCGCGCAGATCTCGACGGCCGTGTCCGTGGCCGTCCTGGGCTTCATGGAGCACCCGGTGGCCATCGCCGCGGTGGCGTTCGTGGTGGGCATGGCGTCCAACGCCTCCCGGCCGGCCGTCCAGGCGATGATGGCCGACATCGTCCGCCCGGAGGACCGGGTGCGGGCGTTCTCGCTGAACTACTGGGCGATCAACCTCGGCTTCGCGATCTCCTCGGCGGTGGCCGGGTTCATCGCCGAGTACAGCTATCTCGCCGGATTCCTCGGTGAGGCGGCGCTGACCCTGGCGTGCGCGGTGCTGGTCTTCGTGAAGGTCCCCGAGTCCCGTCCGGAGGATGACCCCGCGGCCGGTGGGAAGGACGCCGGGGCGGCGGACGGCGGCGGGCTGGGCACGGTGCTGCGGGACACCCGCTTCATGGGCGTCGTCGGCCTGTCGTTCCTGATCGCGTTCATCTTCCAGCAGGGGTTCGTGGGCCTGCCGATCGCCATGGGCGACGCGGGATTCTCCAGCGGTGACTTCGGCCTGGTGGTGGCGGTCAACGGCGTGCTGATCGTCGCCCTCCAGATCCCGGTGACCCGGTTCATCGAGCACCGGGACGCGCGCCGGCTGCTGGTCGTCTCCGCGCTGCTGGCCGGCTACGGCTTCGGGCTCACCGCTTTCGCCGGGTCGCTGCCGGTGTACGCGGTCACCGTCCTGGTGTGGACGCTCGCCGAGATCGTGAACTCGCCCACCCAGATGAGCCTGGTGGTACGGCTCTCCCCCGCCCACAGCCGGGGCCGGTACCAGGGGATGTACTCGATGTCCTGGTCGGTGGCGGCCCTGGCGGCACCCCTGACCGCGGGCGCGGTGATCGACCGGTTCGGCGCCGGGTGGCTGTGGGTCGGCTGCGCGGCCCTGGGCACGGTGGCGGCGGCCGGCTACTGGCTGCTGATGCGCAACCTCCCGGCCTCCTCGGGAGAGGTCGCGGCCCACGGGCGGAAGGACGGCGACGACCCGTCGCCGCGGAAGCGGGTGCCGGGGGACGCCGGGGCCGGGACCCAGGAGGACGCGGTGGCCGGTGCCGCGGGGGCGGTCGGCACGGCGGGGGGCGGTCGGCACGGCGGGGGGCGCGAGGCGGTGCCCGGGGAGCGGTGAGGGGCGCCCTCCCCGTTGGGCCCCTGAAGGGCCCCATCACCTCCACGTGCCGTAGGGAGGTCCGTACGGGGGTGCGGGAGGCGTAGGGGCCGCGGCGTTTCGTCGGGGGCGCGTGGCCCGTAGGGGGACGCAAGTCCGTAGGGGCGCAAGCCGTAGGGGTTGCAGGACCCGCAGGGAGGGCGCAGGGGCCCGTAAGGGTCAGAGCGACCCGTACGGGTGGTACCGGCCGGGCGGGGCGTGGGTGGCCGTTGCGGTGGGGGCCGTACGGGAAACGCGGCGGGAGCCGGCGGGCCGGGCCGGGGGCCGGGGGCGGGCGGGTCAGTCGGTGGATTCGCCGGTCAGCCGGGCGAAGGCGGCGAGGTTACGGGTGGACTCCCCGCGCGAGGTGCGCCAGGCGTACTCCTTGCGGATGGCGGAGGCGAACCCCATCTCCAGCAGCGTGTTGAAGCTGCCGTCCGCGTTCTCCAGCACCGTGCCCAGCAGCCGGTCCACCTCTTCGGGCGTGACGGCCGCCAGCGGCAGCCGGCCGACCAGGTAGATGTCGCCCAGCTGGTCGATGGCGTACCCCATCCCGTACAGCCGGGTGTTGCGCTCCAGCAGCCAGCGGTGCACCGTCTCGTGGTTCTCGTCCGGACGCCGGATCACGAAGGCGTTGATGGACAGCGAGTGCCGGCCGACCCGCAGCGAGCAGGTGGTGGAGAGCTTGCGGGTGCCGGGCAGCTTCACCACGTAGGTGCCGTCCGCGGGGCTCTCCCACTCCAGGCCGGCGTCCCGGAGGGTCCGCTCGATGACCGTGCCGGCGTCTGCGTCCGCTTCACCCATGGGCATGTGCCGATCGTAGGCGACGGCGCTCCTGCATCGCGGCCTGGTACACCTCCGCCGTGGCGGCCGCGGCGGTGTCCCAGCCGAACGACTGGGCGTGTCGGGCGGCGGCGGTCCCCATGCGGGTCACCAGTCCGCCGTCGCCGGCCACGGGGTCGAAGCGGCGCAGTACCCGGGCGTAGTCGGCCGGGTCGTGGCCCTGCACCAGGAAGCCGGTCTCGCCGTCCCGCACCGCCACCGGCAGCCCGCCGACCGCGGCGGCCACCACCGGGGTGCCGCACGCCTGGGCCTCGATGGCGACCAGCCCGAACGACTCGCTGTGGGAGGGCATCACCAGCACCGACGCCGCGCGGTACCAGTCCGCGAGCTGCTCCTGGCCCACCGGCGGGCGGAACAGCACCACATCGGCGATGCCCAGGCGCGCCGCGAGCTTCTGCAGCCCCTCGGGCCTGGCCATCCCGCTGCCGCTGGGTCCGCCGACCACCGGGACCACCATCCGGGAGCGCAGCCCCGGGTCCCGGTCGAGCATGACCGCCACCGCGCGCAGCAGCACGTCGGGCGCCTTGAGCGGCTGGATACGGCCGGCGAACAGCGGGATCAGCGCGTCCTGCGGCAGGCCGAGGCGGGCCCGGGCGGCCGCCCTGCCGTCCCGGGCGGCCACCCCGGCCTCCCGTTCGATGGTGGCCGCGGGGGTGGTGGCCATGGGGACGGACACGGTGGCGGCGGTCGAGCCGGGGACGGGGACGGGCCGGAAGCGGTCGAGGTTGACGCCGGGGTGGACCACGGCGACCTTCCGCGGTTCGGCGTCGTAGTACCGGACCAGCTCCGCGGCCTCCTCGGCGGTGTTGGCGATGAGCCGGTCGGCGGCCCGGACGATCTGCGTCTCACCGATGACCCGGGCGGCCGGTTCGGGGGTGTCCCCCTCGGCGAGCGCGGCGTTCTTGACCTTGGCCATGGTGTGCATGGCGTGCACCAGCGGCACGCCCCAGCGTTCGGCGGCGAGCCAGCCGACGTGGCCGGAGAGCCAGTAGTGGGAGTGGACCAGGTCGTAGTGGCCGGGGCGGTGGCCGGCCCATGCCCGCATCACGCCGTGGGTGAAGGCGCACAGCTGGGCGGGCAGGTCCTCCTTCGCCAGGCCCTCGTACGGGCCGGCGTCCACGTGGCGCACGAGCACCCCGGGGGCCAGCTCGACCATCGGCGGCAGCCCGCCGGTGGTGGCCCGGGTGAAGATCTCCACCTCGATGCCGAGGTCGGCCAGGCGCCGGGCCAGCTCCACGATGTAGACGTTCATCCCGCCGGCGTCACCGGTGCCGGGCTGGTGCAGCGGCGAGGTGTGCACGCTCAGCATCGCGATCCGGCGCGGCACGGACCGCCCCGGCCGGAAGCTCTGCGGAATGCCGTGCCAGCGGTGGCGCGCGGGCGCCGCGGCCGTCCCCGCCCCGGACGTACGGCCTCGAAGGTTGCCGAGCCGGGATATGTACTGGCTCACCGTACGGTCCTCCTCGCCGGTCCACGGGTGCGCCGGCGTGCGCCGGGGTCTGCGTCTGTCAGGCGTTACGTCCGGTGTGGCCGTGTGGGCCCACGCCTGCCGCGCCCCGGACAACACCGACGCCCGGGCGTCGCATTTCCGCTTTTGCCAAAGCGTGACGTTCCGGCGGAGTGGGATGTCTCTCAGGGAGGCGGGCGCCGCTCCGGTCCGCCCTGGCCGGCTTTCGGGGGCCGCCTGTCCCGGCCCGCCCTGGCCAGCTTGCTGGGGCGCCGCTGTCCCCGCCTGCCTGACCCCTACGGCCCCGCCCCTGGCTGTCCGTGTCCCTTACGGGTCCCTCCCGCCCCGGTCCCTGACTGCCTTGCTCTACGACCCCCTGCGGGGCTCCCTGACTTCCTACAGGCTCCGTGACTCCCCACGGGCTCGTGTCATGCCCGTGCCGGGCCTGTAGGGGGCCACGACCGGGCCGGGCCGGGTTGTGTGCGGGCCCGCGGTACGCCGGCATACCGGGGCCCGCGCGGTCCGGCGCCCGCACCGGGACGCGCGGGGCGGGGACGGGGCCGGGAGGCTTGTACCCGTAACCGTCCGGATCGGGTCCGGGCACGTGCTCCATCCCGGGGCGGGACCCGTACTGGTCCAGGATCCGCGCCGGGCCCGTACTCGTCCGGGCTCGAAGCCGGGCCCGTACTGGATCAGCGGCTGGTCAGGGGCGGCTGTGGGAGGGGGCGGCTGAGCGCTGGGCCCGGCGGCGGGCCGCGCCCGTGGTGGCGTGCGCCGTCCGGGCCGGGACCAGCTGATTGCGGGCCGGCTGGCCGGGGACCGCCTGGCCCGGAGCACCCTGGCCGGGGACCGTCGGACCGGGCCCCGTCTGACGTCCGACCGGCCGGCCGGGGGTCTCCCTCACCGGGAGCTCCCCGCCGGCACCGGCCGCCGTCGCCCGCCCCCGGTAGGCGCTGGGGCTCAGTCCGCGTACCCGCTTGAACGCCGAGCTGAAGCCGAATGCGTCCGCGTACCCGACCCGCCGGGCGACCGCCGCCACCGTGGCGGTGGGCTCGGCCAGCAGGTCGGCCGCGAGGGCCATCCGCCACTCGGTGAGGTAGGCCAGCGGCGAGTCCCCTACGAGTTCCTGGAAGCGTTTGGCCAGCGTGGTCCGGGACACCCCGGCCTCGGCGGCGAGCGCGGCCAGCGTCCAGGCCCGTTCCGGGGATCGGTGCATGGCCCGCAGCGCCGGGCCGACCACCTCGTCGCCGAGCGCCAGGTACCAGCCGGGCGGGTCGGCCTCCGGCCGGTCGAACCAGTCGCGCAGGGTGCACACCAGCAGCCAGTCCAGCAGCCGGTCGAGCACGATCTGGCTGCCGGGCCGGCCACCGCAGCCAGCCGGGGCCGGGCCGGCGCCGAGGCCGGGGGTGGGGGGTGGCGATGAGGCCGGGGGTGGCCGGAGTGCCGTCACCGGCGCCCGGGCCCCGGCCGCCGCCGACCGTGCTGCCCGCGGCCTCCGCGGCGTCCGGAGCCCCGCTCGTCGCGCCCGCGGGGGTGCCCGCCGGGCCGGGGCGCGGGGCGGAGGCGCCGCCGGTCAGCTGGTACTCCAGGTAGTCGCGGAGCGCCGTGCAGTCGTAGTCGTCCGGCACCACCAGGACCCGCGGCAGGACCCGCAGCAGCCGCCGGGGCACCTCGCCGCGCACGTGGTACGCGCCGGCCATGAGCACCGTGCGCCCGACCTCGTCCCCGGCCAGCTCCGCCGCGACGTCCCGCCCGGCACCCTCACCGGGCCACGGCACGCCGCAGTGCACCTCGTGCAACGGCGGCGAGGCGGCGAGGGTCTCCGGCCGGTCGGTGAAGACGAAGGGTTCCGGTCCGGTGACCACCGCCACCTCACCGCTCCGCAGGCGGTGGGCCCGGGGGCCGCCGCCCCGCCCGTCCGCCGCCGGCTCCGGGACGATCCAGCCCTCACCGCGCAGCGGGACGCAGAGGGTCAGCGCCGCCCCGTCGGTGAACCGCAGGGCCCACGGCGGTGCCAGGACCGACCGGCCGAACACCGCGCCGTCGGCGCGCACCCCTCGCAGCAGGTCGTCGAACGGATCCATGGCGCCAGCCTAAGCGTCCCGCACCGACCGCGTACGGATGGACATCCACGGCGGACGGGCGGCCATGTCCCCGGTACAGCGACGGCGGTTGACTGCTCGTCATGACCACACAGCACTCGTCGCAGCCCGCCGCCCCGGCCGGGCAGCCGCAGCCGGCCACCACTCCCGCCGCCTCCACCGCTCCGTCCCCGTCGGGGGGTGGGGAGCCGGCACCCGAGGTCCTGGTACTCGCCGCGACCGGCAAGACCGGCCGCCGGGTGGTGCCCCGGCTGCGGCTCGCGGGCGCGGCGGTACGGGCCGCCTCCCGCTCCAGCGCGGTGCGCTTCGACTGGGCCGACCCCGCCACCTGGGGCCCCGCGGTGTCCGGTGCGTCCGCCGTCTACCTGGTCGCCCCGGACGACCCGGCGCCGGTGGCCGACTTCGTGGCGGAGGCCGCGGCGGCCGGGGTGGAGCGCTTCGTGGTGCTGTCCGGCCGCGGCCTCGAACACTGCGGCCCGGGCTTCGGCCAGGGCATGGCGGCCGCGGAGCGCGCGGTGCGGGAGTCCGGCCGGCAATGGGCGATCGTCCGGGCCAACAACTTCTTCCAGAACTTCGACGAGGACCTGTGGCGGGAACCGCTCAGGAACGGCCGGCTGGCGCTGCCGATCGGTGAGGTCACCGAGGCGTTCGTGGACGCCGACGATGTCGCGGACGTCGCGGTGACCCTGCTGACGACGCCGGACGAGAGTCTGCTCGGGCGGGTGTACGAGGTGAGCGGGCCGCAGGGGATCACCTTCGGCAAGGCGGTCGCCACGATGGCGCGGGCCGCCGGCCGGTCCATCGCGTACACGGAACTGACCCCCGAGGAGTACCGGGCCGAGCTGCGCGCCGCGGGGTACCCGGAGGAGGCGGTGACGGCGCTGGACACGCTCTTCGCCCTGCACCGGGAGGGCCACACCGCCGAGCCCACCGACGGCGTCCGGCAGGTGCTGGGCCGTGAGCCGGTGCCCTTCGCCTCCTACGTGGCCCGGGCCGCGTCGACCGGCGTCTGGAGCTGAGCCGCGGCGTACGGCGCCGTGGGTGCGGTGCGGTAGGGCGCGGTACGCCCTGGTGCGGTGAGGCGGTGGGGCGCGGTACGCACTCGTGCGGTGATGCGGCGGTAGGGAGCGGTACGCCCTGGTGCGGTGGTAGGGACGCGGCTCGGAACCGCGGCCCGGCGGCGCAGGCGGTGGGGGTCGCGGGAGTGAGGCGGGCGCGCCCCGCAGCGGTCGTGGGCCCGCCCCGCACCCAGTCAGCTGCCCGCCCCGCAGCCGGTCGCCGGTCCGCCCGGCACCGGTCGGCCGCCCGGCGCGAGCGGCGGTGCCGCCCCGGCCGCCACCGGCTGACGCCCCGGCGGGCAACGGTGTGCGGACGGCATCGCTGTGCGGGCACACCGGTGTGCGGTGTGCCTGCCGGTCCCGCGGGCCGGCCACCGGGTGTCCGGGTGCCGGTCCCGCCCCGGCCGCGGCCGGTGAGGTCGGCGCGTAACCCGGGTCCCGGCCGGCACCCCCGCGAACGGCCACCGTGCCCGGGACCGGCCACCACGAACGGGACCGGCCACCACGAACGGAACCGCCACGAACCCGGACCGGCCACAGCGAACGGCCACCAGGCCCCGAACGGCCTCCGCGCCCGCGAGTGGCTGCCGGCGGGAGCGGACAAATTCGGTGGTCCGGCCCGGCTTGGTGACGCCATCCTCGTGGGGTGACAGAACCGAGGCCCCAGGCGGCCGCGACAGCACCCGACCACCGGCACGAGCGGCCGGACGACCAGCGGCCGGCTCGGCCGGCAGGGGACCTGCCTGGCAGGTCCGGGGCCGTGGCGCAACCCCGCCCCGAGGAGGTTCCGGCCGGTCGCGGGCCGGTGCACCCCCGTCCCGAGCAGGTCACGGGGCACGGGCCCGGCACGGGCGGGTCGCCGGCGGCCGGGCAGGAGCCGGCGTACCGGATCCGCGCCCGCCACTCGCCGGAGACGATCACCGTCTACCAGGCGTACCCGCCGGCCATCGGCCTGCCGGCCGCCCGTGACGGCCGCTTCCCGGTGGCCTGGAAGCGGGACCGGATGACCTGGATCAAGCCGTCGTTCCTGTGGATGATGTACCGCTGCGGCTGGGCGACCAAGGAGGGCCAGGAGACCGTTCTGGCCGTCGAGATCACCCGCGAGGGCTTCGCCTGGGCGCTGCGGAACGCGTGCCTCTCCCACTACGTGGCGCACCTCCACACCGACCACGCCGCCTGGCGGCAGGAGCTGAAGCGCTCCCCGGCCCGCGTGCAGTGGGACCCCGAACGTGACCTGCGGCTCAACCCGCTGCCGTACCGCTCGCTCCAGCTGGGCCTCTCCGGCCCGGCGGCGCGGCGGTACGCGGACGAGTGGATGGTGGCCGTCACCGATGTGACCCCGCTCGCCCGGGAGGTGCACGCCAAGGTCCGTGCCGGTGACCTGACCGGGGCGGCGGAGCTGCTCCCCCGCGAAACGCCCTACCCGGTCGAGGACGGTCTGCTGGCCCATCTGCGCGCCTGACGGCCGCCGGGCCCGGACCCGCGGAGCCGGCGACGGCCCCCGCGGCCGGTGCCGCAGGACCGGGCGACGGGTGCCGCCCGCCCCGGGACGCACCACCGGGCGCCGAGACCGGCGACGGCCCACCCGCCCCGCGCGCCGCACGACCGGCGACGGATTCGCCCGGCCCTGGACATGACGCCGGGCGACGGCCCACCCCGTCGGTGCCGCACGGCCCGGCGACGGCCCGCCCGTTTCCCGCCTCTCCGCCCCGACCGCTTACAGTCGAGCGCATGGCCGCCGTACGTACCCCTTCGCCGACCCGTCCCGTCGGGTCGGCGACACGCGGCACCACCAACCCGAACCGGCTCCGCCGGATGGACCGCTGGATCGCGGCGGTGCACGGCCCCGTCCTGCGGCGTGCCACGGCCCCGGTGGCGGTCGATCTGGGATACGGTGCCGCCCCCTGGACCGCCGTGGAACTGCTGGAGCGGCTGCGGACGGCCGCGCCGCGGGTCGGCGTGGTGGGGATCGAGATCGATCCGGACCGGGTCGCCGCCGCCCGCCCGTACCGGCGCGAGGGGCTGGACTTCGCCCACGGCGGCTTCGAGGTCCCGCTGCCCGCCGGGCTCGGCCCGCGCCCCCACCTGATTCGCGCCGCCAATGTGCTGCGCCAGTACGACGAGGCCGAGGTCGGGGCCGTGTGGCGTCGGCTGTGCGACCGGCTGGCCCCCGGCGGCCTGCTGGTGGAGGGCACCTGCGACGAGATCGGCCGGCGGCACGTGTGGGTGGCGCTCACCCCGGACGGGCCCCGGACGGTCACCTTCGCCGCCCGCCTCGGTGGCCTGGACCGCCCGTCCGACCTCGCCGAGCGGCTGCCGAAGGCCCTCATCCACCGCAACGTGCCGGGGGAGCCGGTGCACGCCTTCCTCCGCGACTTCGACCGCGCGTGGGCCGCGGCGGCCCCGTACGCGGCGCTCAGCGCGCGTCAGCGCTGGATCAGGGCGTGCGCCGCCCTGCGCGCCGGCTGGCCGCTGACCGACGGGCCGCGCCGATGGCGGCAGGGAGAGGTCACGGTCCGCTGGGAGGCGCTGGCCCCGCGCACCGGCTGACCACGGCGCTGGTACCGGCCGGGAGCGCCGGCGCCCCACGTCCCCCGCGCCCGCGCCCGTACCCGCCCCCCGCGCCCACCGCCGTACGGCTACGCCGTGTCCCGTGCCCCGCGCTGCCGCACCGCGCGGAACCACCACACCACCGCGAGACCCCGCACCACCGCGGAACCTGCACACCACCGCGGAGCCCATACACCGCCGCGGGGCCACCGCACCGCGCGCCACGGAACCGGCGCCGTCCCGCCCCGGCCTCCGAAGGCCCTGCGTCCACCACCCCGCGCGCCCGGCGCCGCACCCGCATGCCACCCCACGCGCCCGGCCCGCGGCTCGTTGGCGGCCGGGCCGCACGCCCCCACCCCCCTGTGCCGGCACCTCCCTCCCGTACCGGCACCGCCCCGTCCGTCACCACCGCCGTACGGAAACGGCGCCCGCCCACGGCTCAGGCGGAGGCGCCCACGGAGGCTCCGGCAGAGGCACCGACGGGCGCGCCCACGGACTCCTGCGCCGCCGGATCGTCGTCCCGGGTGAGCGCCGCCAGTTCCCGCAGCGCCCGCTCGGTGCGCGAGCCGCGTGCCCCCGTGTAGGTGCACAGCACTTGGCCGTCGTCGGAGGGCAGCAGCAACACCTGATAGGTGACCTCCACCTCCCCGACCAGCGGGTTGCGGATGCGCTTGGTGCCGTGGGTGCGCTCGGTGACCGCCTGCGCCTCCCAGTGCCGGCGGAAGTCGGCGCTGTTGTCCAGCAGTTCGCACACGATCCGGCACAGCAGCTCCGGACGACGGCCGGCCTCGGCCCGCATGGTCGCCACGGTCTCCGCCGCCAGCTGCTCCCAGTCGGGGTGGAGCGCCTTGGCATCGGGGTGGAGGAAGACCAGGCGCGCGGCGTTGCGCTCCGGCCCGGGGACCGACGGGAGGTCGAACGAGATGCGCCCGGCCACCCGGTTCCACGCCAGGATGTCCAGCCCGGGCCCGTAGACGAAGGCGGGGACGGATTCGTCGAGTGCGTCCAGCAGTTGCCGCAACTGCGGTCTCACCCGGTGCTCGCGCGCCGGCGGACGGGTCCCGTGGCGGCTCGGGCCTGCGATGTTGCGCAGATAGGTGTGCTCGGCCGGACTGAGCCGCAGCGCCCGGGCCACGGCGTCCAGCACCGAGTCGGAGATGCCGTGCGCACGCCCCTGCTCGATCCGCGTGTAGTAGTCCACGCTGATGCCGGCGAGCTGGGCGACCTCCTCCCGCCGCAGTCCGCGCACCCGCCGCCGGACCAGACCCTGGGGCAGCCCCACGGCCGCCGGGTCCAGCGCCGCGCGGCGCGCCTTGAGAAAGGGACTGATGTCCGGTGGGGTGTGGCCCATCCCTCCATTATCGCGAGCGGACGGTGGGTTACCCAGGGCCGGACACCACGCGGTACCGGGAGCCGGCGCCTCCACCGGCACCTCACGGCGTCAGGGTCCCCGGGGTACGCGCGTGGGGCACGCGGGGCGCGCGGAACAGCGTGTGATGCGCGGAGGAGGCGCGAAGGTGGCGCGGAGGGCACCCGGGCGGCGCGGAGTCGTCAGCGGCGCGACGGTGCGACGGTGCGCGGAGGGGCGCGTCACGGCAGGGTGGTTCCGGCAGACCCAGGTTGAGGCGGGCCTGTCGCCCGGCGTGCGGGGGCCCGAGAGTGGTCACACGGCACGGCGGCGACACCGGCCGCGCTCCCCGCGCGGTCCGCCGGCGGTACGACACGGCGAACAGAACCGGAGAAACGGCAGACATGCGGCGCAGAATCCTCGGCGGTACCGGCATCTCGGTCAGTGAGTACGCACTCGGCGCGATGATGTTCGGCGGCTGGGCCAACTCCGACCACGACGACAGCGTGCGCATCATCCACCGCGCCCTGGACGCGGGCATCAACTTCGTGGACACCGCGGACATCTACTCCGGCGGCGAGTCGGAGGAGATCGTCGGCAAGGCGCTCAAGGGGCGCCGGGACGACGTGGTGCTCGCCACCAAGGCGAACGGGGCGATGGGCGACGACCCCAACCACAGCGGGAACTCCCGCCGCTGGATCACCCGGGAGATCGAGAACAGCCTGCGCCGCCTGGGCACCGACCACATCGACCTGTACCAGATCCACCGCCCCGACCCGCACACGGACATCGACGAGACCCTCTCCGTCCTCTCCGACCTGGTCCGCGCCGGGAAGATCCGCGCGATCGGCAGCTCGACCTTCCCGGCCGAGCAGATCGTGGAGGCGCAGTGGGTGGCCGAGCGGCGCGGGCACGTACGGTTCCGCACCGAACAGCCGCCGTACTCGCTGCTGGCGCGCGGCGTGGAGGCGGCGGTGCTGCCGACCGCGCAGAAGTACGGAATGGGCGTGCTCACCTGGGGACCGCTTTCGGCGGGCTGGCTCTCCGGCCGCTACACCAAGGCGTCCGACATCGACCTGTCGGCCGGCCGGAGCTCGCTGGAGCGGCAGAAGTTCGACCCCTCGGTTCCGGAGAACGCCCGGAAGCTGGAGGCCGTCGGCAAGCTGGCGGCGGTGGCCGCGGACGCGGGGCTGACGCTGCCGCACCTGGCGACCGCGTTCGTGCGCTCCCACCCGGCCGTCACGTCGGTGATCATCGGCCCGCGCACCATGGAACAGCTGGAGGACCTGCTGGCCGGGGCGGACGCCGTGCTCGACGACGACGTGCTGGACCGCATCGACGAGATCGTGCCGCCGGGCACCGACCTGAACCGCGCGGACAGCTACTACGTGCCCCCGGCGCTCGCCGACGCGTCCCTGCGCCGGCGCCGCTGAGTCCCCCCTCGCCCGCCACGGCCGCCGGTGCCGGGCCCTGGTCGGGGCCGGTGCCGGCGGCCGCCCGTACTTCCGGGGCAAGGGCCGGACGTACGGGCCCCGGAGCAAGGACCGGACGTACGAGCCGAGTACGGGCCGGGGGTACGGCCGGACGTACGGGTTCGGGCCTACGGGTTCGGGCGTACGGGTTCGGGCGTACGCGGCCGGCGTACGCCGGCACGGAGCCGGCCCGGCCGGGGCTACGGAGCCTGGGTCCCACGGGCCGGGCGTACACGGCGCGGGAACGACGCGGCGGGTGTACGACCGTGAGACCCGTACCGGCGCGGGGCCGGCCCGGCCGGGCGGACACGCACCGACCGGGGGGACGTGCCGGCCGGGACACGTGCCGGCCGGGACACGTGCCGGCCGCCCGAATCCGTCGGGACGGGCACCGCAGCGGCCGCTCATGTCACCGGGCAGGTCACCGATGCCGCCGCGATGGCCGCCCATGACGCCGGGAAAGACCACCGATGCCGCCGGGGCGGCCACCCGTGCCACCCGTGCCGCTCGCGCCAGGCAGCGACGCGGCCGGGGCGGGCGCAGGGCCTCCGGCCGGCGGTCAGCCGGCGCGCAGGGCGGTGAGCAGCGCGTCCACCAGGGCCCGGTCGTGGTGGTGGGTGAGGAGTCCGCGGGCCGGGTCCGGCGGCAGCCACAGCAGCCGGTCCACCTCCCGGTTGGGAACGAAGACGTCCTCCGGGTCGGCCTCGGCCGCCCAGTAGCGGACCTCCTTGGGACGGCCCCGCACCGGATAGCGGACGGTGGGCAGTTCGGGACCCGGCAGACAGCCGATACCGGTCTCCTCCAGCACCTCGCGGACGGCGCCGCGCAGCGGGTCCTCGCCGCGCTTGAGCTTTCCCTTGGGATGGGACCAGTCGTCGTAGCGGGGCCGGTGCACCAGCGCGATCTCCACCGGTCCGCCGGACCGGGCGCGGCGCCACAGCACACAGCCGGCGGCCCGGACCGGCGCCGCACCACCGAGGCCGCGCCGGTCGCCGGCCGGCCGTCCCGTCCGGTGCGATGCGTCCGGGCGTCCCGCACCCGGGGAGCCCGTGGGTACCACCTGCCGTCCACCTCCCCTGCCCGTTCCCGCGCCCCTGCCCGCGGCCGGTGCGACGAGCCGTCACCGCCGCGGCCCACGCCACACAGCCAGCGCCCCGCTGGCAGCAAACCGCAGGTCACTCCGCCCGGCCACGGCCCGCGAAGCGCGGCGCTCCCCGGACCGCACCCGCCAGGGGCCTGCCCGCCCCCGTCCGGACACGCCCGCCCGGCCCGCGACCGCGCCGCCGCGCGGGCCCATCGCCCGGCCGGTCCGCACCGCCCGGCACCCCGACCGCCGGCCCCCGCCCGGCACCCGCACCCGCACCCGCACCCGCACCCGCCGGCA
This sequence comes from Streptomyces pactum, assembly GCF_016031615.1. GTDB lineage: Bacteria > Actinomycetota > Actinomycetes > Streptomycetales > Streptomycetaceae > Streptomyces > Streptomyces pactus. The sequence goes on from NZ_JACYXC010000001.1 coordinate 3,183,053, forward strand.
GGTCACCGTCCGGGTGCGGCCGTCGTCAGGCGCGCCGGTGGGGTGGGGCGCGGCCGTGACGTCAGGGCGCGGCCGTCACCAGCCGCTGCCAGACGCGGCCGAAGGCGAACCGCGCCGCCTCGACCTCGTGCCGCTGGTCGGCGTGGAGCACCCCGAGGGCGTAGGCGGTGGCCGGAGCGATGCGCGGGGTACGGGCGGCGGCCGCGGCAGCCGCGGCGGCCTCCGCGGCGTCCCGGTGCCGCTCCAGCGCCTGTGCGGCGGCCAGCAGCCGCACCGACAGTGACGGTTCGACCTCCAGCAGCCCGCTGCCGGCCGCCCGCTCCGCCTCGTCCAGCACCTCCAGCGCGTACCGGCGGGCCCGTACCAGCCGCCGCACCTGGTGCCAGGGGGCGTCCTGCTGCTCGCTGGCGGGCGGGGCGTCGGCCGCCGGGGTGGCGGCCAGGCCGTGCACCAGGGCCTCCGCGTTGTACGGGTGGCCGGCGCGGCCCAGCGGCAGCGCGTCCACGGCCTCCACCAGCCGCCGGTGCGCCAGGTCCGCCAGCGGCGGCAGCGCCTCCTCGGCCGGGCGGGCGGCGGCGGACTCGTCCAGCGGGACCTCGGAGGCGAGCAGCGCGACCGCGTCGGCGACCGCGTGGAAGCGGGACGAGCCGAGGGCCTGGAGCGCGGCGGTGTGGGCGCGGGTCCGGGCGAGCGTCAGCTGGCGCTCCAGCAGTGCGCCGGCGCGTGCCGCGCCCACGGTGAGCGCCCCGGGACGCTGCTCCTCCCGCTTCGGCGCGCGGCCCTCCCGGGGGCCGGTGCGGGCACCCGCGGCGGCCCGTTCCCCGGCGGTGTTCCGCTCCCCCGCGGCACCGGGGGCGCCGGCCGCGCCGCCCGCCGTGGCGGCGTGGCCGGCGGGGTGGTCCGTACGGGGCGCGGGCTGCCCGGCGCGTCCACGGCCGGCGCCGCCCGCGGACGGGCCGGCGGGACCACCGCGCCGGATCGGCCCCTCGGCGCGGTGGGCGTGGTCCCCGGCGGCTCCCGGCGCGGCCCGTCCGGCCTCCCGCTCACCCGGGTCGTCCGCGGTGAGCGAGACCGCGCGCCGCCCCCGTCCGCTGCGGGCGCCGGGGACGGTGCCCCGCCCCGCCGGGGCCGGCGGCGGACCGCCGGGGTCACCGGCCGGGTCCGCGCCGCCGTCGGACCGGTCGGACGGGCGGGACCGGTCGGACGGCCGGCCCGGCGCCGGGCCGGGACGGTCGGACGCCTCCCCCGGCACGGCCTCCCGGGGGGCGCCGAGGTCCGCGGTGACGCCGCGCCGGGCGGCCGGGGCGGCGGCGCTGGTCACCTGCCGCACCGTGACCTCGGCCGTGGTCCGGCCCGCGCCCCCGGTCCCGGCCGCGCCCCCGGTCCCGGCCGCGCCCGCGGTCCGGTCCTGGCCCGCGGTCCGGTCCTCGCCCGGGGCGTCCGCGGCCCCGGCCGCCGGGTGCGGCCCCGCCACGGCGGGCCCCGCGGTACCGTCCGGCGCCGGGGCGCGCTCCCGGTCGTGGCCGGGGTCCCGGCCCCCGTCCGACCGCACGCCCGCCCCGGCGGCCGGAGCCCGGTCCAGGTCGCCCAGGAGTTCGGCGGTGAAGGTGGGGCGGGCCCGTTCGTACCCGGCGTCCGGGTGGCCGGTGGTCGCGCCGGAGAGGCGGTACAGGGCGCCGCGCAGCCGGGCCAGCCGGGCGGCGTAGGCGTGTTCGCGGGCCAGGGTGCCCGACAGCCAGGCGAGTTCGGCGCGCAGCTGGTCGGCCCAGGCGGTGTCGGTCAGCGGCCGGTAGGCGTGCAGCACCCCGCTGATCCGGCGGGCCGAGCGGCGCAGCAGCCGGGCCGCCTCGGCGGCCTCCTCCACGTCCGCCGCGCTCTCCCGGTGCAGGCGCAGGCTGCGCAGGAAGTCCCCGGCCTGGGCGTGCAGGTAGAGCGCGAGCACCTCGCCCGCGGTGGCGGATTCCAGCCCCGATACGGGCGCGGTGGCACCCCTGGCGTGTTCCGTCATGTCGTTCCCCCCGGGGCCGGGTGCGTCGGTCGGCGGGGTGCCGGACGACGGTGGCGGCCCGGTCGTCCCCGTAACGTCTGCCGACAGCAGGTCATGTCGCTGAACCACGTCGGCGCCTCCGGGCGTCGATGAGCATTTCCTGTACGTTGCGCAGCGGCTTCCCGTCCGCGTCGGTGGCGTGCCGGGTCCAGGAGCCGTCCGGGCCCAGGTGCCAGGAGGCGGTGGTGTCGGACATCCCGGTCTCCAGCAGCCGGCACAGGGAAGCGCGGTGTCCGGGATCGGTGACGCGCACCAGCGCCTCGATCCGGCGGTCCAGATTGCGGTGCATCATGTCGGCGCTGCCCAGCCACACCTCGGGCTCGCCGCCGTTCCCGAACGCGAAGACCCGTGAGTGTTCCAGGAAGCGGCCGAGGATGCTCCGCACCCGTATGTTCTCCGAGAGCCCGGCCACCCCGGGGCGCAGCGCGCAGATGCCCCGCACCCACACGTCCACCGGCACGCCCGCCTGGGAGGCCCGGTAGAGGGCGTCGATCACCGCCTCGTCCACCATCGAGTTGACCTTGATGCGGACGGAGGCGGGACGGCCGGCCTTCAGGTGCGTGACCTCCTTGAGGATGCGCGTGACCAGGCCGTCGCGGAGCGATCTGGGGGCCACCAGCAGCCGCTCGTACCGCTCCTGGCGGGAGTAACCGCTGAGCCGGTTGAACAGGTTGGACAGGTCCGCGCCGACGTCCGGGGAGGCGGTGAGCAGGCCGAGGTCCTCGTAGAGCCGGGCGGTCTTGGGGTGGTAGTTGCCGGTGCCCACGTGCGAGTAGCGGACCAGGGTGTCGCCCTCCTGCCGCACCACCAGCGACAGCTTGCAGTGGGTCTTCAGGCCCACCAGCCCGTAGACGACGTGGCAGCCGGCCTCCTCCAGCTTCCGCGCCCACTTGATGTTGGCCTGCTCGTCGAAGCGCGCCTTGATCTCCACCAGCACCAGCACCTGCTTGCCGGCCTCGGCGGCGTCGATCAGCGCGTCCACGATCGGCGACTTGCCGGACGTCCGGTACAGCGTCTGCTTGATCGCGAGCACGTCCGGGTCTGCGGCGGCCTGTTCCAGGAACGCCTGGACGGAGGTGGAGAAGGAGTCGTACGGGTGGTGCAGCAGCACGTCGCGTTCGCGCAGCGCGGCGAAGATGTCCGGCGGCGAGGCGGACTCCACCTCGGCCAGGTCCCGGTGGGTGCCGGCGACGAACTTCCGGTACTTCAGCTCCGGCCGGTCCTGCGCCGCTATGGCGAACAGGCCGGTCAGATCCAGCGGCCCGGGCAGCGGGTAGACCTCGGCCTCGGAGACCTTCAGCTCGCGGATCAGCAGATTGAGCACGTAGGGGTCGATGGACTCCTCGACCTCCAGCCGCACCGGCGGCCCGAAGCGGCGCCGCAGCAGCTCCTTCTCCAGCGCCTGGAGGAGGTTCTCCGCGTCGTCCTCCTCCACCTCCAGGTCCTCGTTGCGGGTGACCCGGAACATGTGGTGCGCCAGCACCTCCATGCCGGGGAACAGCTGCTCCAGGTGCGCGGCTATCACGTCCTCCAGCGGCACGTACCGCTGCGCGGACGCCTCCACGAACCGGGACAGCAGCGGCGGGACCTTCACCCGTGCGAAGTGGTCGTGGCCGCTCACCGGGTTGCGGACGACCACGGCGAGGTTGAGGGAGAGCCCGGAGATGTACGGGAAGGGGTGCGCGGGATCCACCGCCAGCGGGGTGAGCACCGGGAAGATCTGCTGCCGGAACAGCGTGGACAGCCTCGACTGTTCCTTGTCGGTCAGGTCCGGCCAGCGGATCACGTGGATGCCGTGGTCGGCCAGCTCGGGCGCGACGTCCTGCTGGAAGCACGCGGCGTGCCGGGCCATCAGCTCCCGGGACCGGGTCCAGATCAGCTCCAGCACCTCGCGCGGCTGCAGCCCGGACGCGGACCGGGTGGCGACCCCGGTGGCGATGCGCCGCTTGAGGCCGGCGACGCGCACCATGAAGAACTCGTCCAGGTTGCTGGCGAAGATCGCCAGGAAGTTCGCCCGCTCCAGCAGCGGGGTGGCCGGGTCCTCGGCCAGCTCCAGCACCCGCTCGTTGAACGCCAGCCAGCTGCGCTCCCGGTCCAGGAACCGGCCGTGCGGCAGCTCCGGGCCGTCCGCCCCCGGGACGCCGCCGTCCTCGTAGTCGTCCGCGTCGGCGTCCAGGTCCGGGTCGAGGTCCAGCTCACCGACCGGTGGCACCGCCACCGCGTGCGGGCGGTGCGCGGCGATGGAACCGACCGAGGGCTGCGGCTGGGGCTGGGACGGAACGGGAGCCTGACCACTGAGCTCGTTCATGACCTCATTCTTCCGCGCCTGGGGCAGGTCAGGCGCGTCGGACGACGGCGCCGGGGCAGCCCGGCGCGGCCGGTGCCGGGACGTGGACACAGCGGACTGCATTCCGTGATGCTCGCAACCAAGATTGAATCGCCGGTAACGGAGACATGGCGCGTAGGAAATCGGGACGCATCCCCGAGACGTCCGGGCGGCGGGCCCCGCCCCCGGCCCGCCCGGAGCGGCCCGGCCACCGGTCGGCGGGCCGTACCGGCGGGGCGGCGGCCACCCGCACACGGCTGCCCCGGCGGGGGCCGTAGCAGCCGGCGTGCCTCCGCCCACGGCGCGGGGGCGGCCGGCGTACGGCGTCCCCGTGGCGCGGGGGCGGCCGGCATACGCGTCCGTGGCGCAGGGAGCGGCCCGGGCGTGCGGACCCCGGGCGCAGCGCCGCCGTGCCTCTTCGCAACACCCGGTGCGGCCCCGCGCGCCGGGCGTGACACGCGCCGGAGACTCCCGCGCGCGCCGCATACCGTACCGCCTGCCCCGCCCCCGCGCGCCCCTCCGGACAGCACCGGTTTCGGGAGCGCTGCGGGGCCGGTGTGGGTCCGGACGCGGGCGCCGTGGCGGGAGTGCGGGTGCTGGGCCGGTGTGGCCCGGGACGCGGGCGGCCGGGAACGGGCGGTGTCGGGGCGAGGAGCGTCTGTCGCCCGAAGGGACGGTTCCGGCCTTCGCCCGGCTTCGGCAGCGGCCGGGGCGAGCAGACACCCGGAGGCATCCGTACCGCTACCCATGTGGCCAGGAGTGATCACTGTGCGTCGTCCGCTCACCGCGCTGAGCGCCGTTCTCCTCACCGCCGCCGGCCCCGCGGCCGCACCGGCGGCCACCGCCGCACCGCTCACCACGGCCTCCGCCCCGGGACCGGCCGCGGACGCGCCGAACCGCGACGGCGACGTGGCGCACGTACGGGGCGCGGGTGCGCGGGGCCGGGACGCGAACACGAACACGCACGCGGGCGCGGCCACGAACACGCACGTGAACGCGGTCGCGCACGCACCGGACCGTACGGACGACGCGCCGTACCGTACGGACGACGGACCCGAGGACCCACCCGGCACCTCCACGGCCCCGCTGCGGCGGGTGCCCGGGGCCGTTCGCGGGCAGTACATCGTGACCCTGGAGGCGGGCGCCGCCCCGGCCGACGCCCTCCGGCGGGCGGCGCCCGGCGTACGTCCGCTCTTCACCTACCGGCGGGTTCTGAACGGCTTCGCCGCCCGGCTGGACCCCGGGCAGCTCACCGCGGTCCGTGCGCTTCCGGAGGTGGTGGCGGTGGAGGAGGACGGCTACGCCCACGGGCATCCGGCCGTCCCCTCCGCCGCACCCCCCGCGCTCCCTCGCCCGCCGCGTCCACGCCCGCCCGCACCGGGCGCGGCGGCCCCGCGGCGCCCGCCCGTGGCATCCGCGGGGCGGCCGGCGGCGGCTCCGACGGGGCCGGGCAGGCCGGCAGCCCCGCCGTCACCCGCGGCCGTTCCACGACTGCCGGCCGTCCCACGACCGGCAGTCTTCCCACAGTTGATGGCCGTCCCGCCACCGGCAGCCGCCCGACACCCGGCAGTCACGGCGCCAGCCACACCACCACCGGAGGTCCGGCCGCGACCGGAGGGGCCGGCGGCCTCCCGGGCCCGGCCGCCGGCTGGGGCCTGGACCGGATCGACCAGCCGTACCTGCCGCTGGACGGCCGGTTCGGCGTGGTGGGCACCGGGGACGGGGTCCGGGTCCATGTGCTGGACTCCGGGATCGACTTCGGGCACCCGGAGTTCGCCGGAGGACGGGCGGTCCCCGGGTACGACGGGGTGGGCGACGGCCGGAGGGGGGCGGACTGCCACGGCCACGGCACCCATGTGGCCGGCACGATCGGCGGGGCGACGCACGGGGTGGCCCGCGGTGTGACGCTGGTCAGCGTGCGGGTGCTGGACTGCGCCAACCGCACACCGGTGTCCCGGATGATCGAGGGCCTCGACTGGGTGGCGCACGACGCCCGGCAGCCCGGCGTCCTCAACGCCTCCCTGGGCACCGACCATGTGAGCCCGGCCCTCGACACGGCGGTCGACAACCTGGCGGTGCGGGGCGTGCTGCCGGTGGTCTCCGCCGGCAACGACGGTGCGGACGCCTGCCGCTACTCCCCCGCGGGTGCCCGCCGGGCGCTCACCGTCGGCGCGAGCGACCGTACCGACACCGCGTCCGCCATCAGCAACTACGGCCCCTGCGTGGACCTCTACGCCCCGGGCGAGGACATCGTCTCGGCCCGGTCCGGCGGTGGCCGGACCACACTGAGCGGCACCTCGATGGCCGGCCCGCACGTCGCCGGGGCCGCCGCCCTGGCCCTGGGTGCGCACCCGGCCGCGCATGCGGAGCGGATCCGCGGCCGGCTCATCGGCCGCGCCACCCCGGACGTCCTCGACGTGCCCCCCGCCTCGCCCAACCGCCTGCTGTACACCGGTGGTCTGTAGCCCCGGCCGACCGGATCACCGCCGCAGCAGCACGCACCACGCATCGACGCCTCGCCGCACACCTCCCGCGCGGCAGCCCACCACAACGCCACCACCACAACGCCGCACAGCGCGCCGCGGTGGCGGCCCGTACCCGCCGTACCGCCAGGGGCGCCCGGTCCGACCGTCAGGTCCGGGCCCTGGCAGGAAGGACGGCCGGGCCCGGCAGGGCCGGGAGGGGCCGGGCCCGGCAGGCCGGACGGCCCGAGGGGAAGCGGGCCGGGCCGGACGGGCGGACCGGCGGCACCGGCGGAAACCTGACCGTGGTCCGGCGGTGCCCGGCGGGCTGACGGTCCCCGTCCTCGCCGCCCGGCGCCCGCCGGGCACCGTCAAACGGCCCCGTTCCGGGGCGGGCGGACGGTCGGGGTGCCGGTCAGGTCTCCGTGCGGTACATCAGGTCCACCTCGTGGGTGGTGAATCCGAGCCGCTCGTACACCGTGACCGCGGCGGTGTTGTCGGCGTCCACGTACAGCATTCCGGTGGGCAGCCCGAGCCGGGACAGGTGGCGCAGGCCGACCGCGGTGAGCGCCTTGCCCAGTCCGCCGCCCTGGGCCTCCGGCCGGACACCCACCACGTACACCTCGCCGAGCTGCTCCTCCGCGTGCACCTTGGTCCAGTGGAAGCCGACCAGTTCGCCGGCCCGCTCGGCGAGGAAGAACCCGGCCGGGTCGAACCACGGCTGGGCCTTGCGGTCGTCCAGGTCGCGCTGGGTGAGCGACCCCTGCTCCGGGTGGTGCGCGAAGGCCGCCGCGTTCGCCGCCAGCCAGGCCGCGTCGTCCTCACCGGGCCGGAAGGTCCGCACCGTGACTCCCCCGGGCAGCACCGGTTCGGCCAGCGGCGGGGCGTCCGGGCCGGTCAGCGGCCTGCGCATCTGCCGCAGTTCACGGAAGAGCGACAGCCCCAGCACCTGGGCCAGGTGCCGGGCCGAGGGGTGTCCGCCGTGGGCCCACACCCGGAGCCGGCGGCCCGACTCGCGCAGCAGGGCGTGCCCCAGCTCCCGGCCGTGCCCACGCCCCCGGTGTGCGGGGTGCACCACCAGTTCGGCGGCCGGGGCCTCCACCGGATCGGTGTCCTCCAGCTGCCCGTAGCCGACGAGTTCGCCGGTGCCGTCCCGCAGCAGCAGGTGGCGCACCCCCGGCCGGCGCCCGCGCATCTGCAGCCGCCCCTGCTCCGACACGGCCGGCTGCCCGTCGTTCCGTGCGGCGTCGGCGACCAGCTCCAGCACCCTGGCCGCGAGTTCCTCGGTCAGCTCGTCCAGCGTCTCCAGACTCCGTCGGCCCGTCGCCTCGCTCATCTCGCTCATGGTCCCGAGCGTAAGCCAGCGGCGGCGCCGACGGCCGGGGGTGGAGCCGCACCGGCCGACCGCCCGGCACCGACCCCGCAGCGGCCGGGCCCGCCGCACCCCCGGTGTCCCCGCCCCTCGCACCCCCGGTGGCCCCCCGGCCCCGGTGTCCCGTTCCCGTGCCGCCGCGCCCCCGCCCCCTCCGGTCACCACCGGACCGCCCCCCGCGTACGCCGGGTCCCCCGGTGGAGACCGGATCGCCCCCGCCTACGCCAGGTCACCCCGGACGGCGTCCCGCACCCCCGGGACCACCATGCGCAACCAGGTCGTAACCTCGATCCCCCTGCCCCGCTACGCGCGTTGACCGTAGGCTTCCGCCGTCATCCGGCTCATACACAAAGGGGACAAGATGTCGGCGACACCTCATCGACGGCGAAAGCTGCGACGATCGGTCACGGGGGCGGCGGTACTGGCCGCCACCGCCGGTGTCTTCGTCGCCGCGCTGCCCGCGGGCGCCACCGCCACCGGACCGGAGGACGGCGGGTCCGCCACCACGTGGGGCCACGGCCCGACCGTCGAGGTCCAGCTCCTCTCGTTCAACGACCTCCACGGCAACCTGCAGCCCCCGCAGGGATCCTCCGGCAACGTCACCGAGCGGCAGCCCGACGGCACCACCACCTCCATCCCCGCCGGCGGTGTCGAGTACCTGGCCACCGCGCTGCGCACGGCCCGCCAGGGCCACCCCTACACCATCACCGCGGCCGGCGGCGACATGATCGGTGCCAGCCCGCTGCTCTCCGGCCTGTTCCACGACGAGCCGACCGTCGAGGCGCTCAACAAGCTGGGGCTGGACGTCAGCTCGGTGGGCAACCACGAGTTCGACGAGGGCGCCGCCGAACTGGCCCGCATCCAGAACGGTGGCTGTCACCCCAAGGAGGGCTGCTACGAGGAGGGCAAGACCTTCCCCGGCGCGGACTTCCCCTACCTGGCGGCGAACGTCACCGACGAGAAGACCGGGAAGCCGATCCTCAAGCCCTACACGGTGTGGGAGCGCAAGGGCGTGAAGATCGGTTTCATCGGCGTCACCCTGGAGGGCACGCCCGACATCGTCACCGCCGAGGGCGTCAAGGGCCTGAAGTTCCACGACGAGGTCGAGACGATCAACAAGTACACCAAGGAGCTGAACCGCCAGGGCGTCAGGTCCGTCGTCGCCCTCATCCACGAGGGCGGCATGCCTGCCTCCACCGCGTACAACTACGACTGCGACAGCGCCGGACCGGGCGACGGCATCTCCGGCCCCGTCGTGGACATCGCCCGGAACGTCAGCCCGCAGGTGGACGCGCTCATCACCGGCCACACCCACCAGGCGTACGCGTGCAGCATCCCGGACCCGTCCGGCAGGCCGCGCACCGTGACCTCCGCCGCCTCCTTCGGCCGCCTCTACACCGACACCACCCTCACCTACGACCGCCGCACCGGTGACATCGTGCGCACCCGGGTGAAGTCGGCCAACCACGTGGTCCACCGGAACCAGCCGAAGGCGGCCGACATGACGGCGCTGATCGACCGCTGGAACGAGCTGGCGGCGCCGATCGCCAACCGCCCCGTCGGCTACATCTCCGCCGACATCCCCGGCCGCGGGGCCGGCACCTACGAGTCCCCGCTGGGCGACCTGATCACCGACGCCCAGCTCGAAGCGCTCGCCCCGGCCGACAAGGGCGGCGCGCAGCTGGCGCTGATGAACCCCGGCGGCATCCGCTCCGACCTGGCCCACAAGGCGCAGGGCCAGGAGGGCGACGGGGTGGTGACCTACGGCGAGGCCTTCACCGTCCAGCCGTTCACCAACATGATGACGGTCGTCGACCTCACCGGCGAGCAGCTGCTGACCGCCCTGCGCCAGCAGGTCAGCGGGGCGAACGCGGACCAGCCGAAGATCCTCCAGGTGTCCCGGGGCTTCACCTACACCCTGGACCTGACCAAGGCCGGCGCCGACCGGATCGTCACCGGCTCGGTCCGGCTCAACGGGGAGCCGATCGACCCGGTGAAGACCTACCGAGTGGCCATGAACGAGTTCCTCTCCGGCGGCGGCGACGGCTTCCCCGTCCTCAAGGAGGGCAGGAACAAGCTGGTCGGCCCCTCCGACCTGGACGTGTTCAACGCCTACCTGAGCGCCCACTCCACCGCCCAGTCCCCGCTGGACCCGCCGAAGGCGGACCGGATCACCATCGTGAAGTAGTCCCCTTCACCTCCCGGACGGGCCGCCCGCACACCGCGCGGGCGGCCCGTCGCGCCGTCCACCGGTCCGCCCCGTGCCCTGTCCGCCCCGGTGCCGGAGGCCCGCACCCCACCGGACGGCCCGGCCCGGACGCGGTGCGGCGGGCCGGGGCCAGCGGGTCGGGCCGGTGTCGTTCGGCGCGATGGTCACCGGCAGCCGTCAGGGGTGGTGGGACGTGGCGTCAGGGGTTGTTGAACTTCACCTCCGGGTTCTCCGCGGTGGGCCCGGACAGCAACGGCTGCGGTATGCCGCGCAGGTGCTGGTCGAAGAAGGCGGCCACATAACCACGGGTGATCTGCGCCGGCCGGGTGCCCGACAGCGGGGCCTCGGGGTCCGGCAGGCCGAGTTGCTCGGCGAAGAACGGCAGGTCGGTGAAGGTGAAGTGGCCGGAGCCGGTCACCGTCAGCCAGCGCTTCCAGCCGTCCAGTCGCTGCCACGCGCGCAGCCAGCTCTCGTCCGCGCCTCCCGGCCGGTGGGTCTCGTCGTCGGTGCCGAGCATCATGAACGGCCGGCCGCCGAGGCCGTCGGCGGGTATCTCGGAGAAGAAGGTGCCGTCCATGTTCACGCCGGCCCGGACCCGCCGGTCGGTGACCATCGTCCGGGCCGCGGTGTTACCCCCGATGGAGTGCCCCGCCATCCCGATCCGCCTGGTGTCGATCAGCCGGGCGTGCCGCCAGGCCGGGTGTCGTCCGGTGAGCCGGTCCAGTACGAAGCTCACGTCCTCGGCCCTCCCCTCGGCGACCGGCTCCAGCCCGGTCTCCGGGTACTTCTCGCAGGCCACGCAGGTGAGCAGCCGATCGGGGTCGCCGGGTGCCTCACCCGGGAAGAGGGTGCCGACGGTCTCGTAGGCGTGGTCCACCGTGGCCACCACATAGCCCCGGCTGGCCAGTTCCTCGGCGAGCAGGGTGAGCGTGTAACGGGAGACGGTGAACCCGGGCGAGAGGACCACCAGCGGGTGCTTGCCGCCCACCGGACGGGCCCCGGTCCGGCCGTGCGTGACGGCCCGGCCGACCGCCTCCGCGGGGATCACCCCTTCCAGCCCCCGGCTCTCCAGCAGGGCCCGGGCCTCCTCGGTGCTGGTGTAGGCGGCGGGACTTCCGGTCCCCGGCCGTGCCGGGTAGAAGAGGTCCACCATCAGCTCGCGGGCCCCCGCCTCGGGCACCCAGGGATCGGGGCGGCTGTGATCGACCAGGTGCAGGGTGTCCCGCCCGATGGCGTACCGGCCGGTGGGCAGGGGCAGCCGGAGCGACACGTCCGCGGCCTCGGCCCGGGCCCCCCGCGGGGCGGAGACGGTGGAGGGTGCGGGGACCGCGGAGGGCGCGGCGCCCTTGAGGAAGGCACCCGGAAGCGCGGCGGCCGGGGCCGTCCCCGGTCTCACCGGCGCGGCGGCCCGGGACGCCGAGGACGCCGAGGTGCTGTCCCCGGCGGGTGGCGCCGCGAGCGCGGTGCCGGCGGCGAGCGGTACGGCGACGGTGAGGGTGAGTGCGGCGACGAGCGCCGTGCGTCGGATGGTCATCACCATGCCGAGGCTAGGCACGCGACCCCGCCGGCACGTCCGACCTCGGTCGCATCCCGACCCTGACTTTCATCGGTGGCACACCCTGAGGATCGCCCGTGTCCGTGCCGCGTCCTAGCCGCCTCCTTCCCTCCGGGCGGGCGGTACCGGCCGCCCGGGGGCGGACGCCCGCTACGCCGGCCCCTGGGCCGGCCTCCTTGCGCCGGCCGGTCGCGCGGGCGCCTCCGCCGCCGCCCCGACGGGCGTACAGGCACGGGCGATCGCGGCGGTGTCCCAGTAGAAAGGGCGCACCTCGGCGATGCGACCGTCCCGGAAACCGATCGTCTGAAGGATGGGGAAGCCCAGCTCACGGCCGGTGGCACGGACGCGCGCCCGCACCTGTGTGAGCACCACCACCGGGTCCCCCACGGCGAGGAACCGCTGCTCCACCATGGCGAAGCTCTCCCAGGTGCCGCTCATCGCCAGGAAGAACCGCTGCAGCCCGTCATGCCCGCGCCACACACCCCCGTAGGGGAGGGCGTCGGCCTGGTGCAGCACCACATCAGGGGCGAAGTAGGGGGCGAGCAGAGCGAAATGGGCCTTGCCCGGCCCGCCCGCGGCCAGGTACCGCGCCTCGGCCTGGTACATCCCGGCGAGCACGGCCAGGTGATCGGGCGCCGAACCGCCGGCCCCGGCCGGGCCGTGCGGACCGTGCGGCACGTGCGGACCGTGTGGTCCATGCGGCTCGTCCGCCCCTCCGGCCGACCCCGCCGGCCGGGCCGCGGTGGTGTGGGCGGTGGGGCCGTTGACGGGGGTTCTCGCGTCGTTCGTCGCGGTCATGGCGCCAGCATGGCCGGGGCGGTCGCGCGGTGCTGGCGACCATCGGACGTCGAGATGGTGAGCCGGCCGGACCGCCTCCGAGCCGGCCGGACCGCCGCCGGGACCGGCCGCTGCCCGTGGTCCCGGCGGTCCCGGCGGCCGCCGGGCCGGTCACACCGGTGGGCCGGGGGGCCGGTGCCGTACCGGCGTACCCGGGTGATTCCGGACGGGTACGCACCGGCGGGGCACCCGGACGACGCTCCCGGACCGGCGTACGCGCACGATGCCGGTGGGTCGGCACGATGCCGGTGGGTCAGGGACGGTGTACGCGCGTGCCGGACCGGGCTCCGGGCCGGCGTACGCGGGGCGCGGCCACGCCGGCCCGCGCGCCGTCACCGGACGGAGGGCCGGCCCAGGTCCGATCGGGGCCGATCAGGGCCGATCGGGGCCGATCAGGGCTGATTCAGGACCGGCCCCAGGGCCGGTGCGGCGCCGGTCCACGGTGTGTCCGGTTCAGGGCCGCAGGACGGCCGCCGTCAGCGGGGTCTGCAGGTCCCAGCCGAGCGCCCGGTAGAGCGTCAGCCCCTCCTCGGTGGCGGCCAGCAGGCCCAGTGCCGCGCCCTGTTCGACCGCGATGGCGGAAAGCGCACCCATCACCCGGCTGGCCAGGCCCCGGCGGCGGTGCGCCGGGTCGGTGTGGATCTGGTCGAAGACCGCCGCCGACCGGGCCAGTGCCACCCGTCCGCTCGCGGCCGTCTCGTCGCCGCGGCGGATCCGGACGTCCACCACGCCGTCCTGGTCCACGCTCTCGATGACGTAACCCTGCGGGGCGAGCGCGGACGCGTCCGGGCCGACCGGAAGACCGGTGAGGGCCGCCGTCATCAGGTACTCCGGCTGCTGGATATCCCAGGCGTCGGTGAGCAGCGGGGCGACGTGTTCCCGCGGGGCGCACACCTTGAGCTGGACACCGGGGGTGACGACGCCCGCGACCAGTTCCCGCAGGACCGTTTCCTCGGCAGCCGGCAGGACGTACCGCGCCACATGCCCGGGCCGGCCGACCTCGATCCGGAAACCGCCCGGCACCTCGACCGGTGCCGCGGTTCCCCGGGAGCGCACCCAGCCGTTCACCCAGGCGCGTACCACCTCGCGGCGGACGGCCGCCGCACCGGAGGGGCGCGTGTGACTCTCCACCGCTGTCGCGGGGCAGGGGTCCGTAACCGTTGTGATCACATTCTCCACGCGGGCGATCCTAGGGCGGTGCGAATCCGGCCACGGCCACGCCCCACGGTGCACCGCACCCCGGCGTACGCCACGTCGGCGCCGTCCCGCGGCGCCGACCCCGGGGCCGGCATGAGCCAACGCGGTGGTACGGCAACGGCGATGAGACCCCCACGTCCGGCGAGGCCACTCCGACATGACGCGGATCACATGCCTGACGACGAACGACTGCGGCGCTGCGCGATGACTTCCCGGCGCGTTGACGGTCTCCTCTCCCGTAACCCGGTGCACGCGGCCTGCCGCGACACGCGCACCTCCTTGGACCACGGAAGAGGACCCACCCCCATGCGCATCATGGCCAGCGCCTTCATCAGCCTCGACGGCGTCGTGCAGGCTCCCGGCGGCCCCCAGGAGGACACCGACGGCGGCTTCGCCCACGGCGGCTGGTCGCAGTCCTTCTTCGACCCGGAGGTGGTGGGCGGGGCCTTCGACGACGCGCTGCGCACGGCGGACGCGCTGCTGTTCGGGCGTCGCACCTGGCAGACGATGGCGGCGGCGTGGCCGGAGCGGGCCGGTGACCCGTTCGCCGACCGGATGAACGCGATCACCAAGTACGTGGTGTCCACGACCCTCGGCGAGGCGGACCTGACGTGGAACAACACCACCCTCATCCCGGGCGGCGAGGCCGTCGCCCGCCTCCGCGAGCTGCGGGCCGGCGGTGACGGCACCGCGCTGGTCATGGGCAGCCCCACGCTGGTGCGGACGCTGCTGAGCGAGGGCCTCCTGGACGAGCTGCGGCTCATCATCATGCCGGTGCTCCTGGGCGGCGGGAAGACGATCTTCCCGGCCGACGGCGGGCTGCGCACCCTGAAGCTGGTCTCCACGGTCACCAGCGATGCGGGCGTTCAGGTCTGCACCTACCGAACGGTCGCCGGGACTGGGACCGGAGCCGACGCCGAGACCGGGACCGGGGCCGGGGCCGACGAGGGCTGACGGCGCCTCGGTCGGCACGCGCGCCGGGGCCTCCCTACGGGAGGCGGCACCCCTGAACCCTGGTCCGCCTCCTGAGCCCGTACGGGACCCCCGAGCCCGGGACCGGTGGGGTCCCGGACGGGAGCCGGTCGGATCCGACCGGCTCCCGTCCGGGGGCCCGGCCCCTGAGCCCGTAAGACACCGTCCCGTACGGGAAGCCCGGATGGGCCCCGGCCGAGACCTCTGCCCCGAGGCCCCCGTTCCGGTCTCCGGCCGGTCCGTCAGCCGCGTGCCAGCCGGGGGAAGAGGAGTTCGGCGTTGCCGCGGTTGACGGCGTACCGGTCCTCGGGCCCCGGGTACGGGTGCTCGTCCAGCGCGGTGTCGAAGCCGGTGCCCCACTCCTCGGGGAGCATGGGGAAGTCGCTGCCGTACAGCACGCGGCCGGCCCCGGCGAAGGCGAGCAGCGTGGGCAGGGTGGTGGGGCCGGCGACGAAGGCCGTGTCGAAGTGGAAGCTCCGCAGGTCGGCGAGGACGTCCTCCGGGGTGACGCCGGGGCGGAGCCGGCCGGCGGCGGCGAAGCGGTGGGCGGCGTACGGCAGGAAGCCACCCGCGTGCGGCAGGATCACCTTCATCCGCCGGTACCGGCTCCGCACCCCGTTCACGATCATGTGCAGTGCGGTCCGGGTGGTGTCGTAGGGGAAGTCCACCAGGGGGACGGGCAGGTCGGGCAGCGGCGCACCCGGTGGCGCGGTGGGGTGGACCAGGACGACCGCTGCCCGGGCGTCCAGTTCGGCCCAGAGCGGCTCGAACTCCCGGTCCCCCAGGTAGCGGCCGTGGGCGTTGGAGAGCAGCACCAGCCCGTCGGCCCGGAGTTCGTCGAGCGCGTACGCCGCCTCGGCCAGCGCCCCGTCCACGTCGGGCAGGGGCAGCGCGGCGAAGTGGCCGAAACGGTCGGGCCGGTCCTTCACGAGTTCGGCGGTGTACTCGTTGATGCCACGCGCCGCCGCCCGGGCCGCCCCCGGGTCGTCCGGGCCGGCGACCGGAGCCGCGTACGACAGCATGCCGGTCGCGATCGATCTGCGGTCCATCATCGCGATCGCGCTCCGCTCGTCCCAGGCCGGCGCGGGCCAGCCCTGGGCGGTGGCCCGCCCGGCGATGGCGCCGCGGCGGTCCGGCGGGATCAGGTGCTGGTGGACGTCGATGCGTGCGGGGTCCGTCATACCGGTCCACGCCTCCTCGGTACGTGGGGCCGGCACGACGGGCGGCCGGCGGCCATGGATGCGGCAGGCGGCCGGCAGCCGTGGGGTGCGGCAGGGCGGCCGGTACCCATGAGAAGGGATCACCGAGCCGGACGGCCCG
Organism: Streptomyces pactum; assembly: GCF_016031615.1. GTDB lineage: Bacteria > Actinomycetota > Actinomycetes > Streptomycetales > Streptomycetaceae > Streptomyces > Streptomyces pactus. The sequence goes on from NZ_JACYXC010000001.1 coordinate 3,199,350, forward strand.
GCCCGGCCCCGGACACGGTGGCGTACCCCCCGGAGATCACCCGGGCGGCCCAGGTACGGGCCGGGGCCGGGTTGCCGGTGGGGGGCGGGACAGCGATGCCGTAGGGCCGGGCGGACGGGGATGCCGTAGGGGCCCGGGGCAGGCGGGCGGTCCCGGGCCCTGACGGCACCGGGAGGCCCGTACGGGTCGGGCGGCCGGGCGGAGCACGTGCGGGCCGCTCCCCGGCGGGACCACGGGCAGGTCGGGGCCGGGGTGGCTGGTGGTCAGGGCCGGGCGGCCTCGGCCGGACGGCACAGCGCCGGCCGGACCCGTACGGGACGGACCACCGAACCCCCGAGCGGACCCCTACGGGAGGGACGCCGTGCACCCGCCACGGGCCGGACCCGGTACGCCCCGGCGCCGGCCGGACCCGTACGCCCCGGCGCGGGTCAGTGGCAGCCGCAGGAGCGGCGAACCACCAGCGCCGAGGGGAACTGGCGCAGCCGCTCGCGCCGCGAGCCGACCACGCGCAGCCCGTCGTCGAGCACCAGGTCCACCGCGGCCCGCGCCATGGCCTCCCGGTCGGAGGCGACGGTGGTCAGCGGCGGGTCGGTGAGGGCGGCTTCCTTCACGTCGTCGAAACCGGCGACGGCCAGCTCGCCGGGCACGTCGATGCGCAGTTCGCGGGCGGCCCGCAGCACACCGATCGCCTGGTCGTCGGTGGCGCACACGATGGCCGGCGGCCGGTCGGGCCCGGCCAGCAGCTCCAGCGCGACCTGGTAGGCGTCGTAACGGTTGTAGGGGGCCTGGAACAGCCGGCCCTCCACCGTCTTCCCGGCCTCCCGCATGGCCCGCCGCCAGCCCTCGATGTGGTCGGTGACCGGGTCACCGACGGTCGGGGTCTCCTCGGTGCCGCCGAGGCAGGCGACGTAGTCGTGCCCGTGCTCCAGCAGGTGGCGGGTGGCCAGGTGCGCCCCGCCCACGTCGTCGGTGACCACCGCGACGTCCTCGATCGCCTCGGGACGGCGGTGCAGCAGGACGACCCGGGCGTCCCAGGCGTCGATCTCCGCGGCGGCGTGCTCGCTGGGGCCCTGACTGATCAGGATGAGCCCGGACACCCGCATGCCGAGGAAGGCGCGGAGGTAGTGGACCTCGCGCTCGTCGAGGTAGTCGGAGTTGCCGACCAGCACCATTTTCCCGCGCTCGGCCGCCGCCTGTTCCACCGCGTGGGCCATCTCCGCGAAGAACGGCTGCCGGGCGTCCGGCACGATCAGGCCTATGAGGTCGGTACGGCGACTCGCCATCGCCTGGGCGACGCGGTCCGGCCGGTACCCCAGCTCCTTGATCGCGGCGAGCACCCGCTCGCGCGTGGCCGGGGCGACCGGCCTCGGTCCATTGTTGATGACGTAGCTGACGACCGCGGTCGACGTCCCCGCCAGTCTTGCCACATCGTCACGCGTCACCTTGGCCACAGGCGGCAGTCTACGCGGGTCCACCTATCCTTCGGTCTGTCGCGGGAGCACCGGTTACGGCCGATTTCCGTGGCGGGATCCGAGTCGCGTCCCGGCGGGCCCGGAATCCGCCCGCGAGCCGCCCGTTCCGGCCGGAGATGCGGCTTTTGACGCCGCTTCCGGCTCCGGTTGCCCGGCGCCGCGCTCCGCCTGTTCGCGCGCTCCCCCCGGCGCTCCCGGTGTTCTCCCGGGCCCACTCCCCGTGGCTCGCCCGGACACGCCGCCCGCCCGTCCGGACGCGCCGCCCGCGGCGCCCTCGGGCGCCCGCTCCGACGTCCGTTCCGGGGTGACGAAGCGGTAGCCGACGTTGCGGACCGTGCCGATCAGCGACTCGTGCTCCGGGCCCAGCTTCGCCCGCAGCCGCCGCACGTGCACGTCGACCGTACGGGTGCCGCCGAAGTAGTCGTACCCCCACACCTCCTGGAGCAGCTGCGCCCGGGTGAACACCCGGCCGGGGTGCTGCGCCAGGTACTTCAGCAGCTCGAACTCCTTGAAGGTGAGGTCGAGCACCCGGCCCTTGAGCTTGGCGCTGTACGTGGCCTCGTCCACCGACAGGTCGCCGTTGCGGATCTCCATCGGGCTGTCGTCGGCGATCTGCCGGCGGCCGGTCGCCAGCCGCAGCCGGGCCTCCACCTCCGCGGGGCCGGCGGTGTCGAGCATGACGTCGTCCACCCCCCAGTCGGCGGTGACCGCCGCCAGGCCGCCCTCGGTGACCACCAGGATCAGCGGGGAGCCGGGGCCGGTGGACCGCAGCAGCTGGCAGAGGCTGCGCACCTGCGGCAGGTCGCGCCGGCCGTCCACCAGGATGACGTCGGCGCCCGGGGTGTCCACCAGCGCGGCCCCTTCCGCCGGGGCGACCCGCACGCTGTGCAGCAGCAGGCCGAGCGCGGGCAGCACCTCGGTGGAGGGCTGGAGGGCGTTGGTCAGCAGCAGCAGGGAGCTCATCGGGCCCCACCCGCCTCGGCCGGCGTCCGCGGCGCCGGGGGGTCCGGGGCGGGGTGGCGGTGCGGGGGGCGGTCCGGGGCGGCGCGGCCGGACACCGGGCGGCCGGGGACGAAGCCGCGGTGCGGGGAACGGCCGTCCGGAAGAAGGCCGTGCGGGGAGCGGTCGTGCGGAGAGTGGTCGTGCGGAAGAAGGCGGTGCGGGGAGCGGCTGCGCGCGGCGTGGTCCCGCGCGGCGCGGCGGTCGCGCTCCGGTGCCGGACGGCGGTCGCGTGGCACGGGGTCCGACGCCCCGTCCCCCACGCTCTCCGGCACCTTCTGCGTCGTCGGATGACCTGGCTTGCCCATGACGTCGGTTCCTCCTCGGTCCCTGTCCGGGGGAGGGTGCGGTACTGCTTCTTCGTACGGCCGCGGCCCCGCACCCGGGAGCACGCGTGCGCTCACACGCGCGCCACACGCCTGAAAGCACAAAAGGACCCGGGGGCTGCTCTGCCCGGATCCTCCGAACAGCAGAATAGCTCACATGCCCCCCGGATCAGAGGCCGAATCTGCTCGTCGGAGTGTTCCCCACGTCACGTCCGTCGCTCGCAGAGTGACGCTGCTGGCCGACGACGGCACCCCGATCGACGCCGCGTACGAGCCCGGCCCCGCCCTGTCCGACGGCCCCGCGATCGTGGTCGCACACGGGTTCACCGGCGCCCTGGAGCGCCCCGCGCTGCGCCGGGTGGCCGGGGTGCTGGGCCGGAGCGCGGCCGTGGTGACCTTCTCCTTCCGAGGTCACGGCCGTTCCGGGGGCCGGTCCACGGTCGGCGACCGGGAGGTGCTGGACCTGGCGGCAGCGGTGCGCTGGGCCCGTGACCTGGGACACCGGAAGGTGACGACGGTCGGCTTCTCGATGGGCGGTTCGGTGGTGCTCCGGCACGCCGCACTCTGGAACCGTGCCCATCGAACGGCCGATGGAACCGTCGAAAATCAGCCACCCGGAGCGCGACCGACCACAGCGTGCGCCGGGCGCACGAATGGGCACGAAAATGCGCCCCCCGCCGCGGTGCGCCCCGGCGGCACCCCCGGCGGAACCGCGGCCGGTGGGGTCCGCACCGGGGCGGTGGACGACGGCACCTTCACCGGGGTGGCGGGTGCGGTGGCCGGCGCCGGGACCCGGGCCGGAGCAGCGGACGTACGGCCGGTCCGCGGCGGGGCGGGGGCAGGAGTCCGGACGGACAACGACCGGAGGAACGGTGACCGGACGGACGGTGACCGGACGGACGGTGACCGGAGGGACGGTGACCGGGCGGACGGCGCCCACCCCGACGCGGTGATCGCGGTGAGCGCGCCCGCCCGCTGGTACTACCGGGGCACGCCCTCCATGCGCCGACTGCACTGGGTGGTGACCCGGCCGGCCGGACGGCTGGTCTCCCGTTACGGACTGCGCACCCGGGTCGCCGCCGAGGAGTGGGCTCCGGTGCCGCTCTCCCCGGTGGCGTCGGTACCGCTCATCGCGCCCACCCCGCTGCTGATCGTCCACGGCGACCGGGATCCGTACTTCCCGCTGGACCATCCGCGGTCGCTCGCGGAGGCGGGCGACCCGGCGTCCACCGAGCTGTGGATCGAGCGCGGCATGGGCCACGCGGAGAACGCGGTCACCCCGGAGCTGCTCGCCCGGATCGAGCGGTGGGCCCTGGCCCATGTCACCGCCCCGGACCGGGACCCGGCCGGCCCCTGACCACCGGAGGCCGCCGGAGACCGCGGGAGCGCCGAGACCGCCGGAGCCCAGCCCTCCGGAGAACCCGGGTGCCTCCCGCGGGGGCGGCCGGCCCCGGTGGCCACGCCGCCCGACCACGCCGCCCCGACACCCGCCCCGACCACCCCCGCGAGGCCCTCGCCGGTGGGCCACCCGGTGACCGGCGTTCGGCCCACCGGCCGCCGGTCACCTCCCGTCGGCCCACCGGCCGCCGGTCACCGTCCGCCGGCCCCGCTCACCGGCCCACCGCCCGCCGGACACGGCCGCGGGCGCCGCGCGCCGGGCGCCCCGTCAGCCCGCCGTTCCCCGTCCGGCGCGTCCGGCGGTCACGCCTCGGCCACCGGCTGGGCGAACTGCGCGTGGTAGAGGCGCGCGTACGAGCCGTCCGCCGCCAGCAGTTCCTCGTGGGTGCCCTGCTCCACGATCCGCCCGGCCTCCATCACCAGGATCAGGTCCGCGTCGCGGATGGTGGAGAGCCGGTGCGCGATCACGAAGCTGGTCCGCCCGGAGCGCAGCGACGCCATCGCGTGCTGGATGAGCACCTCGGTACGGGTGTCCACCGAGCTGGTCGCCTCGTCCAGCACCAGGATCGCCGGTTCGGCCAGGAACGCCCGGGCGATGGTGATCAGCTGCTTCTCGCCGACGCTGACGTTGGAACCCTCCTCGTCGATCACGGTGTCGTACCCGTCCGGCAGCGTCCGCACGAACCGGTCGACGTGGGTGGCCTTCGCCGCCGCCACGATCCGGTCCATGGTGGCCGACTCCGCGCCGTACGCGATGTTCTCCGCGATGGTGCCGCCGAAGAGCCAGGTGTCCTGGAGCACCATGCCGATGCGGGACCGCAGCTCCTCGCGGGGGATGCCGGCGATGTCCTCGCCGTCCAGCGTGATCCGCCCGCCGGTCACCTCGTAGAACCGCATCAGCAGGTTGACCAGGGTGGTCTTCCCCGCGCCGGTGGGGCCCACGATGGCCACCGTCTGGCCGGGGCGCACCGACAGCGACAGGTCCTCGATCAGCGGCTGGTCCGGCACGTACCGGAACGAGACCTTCTCGAAGTCCACCCGGCCGGTCACCCGCTCCGGGCGCGGCCCGGTCCGCTCCCGGTCCGGGCTCTGCTCCTCGGCGTCGAGCAGCTCGAAGACCCGCTCGGCCGAGGCGACGCCGGACTGGAGCAGGTTCGCCATCGAGGCCATCTGGGTCAGCGGCTGGCTGAACTGCCGGGAGTACTGGATGAACGCCTGGACGTCGCCGATGGAGAGCGAGCCGCTCGCCACCCGCAGTCCGCCGACCACGGCCACCAGCACGTAGTTGAGGTTGCCGATGAACATCATGGCGGGCTGGATCATGCCGGAGATGAACTGGGCCCGGAAGCTCGACCGGTACAGCTCCTCGTTCTGCTCGCGGAAGATCTCGGCCGACTCGCGCTCGCGGCCGAAGACCTTCACCAGCGAGTGGCCGGTGTACATCTCCTCGATGTGCGCGTTGAGGGTGCCGGTGGTCTTCCACTGGGCGATGAACTGCGGCTGGGCCCGCTTGCCGATCCGCGCCGCGACGAACACCGACACCGGCACCGTCACCAGCGCGACGAGCGCCAGCAGCGGCGAGATCCAGAACATCATCGCCAGCACCCCGACGATCATCAGCAGCGAGGAGACCAGCTGGTTCAGCGTCTGCTGCATGGTCTGGCCGACGTTGTCGATGTCGTTGGTGGCGCGGGAGAGCACCTCACCGCGCGGCTGCTTGTCGAAGTACGACAGCGGCAGCCGGGCCAGCTTCTCCTCGACGTCCTGCCGCAGCCGGTACACCGCGCGCTGCACCACGGAGGTGTAGATCCGGGCCTGCACCAGGCCGAGCAGCGCCGAGCCCAGGTAGACGGCGAGCACCCACAGCAGCACGGTGCCGACCGCGTCGAAGTCGATGCCCCGGCCGGGCACCACGTCCATCGCGTCGATCATGTCGGCGACGGTGGAGTCGCCGTTCTCCCGCAGCCGCTCCACGGTCTCGGCCTTGGTCTCGTCCGCGGGCAGCCCGCGCCCGACGATCCCCTCGAAGATCCGGTCGGTGGCCTCGCCCAGCAGCTTGGGGCCGATCACCGACAGCGCGATGCTGACGGTCGCGAAGGCGAGCGCGAGCAGCACCAGCGGGCGTTCCGGTCGCAGGGTGGCGATCAGCCGCCGGGACGAGCCGCGGAAGTCCATCGACCGCTCGGTGGGCTGGCCGCCCATGAACCGGGCCGGTCCGGCGGCCGGCGCCGGTCCCCTGCGGGGTGCGGGGGTACTCATGCCGCCTCCTCCTCGGTGAGCTGGGAGAGCACGATCTCCCGGTAGGTCTCGTTCTCCGCCATGAGCTGGGCGTGGGTGCCGGTGCCGACCACCCGACCCTCGTCGAGCACGACGATGGTGTCCGCGTCGCGGATGGTGGAGACGCGCTGCGCGACGATCACGACGGTGGCGTCCTGGGTCTCGGCGGCGAGCGCGGCCCGCAGCCGGGCGTCGGTGGCGTAGTCCAGGGCCGAGAAGGAGTCGTCGAACAGGTAGATGGCGGGGCGTCGGACCAGCGCGCGGGCGATCGCCAGCCGCTGCCGCTGTCCGCCGGAGACGTTCGTGCCGCCCTGGGCGACCGGCGCGTCCAGCCCGCCCTCCATGGCGGCGACGAACTCCTTGGCCTGGGCGGTCTCCAGGGCCTGCCACAGCTCCTCGTCGGTGGCGTCGGGCCGCCCGTACCGCAGGTTGGAGGCGATCGTGCCGCTGAACAGGTACGGCTTCTGCGGCACCAGCCCGATGGTCTCGGCCAGCGCCTCGGGGGAGATCTCCCGGACGTCCACCCCGTCCACCCGTACGCTGCCGCCGGTGGCGTCGAACAGCCGCGGCACCAGCCCGAGCAGGGTGGACTTGCCGCTGCCGGTGGAGCCGATGACGGCGGTGGTGCGGCCGGGCCGGGCGGTGAGCGAGATGTCGCGCAGCACCGGTTCCTCGGCGCCCGGGTAGCGGAACTCCACCCCGGTCATCTCCAGCAGACCGCGGCGGGCGGCGGGTGCGGTGACCACCGGGTCGCGCGGCGGGACCACGCTGGTCTCGGTGTCCAGCACCTCCTGGATGCGCTCGGCGCACACCTCGGCGCGCGGCACCATCATGAACATGAAGGTGGCCATCATGATGCTCATCAGGATCTGCATCAGATAGGAGAGGAACGCGGTCAGCGCGCCGATCTCCATCTCCCCGTCGTCGATGCGGTGCCCGCCGAACCACACCACGGCGACGCCGGCGACGTTCACCACCAGCATCACGACCGGGAAGAGCAGCGCCAGCAGGTGTCCGGCGCGCATCGACACGTCCAGCAGGCCGGCGTTGGCCGTCTCGAACCGTTCCCGCTCGTGCCGGTCGCGGACGAACGCGCGGATCACCCGGATACCGGTGATCTGCTCGCGCAGCACCCGGTTCACGGTGTCGATGCGCTCCTGCACGCCCCGGAAGAGCGGCCGCAGCCGCCGCACCAGCAGCACCACGATCGTGCCCAGCACCGGCACGATGAGCAGCAGCAGCCCGGAGAGCGGGACGTCCTGGTTGAGCGCCATCACGATGCCGCCGAAGCACATGATCGGCGCGGACACCATCAGGGTGAACGTCATCAGGCACAGCATCTGCACCTGCTGGACGTCGTTGGTGGTACGGGTGATCAGCGACGGCGCGCCGAAGCGCCCCATCTCGCGCGCGGAGAAGGACTGCACCCGGGCGAAGACCTCGGCGCGCAGATCGCGGCCGAGGGCCATCGCGGTGCGGGAGCCGTAGTAGACCGCGCCGAGGGCGCAGAGGATCTGGAACAGCGTCACGGCGGTCATCAGCGCGCCGGTGCGCAGGATGTAACCGGTGTCGCCCTTGACCACGCCGTTGTCGATGATGTCGGCGTTCAGGGTGGGCAGATAGAGGATGGCGAGCGTCTGCACCAGTTGGAGCAGCACGATCAGCGCGATGGATCGGGAGTAGGGCCGCAGACGGGCACGTATGAGTCGGACCAGCACACCGGAACACTAGGCGGCGGTCGGCGGCGCGTCCGAGGTATTTTCATACTTTTCCGGGCCGGGGCGGGGCGTGGCCGGGGGCACGTGGCAGGTGGCGTGGCCGGCGGCGCGCGGCCGGAGGCGCGCCCGGCGGCGGCATGACAGGAGGCGCGCGGCCGGCGGCATGGCCGGAGGCGCAGCCGCGGTCGCCGGACCCGGCACGTCCGACGACAGGTGTGTGACACACACCACCCACACAATTCCGTTGCTCAGCGCGACGCCATGACTCTGTACTGTCATGGGCACTCGCTAGAGTGACGCCCGGAGCCCCGGGGGGGGCGTGTCGTGAAAGTGGGGGGAAGTGTGTCGGAGCATGACAAGGGAACACCGTCCGGATCATCCTGGCCGTTCGATCTGCTGAGCGGAGCACGGGCGAAGGGCGAGGCAACGCAGGACGCGGTCGGCGACCTGGCCACCGAGCTGACGTCCTTCACCAAGTTCCAGAAGCGCGTGGACCAGATCGTCCTGGACCTGAAGGGGTCGGCCGCCGGCCCCGGCAGGGTGGGCCAGGACCGCATGACGCGGCAGCAACTGGGCGGCGGTGACGGGGCGTTCGTCGAGGCGTCCGACCTTTTCAGTTCCTACGAGAAGGTGATCACGGAGCTGGAGAAGCTGTCGAAGGTGCTCTCCGACTCCATCGAGGGCATGGGCATCGCGGTGCTCGCCTCGCACAAGGGCTACGAGCAGCTCGACGCGGACGTCCGGGAGCGGATGGCCGCCATCGCCAGGAAGACCGAGGAGCACTACGGGGGCGAGTACATCCCCGTTCCCGACGACGAGCAGAGCAAGCCCGGCGGCGACGGCGGTACGGAGCAGGAGCCGAAGCAGAAGCCGTCGGGTGGCGGCGTGGAGGGCCGCATCTGATGAGCGACGGGAAGAAGTCCGGCCCCGGCGGCGGGAACAAGACGCCCTGGGAGTCGATGAGCTACGAGCAGATGCTCGCCTGGCTGGAGGCGGCGAGCCCGGCCACCGTGCGCGCCACCGCCGACCGGCTGGCCACGGCCGCCGCGGAGATCGAGAAGATCGGCGAAGAACTCAAGATCCGCCCGCAGTACGTGGCATGGAAGGGCGAGGGCGCCGACGCGTTCCGCCTCTGGGGCAACGACCTGGCCAACGCCACACTGCGCCTCGGCGACTTCGGCAAGCAGTCCGCGCGCTGGCTGGCCGAGGCCGCCGACATCATCACCGACGTGAAGGCGGCGTTCCCCCGTTACACCTCCGCCGGAGAGGCCCAGCGGAACCTCGACGCGGCCCACGCAGCACCCAACGACCCGGACGCGGACACGGTGGCCCAGAAGTCCTCAGCGGAACTGACGGCCATGAAGGCGGAGAAGGAGAAAGCGGACAAGGAACGCGCCCGCCAGGAGGCCGCCCAACAGATGCGCCGACTGGCAACGGCGTACGCGTGGTCCACCTCGCACCTGAACGAGCTGAACCGGCCCAAGTTCCCGCCGCCACCCACGGAGTTACAGCCTGCGGATCGCCATGTGGAAACCGTCAGAGTGGACACCCCTGGAGGAGCGGCGCAGGGCGGGCACCCATCCGGCTCGGCGCCCGGGACTCCCGCAGGCACTGGTGGCTTGGCACCTTCTCAACCCGCCACCGGTCCCGGGCAGCACCCTGTGCCCCCGGCACCGGCACCCGAACTTCCGGGAGCAGGGCCCGCTCCAACACCGGCGGGAACGGAGACGCCTTCTCCGAGCACTCGTCCGTTGCCCGGCACCCCTGATCCCGTGGGCGTGGAGATTGACAGCAGCGCGCCCCCGGTACCCGCGTCGCCGCCGTCCGGCGGGCCCCCGGTCGACCCGCCCGCTGGTGGTCGGCCCGATCTTGGAATGCCGCGTCCGGCCGACGGCCTCCCACCGGTGGTGGGCGGACTGCCGTCTGTGGGCCCGGGCCGCACCGGACCCGGCAACCGCTCGCCGCTCCTCCCCGGCCCAGGGCTTCCGCAGTCGGGGACGGGCCGCCTGCCGAGCAGTCCCGGTCCCGTCGTTCCCGGCGGACCGATCGGAACGGGGGATCCCGCTCGCTCCACGACCGGGAATCGGCCTCCCATGCTTCCGGGCATGGGACCCACAAGCCCCTCCCCCGGCCCGGTCCCGAGGAACCAGGGGATCATCGGCGGCCGCCCCGTGCCTACACCTCCCGCACGACCCAGTGGCCCGCCACCCGGAACAGTTATCGGAGGACAGACCTCAGGAGCACCCGCCCGAGGTCCGCTCGGTCACGCGCCCGGAATCGGCTCCGCCGGGCTGGACCCGGGTCGGCGTGGACCGTCATCCGATCGCCGTCCCACCGGCCCCGGCAGCGGCGTCGTCGGCGGGCGGCCTCAGCAGCAACGCCCCTCCGGCCACCAGACTTTCACCTCCGGCGGCTCGGGACTGGCAAGGGGATGCCCGGAGGAGCAGGAAGATCGATCCGAGCACCCCGAAAACCGGGACTCCGCACGACGGCGTTCCCCCAGGGCCGAACCTCCGGTCGCTGACTGACCTTGAGCAATGGGACCGAAGGGAAATCCATGTCCCCCGATAAGTTCCGGACCGCCCGGCTGAGAGGCGCGGCCACCGGAGTCGCGGCGCTCCTGCTGATCGGCAGCGCGGTCACTCCCGCACATGCGGAGTCCATCCGCTCTCGGCAATGGTACCTAGATGTGATGAAGGCCGAGCAGATGTGGCGGACCAGCACCGGCAAAGGTGTCACGGTCGCCGTCATCGATTCGGGCGTCAATGACCGTTTAGCTGATCTGCGAGGCCAGGTGTTGCCCGGCAAGGACGAGGCTCCGGAGTCACCTGGTGACGAACATACGGACCCCCGGGGGCATGGGACGAGTATGGCCCTGCTGATTGCCGGGACCGGCAAGGCGAATGGCGGTAACGGCACGTTGGGGCTGGCCCCCGGGGCGAAGATTCTTCCCATTCGTTTGCAGGATCGCGGGCTTGACGCCTTCCGGTACTCCGAGGAGTTCAACGACACTCTCAGCAAGGCCATCCGCTACGCCACCGACTCGGGCGCCCGAGTCATCAACATCTCGCTGGCACAAATCAAAGGGTCTGAGCAGCTCACATCCGCCGTGAGGTACGCCGTGGACAACGGTGCCCTGATTTTCGCCGGTGTCGGGAACGACGGCAATTCCCGACTGATGTACCCCGCGGCGACACCTGGAGTGGTCGGGGTCGCAGCGGTAGGAAAGGATCTGCACCGAACCAAGGAATCCAACTGGGGGCCCCAGGTGGACCTTTCCGCGCCCGGTGAAGAGATGATCCATACCTGCTCCAACGGCGTAGACGTGTGTGACACGAGCGGCACCAGCGACGCCACCGCCCTCGCTTCCGCGAGCGCCGCGCTGATCTGGGCCAAGCACCCGGAGTGGACCAACAACCAGGTGCTGCGGGTCATGCTGAACACCATCGGCGGTCCGACCAATGGCGCCAAGCGCACCGACGCCATCGGCTACGGCATCGTCCGACCCCGCATCGCGCTGAAGGACCCCGGCGACCCAGGACCCGCCGACGTATACCCGCTGCCCGACCTCAAAGAAGCCGAGGCGCCGTCGGCCAAGCCCTCCGCCGAGCCGTCCCCGTCGCCATCACGGTCCTCGGCGGTAGGCGAAGCGGCCCCGGCACCCGCCGGCACCGCCTCGGGTGACGGTGACGGCGGGACCGGCAGCGGAGTCTGGATCGCCGCCGGCGTCGGCGGCGCGCTGCTGGCCGCCGCGGTACCCGTCGGCCTGGCCGTACGCAGACGACGCGCCGCCACCGCGTCCCCCGTCCCGGGCGCGGCCGCCAGCCCCGGTCCGGGTACGTGGCCGCGCGATGACGGCACCGCGTGGCGCCCCTGAGACGCGCCGGCTCCCGCGCCCTGCCCGGGTACCGATCGGCCCGCCGCCGGTCACCCGGGCGGGGCCCGGCAGGGTGGCCGATGGGCTTTCCGCCGCTTGTCGCACGTCATCATGGAGGCGGTAACCGCCGCGGCGGACGACAAGGAAAGGGGTCGCGATGGTGACAAGCGACACGACGGATCTGCCCGGCGGCACCATCCGGTACTGGGCCGCCGCCAAGGCCGCGGCGGGCACGGCGGAGGAGCCGTACACGGCCGCCACCCTCGCCGACGCGCTGGCGGCCGCCCGGCAGCGGCACGCCGGGCGCCCGGAGTTCTCCCGGGTGCTGCTGCGGTGTTCCTTCCTCGTGGACGGCGAGCAGGTCGGTGGCCGGGACCACGCGACGGTCGCCCTGGCCGAGGGCGGCACCATCGAAGTGCTGCCGCCGTTCGCAGGAGGGTGAGCCCGCAGCCATGAGCAACCAGTCCCAGACCCCCGACCCGGACCCGGGCCAGTACCCACCGCACCACCCCTACGGGCAGCAGCCGGAGCCGGAGGCCGGTCCGCCGGCAACCGGCCCGTATCCGGGGCACCCGGCGCAGGCGCCGGGCGGGGACCAGGGGTACGGCCCGGCCGGCTACCCACCGGGAAGCCCGCCCAACCCGTACCAACAGCAGCCGACCGCACCACAGCAGCCCGGGTACGACCAGCAGGGGCACGCCCCGCAGTACGACCCGCAGGGGCAGTACGGACAGCAGGGGCAGTACGGGCAGCAGGCGCCGTACGGACAGGCCCAGTACGGCCAGGGGGATGCCGGATACCACCCCTACGCACCGCACGCGGGACAGTCGGGGTACCCGGAGGCCGTGCAGGCACCGCACCCCTCGCAGGCCGCCGCGCAGCAGTGGCAGACCGGGCCGGCCGCCCAGCCGGGCCAGGGGTACGCACGGCAGAATCCGCCGTACGCGCAACAGGACCAGGGGCACCCGCAGCCGCAGGGGACGCACCAGGGGCAGCAGGGATACCAGCAGCACCAGCCGCAGGAGTACCAGCAGCCCCAGGCACAGCCGGGTCACCCCGACACCCCTCAGTACCAGGGGCAGCCGCAGCACCAAGCCCAGCAGGGGTACCAAGTTCAGCAGGCTCATCAGGACCCACAGGCCTACCGGGACCCGCAGGGTTACCAAGCTCAGCAGGCGTACCAGGGCCACCAGGGGTATCAGCCCGCACAGGCGGCGTACCAGGACCCGCAGGCGTACCAAGCTTCGCAGGCGTACCAGGCCGCGCAGGCCTACCAGCAGCCACACCCCCCAGGACAGCAGCCACACCCCCCAGGACAGCAGCCACACCCCCAGGGGCACCAGCCGCACCCGCAAGGGCAGCAGCCGGACGCCTGGGCCGCGCATCAGCAGTCCCCGCAGCATCAGCAGTCCCCGCAGCAGCACCAGAACCACGATCAGCACCAGCCCTACCGGTCGGTGCCCGGGGCGGCCGCCGGCGGGGGCGCCGCCACGCCGTTCCCGCCGCAGGCCACCGGGCACTCCGCACCGGTTCCGGGCGCCGCCTCCGGTCCCGGGGGCACCCCGGCGGCCGGGCCGGTGACGGGTGACGGGTGGGCACCCGCCGGGGCTCCGGCCGGGTCGGCACCGGCCGCGGGACAGGCGACCACCGTCCTCCGCGTCCCCGGCGCGGGTCCGGCCGCGCCGGGGACGCCCGCCGGGCCGGGAACGCCCGGCCCACGGGCCACGGCCCCGGACCCCGGGCGGCGCCCCGGCGCCGAAGCCCCAGCCGGCGCGGAGGGCACCCCGAAGGCCCGCGCGGAAGACACCGCGGGGGCCGGGGCGGAAGGCGGCCCGGAGGCCGGAACGGCTCCGGCCGCCGCCCCCGCGAAACCGCTCACCGCGGCGCAGCGGGCCCGGGCCGAGGGGCGGTCGCCGATCATCGACCCGGGGATGACGCCCGCCCTGCTGACCGCGGCGCTCTCCGGTCTGCTGGCGGCGAGCGCGACACTGCCCCGTCCGGCCACCGCGGCCGCGCTGGTGCTGCTCCAGGCGCTCACGGCGGCCGGCTGGTTCCGGCTCAACGGCATGTGGCCGGCCCGGCAGGGCATCGTGCTGGCCTTCGCGGGCGGGCTCGCCGCCGACGCCGGGCTGCTCGCCACCGAGGAGCAGCACGCCCCGACGGTGATCATCGGCACCATCGGCGTCTGGCTGCTCCTCGTCATCATCCTCCAGCTGCGCAACCGCAGCTCGGCCGACGAGCGGATGTACAGCCTCACCGCCACCACGGTCTCGGCCGCCCTCACGGTGGTCGCGGCCGGTCACCTCGCCGCCGTGGCGGAGTCCTCGGACGCGGTGGTGATCGGTGCGGCGGCGGTCGCGATCGCCGCGATCGCCCGGGCGGTGCCGCTGCCGACCGCGGTCTCGATGGTGCTCGCGCTGCTCGCCGCGGCGGGCGCCGGCCTCGGCGCCGGGCATCTGACGGACACCGGCACCACGCACGCGGCGGGGCTCGGCCTGGCGGCCGGCGCGTGCGCGCTGATCGGCCTCCGGGTGGCGAGCTACGACTACCCCTCGCGCTTCGTCCACATGACCGCCGGGGTGGCGCTGCCGCTCACCGCCGCCGCGCCCGCGGTGTACCTGATCGGGCAGGCCATCGGCTGAACCGGTCCGCCGTCCGTCCCCCGCCGCCCCGCCGGCCGCCCGCGCCTCCCGGCCGGGCGGCCGGCGGGGCGGATCCTTTCCGCCGCGCGCCGCGTCTCTCCGGTTAGGCTCGCTAGCCGCGGGCAGGCGCCCGAGCCCGACGACACAGGGGGACGAGCATGACTGACGCAGCGCACAGCACCGGCGGGGGGAGCACGGCCGGCGGCGGGAACCCGGCACCTCCGCCGGTTCCGCCGCACCCGGCAGGCGCCGCGGGGCCTGGGGGCGGGCCGGGCACCGGGCATCCGGAGTCACGCCTCCGGCGGGCGCCGCGCACCCCGCGGACCGGGCGGGATCCGGCGCCGGCCCGGTGCCGACGCCCCCGGCCGGGGCTCCCGCGCCGTACGGGCAGCCCTCGCCGTACGATTCGGCCGGGCCCGCCGGTCACGAGGCGCCGGGCGCCGGCGGCCCGCACCCCCCGCACGGCCCCCACGGCGGCGACGGCGACTTCGACCCGCCGCGGCCGAAGCGGAAACGGCGCGGGCGCGGACTGCTCATCACCCTGGTGGTGCTGATCGGCCTCTTCGTCGCCGCCGACCGGCTGGCGGTGAACTGGCTGGAGAACAAGGCCGCCGACGAGATCAAGTCCCGTGAGGGGCTCGCCATCGACCCCGAGGTCTCGATCAAGGGCTTCCCCTTCCTCACCCAGGTGCTCGACAAGGAACTGGAGGAGATCGAGATCAACCTGGACGGGCTGGTGACCGACGCCGGCCAGGGCCGCCCGGTCCGGGTCACCGAGCTCCGCGCCGTACTGCACCAGGTGAAGATCTCCGGCGATCTCTCGGGCGCCACCGCGGAGCGCGCCTCCGGCCGGGCGCACATCAGCTACGAGGACCTGTCGGCCGCCGCCGGCCCCGGCATCAAGGTCAGCCAGGCCCCGAAGAACGCCGAGGGCAAGAGCCAGGTGAAGATCACCGGCAACTTCATGGGGCTGAGCATGAGTGCCAACGGCACGGTGTCGCTGGTGGACGGCAACACCATCCGGGTGCGCGTCAACAGCATCCCGCCGGCCATCCCGGGCCGGCTGGAGCAGGAGGTCCGCAGCCGGACCGACTTCGACCGGACGGTGGACGGCATGCCCTCCGGGCTGCGGCTGGAGGGTGTCGAGACCACCCCGGAGGGGCTGGACATCTCGGTGGGCGGCAGCCAGGTGGACCTGGCGAACTGACCGGCGGCGCCCTACGGCGCGGCCGGTGCCGGCCCGTACGGGGTCCGTACGGGCCCAGGGCCCCGAGCGATCGCCGGGCCCCTGGGCACCCGGGCCTGTGGGACACCCTGGGCCGGACACCCGGCCGGACGCGCCACCCCCGTCGGCCGCCGTCCCGTACCGCGCCGCCCCGCCGTTCCCCACCCCGTCGCCCGGGCCGCGCCACCTCACCACCCCGTCGGCCCGCCGCCGCCGGCCCGGACACCACCTCAGCGGCCCACCACCTCACCGGTCCGCCGACCCGCCGGGCCGGCCCCACAACGCACCGGAACGCCGGAAACGCCCCGGAACGCCGCCGAGCGGCGGATACCGGCGCCCCCGTTCCACAAGCTGAGACAAGCGTGTCCGTAACCGCGGCCCAGGTCGGCCGTCCGTCCCGGTGGGGGACCTCCGGGGCAGCTCCGCACCCGACCTTTATCCCACATGGCGAGCGTTCCCGTCTCACCATGCGACATGCCGGTGACACGCCCGCCCGACCGTCCCTACGATCGGACGCATGCAGAGCTGGATCAGCGGTCTCCGTCACCGGGGACAGGCGGAACTCACGAAGCGGCGGGCAGTCGATCTGTGCCGCGTCGCCGCCATGCTCTGTCCCACCGTCTGACCCGGCTGGGCCCCGCCCGCAGCACCGCCCGCCCAGGGCTTCCCACCGCCATCCGTGGGAGTACCTCCAGCCCCAGCCGGACAGCCGTGCACGACCGCACGCGCCGCGTCGCACCACCGCGCGCCCCCCTGTACCGCCCCGCACCGCCGTAACTGCCCCGGAGGAGAGAACATGAGCCGCAGTGACGTTCTGGTCGATGCCGACTGGCTGCAGGCCCGGATCGACGACCCGAAGACCGTCATTGTCGAGGTGGACGAGGACACCTCCGCCTACGAGAAGAACCACATCAAGAACGCGATCCGGATCGACTGGAAGCAGGACCTCCAGGACCCGGTGCGCCGCGACTTCGTGGACCAGGCCGGTTTCGAGAAGCTGCTCTCGGAGAAGGGCATCGCCAACGACGACACGGTCGTCCTCTACGGCGGCAACAACAACTGGTTCGCGGCCTACGCCTACTGGTACTTCAAGCTCTACGGCCACCAGGACGTCAAGCTCCTCGACGGCGGCCGGAAGAAGTGGGAGCTGGACTCCCGCGACCTGGTCACCGAGGTGCCGGTCCGTCCCGCCACCGAGTACAAGGCCAAGCCGCAGGACACCTCGATCCGCGCCTTCCGGGACGACGTGGTGGCCGCGATCGGTTCGCTGAACCTGGTGGACGTGCGCTCCCCCGACGAGTTCTCCGGCAAGCTGCTCGCCCCCGCCCACCTGCCGCAGGAGCAGTCGCAGCGCCCCGGCCACGTCCCGAGCGCCCGCAACATCCCGTGGTCGAAGTCGGCCAACGACGACGGCACCTTCAAGTCCGACGAGGAGCTGAAGGCCCTCTACGAGGGTGAGGGCGTCGACCTGTCCAAGGACACCATCGCCTACTGCCGCATCGGCGAGCGGTCCGCCCACACCTGGTTCGTGCTCCACGAGCTGCTCGGCCAGACCAACGTCAAGAACTACGACGGTTCCTGGACCGAGTACGGCTCCCTGGTCGGCGTGCCGATCGAGCTGGGCTCCGGCAGCTGACGACACGAGCGGTCCGACGGCCACCGGCGGACCCCGATCCGACCACGACAGCCACAGCGACAGAAGGACAGAACATGTGTGGAGCACAGGCCGGCGGCCCGGACGCCGCGACGATCAAGCCGGGTGAGACCACGATCCAGGGTTCGGTGACCCGCGACGGCCAGCCCGTCACCGGTTACGTGCGCCTGCTGGACAGCACCGGCGAGTTCACCGCGGAGGTCCCCACGTCCGCCACCGGGCAGTTCCGCTTCTACGCCGCCGAGGGCACCTGGACCGTCCGCGCCCTGGTTCCGGGCGCGACCGCGGACCGCACCGTCGTCGCCCAGAAGGGCGGACTGGCGGAGGTCGCCATCGCCGTCTGAGACCGTGCGCACCGGTCTCTGCCTCTCCCCGGCCCGCCCGGGCACCGTCCCGCGGGGCCGGGGAGAGGACGCACGAGGGCCGCACCCCGGGGTTGGACGCCTCGGCGGGGTGCGGCCCTCGCCGTATCCGACCGGCGCGGGACACGGGCACGGGACACGCGGGCACGCGGGCGCGGGGCACGCCGGTGTACGGAGCGTGCGGGGGCGCACGGCGCCGGGGTACGCGCTGCACGCGCCGACCGGAGCGTTTCGTACGCCGGTCGGCAGCGGCTTGTGCGCCCGGCGCGCGCCGGGCGCACGGACGGCTCACGCCCGCCCGCCCCGGGGCGGCAGCGGGCTCCCGGCTCCCGGTCACTAACCGGGTCCCCACCGGCGACGGGCGGGGATTCCGGTCGTACGCTGAAGATATGTACGCGCGACGGCGTCAGAGGTACTTCCTGCTGATGGGCGTGTGCCTGGCGCTCTTCATCACGGCCTGGGCGGTGGTGCGCCTGTGGTCGGTGGCGGCTGCCGTCGGGATGTGCGTCGTCGCCATGGTCATCCCCCCGTTCGCCGCCATCGTCGCGAACCGGCGCGGGCCGGACGACCGGTGGTGGGACGAGACCGGGGACCCCGAGTCCGACGCGTGGTGGCGCGAGCTGGACCGGCGCGACCGCCACGGCCGGCTCTGACCCCGCCGCCCGGCCCACCGCCGACCCCGGCCGCCCCGGCCCGGCACGCGCCGCGGCCCGCACGGCCCGAGCTCAACGCCGCGACTCGGGCACGGCGCACCCGCCGGCCCACGCCGCACGACCCGAGCGCCACGGCGCACCGCCCCGGGTCCGCTGCCGGACCCGGCTGCGCTTCGCACGGCCCCGGCGCGGCAGAGGCCGGTCGCGGCCCCGCGTGGCCCCTCGGCGCAGGGCCGGCCACGCACGGGCGGCCGGGGCCGTACCGCCGGTGGCCAGGACAGCTAGTAGACGAGCGCCTGGACGCCGTCCGCCATGATCTCGCTGACGAAGACCTGCGCGCCGGCGATCCGCGCGCCCTCGATGAGGTCCTTCTCCTCGATCCCGCGGCGCGCCGCGCACTGGGTGCACACCGTGATGGTGCCCCCGGCCCGGATGCCCTCGATCAGGTCCGGCAGCGGCGCCGCGTGCGGCAGCTCGAACTCCTCCGCGCGCCCCGGCAGCGCGAACCAGCTCGACTCACCGGTGAGCCACAGCGAGACCTCCACCCCGCTGGCCGCGGCCACCGCCGCCACCGTGAACGCCTGGGAGCACCGCTCGGGCGCCTCGGCGCCCGCCGTCACCTTGATCACCAGCTTCTTGGCCATGTCCGCACTGTAGTGCGCGGTGCCCGCCCCGCCTGCCGCGCACCTCACAGCACCGGCGCGCCGGCCGGCGACTAGACTTGGCCACCGTCCGTCCACCCTCATCCCGTCCGAGGAGCGCGCTCGTGCTTGAGGCAGTCTTCACCACCCTGCTGGTTCTGGTCGCCGTCGCCATCGTCGCCTTCGCCGGTCTGACCTGGAAGAAGCTGTACCAGGGCCAGCGCTGACTCCCCACTCCGTCTCTACAGATCGCCTGATTCCATGATCGAGATCCCGTCCGACCTCCACCCGGACCTTGTGCCCCTCGCCTTCCTCCTCGGGAACTGGACGGGCGCGGGCGTCGCCGACTTCCCCGGTGCGGAGAAGTGCAACTTCGGGCAGGAAGTGACCTTCAGCCACGACGGCCGGGACTTCCTGGAGTACGTCTCCCACACCTGGGTGCTCGACGCGGAGGGCCGGAAGGTCCGTCCGCTGGAGACCGAGTCCGGCTACTGGCGCGTGGACAAGGAGCGCAAGGTCGAGATCGTCATGATCCGCGACCAGGGCGTGGTCGAGGTGTGGTACGGCGAGCTGGCCGAGGGCAAGCCGCAGATCGACCTGGTGACCGACGCGGTGGCGCGCACCGCCGCGTCCGGTCCGTACTCCGGCGGCAAGCGCCTGTACGGCTACGTCAAGGGTGACCTGATGTGGGTGGGTGAGAAGGCCACCCCCGAGGTGCCGCTGCGCCCCTACATGTCCGCGCACCTGAAGAAGACCGTCACCCCGGAGGAGGTCGCGGCCTGGGCCAAGGACCTGGGTGACCTCCCGGACGACGGCATCGCGTTCTTCCGCTGATCCGCTTCGGATGGTGAACTGATCCCGTCGGCAGGCCCCGCACCGGGGCCCGCCGGCCGGGAAGACGTCCCGAATGCCGGGGCCCGTTCCCGCCCGGACGACCGTCGGTCGCAGGGCCCCCTACGGGCCCTGCGGCCCGTAGGACCCGTAAGACCCGTAGGACCCGCACGGCTCCCCGTAGGGGCTGGGCGGCCCGAGCCACCTCCGTACGACCCGTACCACCGGTACCACCACGTACGACCCGCCCCGCGGGGGAAGTCCGGTCCGAATCCGGCGCTGACCCGCAACTGTGGGCGTCCCCACCGGGGACGCGAGCCAGATCACCCGCGGCGGCGGCCAGCTCCTGACAACTCGCCGTGGACTGCGAGGGGACCTGCCCGACGGCCGCTGCCACCACACAGCGCGCTCCGGCCGCCCTCATTCGTAGGTACGAAGCGGCCCGAGGCGAAGGTGATCCGCCCGTGGCAGCCACCATCAGGCCGGCATCCGGCCCCCCGGCCGGTGACAGCACCCCGGCCGGCGACGATCCGCCGACCGGCGGCACTCCGCCCACCGGCGGCAGCCCCCCGCCCGGCGGTACTCCACCGCCGAGCGACCACCTCCCGGCCGGTCCCGGACCGGCCGATGATCTCCCCGCCGGCCCGGGACCGGCCGACCGCACCCCGCCCGTCGCCGCTCCGGGTTCCGGCGGGCCGGAGGCCGGCTCACCGGGGGCCGGGAGCCGCCCCGCCCCCATGAACCGGCGGACACCGGACCGGACGCCGCGGCTGCCGCTGCCGCTGCCCGCGCTCGTCGGCGCGCTCGTCGCCGCCCTGCTGCTCTCGCTGGTCTGCGGGGTCGGCCTCGGTTCGGCCGGGCTCTCCTGGTCCGAGGTGCTGCGCTATGTGCACGCCGGGGTCACCGGGGCGGCCATCGACCGGGACGAGGTCGCCGCCTACACCATCGTCTGGGAGCTGCGCCTGCCGCGCGCGGTGCTCGCCGCGGTCGTCGGCGCCGGCCTGTCCGCGGTGGGGGTGGCGGTCCAGGCGATGGTCCGCAACGCGCTCGCCGACCCGTTCGTGCTGGGCATCTCCTCCGGGGCCGCGGTGGGCGCCAACGCGGTGCTGCTGTTCGGCGCCTTCACCGGCCTGGGGGTGTGGGCGCTGTCCAGCGCCGCCTTCGTCTCCGCGCTCGCCGCCATGGCCCTGGTGTACGCCGCGGCCCGCACCCCGCAGGGGCTCACTCCACTGCGCCTGGTGCTCACCGGCACCGCCATGTACTACGGCTTCTCCGCGATCACCACCCTGATGGTGTTCAGCGCCGACCGGGGCGAGGCGGCGCGCGCCGCGATGATGTGGCTGCTGGGCAGCCTCAGCGGGGCCGGCTGGCCGTCGGTGCCGATCGCGGCCGTGGCGGTGCTCGCCGGCCTCACCCACCTGGCGCTCGCCGCCCGCCGCCTCAACGCGCTCGCCATGGGCGACGAGACCGCCGCCGCGCTCGGGGTGGACGCCCGGCGGCTGCGCACCGAACTGTTCGTGGTGACGGCGGCGGTCACCGGTGCGGTGGTGGCGGTCAGCGGGGCGATCGGTTTCGTGGGGCTGATGGTGCCGCACATCGCCCGCATCCTGGTCGGCGCCGACCACCGCCGGGTGCTGGCGGTCGCCCCGCTGCTCGGCGCGGTGCTGCTGGTCTGGGTCGACATCCTCTCCCGGGTGCTGCTGGCACCCGTCGAACTCCCGGTCGGCGTGATCACCGCCGTGATCGGCGTGCCGTGCTTCGTCATGCTGATGCGCCGCCGCGGCTACACCTTCGGAGGTGCCTGATGCGGCTGGACATCGAGGACCTGAGCGTGGACATCGCCGGCGCCCGGCTGGTGGAGGACGTCACGCTGCGGGCCGGCAGCGGCCGGATCGTCGGCCTGGTCGGCCCCAACGGCAGCGGCAAGTCCACCCTGCTGCGCTGTGTGTACCGGGCGCTGCGCCCGGCGGCCGGAACGGTCCGGCTGGACGGGGACGACCTGCACGCCCTCGGCGCCCGTGACGGTGCCCGGCGGCTGGCCGCGCTGCCCCAGGAGTCCTCCGGCGAGTTCGGGTTCACCGCCGCCGAGGTGGTCGCGATGGGCCGGCTGCCGCACCAGAGCGCGGCCGGCCGGACCAGCGCCGCCGACCGGGAGATCTGCGCCGGGGCACTGGCCCGGGTCGGCGCCGCGCACCTCGCCGACCGGACCTTCCTCACCCTCTCCGGTGGTGAGAAGCAGCGGGTGCTGATCGCCCGGGCACTCGCCCAGCAGCCGTCCGTACTGGTGCTGGACGAGCCCACCAACCACCTCGACATCGCCCAGCAGCTGGAGGTGCTGGCGCTGGTCCGGGACGCCGGGCTGACCGTGCTCGCCGCGCTGCACGACCTCAACCTGGCCGCCGTCCACTGCGACCACCTCCACGTCATCGCGGGCGGCCGGATCGTCGCGGACGGCCCCCCGCACGAGGTGCTCACCCCCGAACTGCTGGCGGAGGTCTTCGGCGTCCGCGCGCACCGGGTGCCGCATCCGGAGACCGGCGCGGTGCAGCTGCTCTTCGACCGGCTGCCCGGCCCGGCCCCGGCCCCGGCTGCGGGTACGGCCCCGACTGCGGCTCGGGCTGCGAGTACGGCCCCGACTGCGGGTACGGCTCCCGCGCCGGGCTGAGCCGGCGGCCCGTCGGGCCGGGCAGGGGGACCGGGTCACGGGAGCGGGACCCGGGCCGGTCCGGGCGGTCGGGTCCGGGCAGCCACTCCGGTCCCGGGCCCGGGGGCCGGGGGCTCCTCCGGCCGCCGGACCCCTCGTTCGACGGACGAGCCCCGGACCCGAGGAGCCCAACGGCCCGGGGGCGCCGGGCCACGCCGCCCCCTCACCCCCATCCGCACCCCATCGCCCCCCATCCGCACCCCCCTCCCTGCCCCTCCGCACCTCGCCTCCCTCTCCCCCCCTTCCACCCGGCCGCGCGTCTTCGGCCGAGAACCCCTTGAAGAGGACTGCCATGCGATCGCGCCCCACGACGCCCGCGCTGCTGCTCGCCGTCACCCTCGCCCTGGCCGGCTGCGGCGCCGAGATCAAGGACGACGACTCCGCCACCGCCGGGAAGGGCGAGCGCGGCGGCCACCACCCGGTGACCGTGGAGAACTGCGGCACCGAGACCACCTACGAACGGGCGCCGCAGCGCGTGGTCACCAACGACATCGGCATCACCGAGATCATGTTCGCCC
Source organism: Streptomyces pactum (assembly GCF_016031615.1). Classification (GTDB taxonomy): domain Bacteria; phylum Actinomycetota; class Actinomycetes; order Streptomycetales; family Streptomycetaceae; genus Streptomyces; species Streptomyces pactus. The sequence goes on from NZ_JACYXC010000001.1 coordinate 3,222,647, forward strand.
TCGGCCTGGAGGACCGGATGGCCGGCTACGTGATGCCCGACGACAAGGGCGACCTGGACGCGGTGCCGTGGAAGGACGGCTACCGGAAGGTGAAGTGGCTGTCGAAGAAGGAGATCAACAAGGAGATGGCCCTGGACGCCCGGGCCGACATGGTCTTCGCCGGCTGGAACTACGGCTTCGGCGAGGACAACGGCTTCACCCCGGCCGCGCTGAAGAAGATCGGCATCGACACGTATGTGCTCAGCGAGTCCTGCCGCAACGGCCGGAACGCGGCGCGGGGTGTGATGCCGCCGTTGGACGCCCTGTACACCGACCTGACCAACCTGGGGAAGATATTCGGCGTCGAGGAGCGGGCCGCGAAGCTGGTCCGCGACTTCCGCCGGCAGGTGGCCGACGCCCAGGCCCGCGCGCCCCGGGGCGAGGACCGCCCGACGGTGTTCCTGTACGACGACGGCCGGGACCGCCCGTTCACCTCCGGGCGCTTCGCCGCACCGCACGACATCATCACCAAGGCCGGCGGCGACCACATCATGAAGGACCTCGACGACTCCTGGACCACCATCGGCTGGGAGACCGTGGTCGAACGCGACCCGGAGGTCATCGTGATCAACGATTACGGGGACACCGGCGCCGAGCAGAAGCGGAAGTTCCTGGAGAGTTACCCGCCGCTGCGCGAGGTCTCGGCGATCAAGAACCGGCGGATCATCGTGCTCGACTACGCCGAGCTGGTGGAGAGCCCGCGCAACCCGGCAGCCGTCGCCACCCTCGCCGACTATCTGCGCGGGGTCGCCGACGACCGCCGCCGCCGCTGACGACGACGGCGGCGGCGGCGACCGGCGACCGGCGACGGCGGCGCGGGCCTCCACGGCCACGCCGCCACGGCCCCGAAAGCACGCCGGTACGGCCCCGGGACCCCGCCGGTACGGACCGGGGCCGACCGGCCCGGCGGCAGCCGCACCCGTCCTGTACGGACGGACCCGGCCCGTACGGGACACCTCCGGCCCGTAGGGACACCCCCGACCCGTACGGGACACCGCCCGGACCCGCAGGGACACCCCGGCCCGTAAGAGGCGGACCCGGCCCCTACGGGCCGGCCCTGCCCGCACGTGCGGTCCCCGGCCCCTACGGGCAAGGCCGGACGGGGGGACCCGTACGGGTCGGGCACCGCGTGGCCGGAAGGGCCGGAAGGGGGCCGGTACGGACCGGCGGGGGCCCGCACGGGGGCGGACGGTACGGGCGCCGGTGCCTACACTGGGCGCGTGGCGACCACCGATTGGAAGACCGATCTCCGGCAGCGCGGCTACCGCCTGACGCCCCAGCGCCAGCTGGTGCTCGAAGCCGTGGACCGCCTCGAACACGCCACCCCCGACGACATCCTCACCGAGGTGCGCCGCACCGCCAGCGGGATCAACATCTCCACCGTCTACCGCACGCTGGAGCTGCTGGAGGAGCTGGGGCTGGTCAGCCACGCGCACCTGGGGCACGGCGCCCCCACCTACCACCTCGCCGACCGGCACCACCACATCCACCTGGTCTGCCGGGACTGCACGGACGTGATCGAGGCGGACCTGTCGGTCGCGGAGTCGTTCACCCGGCGGCTGAAGGACGAGTTCGGCTTCGACACCGATCTCAAGCACTTCGCCATCTTCGGCCGGTGTGCCGGCTGTGCCCGCACCGGCGGGGACCGCGCCGCCGGCGACCGCACCGCCTCCCCGGCCGCCGCCGGGCCGGACGCGCCGGGGTCCGCCGCCGGTGGTGACCGCGACCGCCCGGACCGCCGCTAGCGGCTCGGCCGCGGGCCGCCGGCGGCCGACTGCCGGGGCACCGCGCCGGGCGGCCGGCACGACGTAGGCTGGCGGCCATGAAGAGCCCTTTGCTGTCGCTGCCCGGCGCCGTCCCCGGCGAGGGCCCCGACGAAGGCGTCGCCGCCCATTACGGCGACCTGTTCCGCGAGCAGCGCACGCTCGCCGACGGCACCGGATTCGTGGACCTGTCGCACCGCGGCGTGATCACGGTCACCGGCGAGGACCGGTTGAGCTGGCTGCACCTGCTGCTCACCCAGCACGTCAGCGAACTGCCGCCCGGGCAGGCCACCGAGGCCCTGATCCTCTCCCCGCACGGCCACGTCGAGCACGCGCTGTACCTGGTGGACGACGGCGGGACGACCTGGGCGCACGTGGAGCCCGGCACCCAGCAGGCGCTCCTCGCCTACCTGGAGAGCATGAAGTTCTTCTACCGGGTGGAGGCGGTGGACGCCACGGACGCGTACGCGGTCGTGCACCTGCCCGCCGGCAGCATCACCCCGGTGCCGCCGGGCACGGTGGCCCGGGAGACCCCCTACGGGCGCGACCTGTTCCTGCCGCGCGCCCGGCTGGAGGAGTTCGCCGCGCAGGCCGCCCCCGCGATCGGGGTGCTCGCCCACGAGGCGCTGCGGATCGAGGCGCACCGGCCCCGGCTGGGCCTGGAGACCGACCACCGCACCATCCCGCACGAACTGGGCTGGATCGGCACCGCGGTCCACCTCAACAAGGGCTGTTACCGGGGCCAGGAGACGGTCGCCCGGGTGCAGAACCTGGGCAAGCCGCCGCGCCGCCTGGTCTTCCTGCACCTGGACGGCAGCGAGGTGAAACTGCCCGGGCACGGCGCTCCCGTACGGCTCGCCTCCGAGGGCCCGGACGGCCGTCAGCTGGGCTTCGTCACCTCCTCGGCCCGCCACCACGAACTGGGCCCGATCGCCCTCGCCCTGGTGAAGCGGAACGTCCCGGTGGACGCCGACCTGCTCGCCGACACCACGGCGGCGGCCCAGGAGGTCGTGGTCGAGCCCTGACGGCACCGCCCGGCGGGCGGGGCATGCTGGGCGCGGGCGTGGCCCCACCGCCGGATGCCGTGGCCGGTTCCGCGCCGCCGGCCGCCAGGGGCGCGGTGGACGACCGTGACGCCCCGCCCGGACCGAGACCGACGCTCGCCCCGGGGTCGGGGAGCTGCCACCCGCCCCCGGGCCGCCGACGCCCCTCCCGGACCCCGCCCCGGCCCCGCCCCCGGCTCGGGCCATCGGCCTTCCGGGCGGGGGAACATCCGGGCAGGTGGCCACCCCGGCGGGTGAACGCCGCGGCCGGACCGGCCCGGCCATGGGCCGTCGGAGCGGGTGACGCCCGGAAATCCGGTGACGGCACGCACCCCCGAGCGGGTGACGCCACCCGGGCGAACCGGACGGCGCTCCGGGCGGCGAACCCGGGGGTGGACCGAGCGGCGGACCCCGCCGGAAAGCGCCGGTGGACCGCCCCGACGAAGCCAAAACGGTGTGCCGCCCGGGGCGTACGGAACCGGTGAGGCCCGCCCGCGGGATGCCCGGCGGGCCCCGGAGCGGCCCGCTGTCAGACCTCGACCAGGACGGTGAACGGGCCGTCGTTGGTGAGGGAAACCCGCATCCGCGCCCCGAAACGCCCGGTCTCCACCCGCGCGCCCAGTGCCCGCAGCTGCGCCACCACCTCGTCCACCAGAGGTTCGGCGATCTCGCCCGGGGCCGCGGCGTTCCAGGTGGGGCGGCGCCCCTTACGGGCGTCCCCGTAGAGCGTGAACTGGCTGATGACCAGCAGCGGCGCGTCCAGGTCGGAGCAGGACCGCTCGGGCCCGCCGCCCGTGGGGGCGCCCCCTTCCGGGGCCGGCCCCTCGGGGTTCCCTCCGGCGGACGGCTCCGCGGCCGGCGCCCCCGCGGGGCTCTCCTTGGCTCCCTCCCCGGTCCCCTCCGGGTTCCCCGATCCCTCCGGGTGCTCCGGCCCGTCCGGGTGTCCCGGGTACTGCGGCCGGTCTTCCAGGATGCGCAACGTCCACAGCTTGCGCGCCAGTCGGGCGGCCTTGTCGGGGGTGTCGTCGTGGGTCACCCCGACCAGGACGCACAGTCCCTGTCCGGTGATCTCGCCCACCGTCTCGCCGTCCACCACGACGGAGGCACCGTTCACTCTCTGTACCACAGCACGCATGCCGACAATCATGCCGTGCGTCCATCCGGGGCCGATCCGGCGCACTGCCACTCCCCCGTGCGACGCGAAATGGCACGATGCGGGGAACCCAGTGCGTTATGTGGACAGTGCGGCGCGACGCCGTGCACCGAGGGGACGGACACGCCATGAGCACACTCGGCACCGGGCACGCGCCCGGGCCCGTAATTCCCATCCGCACCACGGAACGAGAGGCCCGGACCGCGCTGCCCGGCTCCACGCGGCCGGACATCCCGCGGCCGGAGGTCCGCGCGGAGATCCCGCGGCCCGGCGGCCCGCGGGGCGGCGAGGCCCTCCCGGACCGCGCCCGGCTGGCCCGCCTCCGCCTGGACGAGCTGCGGGAGCTGCGCCGCGACTCCCAGCGCGAGGAGGCCGACCTGAGCTATGTGCGGCGGCTGCTCCAGGGCCGGATCGACATCCTCCGGGCGGAACTCGCGCACCGTACGGCACCGGCCGGGCCGCTCGTCGAACGGCTGCCGCAGATCCTCGCCGACGCCCCGCCGCGGCAGCGCAGCTCCGCGCGCCATGTGACGCTCGGCACTCCGCACGACGACCGGTACCGGCGGCTGGCCGAGTCGATGCTCGGTGAGGTGGAGCTGTCCGACCTGCCCGCCCGCACCGACGAGGAGCTGCGCGCCGCGATGGGCCGGCTGCGGCGCTACGAGCAGCAGGTCTCCCGCCGCCGCCAGGAGCTCCAGCGGACCGCGGACGGCTGCGGCGCGGAAATCGCACGCAGGTACCGTGTGGGAGAAGCACAGGTGGACGACCTGCTCGCCTGACCGGCCCGCCGGCCCGGTCCGGGCGGCGGGTCTCCCGCACGCCCGTACGTGGAAGGCCGACGATGACCTCCTCTCCCCCTGCCGTGACCCCGGTCCTCGCCGAGGTCGTCCGTTCCGGTTTCGTCGAGGGCCGGCACCGGGGCTCCCTGGTGGTCCTGGCCCGGGACGGCAGTGTGGAGCGGGCGCTCGGCGACATCGACGCCCCGGTCTTCCCCCGGTCCAGCAACAAGCCGATGCAGGCCGCCGCGATCCTGCGGGCCGGGCTCGACCTGGACGGCGAACGACTGGCGCTGGCCGCCGCGAGCCACTCCGGAGAACCGTTTCATCTCGACCTGGTGGCCCGGATGCTCGCCGAGTACGAACTGCCCGCCGATGCCCTGCGCACCCCGCCCGACCTGCCGCTGGACCCGACGGAGGCGGAGCGCTACCTGGCGGCCGGGCGGACCCGTGACCGGATCACCATGAACTGCTCGGGGAAGCACACCGCGATGCTCGCCGCCTGCGCCCGCAACGGCTGGCCGCTGGAGAACTACCTCGACCCCGGCCACCCGCTCCAGCGGCTGGTCCACCAGGTGGTGGAGGAGGCGAGCGGCGAACGGGTCGCCCACGTGGGCACCGACGGCTGCGGCGCCCCGCTGCTCTCGCTCTCGCTGACCGGACTGGCCCGCGCCTTCCGCTCCTTCGTGCTCGCCGCGCCCGGCACCCCTGAGCGCCGGGTGGCGGACGCGATGCGGGCGCACCCCGAGTACGTGGCCGGCACCCGCCGCCCCGACACCTGGCTGATGCGCGAGGTGCCCGGCACGCTGGCGAAGATGGGCGCGGAAGCGGTCCAGGCGGTCGCCCTGCCGGACGGCCGGGCGCTGGCGTTCAAGATCGACGACGGCGCGACCCGGGCCCTGGGACCGGTGCTGGCCCGCGCCCTGGAGCAGCTCGGCGTCTCCTCCCCGGTGCTGGCCCGGATCGGCGAGGCACCGCTGCTCGGCGGCGGGGTCACGGTCGGCGCGATACGGGCGGCCTTCTGACCCGGCGCCCGGTCCCGTCCCGCGCCCCCTGCCCCGGCGGCGTCAGGGCTCCGATCCGTCTGCCCGGTGCCGGTCACGGCCCGGGTCCCCTCCGTCCCACCGTCCGGGCCGGGCGCCTGCCGTCCCGGGCCCCGGCCCGTCCCGCCGTACCCGGCGACCTGCCGACGGGCGCCGCGGCCCGACCCGTACCGACCCGCCCGCCGGTCCACCGTCGGTCCGCCGCCGGTCCGTCGGGGCCCGCCCGGCGACCGTCGGCCGGCCGGGGCGCGCCCGCACCCGGCCCGTACCCCCCGTCCCGTCCGTCCAGGTCGCCCGCGCCGGCCGCACCGCCCGCCCGGCGGCCGGGATGGGCCGGGGCGGGCGCCGGGGCCGGGGCCGGGGCCGGGGCCGGGGGCCGGGGCCGGAAATTCCGGTGCGCCGGGCCGGGCGGTCCGCCTAGCGTGACGCCATGGGCCTCGACATCCGGACGATCGACGAATCCGACCTGAGAGACTGGATCCTCGCGCTGCGCACCGGCTTTCTGCGTCCGCCGACCGTCAGCGAGGAGGAGATCGAGTACCGCCGGGTGGAACACCGCCCGGAACGCACCCTGGGGGTCCTGGACCGTGACACCGGCCGCTACGTGGCCACCTTCCGCAGCTTCCCCCAGCAGATCACCGCGGTCGGCGGCCGGCCGGTACCGGCCGACGCCATCAGCAACGTCACCGTCTCCCCGACCCACCGCCGGCGGGGGCTGCTCAGCCGGATGATGGAGCGCGATCTGCGCGCCGCCAAGGAACGCGGCGACGTGGTCGCCACCCTCATCGCCGCGGAGTACCCGATCTACGGGCGGTACGGGTTCGGCCCGGCCACCTGGGCCACCGAGTGGCAGGTGGACGTCGCGCGCGCCGGGCTCGACCCCCGGTACTCCGGACCCGCCGACGGCGGCCGGACGGAGCTGGTCGACGCCGGGACCGTACGGGCCGTGGGCCCCGAGCTGCACGAGCGGCTGCGCGCCGCCCGGCACGGGGTGATCGACCGGAACGAGCGCTGGTGGCTGCAGACCACCGGCGCGTTCCCGGTCCCCGGCGAACCGTGGACCGAGCCGTTCCACGTCCTGCACCGCGCCCCGGACGGCACCGTGGAAGGGCTGCTCACGTACACCGCGGACGCCGTCTGGGAGGCGAAGCGCCCGCAGAACACCGCCACCGTCCATCAGTTGATCGCCACCACCCCGGCCGCCGAACGCTCGCTGTGGCACTTCGTGCTGTCGGTGGACTGGATCACCAAGGTCAACTCCGGGCTGCGCGCCCCCGACGACCTGCTGCCGCTGCTGCTGCCCGACCCGCGGGCGGCGAAGGTCACCACGCACGCCGACTTCCTCTGGGTGCGCCCGCTGGACGTGCCGCGCGCCCTGGAGGCCCGCTCGTACCCCGTCGAGGGGTCGCTGGTCCTCGCGGTCGACGACCCCGCCGGCCTGGTGGAGGGCCGCTACCTGCTGGAGGCCGGCCCGGACGGGGCCAGCTGCACCCCCACCACCGAACCGGCCGACCTCTACCTGGGCGCCGGGGAGTTGGGGGCGCTCTGGCTGGGCGACGAGTCGGCGGTCCGGCTCGCCGCGCTGGGCCGCATCGCCGAGGAACGGACGGGCGCCGCCGCACGCGCCGACCAGCTGCTGCGCACCTCGCTGCGACCCTGGTGCCCGGACCTCTTCTGACCCACCCCGCCCGCCCCGGCCGGGGTGGCCCGGCCGGGGCCCGACCGGTCCGCCGGTTCACGACCGGTCCGGTGGTTCGCCGGCCCGGTGCCCCATCTGCCCGACCGAGTGCGCCGGTTCACGACCGGTCCGCCGGCGCCCGGCCGGTCCGGTGGTTTCCGGGCTCTGTTGGTGTCCGCCACCCGGCCCGGTGGCCGTCCGTCCCCCGGTGCGGTCCCGGCCGGATGGCGGGCCGTAGGTCAGCTCGGGGCGGTGGGGCCGCGGTAGGGGAGGGTCTGGCTGTAGACGACGCTCGTGGTGGTGCTGCCGAAGCCGGCGAGTTCGTCCATGAGGGTCTCCAGGTGTTCCATGGAGGTCGCGGCCACCTTGAGGGTGTAGCAGTCGTCGCCGGTGGTGCGCAGGCACTCCAGGATCTCGCGGCGTTCGGCGAGGAGGCGGCGCAGCGGTTCGTGGCGGTTGCCCGGATATTTGAGGCGGACGACGGCGAGGACGGGATAGCCGACCCTGGCCAGGTCGATCTCGGCACGGTAGCCCGTGATGACGCCCGAGGCCTCCAGGTTGCGGACGCGTTCGGTGGTGGCCGACGGGCTGAGGTTCACGCGGCGGCCCAGTTCGCTCAAGGAGATGCGGGCCTCCCGTTGCAGCTGTTCGACGATCGCCCAGTCGATGTGGTCAAGATTCCCGGCCATGCCGCGAAAGTACCAGTAAAAACACGGGAAAAGAGCAGCTACGCAGGGAGATCTCGGTTCCGTGCGCCGCAATCGCCGGGATAGCCTCGCTCCATGCAACTCGGCGTCAACGTAACGAACTTCGGCCCGGGAACCGATCCCGGTGTACTGCGTGAATGGGCGCGGCTCGCGGAGGACCTCGGCCTCGGCGCCCTCATGGTGTCGGACCACGTGGCGATCACCCCGGACGTGGCCGAGCGGTACCCGGAGCCGTTCTACGAGCCGTTCACCACCCTGTCGTGGCTGGCCGGCCTCACCACCACCGTGCGGCTGGGCACGACCGTGCTCGTGCTGCCGTACCGGCATCCCCTGCTGGTGTCCCGCATGGCCGCCAACCTCCACCACCTGAGCGGCGGCCGCTTCGTCCTCGGGGTGGGCGTCGGCTGGGCCCGGCAGGAGTTCGAGGCGCTGGGCGTGCCGTTCACCGCGCGTGGCCGGCTGACGGACGAGACTCTCGGCGTCCTCCGGGAGGCCAGGGACGCGGGGCGCCCGGAGGGCGAGGTTCCGCTCTGGATCGGCGGCCACAGCGACGCGGCCCTGCGGCGCGTCGTGCGGTTCGGTGACACCTGGCACCCGCTGCGGCTCTCCCTCCCCCACATGCGCGCGGTCCTGCAACGGCACGCGCTGCCGGGATTCACGCCCCGCATCGCCCTGCGGGTCACCGACGCACCGGTCGACACCTCCGACCGGCCCGCCGGCGTCGGCACCGTCGACCAGATCCTCGACGACCTGGACCAGTTGCGCCTGCTGGGCGCGGACACCGTCGTACTCGACCCCTACCACGGGGACCCGGAAGAGACCCGGCGGCCGGAGGCGGCATGGCGGGCACTCACCCTCGTGGCCGACCGCTGGAGCACTCAATCATGATCACCTCGGCCGACGAGGCCCTTCTGCGGCGTGCCATCGGCATCGCCGCCCACGCGGTCACCCTGGGCGACGCGCCGTACGGTTCCCTGCTGGCCGGACCGGACGGCACCGTGCTCGCGGAAGCCCACAACACGGTCCGGCGGGACAACGACATCTCCGCCCACCCGGAGCTGAAGCTCGCCCGCTGGGCGGCCCGCGAACTCGACCCGGACACGGCGGCCCGTACCACCCTGTACACCAGCTGCCAGCCGTGCGGCATGTGTGACGGCGGCATCCTCCGCTCCGGCATCGGCCGGGTCGTCTACGCGCTGTCGACCGAGCAACTCGTCGCGCTCAACCCGCCGTCGGGCGCCTGGCCGACGGTGCCGCACGACGGCCCGGCCCTCCACGACGAGGCGCGCGCCCCCGTGGCGGCCCACTACCGGCCCACCCGCTGACCACGGCCTCTTCCTCCGGCCCCGGGCACCCCCGGGCCGGAGGGGAACGGACCGGCGGGCGGGCAGGCCGACGGACGGGCGGGAGCCGGGTCGCGGGTCAGGTCTTGAGCAGCCGGCGCGGCCCCGCCCCCTGTTCGCCCATCCGGTCGTAGGGGTTGGCCAGCGCGCAGCTGGCGATCGACAGGCAGCCGCAGCCGATGCAGTCGGTGAGATGGTCCCGCAGGTTCTCCAGCTGCTGGATCCGCTCGTCGAGATCCTTCCGCCAGCACTCGGAGATGCGCGCCCAGTCCTCCCGGCTGAGGACGTGGTCCTCCGGGAAGAGCGCGAGCACGTCACGGATCTGCGCCAGCGGCATCCCGACCCGCTGCGAGGCGCGGACGAAGGCCACCCGGCGGAGCGTGGCCCGGGTGTACCGCCGCTGGTTGCCGGTGGTGCGGCGGGACGTGATCAGGCCCTCCCGCTCGTAGAAACGGAGGGCCGAGGCCGGCACCCCGCTGCGTTCGGACAGCTCTCCGATGGTCAGTTCCTGCGTTCTCCAGCTCAGTTTTTCCGCCATGTGCCGACGATAGCTTGACTTAAACCTTTGTTTAAGTCTCATGCTCGTCACATGGACATCGACAACAACGCCGTCCCTTCCGCCACTTCCACCACCCCCGACACCCCGGTCCGGCTCGCCGTCATCGTGGGCAGCGTCCGCGACGGCCGCTTCGGTCCGGTCGTCGCCAACTGGTTCACCGAGCGCGCCCGGGCCCACGGCGGGCTGGAGGTGGACGTGATCGATCTGGCCGAGACGGAACTCCCCGCCCGGTTGAGCGGCAGTCCCGGCCCCGAGGCGGCGGCCGCGCTGGGCGCCGTCACCCCGCGCCTGGCCGCCGCCGACGCCTTCGTGGTGGTCACCCCGGAGTACAACCACAGCTACCCCGGTCCGCTCAAGAACGCGATCGACTGGCACCGCGAGCAGTGGCAGGCCAAGCCGGTCGGCTTCGTCTCCTACGGCGGGCTCTCCGGCGGTCTGCGCGCGGTGGAGCACCTGCGCCCGGTCTTCGCCGAGCTGCACACCGTCACCGTCCGCGACACCGTCAGCTTCCACAACGCCTGGGAGCGGTTCGGCAACGACGGACAGCCGCTGGACGCGGCGGGCGCCAACGGCGCCGCCAAGACCATGCTCGACCAGCTGCTGTGGTGGGCCAAGGCGCTGCGCACCGCCCGCGCGACGCACCCGTACGGCAGCTGAACCCCGGCCGGGCCGGCGGCGGGGGACCGGCCCGGCACACCGGGCCCGGCGGGGTCCCGGGCACCGGCTCACCGGGTCCGGCGGTCGGGGCCACTGGGTCGCCGGGCCCGGCGGTCCGGCACACCTGGTCCGGCGGTCCGGGTCGCCGGGTCCGGCGGTCCGGTCCGCTGCGTCCGGCCGACGGGTGCCGCTCGGCTCAGCGGGCCGCTGCCGCCGGACCGGCCTCGTCACGGGCGCCCGCGACCGCCGGTACCGGCACGGCACCGCCGCCCCACCGTGCGGCGGGCAGCGGACGGCGGGCCACCTCGGCCGCCTCCTCGGCCGGCATGCCCAGCATGCGCAGCATCAGTTCGGCCATCTGCTCGCAGATGTCCTCCTGCCCCCGCAGCTCACCGTCGAGGCCGTCGAGGGCGTCGAGACCGTTGAGGCCGCCGAGCGCGCCGAACCCGTCCCCGGCCGGGGCCATCCGCAGCTCCACCAGCCCCAGCAGGCAGCCGGCGACGCCCGCGAGCGCCACATGCGGGTCGGCGACCCGGAACCGGCCCGCGTCCATCCCCCGCACGATCAGCCCCAGGGCGCGCGGCGGCAGCACACTGCCGGCCCGCATCGACACCAGCCCGGTCCGCATCAGGATGCGGGCGAGCTGCGGGTGGGTGTCCGGCAGCCCGCCGGTGATGCGCACCCCCACCGCGAACTGTTCCGCGGGGTCGGTGAGGCCGGCGGTGCTGTCGTCCAGCAGCGTGCCGTACTCCTCCGCGGCATCGGCCACCGCCGCCTCGAACAGCTCCGCCTTGCTGCTGAAGTGGTTGTAGAAGGAGCCGAACCCGACGTCCGCGCAGTTGGTGATCTGCTGGATGCTGACGTCCGCCGGACCCTGGTCGGAGAGGATCGCCCGCGCCGCCGCCACCAGCGCCCCGCGCGTCCGCGCCCGCCGGCGGTCGGTACGGGTCGGGCCGGTCCCGCGCGGCGTCCCCGCAGCGGGCGAACTCACTGAATCGTGCACCGCGTTAGCCCCCGTCATTCCGTGCTGTGCTCGGGTCACCCTACTGATACCAGGGCAAACAAGGGGCACAAGTGGGCGGTTACCGGCCAGTCCGACCGCTCGGCGGCCCTCCCCGAGCCCCGCCGTCACCGGAGTTCACCGGCGTCCCACGAGCCCCGCCACCGGCGCGGGGCCGCCCCGGCCCACCGCGGGCCGCCGCGGACCGTCCCTGGCCACGCACGGCGGCGCGGGCCACCGCGGGCGGACCGCGCGCCACCACGGGCCCTCCGCACGCTCCCGGCCCGGCGGCTCCGGGCAGCCGACCCGTTGAGGGTTCATCTTCCTTCGTACAACCTTTCGCCCCCTCCGTGGTGTCTCGTGAGTCGAACGCACTCACAGGGGGAACAGCCTCATGAACACGAAGTCCCGCCGGATATCCCGGCGGTTCCACGGACCGGTGGCCGCGACGCTCGCCGCCGGCCTGCTCGCGCCGCTGGTCACCATCGCCGGCGCCTCGCCCGCCGCGGCCACCGGGCCCACGGTGACCTGCTCGTCCAAGAAGGCGGGCCTGGCCGACAAGCTCGCCCGGGACATCACCTCGGCGCTGCGCGGGAAGACGGCCACGACGGCGGTGTCGCTCCGCGACCGCACCACGAACACCGTCTGCACGCTCCGACCCGACCAGCGCTACGACTCCGCCAGCGTGGTGAAGGTGACCGTACTGGCCGCCCTGCTGTGGGACGCCAAGAAGCGCAACCGCTTCCTCACCGACCGCGAGGCCGACCTCGCCACCGCCATGATCACCAAGTCCGACAACGCGGCCACCAGCACGCTGTGGAAGCAGTTGGGCATGACCAAGATCAAGGGCTTCCTGAGCGCCGCCGGCATGACCCGGACGGTGCCCGGCGCCGACGGCTACTGGGGCCTCACCCAGATCACCGCCCGGGACGAGCAGCGGCTGATGGACCTGCTGACCGCACCGAACAGCGTCCTCAGCCCGAACTCCCGGGCGTACATCCTCAAGCTGATGGGCAAGGTGATCTCCTCGCAGCGATGGGGGACCCCGGCCGGGGCGCCCGCCACCGCGAAGGTCCAGGTGAAGAACGGCTGGCTGTCCCGCTCCACGCACGGCTGGCGGGTCCACAGCGTGGGCGCCTTCACCGGCAACGGCCACGACTACAGCATCACCGTGCTCACCCATGACAACCGCACCATGAACGACGGGGTGGCCACCATCCAGGCGGTGGCGCGGGTCATCCACAAGGACCTCGCCCCGTCCGCCCCGGCCACCGCCCGCTACACGCCCACCAGCACACCCAAGGAGGCGTTCCCCGCCGTGCCCCCGTCCTAGCCCGCCGCGCCGCGCCCGGTGCGGCACCCCGGACGCGCACGGCACATCGGCCCGGTACGGACACCGCGGCCCCGCCGCCCCGTACGTCACCACGGCACCCGCCGCGCCGCACGGGGCGGCGCCCGCGTCCGGCACCCGGCCCGCCGCCCGTTCCCTCGCCAGAGGCGCGGGCGGCGGGCGGGCCGGACGTGCCGACGGCCCGCCGCCCCTTCCGGCGGACGTCCCCGGAAAGCCCCGCCGCGGCTCGCGGGCCCGTCGCCCCGGCCGGTCACCGGGCGGGGCGGCGCTCACTCGTCCGGGTGTTCCGCGCCCGTGCCGGTCCGGCCGCCCGCACCCGGGTCGTTATCCCAGGCGCCGCGCCACGCGGTACGACGAGAGGACCTGGTGATGACGGTGATGGCGGCGAAGGGCAAGCACGCGCGGACGGCCGGGAGGCGGACCCGGCGGTGGCTGTTCGCCGGAGCGGTCGGCGGCGGCCTGCTGACCGGACTCGCCGCGCTGGGGCTGGCGCCGGGGCAGAACGGCGCGGAGGCGACCGCGCCCCGCGGCCCCCGGGTGGTCTCCGGGCCGGTGAGCGCGCTGGACGCGCCGTCGGTGGCCCGGTGTCCGCGCGGCACCTCGGTGATCAACGGCGGCTACGTCAGCCACGGTTTCCGCACCTCGGGCGGGAGGATCACCGACTACGTGGTGCGCAACGCCCCGCTGGCGAACGGGAAGGGCTGGCAGGCGAAGCAGCTCGCCGGCCGGGTCCAGGCGTACGCGGTGTGCGTCACCGGAAGATGAGCCGCCCCGCCCCTCGACGCACCCCCGTCCCGGACCGGCACCCCGCCCCGGACCGACAACGCCCGGGACCGACACCACGCCCCGCATCGACGCCACCCCTTGCGCACCACGCCCCGCATCGACGCCACCCCCCTTGTGCACCGCGCCCGCACGCACCCTCCGAGCGGCCACCTCCCGGCTCGGCCGGTGGGCCGTGAAGCCGGTGGGCCGCAAGGCCGGTGGGCCGGCCGCCCCGTAAGGCTGGTGATCCGGCCGTCAGCCCCCCGGCGGCCCGGGGTGCTCCGGCGCCGGCGGCAGCGCCGTGCAGAGCGCGTCCAGGGCCGCGCCGAAACCGTGCTCCGGAGGCGTGCCGTAACCGATGACCAGCCCGTCGCGGGGCGACGGGGCGGCGTCCGGGTGGCGGTACGCCGACAGCCCGGCCACCGCGAGCCCCAGCCGCCGCGCGGCCCGGAGCGTGTCCGGTTCCGTGCCGGGCGGCAGTTCCAGGACCGCGTGCAGCCCGGCCGCGATCCCGCTGACCCGGATGTGCGGGGCCCGCGCGGCGAGGGTGGCGACGAGCAGGTCCCGCCGACGCCGGTAGCGCCGCCGCATCGCCCGCAGATGCCGGTCGTAGGCCCCGCAGGCGATGAAGTCGGCGAGCGCGAGCTGGTCCGTCACCCCGGCCCACAGCTCCCGCTCGCCCTTGGCGGCGAGCACCTCGTCCACCAGACGGCCGGGCAGGGCCAGCCAGCCCAGCCGCAGCGCGGGTGACAGGCTCTTGCTGATGGAGCCGAGGTGGACCACCCGTTCCGGATCGAGCCCCTGGACCGCGCCGACCGGCTGCCGGTCGTAGCGGAACTCCCCGTCGTAGTCGTCCTCCAGCACCAGTCCGCCGGTGGCCCGCGCCCAGTCGATGACGGCCGCCCGGCGTTCCGGGTGCAGCGGCCCGCCGGTGGGGAACTGGTGCGCCGGGGTGAGCAGCACGGCGGTGGCACCGGTGGCCGCCAGCTCCCCGACCCGGGCACCGTGGGCGTCCACGGGCAGCGGCACGGTCGTCCGTCCGGCTCCCGTGAGCAGCGAGCGGTGGAAGGCGAGCCCGTACGACTCGACGGCCACCGGCCCGCCGAGGACCTCCCCGAGCAGCCGCAGCCCGTGGGCGAACCCGGCGCAGATCACGAGCCGTTCGGGAGAGGTGCGGACCCCCCGGGCCCGCGCCAGGTACTCGGCGAGCGCGCCGCGCAGCTCGGTCCGGCCGCGCGGGTCGCCGACCCCGAACGCCTCGGCCGGGGCCGCCGCCACGGCCCGCCGCACCGACGTCAGCCAGGCGGCCCGGGGGAACGCGGTGGCGTCCGGGGAGCTGGGCATCAGGTCGTGGCGGGGGGCGGCGTACCGGAGGCGCCGGGCGGGGGACGTGTTCCGGCGCGAGCGGGGTGCTGCGCCGGGCGACCCGGGTGCCGGAGCCCTGACGGGCGGTCAGCCAGCCCTCGGCGACCAGCTCCGCGTATGCCTCGGCGGCGGTGTTCCGCGCGATGCCCAGGTCGAGCGCGAGGCTGCGGTAGGCGGGCAGCCGGGTGCCCGGGGCGAGCCGGCCGGAGGCGATCGCCTCGCGCAGCGCCCGCATCACCTGCTCCCGCCGGCTGCCGTCCCCGGTGAGCTCCAGGTGGAGGTCGGCCCCGGCCGCCCGCACCGGCGGCTCCGGGGACTCCCGCCGCTCCGGTGGCCCGGGCGGCGCCGGCAGCTCCGGTGACAAGGAGGGCTCATGCGGCACGGACGGCTCGGGCAGCACGGGCGACTCAGGCGGCACGGGCAGCGCGGGCGACTCAGGCGGCACGGCCGGCACGGGCGGCTCCTCGGACTGACTGCGAATTGACCCATCGATCCGGCATGAAAATGCACCCTATCCAGGGGCTGACCGGCGCCTAGCCTCATCGGTATGACATACGTCGAGATTCCCCAGCGCATGGACTTCGCCGCCGTCGCCCCCCGCGTCTTCAAGGCGGTACTCGCCCTCGATTCCGCCGCCCGCCAGGGCATCGACCCGGCCCTGCTGGAGCTGGTGCAGATCCGTGCGTCGCAGCTCAACCGCTGCGCGTACTGCATCGAGTACCACACCACCGACGCCCGCAAGGCCGGCGAGCGCGAGGACCGCATCTACCAGCTGAGCGCCTGGGAGGAGTCGAGCCTGTACACCGCACGGGAGCGGGCGGCGCTCGCCCTGACCGAGGCGGTCACGCTGCTGCCGGACGGTGTGCCGGACCGGGTGTACGACGAGGCCGCGCAGCACTTCTCCGAGCCGGAACTGGCCCAGCTGATCGCGCTGATCTTCACCGTGAACGTCTGGAACCGGATGAACGTCACCACCCGCAAGACCCCCGGCACCCGCTGACCCGGCCCGGCCGCGGCCCGGGCCCCGGACCGGAAGGCCGGGACCGGGGCCGGAAGGCCGGGACGTGCCGGCGGCCGGCAGTTGCCGCCCCGGCGGTCGGAGCCGGCATCCGAACCCGGCGGCCCGCTCCGACGGCCTAGGCCCGGCATCCGGGCCCGACAGGTACGACGGCGTGACGGTCAGCCGTCGCCGGGCGCCCCGGAGGCCGGCCAGTTCTCCAGCGTCCGGTGGAGGGATTCGACGATGCGGCCCCAGGACGCCGTCACCTCACGGGGATGCCCGAAGCCGCCCTGGGCCTCCAGGCTGACGAAGCCGTGGAAGGTGCTGCGCAGCAGACGGACCGCGTCGGTCAGGTCCGGTTCGCGGAGGTGGTAGCCGCGGAGCATCGCGTAGGTGGTCTCCACCGCACGCCGGTACCCCACGGAGGCGGCGGCGGTCTCCGGGTCGAGCGGCAGCTGCGTCGCCGCGTACCGTCCGGGATGCTCCAGGGCGTACCGCCGGTAGGCGTCCGCGAAGGCCACCAGCGCGTCCCGACCGGCCCGCCCGGCCACGGCCGCCGTGATCCGCTCGGTCTTCTCCTCGGCGGCGAACAGCGCCACCCGGGTCCGCAGGTCCGCCACGCCGCGGACGTGCGAGTACAGGCTCGCGTCCTTCACCCCGAAGCGGCGCGCCAGGGCGGAGACGGTGACGTTGCCGAACCCCGCCTCGTCGGCGAGTTCCGCCGCCGCGCGCACCACCCGGTCCGTCGTGAGCCCCGCACGCGCCATCCGTCCTCCTCCGTCGCCGCCCGTGATCCTGCCAGGCCTCCCCGCGGCCTGCCCAGGACCTTCCTAGGGCATTTAATCAGTTGCCTACGTCAATTAGGTGTGAGTAGCGTCCGCGGACATGAAGGAAGTAAGTGAGCAGCAGATCCGCGCGTCGTTCGTCAACTGTTCCAAGGGGGAGGCCAAGCGGCTCTTCATACCGCGCGACCTGGAGGAACGCCCCTGGGAGGACCTGGACTTCCTGGGCTGGAGCGACCCCGGCGCGCCGGACCGCAGCTATCTGGTCACCGAGCGGGACGGCCGGCTGGTCGGGGTGGCACTGCGCTCCGGCACCAAGCAACGGGGCTTCCTCCACCGCAGCATGTGCTCGTTCTGCCTCACCACCCACCCGGGCAACGGCGTCTCCCTGATGACCGCCCGCCGCACCGGCGAGGCCGGACGGCTGGGGAACTCGGTCGGTGAGTACATGTGCGCCGATCTGGCCTGCTCGCTGTACACCCGCGGCAAGAAGAGCCCCGCCTTCGGCGGACGGCTGCAGGAGTCCATCCCGGTGGAGCAGAAGGTGGAGCGCACCCGCACCGGCCTCTTCGCCTTCCTCGACAAGATCACCGCCTGACTCCCGCCCCGGCCCGGCCCCGCCCGGGGCCCGGCCGCCGAAGGGCCGCGGCGGGGCGCCGCCGGGCCGGGCTCCGCCGGGCCACCCGGCCGAGCGGCAGAGGTCGCATCACGCCATCACCCGCGTCGCGGACACCACACCGGCACCACCGGCCTCACTGCTCCGCCGGCGGCATGTCTTCGCGGAGCAGGCTGTAGCGCACGACGTCCCGCCACTGCCCGTCCCTGAACACCAGGCTGCGGAGCACGCCCTCGCGGGTGAACCCCGACTTCTCCAGTGCGCGCTGTTCGGCGATGTTCCCCGTCTCGGTGTCCGCCTCAAGCCTGACGACCGGTGTGTGCGCGAACAGGTAACGCGCCAGCAGCCGCTGGGCCCGGGTGCCGACGCCGCGGCCCCGGGCACCCGGCAGCAGCTGGGCTCCGATGTTCCAGTGGTACGAACTCGACGAGGTCACGACCTTCCGCCAGGCCACGAAGCCGAGCCGGTCCGCACCGGCCACCACCATCAACTGGCCGGACTCGTCGCCCAGCAGGCCGTCCTGCGCCCAGCGTCGCCGCCAACGCGCCGGATCCGACCAGCCCCGCCACTGGAACGGCCCGGTCGCCTCCGGATCGGTGAGGAACCGTTCGAGCAGCGGGAGGTCGTCCTCGGCCACCGGCCGAAGCATCACGGAGTCGTCACTCATCCCGGCTCACCCTAGGCCGTCGCCGATCTTCGTGACGCCCCTTCCGCCGATGTGGCGGCCACCGTGCGTCCGCGCCGACCGCTGTGCGACCGCCGTGCCCCCGCGACCGGGCAGGCCGGGCCCGGGGGCAGACTCCCGGCGACCCTCGGGGAACTTTTGCAAGCAGTCGCTTGCAAAAGTTAGCGAGTGTGGGGCAGCATCGTGGGTATGGCATCACTGAACGTCGGCAACCTCGGCGAGTTCCTGCGGGAGCAGCGGCGCAGTGCCCAGCTCTCGCTGCGGCAGCTCGCCGACGCCGCAGGGGTGTCCAACCCGTACCTGAGCCAGATCGAGCGCGGTCTGCGCAGGCCGAGCGCGGAGATTCTCCAGCAGCTCGCCAAGGCGCTGCGCATATCCGCCGAGACGCTGTACGTACAGGCCGGCATCCTCGACGAACGCGACCGGGAGGAGGCCGAGGTCCGCAGCGTGATCCTGGCCGACCCGTCGATCAACGAGCGGCAGAAGCAGGTACTGCTCCAGATCTACGAGTCGTTCCGCAAGGAGAACGCGCACTCCGCGAGCGACGGGCCCGGTGACGGCGGCGACGGTGCCGCCGACCGTGCGGGCGCCGGCGGTGGTGACACCGCGCCCGGCACCCCCCACACCCCAGCCGACGACGGCACATCCTCGAACTGATCCGGGAGAACCCTCACCATGGCCATCACCGACGACGTGCGCAAGTCCCTCACCGACCCCACCCCCCTCTACTTCGTGGCCGGCACGGCCGACCTCGCGGCCCAGAAGCTGCGCGAGGTGCCCGCGCTGGTGGAGAAGCTGTACGCCGAGGCCCCCGAGCGGATCGCCGCGGTGCGGAACACGGACCCGCAGGAGGTCCAGGAGAAGTTCAGCCAGCAGGCCAAGGAGGCCCAGGAGAAGCTCACCGAGCTGTTCGGGTCGCTCGACACCGACCTGCGGAAGATCCGGGAGACGGCCCAGGACCTCGCGCTCCAGGGCGTGGGCCGGGCCGCCGAGTTCGCCGTCCGGGCCCGGGAGCGGTACGAGGAGGTGGCCGAGCACGGCCGCGAGGCGGTACGCACCTGGCGCGGCGAGGCCGCCGACGAGGTGGTGGACCTCGCCGAGAAGATCGAGCCGGAGCCGGCGGTGCCCCCGAAGACGGCCCCCGCCCGGAAGGCGACCGCCCCCGGCGGCACCGCCAACGGCTCCCGGGCCGCCAACGGCGGGGTCCGGCCGGCCGCCCGGCCCACCCGGAAGGCCCCGCCGGCGCGGAAGCCCGCCGCCGGGAAGACCGACCCGCAGGCCGGTCCGGAGAGCACGGCCGGTGGTCCCGCGGCCGGCGGCGCGGCGGAGTCCAAGGCCACGCCGCGTACCGCCCCCAAGGCCCGGCCGAAGGCCGCACCCGCCTCCGACAACGGCACCGACCCGAAGGCCGGCGAGCAGTCCGCCGAGTGAGCCGGCCCGGCACGGCCGACGGCCGGCGCGCCGGAACCGTGGGACCGGACGGGCGCGGGACAGGCCCGGCGCCGGGTCCCGCGGCCCGGACCGGACGGCACGAGGGCGGGCGGGCCGAGGGTGAGCGGCGTGCCCGGCCGGCCCGGCGGGTACGGTGGCCGCATGGGCAACGCGGTCGCACACATTCGACGAGGCGGGTGACGACGTGCTGGTTACCGGATTCTTCAGCGTCCTGGGGCTGATCTCCCTGGCGATGGCCCTGTTCGCGCTGGGCGCGTTCATCGACGCCGCACTGCACCGGGAGGACGCGTACCGCGCCGCCGACAAGAACACCAAGGCCTTCTGGCTGATCATCCTCGGTCTCTCCGCCGTCGTGATGAAGCTGTTCTCGATCCTTTCTTTCCTCCCGGTGATCGGGCTGATCGCCACGATCGTCTACGTGGTGGACGTGCGGCCCGCCCTGAAGCAGGTATCCGGCGGCGGCCGGCGGCGTCCGTCCAGCTCGGACGGGCCCTACGGCCCGTACAACGGGGGCCGCTGAACGAGGCGGGAGCCGGGCGGGGCGCGCGGGAGCCGGGCGGGGCGCAACGGGCGTCGAGCGGCGGCCGGACGGGGCGCGCGGGCGTCACGGGGCGGTCGCCGGCTCCTCCCGGTAGGCCCGGTGGAGCAGGTCCACGAACGCCGGCGCCGCGGGCAGCGCGACCGCCCCGATCCGGTGCACCGGCACCCCCGGCGTCCAGGAGTTCATGACGACGGCGCCGGCCAGCTCCGGCAGGTCCGCGGGGGTGACCGCCCGGACGCGCTGGGGCACTCCCAGACGGTCCAGCTGCCGGCGGACGATGCCCATGGTGACGCCGCCGAGCACCTCGGCCTCCGGCCAGATCACCGTGTCGCCGTCCCAGAAGGCCAGGTTCCAGATCGAGCCCTCGGTCAGCCGGCCGCGGCGGTCGGTGAACGCGGCGTCGTCATAGCCCTCGGCCACGGCCCGGCGCAGCAGATACGTCTTGGCGACCTCGCCGACGTGCTTCACCCCCGGCAGGAACCGCTCGTGCTCGTAGGTGGCCAGCGTCAGCGGTCCCTCGGGGCCCGTCGCGGCCGGCCCGGTACGCACCAGCACCTCCGGCTCCACCGCCTCCCCTGCCGCGGTGAACTCACCGGCCGGCGAGTAGACCGTCGCGGTCAGCGACAGGTCCGCCGGTCCCGCCTCCACCGCGGCCCGCAGCCAGGACCGCACCCGGTCGTCGGCGGGTGCCCGGCCGAACATCTCCGCCGACGCGGCGCGCAGCCGCGCCAGGTGGAGGTCGAGCCCCCGGACCCGGCCCCCGCGCACCTGCATGGCGGTGAAGTGGGCGTAGCCCGCGAAGGCCAGCGGTGCCAGCTCCTCGGCGGTCGCCGCACGACCGTTGCGCTGAACGACGAAAGAGGACATCTCTCACTCCAAGCGATACGAAGGAACCGAAGGGACAGGACGGGCTGCCGCCGGGCGGGCGGGCCGGCGCGCACGGCGGGTCGGTGCGCGGGCGCGTCGTCCGGGCGGGCACCGGCGCACCGTGGGGAACGCGCCGGGGCGGGGCGACCGCGCCGGTCCGGGGACGCGTCCCGCCCCCGGATCGCCGCGTGGCCGGCCGCCGGGACGGCCACGCGACGGGCCCGGAATGCCGCCGCCCGGGGCGACGTTATGGCTTGACACCGATGGGAAGGTCAAACGGAACCGGGCCCGGAGGGGCTCGACACAAGGCGGGGCACATGCTGATCGGAGAGTTGGCCCGGCGTACCGGGGTCAGCACACGGCTGCTGCGTTACTACGAGAAGCAGGGGTTGCTCACCTCCCGGCGCGGGCCGAACGACTACCGGTACTACGACGAGGAGTCGGTGGTCACCGTGCGGCAGATCCGCGCCCTGCTGGCCGCCGGGCTGTCCACCGAGGTCATCCGCTCGGTGCTGCCCTGTGTCCGGGGCGAGCAGCCGGAGTTCGTCTGGTGCCGGGACGTACGGAGCGTGCTGGACCGGGAGTTGGCGGCGATGGACGAGCGGATCGACGGCCTGCGGCGCACCCGCGGCACCCTCGCGGAGTACCTGGCCCAGCCCTCGGCCGGTGCCGGTGCCGGCGGGCCCGCCCGGCACTGAGCCGGCGTTATTCGCGTACAGCCGGGCCGTGGCCCGGGCGGGCATCAGCGGGTCCGGGCGACGGCCGCGCCCGGTACGGGAATCGCCGTCGCGGCTCCCCGGCGCCGGTCTCGCCGTCGCGGCCCCGGTCCGGCACCGGGTCCCGGTCCGGCGCCGGCGTCCCGGCATCGGCCCTGACCTGCATGACCGGCGTCTGCCCTCGCGCCGCCCCGCGCGGGCGGGCCGGCACCGGCTTCACCGCGGCACCGGCTTCACCGCGGCACCGGGTCCCGAGCCGACGCCCGGGCCCCGCCGGGTCCTCCCCCGCGCCGGCCCCGGCGGCTCATGCCGTACCGGACCCCCGGGTTCCGTCCCACCGTGCGGACCGCGGGGCGTACCGGACCACGGCCCGCCGCACGGGACGGATCACAGGTGGCGCCGCCGTACCCGGCACGGCCGCCCACGCGCACCGGACCGGGCGGGTGTGCCGCCCCACCGCACCCGGCCGGGCGGGTGTGCCGTCCCACCGGGCGTACCCGGAGGGGCATACCCGGGCGGGCCGGGGGCGTGCCGTTCAGCCGCGGTCGAGGAGGAGCACCGCGAGGTCGTCGGTGAGTTCGCCGCCGTTGAGGGCGCGTACCTCGGTGACGGTCGCGTCCAGCAGTTCCTCGCCGGTCAGTCCCGCGGCGAGCTGCCGGGCCACGATCTCCACCATCCCCTCCTGGCCGAGCCGCTGCCGGCTGCCCGCGCCGACGCGCCCCTCGATCAGTCCGTCGGTGTACATCATCAGGCTCCAGGCACCGCCGAGTTCCACCTGCCGGCGCGGCCAGCGGGCGTGCGGCAGCAGGCCCAGCGCCGGGCCGCTCGCCTCGTACGGCAGCACCCGGGGCGGCAGGCCGGCCCGTACCACCAGCGGTGAGGGGTGCCCGGCCAGGCACACCCCGGCGCGCCGGCCGTCCGGGGAGATGTCCACGGTGCACAGCGTCGCGAAGATCTCGTCGTCCGCGCGCTCGTGCTCCAGCACCTGCTGCAGGGTGCTCAGCAGCTGGTCGCCGCAGAGCCCGGCGAAGGTCAGCGCCCGCCAGGCGATCCGCAGCTCGACACCGAGGGCGGCCTCGTCCGGGCCGTGGCCGCAGACGTCGCCGATCATGGCGTGCACCGTGCCGTCGGGGGTGCGGACGGTGTCGTAGAAGTCCCCGCCGAGCAGCGCGCGGCTCCGCCCGGGCCGGTAGCGGGCGGCGAACCGCAGGTCGGAGCCGCCCAGCAGGGGCGTGGGCAGCAGGCCGCGCTCCAGCCGGGCGTTCTCCTGGGCCCGCAGCCGGGACTCGGTGAGCTGGCGCTGTGCCAGGTCGGCGCGCTTGCGCTCGATGGCGTAGCGGATGGCCCGGCTGAGGACCCGGCCGTTGAGCTCGTCACGGAAGAGGTAGTCCTGGGCGCCGACCCGGACAGCCTCCGCGGCGCGCTCCGCGTCCCCTTCCGAGGTGAGCGCGAGCACGGCGTGCGACGGTGCCAGACGGAGCACCTGCCGGAGGGTGCCGAGGGCGTCCGCGGAACCGCCGCCCGCCTCCGGGGCCCCGGACGCGGCCCCGCCGGTCCCGTTGCCTGCGCCGCCGTGGTGCGGCAGGGCGAGGTCCAGCAGGATGCAGTGCACGTCGTCGGTGAGGAGCCGGGCGGCCTCGGTGAGGTTGCGCGCGGTGCGGACCCGGACCCGGTTGCCGTCGGTGTCCAGCATCTCCGGGAAGGTGACCGAGCAGACCGGGTCGTCCTCGATCACCAGGAGTGTGAGGCCGCCGTCGGGCAGCGGCACCGGCGGGCCCGCCGGTGCGGCGGGCGCTTCCCGCTGCCTCGGCACGGGTACGGACATGCTCGATCCCTTCCCTCCCCCCGAGGGCCGGCGCCCCGCCCGTGCGGCGGAACCCGCCCGGTACCCGCTGACTGGTCAGTTCATGGCGTGTACCGGTCACTCGTTGCGACCCTAGCGTTCGGGGGTGCTCGAACGGAATGACCCCCGGCAGCGAACTTCTGGCATATGCCAACGCCGCTGTGCGGAAATCTGGCACACCCTGCCGAAACCCGCGATGACCAACGTCACGTGGTGGTGGAGTGGACGGTTCCGCCCTCTGCCCCTCCGTCGACCGGGCCGCCGTCCGCCCGCCGGCCGGGACCACGACCGGCCCACCGGGTGCCGATCGGCCAGGAGTCGGTGGCCCGCCGAATGCCGGGTGCGGCCGGCCAGCCGGATGCCGGCACCCGTCGGGTGCCGGATGCCGCCGGCCCGTCGGGTGCCGGTAGCCGGTGGGCCGGTGGCCGCGGGGGGCGTGCCGGGCGGGCGTGCCGGAACCGGACGGCCGTGGCGCGTCACCACCGCGGCGGCCGGCCCGCGGAGCCGGCGGCCGGCAGGCCGCGCCGGCCGCGGCAGCCGCCGGACCCCGGCCCGGACCCCCGCCCCGGGCCGGGGCCCGGGCCCGGCGTGCCCGTCCGCCGGGCCTCCGCCACGGTCACCCGCCGGGGCGCACCACCCCGAGGATCGGCATCGAGCCCGCCCCCGCGAGGGTGACCTGCCGGCCCGGCCGGGGGGCGTGCACCATCACACCGTCCCCGACGTACATCCCGACGTGGGTGGCGTCCCGGTAGTAGACGATCAGGTCGCCCGGGCGCAGGTCCGTCACCTCCACCCTGGGCAGCCGCCGCCACTGCTCCTGCGAGGTGCGCGGGATGACGAGGCCGGCCGCGGCCCACGCCTTGAGGGTCAGCCCCGAGCAGTCGTAGGACTCCGGCCCCTCGGCGCCCCACACGTAGTCCTTGCCGATCTGTGCCCGGGCGAACTCCACCGCCCGCGTTCGCGGCACTCTCGCCGATCCGGTCGAGTATCCCGGTACGGAGCCACTTCTCCTGCGCCTTCCGCGCCTTCTCCTCCTCCAGCCGGCGCAGCCGCTCCCGCTCCTCCTTCTTGAGCTTCGACTCCAGCTTCTTCGCCTCGTTCAGCTTCCGGTTGATCTCCTTGCGGGCCGTCTCCTTCTTCACCCGCTCCGCGTCGAGCCGGGACCACTCCCGGGAGGCGGACTCCGCGTAGCGGTCCAGCCGCTCCCGGGTCCGCGCCAGGCGGCCGATCACCCCGCCGGTGGCGTGCCGGCCCTTGCGGGCGAGGGAGACGCCGTCGAGGAAGTCCTGCGGGTCGTCGGAGAGCAGCAGGCGCGCCTCCGGGAGCACCCGGCCGTCGCGGTACTGGGCCCGGGCCAGCGCCCCGGCCTGCACGGTGAGCGCGTCCATCTCCACACTGGCCCGGAGCACCGCCTGCGAGATGCGCACCACGGCCCGCTCCTGCGCGCCCTGCGCCCCCCGGGCCAGGTTGTACGCGTCGGTGGCGGCCTCGGCCTGCCGGTACAGCGACTCGACCTTGCGGTGCACCGCCTCCAGGTCCGCGGCCCCGGCGGCCGGCTCCGGGTCGTCCGGTGCCGCGTACGCCGGCCCGGTCAGCCCCGGTACGGTCACCGCGCAGATCAGCGCTGCCACCACCACCGGGCCGGTGCCCCTCCCCCTGCCGTCACGTCTCACCGGGCATCGTCCCTTCGTCTGGGTTCGTTCGGTTCGTCCAGGTCCGTTCCCTGCGCCCTTGCGTCTCGCCCGTACGTCGTCCACCCGCCGCGTTACCGGCGCGTAGGAACGGATGGTGGCACGGCACACCGGCGTCCGACAGAGCACTTCGGGCATGACCGCGCGGAAAAAGCACCCCACCGGGGCAGCACCGGCGGCCGGGTGGGTGGCTCCGGCGCGCACGGCCCGGGCAGCCGGCACCACCGCGCGCCGCCGGACTCCCCACGCGCCCCCCGCCATGCGCCGCCGGGCTCCCCCGCGCCCCACCACACCTGTACCGCGCCCACCGCCGGGCTCTCCTCGCGCCCCCGCCGCGTCCGGCCCTCCGCCGCCGGCCTCACCCCGATCCGCGCCCCGGGAGGAGCCGGCCACCGGGCCGGACGTACCCGGCCCCGCCCCGTCCGCACCGACCGTTTCCGGCCGCGCCGAGAGGCGCCGCCGGAGGTGTCCCCGGCCCCGGCCGGACCGCCTGCCGGGCAGGCCCCCGGCCGGGTCCGGAAGGCGCCCCCGGGCCGCCCCGGGCGGCACGTTCCGTGACCGCCTCGGCACCCTCACACCAGGCCACCACCCTGACGGCCGAGGTTCACCCACCGTTCACTCACGCCCATCAGCGGCTTCACCTGATCTGCCTAATTTCGGGCTTACGGAGTGCCAGCCGCGCCCCGGCGCGGTTTAAACACAACCGCCAGCTGAATCCCCGCACCACCGACTTCTCCTCGCACGCCGTCCCCACCGGCGGCTCCCGGAAGGAACTCCTGAAAGTGAAGCTTCAGCGCAAGAACCGGCTTCGCGCCATCGCCGCCGGTGCTCTCGCCGTCTCTGGCGCCCTGGCCCTCACGGCTTGTGGTTCCGATGACAACAGCAAGGACGGCGGGGGCGACAAGTCCCAGGCCTCCAGCAACATCAAGTGCGATGGCAAGGGCAACCTGCTCGCTTCCGGCTCCTCCGCCCAGAAGGGCGCCATGGAGCTGTGGGTCCGCAACTACATGGCGGCCTGCAGCGGCACCCAGATCAACTACAAGCCCACCGGTTCCAGCGCGGGCATCGAGGAGTTCCTGCAGGGGAAGACCGCCTTCGCCGGTTCCGACTCGGCGCTGAAGGAGGACGAGATCGCCTCCTCCTCCAAGGTCTGCAAGGACAGCCAGGCCATCAGCATCCCGATGGTCGGCGGCCCCATCGCCATCGGCTACAACGTGCCGGGCGTGGACAAGCTCACCCTGGACCCCGCGACCCTGGCGAAGATCTTCGACTCGAAGATCAAGAAGTGGAACGACCCGGCGATCGCCGAGCTGAACAAGGGCGTCAAGCTGCCCGACCTGAACATCCAGGCGTACCACCGCTCGGACGGCTCCGGCACCACCGACAACTTCACCAAGTACCTCAAGGCCGTCGCCCCCGACGCGTGGCCGTACGAGCCGTCGAAGACCTGGGAGGCCAAGGGCGGCCAGTCCGCCGACGGCTCCTCCGGTGTCGCGGCCCAGGTCGCCCAGGTCAAGGGCGCGATCTCCTACTTCGAGATCTCCTACGTCAAGGACGGCATGAAGACCGTGGACCTCGCCACCGGCGCGGCCCAGCCGGTCCCGGCCACCATCGACAACGCCTCCAAGGCCATCGCCGAGGCGAAGATCGTCGGCAAGGGCAAGGACCTCGCCCTGGAGCTGGCCTACGGCACCAAGGCCGAGGGTGCCTACCCGATCACCCTGGTGACGTACGAGATCGCCTGCGAGAAGGGCAACAAGGCGGACACCCTGGCCGCCACCAAGTCCTTCCTGACCTACCTGGCCAGCGAGGACGGCCAGGCGGCGGTGAAGGAGCGCGGTTACGCCCCGCTGCCCGCGGAGATCGCCACCAAGGTCCGCGAGACCGTTTCCAGCCTGTCCTGACCCGAGCGCGGCCGGTTCCCGCTCCCGGGGACCGGCCGCGGCCATCCGGTGCACCGCCGCGCCAGGAGCCGCCACCGGCGGCTCCGCAGACCGGAGAAACCATGAGCGACATAACCACAGACCCCGGCAGTCCACCGCTGCCGGACAGCCCGGCCCCACAGACCAGGAAGGCCAAGAGCACCGGCCGCGTCGGTGACAAGGTCTTCGTCGGCCTCTCCCGGGGCGCGGGCATCGCCCTCCTGCTGATCATGCTGGCGATCGCCGCCTTCCTCGCGGTCCGCGCCAGCAACGCCCTCTCCGCCAACGAGGGCAACTTCTTCACCTCCTTCGAGTTCGACCTGCACAGCGACCCGCCGTACTTCGGCATCGCGGTGCTGGCCTTCGGCACCATCGTCAGCTCGCTGATCGCCATGGTCATCGCGGTGCCGATCGCGGTCGCCATCGCGCTCTTCATCACGCACTACGCCCCGCGCCGGCTCTCCGGCCCCATCGGCTACGTGATCGACCTGCTCGCGGCCATCCCCAGCATCGTCTACGGCCTGTGGGGCGCGCTCTTCCTCGTCCCGCACCTCGAAGGCCTCTACAAGTGGCTCGACGACTACTTCGGCTGGACGAAAATCTTCGAGTACCACGACGGCGCCGCCCGGTCGCTGTTCACCGTCGGCATCCTGCTGGCCATCATGATCCTGCCGATCATCACCAGCGTCAGTCGTGAGGTCTTCCGCCAGGTCCCGGCCATGCACGAGGAGGCGGCCCTCGCCCTCGGCGCCACTCGCTGGGAGGTCATCCGCATGTCGGTGCTGCCGTTCGGGCGCTCCGGCGTGATCAGCGCCTCGATGCTGGGCCTGGGCCGGGCGCTCGGCGAGACGATGGCCGTGGCCACCGTCCTCTCCACCAGCTGGGACATCGCCCCCAGCCTGCTCGACGCGGGCGGCGGCACCTTCGCCCAGAACATCGCCAGCAGCTTCGGCGAGGCGTCCGGCGAGATGGGCAAGGACGTGCTGATCGCCACCGGTCTGGTGCTCTTCGTCATCACCCTGATCGTCAACGGCGCGGCCCGCCTGGTCATCGCCCGCAACAAGGAGTTCTCGGGGGCCAACGGATGAGCGAGATCCTGAAGGACCACCCCGCGGCGGCGGAAACCGCGCCGCTGAGCGTCCCGCTCGCCCAGCCCCGGCTGCCCCGCTGGGCCCCCGCCGCGATCGCGCTCGGCTCCGCGGCCGTGGGCGCCGGCACCGGCCTCGCGGCCGGCCTGGACAGCAAGGTCCAGTGGGGCCTGATCGCGGCCGTGGTGTTCGTCGCCGTCTCCTTCGTCCTCGCGGCGCGGGTGGAGGGCCGGCGTCAGGCCAAGGACCGGCTGGCCACCAGCCTGGTCTGGGTCGCGTTCCTGCTCGCCGTGGCACCCCTGGTCTCGCTGCTGTGGGAGACCCTGGAGCGCGGCTCCAAGGTCCTGGACATGGACTTCCTGACCCACTCGATGGGCGGCATGCTCAGCGACGAGCCCGGTGGCGGCGTGTACCACGCGATCATCGGCACCCTGGAGCAGGTCGGGATCGCCACCCTGATCGCCGCCCCGATCGGCATGCTGACCGCCATCTACCTGGTGGAGTACGGCCGCGGCGCGCTGGCCAAGGCGGTCACCTTCTTCGTCGACGTCATGACCGGCATCCCCTCGATCGTCGCCGGT
Source organism: Streptomyces pactum (assembly GCF_016031615.1). GTDB lineage: Bacteria > Actinomycetota > Actinomycetes > Streptomycetales > Streptomycetaceae > Streptomyces > Streptomyces pactus. The sequence goes on from NZ_JACYXC010000001.1 coordinate 3,251,673, forward strand.
CTGTTCGTCCTCAGCTTCTGGATCCTGCTGCTGGACAACGGCTACTCCGGCTTCGCGGGCGCGATGGCGCTGGCCATCCTGATGATGCCGGTGGTCGTCCGGTCCACCGAGGAGATGCTCAAGCTGGTCCCGAACGAGCTGCGCGAGGCGTCCCTGGCGCTGGGCGTGCCCAAGTGGCGCACGATCATCAAGGTGGTGCTCCCCACGGCCATCGGCGGCATCACCACCGGTGTGATGCTGGCCGTCGCCCGGATCGCCGGTGAGACCGCGCCGATCGTCCTGCTGGTCTTCGGCAACCCCCTGATCAACACCAACCCCTTCGAGGGCGAGCAGTCCTCGCTGCCGTACTACGTGTTCGAGCAGTGGAAGGTGGGCGAGGACGCGGCGTACGACCGCGCCTGGGCGGCGGCGCTCGTCCTGATCGCCTTCGTGATGATCCTCAACCTGGTGGCCCGCGGCATCGCCCGCTGGAAGGCCCCGAAGACCGGCCGCTAAGCCTGATGTCCGCGGCCCCACGGCGTGGGGCCGCATCCGAAGAAGAGAAGTGATTTCCATGGCCAAGCGCATCGACGTCAGCGGCCTCACCGCGTACTACGGCAACCACAAGGCCATCGAGGACATCTCGATGACCGTCGAGCCCCGCTCCGTGACGGCCTTCATCGGCCCGTCCGGCTGCGGCAAGTCCACCTTCCTGCGCACCCTCAACCGGATGCACGAGGTCACCCCGGGCGGCCGGGTCGAGGGCAAGGTGATGCTGGACGACGAGGACCTGTACGGCACCGGGGTGGACCCGGTCTCCGTGCGCCGCACGGTCGGCATGGTCTTCCAGCGTCCGAACCCCTTCCCGACCATGTCGATCTTCGACAACGTCGCGGCCGGCCTCCGCCTCAACGGCTCGTACAAGAAGAGCGAGCTGAGCGACGTGGTGGAGAAGTCGCTCAAGGGCGCCAACCTCTGGAACGAGGTCAAGGACCGGCTCAACAAGCCGGGCGCCGGCCTCTCCGGCGGTCAGCAGCAGCGGCTGTGCATCGCCCGCGCCATCGCGGTCGAGCCGCAGGTGCTGCTGATGGACGAGCCCTGCTCGGCGCTGGACCCGATCTCCACGCTCGCCATCGAGGACCTGATCGGTGAGCTGAAGGAGCGCTTCACGATCGTCATCGTGACGCACAACATGCAGCAGGCGGCCCGCGTCTCGGACCGCACCGCCTTCTTCAACCTGGCGGGCGTCGGACAGCCGGGCAAGCTGATCGAGATCGACGAGACCGAGCGGATCTTCTCCAACCCGTCCGTCCAGGCCACCGAGGACTACATCTCGGGCCGGTTCGGCTGACGGGCCGACTCGGCTGACGGACCCGTCCGGCCCGGCCGGTCGGCCGAACCGGTCGGCCGGCCGCGGACCGGCCGCGGGGGCCGGTGGCGGTCCGGCCACCGGTCCCGATGCGGCCGACCGGCCGCGGGCGGCCGACGGGCTCCGGACCGGCCGACCGGTCACCCCCGGCCGCGGGCTCCCGGCGGCCTTACACAGAACGTCCTGCGGTGCTGCATGGCGGTGCCACCGCATGGCGAAAGGGCCCGCCCCCGGTTCTCCCGGGGGCGGGCCCGTCCGTTCGCGCTGCCCCTCAGGGGCCGGCCGTCAGCCGAAGATGAGCCGGACCACGCCGTAACTCATCGCGGCCACGACCGCCGCGGCCGGCATGGTGATGAACCAGCCCATGATGATGTTCTTCGCGACGCCCCAGCGCACCGCGTTGACCCGCTTGGTGGCCCCCACGCCCATGATCGCCGAGGTGATGACGTGCGTGGTGGAGATCGGCGCGTGGAACATGAAGGACGCGGTGTACATGACCGAGGCCGCGGTGGTCTCCGCGGCGAAGCCCTGCGGCGGGTCCAGCTCGATGATCCGGCGGCCGAGGGTCCGCATGATCCGCCAGCCGCCCGCGTAGGTGCCCAGCGACAGCATCAGCGCACAGGCGATCTTGACCCACACCGGGATCGGGTCGCCGGCGTCCTCCACGTCGGCGATGACCAGGGCCATCACCACGATGCCCATGGTCTTCTGGGCGTCCTGGAGACCGTGGCCGAGCGCCATGCCGGCGGCCGAGACCGTCTGCGCGATACGGAAGCCGCGCTTGGCCTTGTGCGGGTTGGTCCGCCGGAACAGCCACATGATCACGACCATCACGAGATAGCCGAGGATCAGGCCGACGAAGGGCGAGACGAACATCGGGATGACGACCTTCTCGACCACCCCGGACCAGATCACGTCGATGCCGCCGGCCAGCGCCGCGCCCACCATGCCGCCGAAGAGGGCGTGCGAGGACGAGGACGGCAGGCCGAAGTACCAGGTGATCAGGTTCCAGACGATCGCGCCCACCAGGGCGGCGAAGAGGATGCCCATCCCCTTGTCGCCCGAGGGCGTCTCGATCAGCCCCTCGCTGACGGTCTTGGCGACCCCGCTGCCGAGGAAGGCGCCGGCGAGGTTCATCACCGCCGCCATCGCGAGCGCCGCCCGGGGGGTCAGGGCCCGGGTGGAGACCGAGGTCGCGATGGCGTTGGCGGAGTCGTGGAAGCCGTTGGTATAGGTGAAGAAGAGCGCGACCCCGATGGTCACGACGAGCGCGAAGGTGTCCACCGGAGGTCAGGACTCCTTGACCGCGATGGTCTCGACGGTGTTGGCCACGTGCTCGAAGGCGTCGGCGGCCTCCTCCAGCACATCCACGATCTGCTTGAGCTTGAGCACCTCGATGGCGTCGTACTTGCCGTTGAACAGGTGCGCCAGCAGCTTGCGGTGGATCTGGTCCGCCTGGTTCTCCAGACGGTTCACCTCGATCCAGTACTCCGTGAGGTTCGTCATGGTGCGCAGGTTCGGCATGGCCTCGGCGGTCAGCTCGGCCGCCCGAGCCAGCACCTCGATCTGCTGTTCGACGCCCTTGGGAAGCTCCTCGACCTGGTAGAGGACGACCAGATCGACGGCCTCCTCCATGAAGTCCATGATGTCGTCGAGCGAGGACGCGAGGGAGTAGATGTCCTCGCGGTCGAACGGCGTGATGAAAGAGGAGTTCAGCTGGTGGAAGATCGCGTGCGTCGCGTCATCGCCCGCGTGCTCCGCGGCCCGCATCCGTTCGGCAATCTCGGCCCGAGCGGAGGAGTCCGCCCCGAGCAGTTCCATGAGGAGTTTCGAGCCCGTGACGATGTTGTCCGCGGAGGCGGCGAACATGTCGTAGAAGCTCGTCTCCCTGGGGGTCAGACGAAAGCGCACTGGGGATCCTCGGGGTACAGCGGATTCGGTCTCGTTGATGCTAGGCGCATCATCCGGCCACGGCTAACCGGCATTCACCCAGTGTCGCCCATCGGGCATCGTGCTCTGCACCGGGTCCGGACTCAGTCGGACAAATGGGGTACCGTATACCCGCAGGGGGTATCCGGGGGACAGGACAGAACGAGAGGACGCCATGACCACCACGGCAGCCGACACCAGCGCCGCCGACGGCGACCAGCCGACCGACGCATGCGCCGCCCAGCCCCACGGGCCGCACGGCTACGCCAAGCAGAAGGACCAGCACCTCAAGCGCCTCCGCCGCATCGAAGGGCAGATCAGGGGCTTGCAGCGGATGGTGGACGAGGATGTCTACTGCATCGACATACTCACCCAGGTGTCGGCGAGCACGAAGGCCCTCCAGTCCTTTGCCCTGCAACTGCTCGAAGAACACCTCCGGCACTGCGTCGCCAGCGCGGCGGTGCAGAGCGCCAACCAGGACGCGGACGCCGGCGGTGAGGAGATCGAGGCCAAGGTCGCCGAGGCCACCGCGGCCATCGCCCGCCTGCTGAGGACCTGATCCACCACGGCCGGCCCCGGGCGGCCCGGGCCCGCTCCGGCCGCCCGGGCGCGACCCGCCGCCGGCGGCGTCCACCCTGGTCACCGGCGGGCCCGACGCCCCCGCGACCTGCGGCGACCGGTCCCCGTGGCGGCCGGCGTCGGGGCGGCGGCCGGCGTCACCCGGGCCGGGCGAGCACCGGCGGCGCGCCGGGCGAGGTGACGGACGCCGCGGGGCGTGGCGGTCCCGGCGGGTGCCGCGAGGTGCGGCGGGTACCGGCGGGTGCCAAGGGACGCGGTGGGCACCACGGGGCGCGGTGGGTGCCGGCGGGTCGAACGCACCCGGGCCGGGACGCGGGCGGCACCGGCCCCTGCCGGACCCGCGCCCGCTGTACGACCGCTGCCTGCGGCGCCCCCGCCGGCGAACTCCGCCGCGTCACGCCCGGTACCGCGGCCGGGAGCGACGGCCGACCCGGCGGACGGCCCCGCCGACCAGGAGAAGCCGGAAGGCCTCCCGACCAGGGAGGCGGGAAATGCCTCCGCTTCGACCCCCTATCTCCCGTTATCCAGGGAGAGGTCTCCCCGCACACAACGTCTCGAATTCGACGGTCCGCAGCGGCCCGGGCGCGTCCACGCGGGCCTCGCCGCGACGCGCGATTTCGGCCGAAACTCATTCCTCTCCCGGGCAACCTCGGCGAGCGGCGGAGAGTCTTCCGGGCGCACGGCGGGTACCGAGGACGGGCCAGCACCTCGCCCGCCACCGGCGGGCGGGCACCCGGGCCGGCACGGCCGCCGGGACCGGCCCTCGCGGTGAGACGCCCTGCGGCGAGGGGCCTCGCGGTGAGGTCAGCACGGCCGGTGGCGGTCCCCGGCAGCGGTGGCCGGTGAGGCGCGGCGGCGGAGCGGGGCGGCGGCGGGTCGATGCGACCCGCAGTGCGGCGCGGCGCGCCTGGCAGCACCGCGACGGCACGGTGCCGGTCCGCCCGCAGGCACCGCAGACCCCGCCCGTCCACCTGCCGGACACCCATCGCACGATCACCGGGCAGCGCCCAGAAGTGCCGCGAGGCGGCGAGCCCCGGCATCGGACCGCCGCGCGCGGCCCGTCACCCCGACCGCGTCACCCCGACCGCGTCGGCGCACCGGCCTCGGGCGGGCGCGAGCCCCGGACGCGATCCCCGGGCGGGCGCGGTCCCCTGTCGACGCGGTCCCCGGGCGCGGGCGACCCACCGGGCGCACCCCGGAGTCCGGCGGTCGCCCGGCCGCCGTCCGGAAGTCCGCCGGCCGGCCCGGGCGTCAGCCCGCCGAACGCTCCTGGCTGCGGTTGGCCCGGTCGGCCAGGACGCCGAGGACCTCGTCGATCCGGTCCGGGCTGAGCCGGTCCTCCGCCGCGCTCGACGCGGCGATCATCAAATCCCCGTAGAGGTCGATCTCGACCAGGGCCACCGGGTCCGGGCCCGAAAGGCCACGACGCGCCATCACGCGCTTCACCTCCCCTTACCAGCACATGCGAGCACCCACCAGCGGCTTCCCAGCGTAGGGATCGGTACACACTTCGCGCATGGCACGGACGGACCATTTCGCTGGCCCGCCGGGACCGCGCGCCCGCGCCCCGCGCGCCCCGTGCACCCGGGACCCGCCGGTCCCGGACACCCCGCGCCGGCCCACCGCGCCGGGCCCGCCCGGCGCCGGGCCCCGCTCCTCTCACTCCCGGCCCCGCTCCCGCCGTACCGGGCGCCGCGCGCGACCGTGGCGCACCCGCCCCTGGGTCTCCTGACGACGTACCGCACCGCCGACCTCCCCTCGGTCTCGTCCGCCCCGCCCCGTCCCGCGCCGCCGTCCTGCCCGGACGGGTGCCGGGCCGGCGGACCGGACGTCACTGTCCGACCGGCACCGCGACCGGCCCGGTCACCGGCCCCGTCGCCGCGGCTGCCCGCGACCACCGTGCCCACCGGCCGCCCGGACGGCCGGCGCCGTCCCCGGCCGGTCCGTCCCAGCTCCCCCGCCGCCACCCGTACCCGCCCGCTCACCCGCGCGGCGCACCGACCGTACCGGTGAAGATGTCCTCGGGGTCGGGCAGCCGGACCGTGACCCGGGCCCCGAAGTCGTACAGCTCGGTGGTGGAGACGACCTGCTGGCGCACGCCCGAGCCGGTCCACCGCTCGGCCATGGTGAAGCGGTGCCGGACCTTGCGCAGCCGTCCCCGCTCGTCCAGGTACGCGTCGAAGGCCACCACGTGCTCGGTGAAGCCGCGGGCCGCCGCCCCCAGCACCTCCCGGGCCGCGGGCGAGGCCGCCCGGGCCGCCCGGCCGATGTCGGTGACGCCCTGGTAGTGCCGCACCGCGGTCCCGTCCAGCCGCTCCCGGCCCACCAGCCGGACGCCCCGCGCCGCCCGCAGCAGCTCGGCCGCGGTCAGCGGGTCCGTGGCACCTCCGGTCACCAGGTTGCCGTCCACGGCACCCGCGCTCACCACCCGCACCCACTTGTCGTCCGGCACCCCCGCGCCCCGGTTGCGCATGAAGACCGCACCGGCGGCCAGCAGTTCGGTGATCGGCCGGTGCTCCGCCGTGCCCGAGGCGTCCCGGGGCAGCACCAGCCGCAGCCGGCCGCGGCGCCGGTCGAAGTCGTAGCCGCCCCGGCCGCGGATCGCCACCCGGGTGCCGCCGGTCACCGTCTCCACCGTCGTACGGACCCGTGAACTCCCCGCCCGCACCAGGGCGTCCGCCGCGCCCCGCACCCGGGGGCCGCCGTCCCCGCCGGAGCCGCGCCCGTCCACCACCACCGTCTCCGGCGTGCAGCCCGTCAGCAGCAGTCCCGCCGCCAGGCCGCCCGCCAGCACCGCGGACAGTCCGCCGGCCCGCCGCCGGCCGTCCACCGGTACCGGGCGCGGGCTCCCGCGCCACCGGCTCACCCATTCCCCGTACCCCCTGGCCTCGCTCGGGCTCACGCCGCTGCCGCGTGAGACTTACCTTTTTCAACGACCGGGCCCCGAGGGCCGTCACGGGCCCGGTAGCGTGGTCCTGTGCTCGGCCCCGGCAACCCGGGCGGCCCCCGCCCGGGAGCCCCAGGACGACCCCCGCCACCGGACCACGACGGTGGAGAAGGGTTCCTTCGCCACAGCCCGCTGCACCTGCGGGTGGTACGGCCCGGCCCGGCGGGCGCGCTCCCTGGCCCGCGCGGACGCTCTCGGGCATGCGCACCATTCCGGACACTCCGCGGAGGAACCGTGAACCCCCGTTCGCCCTCTGCCTGATGGGGGAAGCAGAGCCGAGACGAACGGAGGTCGCCATGGACAGGCGCACCCTGCTGGCAACCGGGACCGGGATCGCGGCCGGCGCCGCCGCGTGGGCGACCGGCTGCGACAACGGGACAGACGGTGCCGCCCCGGGCCGGACCGCCCCGCACTCCACCGTGACCACCACCGGCTCGGCGATACGCACCGGGTCCGCCGCGCCCGGCGCGCGGCCGGCCGCGCCGCGCGGCACCGACTGGGCCGCCCTCGGCCGGGGACTGCAGGGCGACCTGATACGTCCGGGGGACCGCGACTACGCCACCGCCCGCCAGCTGTACAACACCCGGTTCGACAGCCTCCGCCCGGCCGCCGTCGCCTACATCGGCAACACCTCCGACATAGCCGAGTGCCTCGCCTTCGCCCGGCGCCACGGCGTCCCGGTGGCCATCCGCAACGGCGGGCACAGCTACGCCGGCTGGTCCAGCGGCAACGGGCGCCTGATCATCGATGTCTCCGCGCTGTCGGCGGTCCGCACCGGCTCCGGCACGGCCACCATCGGGGCGGGCGCCAAGCTCATCGACGTCTACACCGCGCTCGGCGCCCGCGGCGTCACGATCCCGGCCGGCTCCTGCCCCACCGTCGGGATCTCCGGTCTCACCCTCGGCGGCGGGCACGGGGTCGTCTCCCGCGCCTACGGACTCACCTGCGACAGCCTCACCGGGGCCCGGATCGTCACCGCGGACGGCAAGGCCCTCGACGTCTCCGCGACCCGGGAGACCGACCTGTTCTGGGCGCTGCGCGGGGCCGGCAACGGGAACTTCGGGGTCGTCACCGAATTGCGGTTCCGCACCCACCGCGCCGCCCCCGGGGTCACCGCCTACATGACCTGGCCCTGGCCGAAGGCGGCCGCGCTGCTGCGCTCCTGGCAGGACTGGGGGCCCAGCCGGCCCGACGAAATCTGGTCCGCGCTCCACCTGTCCGCCGCCCCCGGCCGCACCCCCACCGTCTCGGTCAGCTGCTTCTCGCTGGGCACCTACGGGGACCTGCAGAACGCCGTGGACAACCTCGCCGACCGCGCCGGCGGGCCCGGCCCGGCGTCCCGAGTGAGCCTGCGCCGCCGCGGCTACCTGGAGGCGATGCGGATGTACGCGGGCTGCTCCACCGGCTCCACCGGCCAGTGCCACCTGCCCGGCGGCACCCCCGGCCGCGACGCCGCCGGCATCCTGCGCCGCGAGACCTACGCGGCCCGCTCGGACTTCTTCGACCGCCCGCTCGGCACCGCCGGCATCCGGGCGCTGCTGGACCAGGCCGAGCGCTACGGCCGGCGGGCCGGCGGCGGCGGTGCGGTCGCCATCGCGCTCACCGCGCTCGGCGGTGCGGTGAACCGGGTCTCCCCCACCGCCACCGCGTTCGTCCACCGCCGCTCCCGCTTCCTCGCCCAGTACACCGCCTCCTGGCCGGCCGGCGGCTCCGGCAGCGTGCAGACCGCGTGGCTGGACGGCGCCCACTCCGCGATGCGCCGGTACGCCTCGGGCCGGGCGTACCAGAACTACACCGACGCCCGGCTCACCGACTGGCGCACCGCCTACTACGGGGAGGCCGCCGGCCGGCTCGCCCGGGTGAAGAAGCGCTACGACCCGGACCGGCTCTTCGACTTCCCGCAGGCGCTCTGACGCCCACCGGCGGGCCCGGACGTGGCCCCCGGATGCGGTGGTGCGGGGGCTGCGGACGTGGTGGTGCGGGGACCGCGCGCACGGTACGGGTGCCCGGGCGCGGTACGGGGGCCCGGTGTAGCTCCCCGGGCGCGACGCGGCGGCGGGCGCGGGGCAGGGCGCGGACCCCGAGTGCGGGGCTGCCCAGGGCGGGGCGGCCGGCGTGGGCCGGGCAGGTGGAGGGGCCGGGCGAGGCGGGCCGGACCAGGCCCGCCCTCGGACGAGCCGTTCGGGCTGTCCCCGGAGGAGCCGTTCGGGCCGGAGCGGCCCCGCACGGCGGTTCGGGCCAGGTCGGCGGTGACGGGCCGTTCGAACCAAGACGGCCGTGATCGTTCCTTCGGCGCGTGTCGGGCGAACCGTTGGGGGCCGCGACCCCTCCGGAAGTGCCGGGGAGCCGCGGGAGCCGTGCCGACCGGAGCCGGACCAGTTCGTGTCCGTCGTGCCCGGACCGTTCCGTGCCGACCGTGACCGCCCCGGCCTGAGGGACACCCGGGATACGCCGACGGCCCGTCGCTCCACGGGGAGCGACGGGCCGCGGGGTGTCAGTGGTGGCGGGGGCGGGCTCAGGCCGCCAGGTCCTCGTCCCGGCCGCTGAGCCGGGTCCCCGGCAGCGGCGGGGCGCCCGCCGGCCCGGGGCCGGCCGCCGCGTCGCCGCTCGGCCGGGCCCGGACCAGCCAGCCGGCCCGGGAGCCCGCGATGCCGTGCATCAGCGGCGTCAGCAGCATCATCGCCAGCGGTGCCAGCAGCAGCGCGACGGCGGTGCCCAGCGCGAAGCCGCCCACCACGTCGGTGGGGTAGTGGACGCCCATGTAGACGCGGCAGAACCCTTCCAGCAGGGCGAGGCCGATCGCCGCCAGCCCGTACTTCCGGCTGGCCATGAAGACGCCCACGGCGAGCGCCATGGCGAGCGTGGCGTGGTCACTGACGAACGAGAAGTCGTTCTTGCCGTCCACCAGGACTTCCAGCCCCTGGTGGTCCTTGAACGGCCGGGGCCGCTCCACGAAGTTCCGGATCGGGATGTTGGCGATGAGCGCGAGACCGGCCGCCAGCGGCGCCCAGACCAGCCCGGCGACGGCGCCGGGCGCGTCGGGGTTCCGGCGCGCGCTCCACCAGGCGCCGAGCATGAGCAGCGCCATGCCGAAGATGATCCCGAACTCGCCGACGAACTCCATCACCCGGTCGAACCAGTGCGGAGCGTCCTTGGCGAGTCCGTTGATGTCGTAGAGCAGGCTGACATCAGGGTTCGACTCCGCTCCTCCCCCCACGTTGGCCGGGGAGGAGCCCAGTGCGAGTCCAGCCATAATGCCGCGGCCCCTTATCTCTTACCTGTCGCTGTGTGCAGCTGCCGGCCCCCGTGGGTAGTGCTGCCCCTCACCCCTAGGAAACGCGTCGCTCACGCTCTGCGTTCCCTCCTCCACCCAAAGATCACCGGGACGTTATCGAAGGGTGACCGATCGTGGCAGATCCTGGCCGTTCCCGGGGTGACCCCTGCCCCGATTCACGCGGAATTCGCCAGGCGCAACGCTTTCGCGCCGTCCCGGGTGACCCGGGTGGCACCGATGTAGTCCGGCGTGTCGATGTCGTCGTAGCGGATGACCGCGCCGGTGTACGGCGCGTTGATCATCTTCCCGCCGCCCACGTAGATCCCGACGTGGTGGATCGACCGCGGATCGTCCAGATCGTAGGCGAAGAACACCAGGTCACCGGGGAGCAGCTCGTCGCGCTTGGGATGCGGTCCGGCGTTCCACTGGTCGTTGGCCACCCGCGGCAGTTCGATGCCGACCGAGTGGTAGGCCGCCTTGGTCAGCCCGGAGCAGTCGAACCGCCCGTTGTGCTCGGGGGTGCCGTTGCCGCCCCACAGGTACGGGGTCCCCAGCTTGTCCTGGGCGAAGTAGATCGCCCCGGCCGCCTGCCGGGACGGCGCCACCGGCTGGACCGGCGCCTCGAAGCTCTTCGCCAGGGTGGTGATGCGCTTCACGTACCCCTGGGTCTCCCGGTACGGCGGGACGCCGCCGTACCGGATGACCGCGTAGGCGCCGGCGTTGTACGAGGCGAGCATGTTGTGGGTCGGGTTGCCGGGGACGTCCTTGACGTACTTGGCGAGGGAGCAGTCGTACTTCGCGGCCGAGGGAATGGCGTCCGCGGGGTCCCAGATGTCCCGGTCGCCGTCGTTGTCCCCGTCCACCCCGTGCGCGGCCCAGGTGCCGGGGATGAACTGCGCGAGCCCCTTGGCGTTCGCCGGGCTCTGCGCCTTGGGGTTCCAGCCGCTCTCCTGGTAGAGCTGCGCGGCGAGCAGCGCGGGGTTGATGGCGGGACAGTAGTTGCCCCACTTCATGATCAGGTCCCGGTACGCCGCGGGCACGGACCCCTGCGCCAGCCCCTTGGTGCCACCGGCCGCACCGGTGGACAGGTTTCCGGCAACCACATAGACGCCGATGATCAGCAGTGCGATGAACGAAGAGCACAGCGCGACACCGACACTGACACCCAGCCAGACCCTACGCACCCGCTCATCCTCCCCCATTCGGCGCCGATACGAACGCGTTTCCGCGCCAAGCGGCGGGATTTGAACGGTCGCGGTCCGGTTCGCCACCCCGCACCGCCCGGCAGCGCGGCGCGGTGACCGGGGCGCGGTGGCGGGGCCGCCCCAGGGTCCCGCCCGGCACACGCCGACGACGGCCCGCGGGACCCGCGGGCCGCGCGGCCTGCGCAGGCCGCGGGAGAGGCCGTCCGGGTGACGTGGCCGCCGGCCGAAGCCCCGCCGCCGGCGGCACTGTGCAGGGCGAAACGAGGGTGCGGCCCCACGGGGGAGCGGGCCGTGCGCGTGCCCCGAACGGGCGACCCGTACGGGGCCGGTGCCGTGCGGGAGAGGGGGCCGGCGCCACGGGTGAGGCACCGTCACCCGAACGGCGGCGGACGGCCCGGCACCCGGCCCCGGAGGCCGTCTCACCCGATCGCCGGTTTCCAGCCGTCCCCTCTCCCGGAACCCCTCGATCCGTCTATCGTCAGTTGACCGACCACCCGTCCGGCCTCACCCCGACTCTCCGACGAGGACCACCACCATGACCGACATGTCCGAACTCGAATGGCTGCGCGCGGAACCCGAGGACGGCGAGGAGCTGGAGTCGTACCTGGAGGTCGCCGCGGGTCCGGACGGAATGATCTACATGCGCGAGACCAGCGATCCGGACAACGTCGTCGTCACCACACAGGCCAAGTGGGAGGCGTTCCTCCTGGGCATCAAGGCCGGTGAGTTCGACGACTTCGCCGAGGAACCGCCGGGAACCGGTGGCTGAACCGCGCCCCGGGCCCCCCGCCGGCGCCGGCCGCGCCGCCCGCCCCGGGGCCCCACGGCACCCGGTGACGGTCGGCCCGTCACCACGGGCCGGAGGAGAAGGTGGACTCCGGTGACGAAATGTCACACTATTCACTCGTCCGGTTCTCACCCCGGAGGGCCGTGGCCGACAACACGCATCGGATCCACCAAGAAATGCCGCCAAGTCGACATGCAAGGGCGACTCCGTCAGCGAAGATGGAAGCCGACCCGTGCCATGCGGCACACGTACACAACAACCCATAAGGGGCGGTGAGTTCAAAATGTTCCTGGCAGCCGAAGACGAGGGCGACATCGACACCATCATCGGCGGGATCGCCCCGGATTGGGGCCCCTTCGGGAGCCTCGGGGCCGAGGCCCGCGTCATGATCGAGGTGGTCATGGCGGTGGCCATCCTGCTCTGCCTCGGCATCGCGATCTGGGGTGCCGCCAAACAGCGGATCGGCGCCACCGCGCTCCGCGACACCTTCAGCGCCGAACAGGGCAAGGGACTGATCGTCGCCGGGCTCACCGGCGTCTTCATCATCGGCTCCCTCGGCACCCTGTTCACGATCGTGTACGGCATGGCCATCTAGCGGGCGGGGACGGCCCGGGGACGAGGTCCGCGGCCGTGCCACCGCCCGGCGCAGCGACACCACTACGCCACCCGGCGTACCGGTACCACTGCGCCATCCGGTGGTCGGCCGCGCGCCGCCTGCCCGGACCGGGGCGGGCAGGCGGCCACCCGCCCCCGGGCCGGCGTCCGCCGAACCCGGCCGGCCACACCTCCGGCCGGGCCGGCCCGGGCCGGTGCGAGCCCTCACCCCCGGCGCTCCCCGTCCCCACCTGCGGTCCCGCGCTCCCACCCGCTCTTCCCCGCCCGCCGCCGGGTCCCCCTGTCCCCCACACATCTCCTCCTCCGTTCCTCCCCGTGCCGTCCCCCTTGCGCCCCACTCCCCCACCGGTCCCGCTGCTGAGGTCGTGTCAGCTTGATGTGCACTCACACCACCGCGCCCGTTCCCCGGCCGGCGCCGCTACCGTCATATGAGGGCGGCACGACGGCGACCCCGGCGACAAGGCCGAACGACACAGCTGAAGGGACGTACCGGCGATGAGTCTCGGCGGCGACGACGGATACGGCGACGGCTACCGCGGCCAGGACCGGGCACGGGCCGACGACGGCGACACGCACCTCACCCGCACCCGCCTCCCCGAGGGCGACGGCGACCCCTACGGCGCCCCGCGCCGGTCCGGCCGCACCAAGCCGAGCCGGAACCTCATCACGGTGGTGAGCGTCGTCGTCCTGCTCATCGCGGCCATCGCCTTCGCCAACCGGGGCGACGGGGCCGGCGACGGCAAGAGCTCCGACGGCAGCTCCTCCGCCGAGGGCGGCGACGGCGGGGGCAAGCCCCAACCGACGGCCCCCACGGGCGTACGCCCGGTGGACGGCAAGAACGAGACCACGGGCATCGCCTCGGGCTTCGCGCAGACCGAACAGGGCGCCCAGAGCGCCGCGGCGAACTACGCGGTGGCACTGGGGTCGGCGGACATGTACAACAAGGAACTGCGGCACGAACTGGTGCCACAGCTCTTTACCGAAGGTTCCGTCCCGGGCTTCCAAAAGCGCTTCGACAAGGTCTACTCTTCCGAGATTCTGACCAAGATCGGCTTGGATGAGCATGGCCGAGCTCCCGAAGGCATGACCTACGTCTCACGCACAGCGCCCATCGGGACCAAGACGACGGAGTTCACGGGGACGGCCGCAACCGTTGAGACCTGGTGCACCGGCGTATTCGGGACAGCCGGAGAGGGCTCAAGGCGCCCGGTGACCAACGACTGGTTCACCATGACTTTCAAGCTTCGCTGGGAAAAAGGCGACTGGAAAGTCGAGTCATTCAGTCAGAAGAACGGGCCTGCCCCCGTCAACAGCGATCGTGCCGCCTCTACGGCAGAGGAGATCGTCAAGGCCGTGGAGCAGTATGGAGGGTTTACCTATGCCCGTTAAGGCTTCACCGGGTCGCGCGCGCCTGCTGGTCGCAGCCCTGGTTGCGGTTCAAACGGGGGCCGTGCTCCTGGCAACGTCCGCAGCGGCCGATCCGACTCCTACACCCAGCGAAAGCTCCAATCCCTGCGACATCGCTCATGGGGAAGCAAGGGAGGCATGCGAGAGGGGCATGACCGATGCCCCCGGCGGCTCCCCCGACCCCAGCAACCCCCTCGACCCCGCCGCCTCCCTCGCCCGCGGCTGTGCCGACGCCGCCGCCTGGCTCGTCGGCAAGGTCTCCAAGCTCGTCAAGGAGACCGCCGACGTGGACTTCACCAACGAGGCGTTCCTCCGCCAGTACGCCGTCGTCTTCGCCGCCTCCACCATCCTCACCCTCATCCTGTGGCTGCTGGCCGTCGCCAAGCGCGCCGTCCGCGGGGTGCCCTTCACCGAGGCGCTGTCCGAGGCGATCGGTTTCCTCTGGCTGACGGTGCTGGCCTCCGCCTTCACCCCGTTGATCCTCTACACGGTGGTGTCCGCCACGGACGCCGTCACCGATGTCATCGCCTCCGGCACCGGAGCGGACAACGACACGTTCTTCAGCTCCTTCTCCGCGGCCCTGAAGAAGGACGAGGACATCGGCGGCGGTCCGATCATGCTGATCGTGATCTCTCTGGTGACGATCCTGGCCGCCGGTGTGCTCTGCCTGGAGCTGGTCATCCGGGCCGCGCTGCTCTACGTCGGCGCGCTGCTCGGCACCGCCGTCTACGCCGGCCTGGTGGACAAGAACATGTGGGGCCACGTCCGCCGCTGGGCGGGCATCATGATCGCCGTGATCCTGGTCAAGCCGGTGATCGTGATAGTCCTCGCCCTCGCCGGGGCGCTGTCCGCCTCCGGCAACGAGCCGGACGCCTTCTCCGCCGTGGTCTCCGGGCTGTCGATCATCATCCTGGCGATCTTCGCCAGCGCGATGATCTACCGCTTCGTGCCCGGGTTCGGGGACGAGATCGTCAAGTCGCGCAGCGCCAGCGCCGACCCCGCCTCCCGCCAGGCCGCCGCGATCATCAGCTCCCCGGCCTCGATGGTGAAGCAGGGCATGGCCACCCACAGCGCCCGTGGCCCGGTCGCCGGCGGGGACGGCGGGGGCGGCGGCTCGTCCTCCGCGCCCAGGCCCGCCAACCCGGTCTCCGGCGGCGTGGCCGCGCACAGCACCCGGTCCGCCCCCACATCCCCGTCCGGCGGCGGGGGCGGCCCCAGCGCTCCGGCCACGCCCGCTCCCCGTACCCAGTCCAGCCCCACCAGCAACAATCCGGGAGGTGACCGGCGTTGACCACGGAGGCCCAGTCCCATCCCATCGCGCCCCGCCGGACCTATCTGATCGGCCGTGCCCGGCCCAACGCCGTCATCGGCAAGAACCGGGAGTCCGGCGAGATCGCGCTGGTCATCGCCGGCGCCTTCATCGGCATGATGTGCGGCCTGCTGGTGCCGGTGCTGACGCTGCGCATCGTCACCCTGGTCGGCTTCCCGACCCTCGCCCTCGCCGCGGTGTACGTCCCGTACAAGGGCCGGACGTTCTACAAGTGGTTCGAGATCAACCGCTCGTACAAGCGGCTCCAGCGGAAGGGCGCCACCTACCGGTCGGCCGCCGCCGAAGCCGGCACCCGGCTGGACGGACGGGAGGTGGAGATCGGCCCGCCGCCCGGCATCGGCCGGATCAACTGGCTCTCCGCCCCCTTCGGCCCGGACGAGATCGCGGTGCTGCTGCACGCCGACCGCCGCACCGTCACCGCCGCGATCGAGATCGAGGGCCCGGGCGTCGGACTCCGCGACTCCGAGGACCAGGAGGCGCTCGTCGAGCGCTTCGGGACGCTGCTCAAGCACGTGGCCAACGGCGACGGCTTCGTGACCCGGCTGCAGATGCTCGCCCGGACCCTGCCCGCCGACCCGGACGCGCACGCCAAGGACGTGGAGCGGCGCGGCGACCAGCAGGCGCCCGCCTGGCTGAAGGACTCCTACGACCAGCTGCTGTCCATGGTGTCCACCTCCTCCGAGCAGCACCGCGCCTACCTGGTCGCCTGCATGCACTACACCCGCGAGCTGGCCGCCGAGGCACAGGCCATCGCCCGCGCCGCCCGGCACACCGCCGGCGGCCGGAAGCTGGACAAGGACTCCGGCCTCGCCGTGGTGATGGCCCGCGAGCTGACCGACATCTGCGCCCGGCTCGCCGAGGCCGACATCCGGGTGCGACAGCCGCTGGGCCAGAGCCGGCTGGCGTCGCTCATCCACTCCATGTACGACCCGGACCACCCCATCGACCACATCCAGGCGATGAGCCGGCGCAACGCCTGGCCGGCCGAGCTGGACGCGATGGAGCCGACCTACCTCCAGGCCAAGACCCGCGAGTCCACCACCCGCGAGCCCTGGTGCCATGCCACCGCCTGGGTGAAGGAGTGGCCGATGACCCCGGTGGGCGTCAACTTCCTGGCGCCGCTGCTGGTCCACACCCCGGACGTGATCCGTACGGTCGCGGTCTGCATGGACCTGGAGCCCACCGAGGTGGCGATCGAACGCATGCTCACCGAGAAGACCAACGACGAGGCGGACGCCAGCCGGGCCGCCAAGATGAACCGCACCGTGGACCCCCGCGACATCGCCGCCCACGGCCGTCTGGACCAGCGCGGCGAGGACCTCGCCAGCGGCGCCGCGGGCGTCAACCTGGTCGGCTACATCACGGTCTCCTCCCGCTCCCCGGAGGCGCTCGCCCGGGACAAGCGCACCATCCGCGCCTCGGCCGGCAAGAGCTACCTCAAGCTGGAGTGGTGCGACCGGGAACACCACCGGGCGTTCGTGAACACCCTGCCGTTCGCGACCGGCATCCGCCGGTGACCCCGCCCCGGGACCGGCCGGCAGCCGCCCGGCACCGGCCACCCCACCGGCTCGGCCGTCACCGGTCACGCCACCGGCCGGACGGGCACCACCGGCCCGGCCCCCCGGGACCGTGACGACCGGCCCCGGGACCCGGCAGGCCGCGACGCACCGCGCGGGCTGCCGGCCCCGCCGGTTCCGGCAGCCCGGTCGGAACCGACCGACCGGGCGAGCCCGGTGGACCCGGCGGCCCGGGACGAACCGGCCGGCCGGCCTTGACCGCCGGCCCCGGCGGCCCGGCCACCCGGACGCAGGACGAGCAGAACGAGCAGGATGAGAGGGGCTTGGCAGTGGCCGATCCGATGGGCGCCGTCACCGACGCCTTCACCAGTTTTCTCTTCGGGAAGGTGGAGACGACCCGGCTGCCGGTCCGCACATCGACCGGACAGGCGCAGGCCGTCTACCTCCCCACCGCCGCGCCCGGCCTGGGCGACTCCGGCGTGATCATCGGGCGCGAGGTGTACTCCGGCAAGGGCTACATCTACGACCCCTTCCAGCTGTACGGCCAGCAGCTGCCGGCCCCGCACTGGCTGGTGCTCGGCGAGTCCGGCAACGGCAAGTCGGCGCTGGAGAAGACGTACGTCCTGCGCCAGCTGCGGTTCCGCGACCGCCAGGTGGTGGTGCTGGACGCCCAGGGCGAGGACGGGGTCGGCGAGTGGAACCTCATCGCCGAGGAGCTGGGGATCACCCCCATCCGGCTCGACCCGATGGCCGCGCTGGACGGCGGCATCCGGCTGAACCCGCTGGACCCGTCCATCACCACCACCGGACAGCTGGCCCTGCTGCGCACCATCATCGAGGTCGCCATGGGGCACGGGCTGGACGAGCGGGCCGGTTTCGCCCTGAAGGTGGCGCACGCCTTCGTCAACGAGACCATCACCGACCGGCAGCCGGTGCTCACCGACATCGTGGACCAGCTGCGCCACCCCGAGTCCCAGTCCGCCGCCTCCATGAACGTGGACATAGACGACGTACGGGCCTGGGGCCTGGACGTCGCGCTGGTGCTGGACCGGCTGGTCGACGGTGACCTGCGCGGCATGTTCGACGGGCCGACGACCGTGGGCATCGACCTGGACGCGCCGCTCATCGTCTTCGACCTCTCCCACATCGACCGGAACTCCATCGCCATGCCGATCCTCATGGCGATCGTCGGCGTGTGGCTGGAGCACACCTGGATCCGGCCGGACCGCAAGAAGCGCATCTTCCTCGTCGAAGAGGCCTGGCACATCATCAACAGCCCGTTCGTCGCCCAGCTCTTCCAGCGGCTGCTGAAGTTCGGACGCCGCCTGGGCCTGTCCTTCGTCGCGGTGGTGCACCACCTGTCCGACGTGGTGGACGGCGCGGCGGCACGGGAGGCCGCGGCCATCCTCAAGATGGCGTCCACCCGTACGGTCTACGCCCAGAAGGCGGACGAGGCCCGGGCCACCGGGCGGGTCCTGGGCCTGCCCCGTTGGGCCGTCGAGATCATCCCCACCCTGACCCCGGGCATCGCGGTCTGGGACGTGAACGGAAACGTGCAGGTGGTCAAGCACCTCATCACCGAGGCCGAACGCCCGCTGGTCTACACCGACCGGGCGATGACCGAGGACGCGATGGCCGCGGAACTCCGCCGGCGGGCGGAGACCGAGGCCGAGGAGCGCGCGGCCGCGGCGGTGGAGCAGCGGCTGGCGGAGGAGGCCGAGGAAGCGCCGTACGGCGGCCCCTCCTACGACGGATCGTCGTACGGCTCGACGGTGGCATGATCATGGCGCGGCATCCGGAGCGTGGCGGCAGCAGAGGCGGGACCGGCCGGGGGGCCGGCGGCGCGGGGCGCGGCGGTGACGACGGCGCCGGACCGCCGGAGGGTGGCGTCCCGGACGGTCTGCTCGTCGGTGTCATCGGCTTTCTGCTCGGTCTGACGCTGCTGGTGTGGACGGCCACCGGGCTCGCCGGGCTGTTCTCGCACGGGGCGTGGCCGGACGGGGTGAGCTTCATCCGCACCCCGCGGGCGCTGCGGCACCTGATCACCGATCCGCACGACCTGGCGACGGCCTGGCCGGACACCCCACCGGAGGAGCTCTCCGGCTACGGACTGTTCTGGGGCATCTTCATCAGCCAGCTGATGGTGCTCTTCGTGGTGCTGGTGTTCGCCATCGGCACCATCGCCCGGTACCGGATCGTCCGCGCCCAGCGCCGTGCGGAGGCCTCCGCACGTCCCGCCCGCGACCCCGGCGCCGACACCACCGGGACCTCCCCGGCGGCCGGCCGGGAGGCCGTGCCCCCGGCCGGTGACGCCCACCCCGCGCCGTGGGAGCAGGCCCCGGACGACGGTCCCGCCGGCACCGTGCCCCACCCGCGGCCCGCGGCGGGACACGGCGGCGCGCCGGCGGCAGCCGACCCGTACCGGACCCACGGCACCGGCCCGGTCACCGCCGGACCGACCGCCTTCGGCCCGGCCGGTGGTACGCCGCCGCTCCCCCGGCACCCCGGTCGGCGGCGCGCCTGCCGCGGGGTACCCGGCGCCGGGCGCGGCCCCCGGCCCCCACCTCCGCCCCGGCCCCCCGCGGTTCCCTGGGCCGCGCCCGTCTTCCCCACCGAAGCCGCTGCGTCCGCACCCCGCCCGGCCCGGTCCGGACGGGCCCGCCGTCCCCGGCCCGACGGCGCGACGGCCCCCCGCCGCGTTCCCCGGCCAGGCCACGGGCTCCGGCGCGCCGCTCCTCGGGGCCCCGCACGGCGGTGAGACGCCCGGGTGGACCGGCGGTCACCTCCCCGGTCCCCGCACCACGTCCTTCCCGTCCCCCGAACCGTCGCTGCCGCGCATCGTCTACGGCGCCCAGCGCGGTGACGCGGCGTTCCGCACCGTGACCGACGCGGAGGGCCCGATCCTGGTGGTCACCAGCGACCCGGAGCTGTGGGCCGCCACCAAGGACGGCCGGGCCAAGCTCGGACCGGTGCACGTCTACGATCCGACGCACCGGCTGGACACCCCGGCCCGGCTGCGGTGGAACCCCGCGGCGGGCTGCGAGGAGCGCGATGTGGCCGCCGCCCGGGCCACCGCGCTGCTCGCCCCGGTACGCCCCACGAACCCGCTGCAACGGCCCACCGCGGACGCCGCCGAGACCCTGCTGCGCTGCTGGCTGCACGCGGCGGCGGTCGACGGCCGGCCGTTCCGCCAGGTGCACCGCTGGGCGCAGGGCAACTCCGCCCATGAGCCGGTACGCATCCTCCGGACCCATCCGAAGGCGGCCGGCGGCGCCGCGGGCGAGCTGGAGGCGACCCTCACCGCCCACCCCGAACGGCGGGACCAGGCCCAGGAGCTGACCTCCCGGACGCTGGGCGCCCTGTCGTCCATCCACATCAGGGACGCCTGCAACCCGGGCCGGGCCGACGCGCTCGCGCTGGAGTCGTTCTTCGGCGAGGGCGGCACGCTGTACCTGGTGGGCGAGTCCATCGAGGACCCCCGGAACCAGCCGGGTGCGATGCCACTGCTGACGGCTCTCCTGGCCGGCGTGGTGGAGCGTGGCCGGCGCCTGGCCGAGCGGTCGTCCTCCGGCCGGCTCGACCCGCCCGTCACCCTGGTGCTCGACGACATCGCCGCGGTGGCCCCCATCCCGGCACTTCCCGACCTCATCGCCCAGGGGGCGGCGCAGGGCCTGCTGACGCTGGCCCTGATGCGCTCCCAGGAACAGGCCCGCAGCCGCTGGCCGAACCGCGCCCTGGTCCGCTGACCCGCGGGCCGGAGGACTGCCGATCGCCTTCCCTCTGTACGGGCCGGGCCCCGGCCCGTACATCCGTCTCCCAGGCCATCACGGCCTCCGCGGGCCCGGCTCTGCCGGGCCCGCCCCCCCTCTCCCGTTACGTGCAGCCGTCCCCGAGGGCCCAGGACCCATGACGCCTTGGAGATCGGCGGAGCGTACTCGTTGACCGTCGGGATTCTCCACCACCCGGAAGCCGGCCCCCACATCCGATTCCCCGATGCATCGCGCAGCCACCCCTCAAGGACTCACGGCATCCACCGCCGCCATGTCCGGCGTTCAGCAGCCGGCCGACGAGTACCTGACCGACGCACGGAGTCCGCCCCGCGAACCCCCGGGGGCTTCCGGAAAGGCCCCGGAAATACAAAAAGGCTCCGGTCGGGACCGAAGTCCCGACCGGAGCCAGAAAAATTGTTCGGCGGCGTCCTACTCTCCCACAGGGTCCCCCCTGCAGTACCATCGGCGCTGAAAGGCTTAGCTTCCGGGTTCGGAATGTAACCGGGCGTTCCCCTAACGCAATAACCACCGAAACACTATGAAGTTAACCAACCGGACACAACACGGTCGTTACTTCAGAACCAACACAGTGGACGCGAGCAACTGAGGACAAGCCCTCGGCCTATTAGTACCAGTCAACTCCACCGGTTACCCGGCTTCCATATCTGGCCTATCAACCCAGTCGTCTACTGGGAGCCTTACCCCATCAAGTGGGTGGGAGCCCTCATCTCGAAGCAGGCTTCCCGCTTAGATGCTTTCAGCGGTTATCCCTCCCGAACGTAGCCAACCAGCCATGCCCTTGGCAGAACAACTGGCACACCAGAGGTTCGTCCGTCCCGGTCCTCTCGTACTAGGGACAGCCCTTCTCAAGACTCCTACGCGCACAGCGGATAGGGACCGAACTGTCTCACGACGTTCTAAACCCAGCTCGCGTACCGCTTTAATGGGCGAACAGCCCAACCCTTGGGACCGACTCCAGCCCCAGGATGCGACGAGCCGACATCGAGGTGCCAAACCATCCCGTCGATATGGACTCTTGGGGAAGATCAGCCTGTTATCCCCGGGGTACCTTTTATCCGTTGAGCGACGGCGCTTCCACAAGCCACCGCCGGATCACTAGTCCCGACTTTCGTCCCTGCTCGACCCGTCGGTCTCACAGTCAAGCTCCCTTGTGCACTTACACTCAACACCTGATTGCCAACCAGGCTGAGGGAACCTTTGGGCGCCTCCGTTACCCTTTAGGAGGCAACCGCCCCAGTTAAACTACCCACCAGACACTGTCCCTGATCCGGATCACGGACCCAGGTTAGACATCCAGCACGACCAGAGTGGTATTTCAACGACGACTCCACACACACTGGCGTGCATGCTTCACAGTCTCCCACCTATCCTACACAAGCCGAACCGAACACCAATATCAAGCTATAGTAAAGGTCCCGGGGTCTTTCCGTCCTGCTGCGCGAAACGAGCATCTTTACTCGTAATGCAATTTCACCGGGCCTATGGTTGAGACAGTCGAGAAGTCGTTACGCCATTCGTGCAGGTCGGAACTTACCCGACAAGGAATTTCGCTACCTTAGGATGGTTATAGTTACCACCGCCGTTTACTGGCGCTTAAGTTCTCAGCTTCGCCTGGTCGAAACCAAGCTAACCGGTCCCCTTAACGTTCCAGCACCGGGCAGGCGTCAGTCCGTATACATCGCCTTACGGCTTCGCACGGACCTGTGTTTTTAGTAAACAGTCGCTTCTCGCTGGTCTCTGCGGCCACCCCCAGCTCACCGAGTAAATCGGATCACCAGAAATGGCCCCCCTTCTCCCGAAGTTACGGGGGCATTTTGCCGAGTTCCTTAACCATAGTTCACCCGAACGCCTCGGTATTCTCTACCTGACCACCTGAGTCGGTTTAGGGTACGGGCCGCCATGAAACTCGCTAGAGGCTTTTCTCGACAGCATAGGATCATCCACTTCACCACAATCGGCTCGGCATCAGGTCTCACCCTCATATGAGAGACGGATTTGCCTATCTCTCGGGCTACACCCTTACCCCGGGACAACCACCGCCCGGGCTGGACTACCTTCCTGCGTCACCCCATCACTCACCTACTACAAGTCTGGGTCATCGGCTCCACCACTCCGAGATCACCCGAAGGATCACCCGGCGGCTTCACGGACTTAGCATCGCTCGCCTCGATGTTTGGCGCTTCAAAGCGGGTACCGGAATATCAACCGGTTGTCCATCGACTACGCCTGTCGGCCTCGCCTTAGGTCCCGACTTACCCTGGGCAGATCAGCTTGACCCAGGAACCCTTAGTCAATCGGCGCACACGTTTCTCACGTGTGAATCGCTACTCATGCCTGCATTCTCACTCGTGAACCGTCCACAACTACCTTCCGGTGCTGCTTCACCCGGCACACGACGCTCCCCTACCCATCACAGTCCCCGTTGGGGGTATGTACTGCAATGACACGACTTCGGCGGTACGCTTGAGCCCCGCTACATTGTCGGCGCGGAATCACTTGACCAGTGAGCTATTACGCACTCTTTCAAGGGTGGCTGCTTCTAAGCCAACCTCCTGGTTGTCTCTGCGACTCCACATCCTTTCCCACTTAGCGTACGCTTAGGGGCCTTAGTCGATGCTCTGGGCTGTTTCCCTCTCGACCATGGAGCTTATCCCCCACAGTCTCACTGCCGCGCTCTCACTTACCGGCATTCGGAGTTTGGCTAAGGTCAGTAACCCGGTAGGGCCCATCGCCTATCCAGTGCTCTACCTCCGGCAAGAAACACACGACGCTGCACCTAAATGCATTTCGGGGAGAACCAGCTATCACGGAGTTTGATTGGCCTTTCACCCCTAACCACAGGTCATCCCCCAGGTTTTCAACCCTGGTGGGTTCGGTCCTCCACGAAGTCTTACCTCCGCTTCAACCTGCCCATGGCTAGATCACTCCGCTTCGGGTCTTGAGCGTGCTACTCAACCGCCCTATTCGGACTCGCTTTCGCTACGGCTTCCCCACACGGGTTAACCTCGCAACACACCGCAAACTCGCAGGCTCATTCTTCAAAAGGCACGCAGTCACGACACACCGAGCAAGCTCGATGTGCGACGCTCCCACGGCTTGTAGGCACACGGTTTCAGGTACTATTTCACTCCGCTCCCGCGGTACTTTTCACCATTCCCTCACGGTACTATCCGCTATCGGTCACCAGGGAATATTTAGGCTTAGCGGGTGGTCCCGCCAGATTCACACGGGATTTCTCGGGCCCCGTGCTACTTGGGAGATGAGCAAGCAAGCCACCACGATTTCAGCTACGGGGGTCTTACCCTCTACGCCGGGCCTTTCGCATGCCCTTCGCCTATCGCAATGGTTTCTGACTCGCCCAGCCGCCGGCAGACGACTGAAGCTCATTCCCACAACCCCCTGAGCGCAACCCCTGCCGGGTATCACACACTCAAGGTTTAGCCTCATCCAGTTTCGCTCGCCACTACTCCCGGAATCACGGTTGTTTTCTCTTCCTGCGGGTACTGAGATGTTTCACTTCCCCGCGTTCCCTCCACACTGCCTATGTGTTCAGCAGCGGGTGACAGCCCATGACGACTGCCGGGTTTCCCCATTCGGACACCCCCGGATCACAGCTCGGTTGACAGCTCCCCGGGGCCTATCGCGGCCTCCCACGTCCTTCATCGGTTCCTGGTGCCAAGGCATCCACCGTGCGCCCTTAAAAACTTGGCCACAGATGCTCGCGTCCACTGTGCAGTTCTCAAGCAACGACCAGCCACCCATCACCCCCACACCACGTGCGGAGTTCACCGGGGCCGGCGTACCGAAGACACCAGCCTCACGGCCGTGCCCTCAGACACCCAACAGCGTGCCCGGCCCACTCCCTCACCCGTCCTGCGTTCCACGCCGAAGCAGTACTAGCAGAAACAAGATCCAGAGTGCGCCGAATAGTCAACGTTCCACCCATGAGCTAACCGTGCGAGACATTCGCTCGCAGTCGGCCATGTGCTCCTTAGAAAGGAGGTGATCCAGCCGCACCTTCCGGTACGGCTACCTTGTTACGACTTCGTCCCAATCGCCAGTCCCACCTTCGACGACTCCCTCCCACAAGGGGTTGGGCCACCGGCTTCGGGTGTTACCGACTTTCGTGACGTGACGGGCGGTGTGTACAAGGCCCGGGAACGTATTCACCGCAGCAATGCTGATCTGCGATTACTAGCGACTCCGACTTCATGGGGTCGAGTTGCAGACCCCAATCCGAACTGAGACCGGCTTTTTGAGATTCGCTCCACCTCACGGTATCGCAGCTCTTTGTACCGGCCATTGTAGCACGTGTGCAGCCCAAGACATAAGGGGCATGATGACTTGACGTCGTCCCCACCTTCCTCCGAGTTGACCCCGGCAGTCTCCTGTGAGTCCCCATCACCCCGAAAGGCATGCTGGCAACACAGAACAAGGGTTGCGCTCGTTGCGGGACTTAACCCAACATCTCACGACACGAGCTGACGACAGCCATGCACCACCTGTACACCGACCACAAGGGGGGCACCATCTCTGGCGCTTTCCGATGTATGTCAAGCCTTGGTAAGGTTCTTCGCGTTGCGTCGAATTAAGCCACATGCTCCGCCGCTTGTGCGGGCCCCCGTCAATTCCTTTGAGTTTTAGCCTTGCGGCCGTACTCCCCAGGCGGGGAACTTAATGCGTTAGCTGCGGCACGGACAACGTGGAATGTCGCCCACACCTAGTTCCCAACGTTTACGGCGTGGACTACCAGGGTATCTAATCCTGTTCGCTCCCCACGCTTTCGCTCCTCAGCGTCAGTATCGGCCCAGAGATCCGCCTTCGCCACCGGTGTTCCTCCTGATATCTGCGCATTTCACCGCTACACCAGGAATTCCGATCTCCCCTACCGAACTCTAGCCTGCCCGTATCGAATGCAGACCCGGGGTTAAGCCCCGGGCTTTCACATCCGACGTGACAAGCCGCCTACGAGCTCTTTACGCCCAATAATTCCGGACAACGCTCGCGCCCTACGTATTACCGCGGCTGCTGGCACGTAGTTAGCCGGCGCTTCTTCTGCAGGTACCGTCACTTTCGCTTCTTCCCTGCTGAAAGAGGTTTACAACCCGAAGGCCGTCATCCCTCACGCGGCGTCGCTGCATCAGGCTTTCGCCCATTGTGCAATATTCCCCACTGCTGCCTCCCGTAGGAGTCTGGGCCGTGTCTCAGTCCCAGTGTGGCCGGTCGCCCTCTCAGGCCGGCTACCCGTCGTCGCCTTGGTAGGCCATTACCCCACCAACAAGCTGATAGGCCGCGGGCTCATCCTGCACCGCCGGAGCTTTCCACGCGCAGACCATGCGGTCACGCGTCATATCCGGTATTAGACCCCGTTTCCAGGGCTTGTCCCAGAGTGCAGGGCAGATTGCCCACGTGTTACTCACCCGTTCGCCACTAATCCCCCACCGAAGCGGGTTCATCGTTCGACTTGCATGTGTTAAGCACGCCGCCAGCGTTCGTCCTGAGCCAGGATCAAACTCTCCGTGAATGCTTCCCCGTACTCGGGGCATCACTCGCGTTGAGCGGAACCGTCAGGAGGAATAGTCCCGACGGTTCACAGCGTCCTCGCTGTGTGTTTCTTCAAAGGAACCTCGACTCCCGGCCATTCACCGGCCCGGAGACGGGGTATCAACATATCTGGCGTTGACTTTTGGCACGCTGTTGAGTTCTCAAGGAACGGACGCTTCCTTCGTACTCACCCTCTCGGGCTTTCCTCCGGGCGCTTCCCTTCGGTGTTTCCAACCTTACCAGATCCGTTTTCCGTTCCGTTCCCGGTTCGGATTTCTTTTCCGGTCCCCGTTGGAGGGGGTTTGTTTCGCGCCTTCCGGCGTGATCACTACTTTAGCGGATTTCCCCGCCGGCTCCTAATCGAGCCTTTCGGTCCGAATTCCGGCATGCCGAAATTGATCCCGATCGGGGGCCGTGCAGTAGTGGTGTGCCGCCGGTGCGGCGCGAGGGTGTCGTCCGCGCGGTCCGTGCGGACCCCGTGACAACTCGGAGAACAGTACATGACGTCCCGCACGGCTTCAAACCCGTGGCGGCGCACTTTTTCGGGTCGTATGGTGGGCGGCATGACCAAGCATGCGCACTCCCTCCTGTGGTGGGCCGCCTGACGGCGGCCGACCGACGCGCATGCACTGATGGACACGGCCGCCGCTCCGGCGGCCGTTCGCGTATCCCGTGCGGGCCCGCCGTGGCGGCGGCCCCGAGACGAATGGACCGGGATACCGCGATGACGACCCCCATGACCCACCGGCCGGACCGCACCCACGGCCCGCTGCACCGGATCTTCAGCGGCCTCAAGCCGACCGGACACCTGACCCTGGGGAACTACCTGGGCGCGGTCCGCCGCTGGGTGGCGGAGGACCAGCACCGCGCCGACGCACTGTTCTGCGTGGTGGACCTGCACGCCCTGACCGTGGAGCACGACCCGGCGCGGGTGCGCCGGCTCACCCGGCAGGCCGCGACGCTGCTGCTGGCCGCGGGGCTGGACCCGCGGTTGTGCACGGTGTTCGTACAGAGCCATGTGCACGAGCACACCCGGCTGTCGTACCTGATGGAGTGCACCGCGAGCGACGGCGAGATGCGGCGCATGATCCAGTACAAGGAGAAGGCGGCGCGCGAGGCGGGCCGGGGCGGCAGCGTCCGGCTCTCCCTGCTCACCTATCCGGCGCTGATGGCCGCCGACATCCTGGCGTACGGAGCGGACGAGGTGCCGGTCGGCGACGACCAGGCCCAGCACGTGGAGCTGACCCGGGACCTGGCGCTGCGGTTCAACCAGCGGTACGGGCAGGTCTTCACGGTCCCCCGTGCCACCGTGCCGCGGGTCGCCTCGCGGGTGATGGACCTGCGCGACCCCACCTCGAAGATGGGGAAGTCGCACGCCGAGACCAGCGGCATCATCTATCTCCTGGACGAGCCGGACACCGTACGGCGGAAGGTGATGCGGGCGACCACCGACAGCGGTGCCGCGGGCGACGTGGTCCACGACCGGGAGAACCGGCCGGGGGTCGCGAACCTGCTCGACATCCTCGCCGCCTGCACCGGTGGCGCCCCCGGGGACCTGGCCGCCGGCTACAGCTCGTACGGGGCGCTGAAGAAGGACACCGCGGAGGCCGTGGTGGAGATGCTGCGGCCGCTGCGGGAGCGCCATGCCGAGCTGTCCGCCGACCCGGCCCAGGTGGACGCGGTGCTGCGCGCCGGCGCGGAGCGCGCGGCCGCCCTGGCCCGGCCCCGGGTGGACGCCGCCTACGCGGCGGTGGGACTGATGCCACCGGTCGCGGCGGAGGCGGTGATCCCGGCCGGGGCGGCCCCGGTTCCTTCGGGGTCCTCGGAGCCCTCAGGGTTCTCGGAATCCTCAGGGTTCTCGGGGTCCTCAGGGTTCTCGGGGTTCTCGGGGTCCTCGGGGACCTCGGTGACGGTGGACCCGGTGGCGGGTGGCTGAGTTCCCCGGCTGATGAGTCCCCCGGCTGATGGATTGCCCCGGCTGATGGGTTCGGGGGTGGTCGGGGCCGCCCGGGGGTGGCTGGGTTGTTGGGCGGCTCGACCCGGGGGCGGGGAGGCCGCGGTGGTGGGCCCCCTGGGACGGGGGCCGGGTGGATGCGGGGGCGGACTGGGTGCCGGGTGCCAGGGGCCGGGCGGGGTCCGAGTGGGTGCGGGGCGGCCGGGGGGCCGGGACCTTGCCCGGGACCGGCCCGGCCCGCCCGGTCGTCGGGGTCGGTCCGGGCCGGCGGGCGGTGCGGGGCCGCCCCCGGTCGGGCGGGTGCAGGGGGCCGGGCGGGCGTGGGTGGTCACGGCGGGGAGGTGGGGGGCCGGCCGGCAGGAGGGGAGGAGGGGCCGGCGGTCAGCCGTTGCCGGAGGCGAGTTCCCGGCTGCGGTCGCGGGCCGCCTCCAGGGCGGCGATCAGCGCGGCCCGTACCCCGTGGCGTTCCAGCTCGCGGATGGCGTTGATGGTGGTGCCGGCCGGTGAGGTCACCGCCTCCCGGAGTTTGACGGGGTGCTCGCCGCTGTCCCGGAGCATCACGGCGGCGCCGATCGCGGCCTGCACGATCAGGTCGTGCGCCTTGTCGCGCGGCAGTCCCAGCAGGATGCCCGCGTCCGTCATGGCCTCCACGAGGAAGTAGAAGTACGCCGGTCCCGAGCCAGAGAGCGCGGTGGCGGCGTCCTGCTGGGCCTCGGGGACGCGGAGGGTCTTGCCGACCCCGCCGAAGATCTCCTCGGCGTGGGCGAGGTGCCCGGCGGTGGCGTGCGTGCCCGCCGAGATGACCGACATCGCCTCGTCCACGAGGGCCGGGGTGTTGGTCATGACCCGCACCACCGGGGTGCCGGGGGCGAGCCGGGCCTCGAAGAACGCGGTGGGGATGCCCGCCGCACCGGAGATCACCAGACGGTCGGCGGGAACGTGCGGGGCGAGTTCGTCGAGCAGGACGCCCATGTCCTGGGGCTTGACGGTGAGGATCAGCGTGTCGGCGGTCTTGGCCGCCTCCGCGTTGGAGACCGTCTCGACCCCGTAGCGGGTGCGCAGCTCGGCGGCGCGCTCCGCGCGGCGGGCGGTGACCAGGAGGTCGGAAGGGGCCCAGCCGCCGCGGATCATCCCGCTCAGGAGTGCCTCGCCGATCTTTCCCGTGCCCAGCACGGCGACCTTCTGCGTCATGGAGCGCTCACCTCATCCGGTGCGGTACGGGCACCCGCTCGGGGTGCGGTACATGACGCCTCGCCCCGATGCGGTACGGCGTCCTCGGCGTCCCGTGACGTGCTGCCCTGCGACAGCGCGGCGTCGCTGCCATCCTCGCATCCCGCCGTCCGGGGCGGTGGGGTGCCGTGAAGGCCGGGCGCCGTGATCGCGGCGCCCATGACCGCGGGGGGTGGGCAGAGGGCGGGATGAGGGGGCGGATGAACAGGGGGATGGGGGGTGCGTGCGGTCGGTGAGCGGGCGCGGCCGGGGTGCGGAGGCGGAGCGGCGCTGCGGGCTGCTTCCCGCCGGCGGGGGCGCACGTGCGTGCTCCCGAACGGACGGGGCCCGGTGTGCAGCGCCGTTCACGCCCGCGGAATCGCCACGGGTCATCACCACCCACCGAGCCGGCGAGATGCCACGTTCACCGTTTGGTTACGCAACGACTTGTACGATGCAACTGACGTCCGGGCAGAATGGGGATGACTGCCGAAGGCGCGCCGGAGGGGGGTTCCTTGACGACGACGAGGCGAGTGGGCCGCACGCTGTTCACCGCTGTCGCCCTGTTCCTCGGGGTTTTCCTCGCCGTCGAGTACACCGCCGCAAACTGCCCGCGCCCAACGGCTGTTGCGGAGCGATTCACCGCCCGGGCGGCGACCGTGGCGGAGACCGAAACGCTCCGGACCGTCCCGTACCCGGTACCGCTCCACACGGGTGAGGAGAACGTCGAGGGGCGCCGTGCCGGCCCCGCTCCGGCCACCGCACCGGCACCCCACGGGAAATCCGGGTGTGTGTGCGATTGCGATGCGCTCATCACCAGGGACCCGGTCGCGATCACCAAACCGTCGTTGAAACACCACGCGGTCCCCGTGTCGAGATCCGGCCAGCTGGCCATCGAGCACCAGATCTTCCGCTGCTGACCGTGCCGGGGGCCGCCTGGGCCACCGTGGTCCGCGCGGCACCGTCGTGGTCCGTCACGGCACCCGTGGTGCGCGCGCCATTCACGTGGTCCGTGCCGCACGGGCGTGGTCCGATGGGCACGGGTGGCGGGTACCGGGGCGGGTGACACGGCGGGGGCACGGGTGACGCGGAGGTGTTCGCGGGCCGGGGTCCCGGCGCGGTGACGGCTCCGGCCGGCGACCCGCCGAGCCGCCCTGCCGCCCTGGCGCCACCCCGCCGCCGATGACCGGCTGACGTTTTCCGGGCATCGGTCGTGGTCCGTGGGCCCACGGGTTCGTGGGCCCGTGGGCGGACCCGTGGGCCTGCGGACCCCGGTTCGTGGGCCCGTGGCCACGTGGGCTCGGGTGGGCGGGCTCCGGCGCCCGGCACCTTCCCGGGCCGGCCGGTACCTCGTGGCCGGTCCGGTGCGGCGGTGACCGGTCCGGTGCCGTCGTGGCCGGTCCGTCCGGGCTGTCCGGGCACCCCTCACCTCTCACCCCGATCACGCCACCCGGCGGGTCGGCGGGCGGATACGCACCCGTCCGGCCCGGCCCGCAGCACCGGCCCGACCCGTACCGCCAGGCACGGCCCGTACCCCTGGGCCGACCCGTAACACCAGGCACGGCCCGTACCCCCGGGCCGGCGGGGACCGCCAGGCACGGCCCGTACCCCTGGGCCGGCGGGGACCGCCAGGCACGGCCCGTACCCCTGGGCCGGCGGGGACCGCCGACGGCGGCCGCGCGTGATCGTCACCTTTCCGCACCGCCCGCGTGCGCCCCCGGCGCGCCGACCGATCCCTGACCGAAGCGATGCGACGCGCCCGGCACCCTTTCCCTGCCGGGCGCTCTTGGAGGCACCTCATGCCCAGCAGATCCCAGACCCTTCTCGACCGGTTCCGGGGCGTGGACGGCGGCACCTTACGCGCCGACTTCACCGCGTCCCTCGTGGTGTTCCTCGTGGCCGTACCGCTGTGCGTCGGCGTCGCGGTGGCCTCCGGCGTCCCCGCCGAGCTGGGGCTGATCACCGGCATCGTCGGTGGCCTGGTCACCGGCCTGATGCCCGGCAGCAGCCTCCAGGTGAGCGGTCCGGCCGCGGGGCTGACGGTGCTCGTGTACGAGGCGGTGGACGCGTACGGGGTGGGGGCGCTGGGTGTGCTGGTGCTCGCCGCCGGTGTCCTGCAACTGGCCATGGGAGCCCTGCGGCTGGGCCGCTGGTTCCGGGCCATCTCGGTGGCCGTGGTGCAGGGCATGCTCGCGGGCATCGGCCTGGTGCTGATCGCCGGGCAGCTGTACGCGCTCACCGACACCGCCGCCCCCGGCAGCGGGCTCGGGAAGCTCGCCGGACTGCCGGAACTGGTGCTGGACACCGCCGGCTCACGGGCCGCGCTGGAGGCGCTGGCGGTGGGTGCCGGCACGGTGGCGGTACTGGTGATCTGGCCCTGGTGGCAACGGGGTGCGAAGGTGCTGCCCGCCCCGCTGGCGGCGGTCGCGCTGGCCACCGTGGCGGTCGCGGTGCCGGACCTGCCGGTGGCCCGGGTCGAGGTGCAGGGCCTGCTGGACGCGGTACGGGTGCCGGACGGCGGTGACCTCGCCGACCTCGCGGAGTTCGGTGTGCTCGGCACCGTCCTGGCGTTCACCCTGATCGCCTCGGCGGAGAGCCTGTTCAGCGCGGCGGCCGTGGACCGGCTCCACGACGGCCCGCGCACCGACTACGACCGGGAACTCATCGCCCAGGGCGCCGGCAACGCGGTGTGCGGGGCGCTCGGCGCGCTGCCGATGACCGCCGTGATCGTGCGGAGCGCCGCCAACGTACGGGCGGGCGCGCGGACGAAGGCGTCCCGGGTGCTGCACGGGGTGTGGCTGCTGGTCTTCGCGGTGCTGTTCCCCGCCGCCCTCGGGGTGATACCGGTCTGCGCGCTGGCGGGCGTCCTGATCCACGCCGGCTGGAAGCTCATACCGCTGCGCGACCTGGTGCCGCTGTGGCGGGACCACCGGGGGGAGGCGGTGGTGCTGATCACGACCGCCGTGGCCATCGTGGTGACCAACATGTTCGAGGGGGTGCTCATCGGGCTGCTGCTGGCCGTCGCCAAGACCGCCTGGGAGACCTCCCACGTACACGTCGAGGTGACCGGGCTGGGCGGAGACCGCAGCGGGCACCCGGCCGGACACGGAGGCCAGGACGGTGACGGGGCCGTGGGGACGGGCGAGAGCGGCGAGACGGCAGAAACGAAGGGTGTGGTGGGGACGAAGGGGGCCAAGGGGACGGAGGGGCCCGGTGATGGTGACCGGACCGGACCGGTACGGGCCCGGATCGTCGGCAACGCGACGTTCCTGCGGCTGCCGAAGCTGCTCGACGAGTTGGAGGCGCTCCCCCGGGACCGCCAGGTCCAGCTGGACCTGCGGGACCTGCGCCACATGGACCACGCCTGCCGTACCGCGCTGACCGCCTGGGCCGAGCGGCACAACGCGGTGGTGGCCCCGGACACCGAAGACACCGGGGACGCCGGGGGGCATCGGGGGTGCCGGGGGCGTCAGTGGCGCCGGGGATGCCGGGGCCCCGGGAAGCCAGGGACACCAGGGATGCCAGCCCGGGCATAGCGGTGTAGCGCGAGCGCCGTGTCCCGGCCGTGCCGTTGCCGGCCGAGGCGCGGCCCGAGGGGGCACGGCGGTGGACAGGCGGGAGGGGGACGGGGAGCGATCGGCATCGGTGGTCCCGCCCGGTGGGCGCCGCGGTGGGGCGCCGCGGTGCGGCATCCCGATGGGGTGTCGCGGTGCGGGAGCGTCGCGGTGAGGCGTCGCGGTGCGGGAGCGTCGCGGTGAGGCGTCGCGGTGCGGGAGCGTCGCGGTGAGGCGTCGCGGTGGAGCGGCACACCCCCGTGGACCCGTTCCACCGCGACGCCCGCGGCCCGGCCGGTAGGCATGGCACCCGGCCAGGGACCGGCCAGGACGGTGCTCCGCTCGCCGGCGTCACTGTTCCGACGGATGGCGGGGCCGCGGATGTGACAGTGTTCCCGGTCACACCCCGTCGGCGGCCGGTCGCGCCCCGCCGAATACCCGGACACCTCACCGGCCCCGGCCACCCCGGCCCGGCGACCGCCCGGCTGAGCCGTCGGCCGGGCCGCCGGAGGCCCTGGGGGCACCGCCGGGGCACACCGGAGGCCCCGGGGCGCCCCGGTGACCGGGCGCAGCCCCGACGGGGCCCGGCGGCTCAACGGGTTCGCCGGCGCCTCGTCGGGTCCCCGGATGTCCGTCCGGGGACCCGGAGGTTCATGGGGTCCCCGGACAGCGCACGGGGTCCCGGCGGCTCATGGGGTTTCGGGCGGCTCATGGTTCCGGTTCACACCCGGCCGGGGACTCCGTAGCTCGCCGGGCCCCGGTCGCGCCGCCTCGGGGTCCCCTGACGCCCCGGTCGGGGCCCCGGACGGACCGATCGGAGCCCGGGACACCCCGGCCGGGGTTCCCCTGAGGGTCCGGCGGCTCCGGTCGGATCGCGTGGGGGTCGCGGTCGCGCGCCGGCTCGTCGTACTCCCGGATTCCGTCGTGTCTCCGGCCCCGTCGCATCACCCCGGGGCCGACGTACTGCCGTCGGGGCCCCCGGTCACACCCCGTCGGGGTCCCCGGATGCCCCGGCGGGGCCGTCGGGGTCGCCGGACAGTTCCTCGGGGCTCCCGGACAGTCCCTCCGGGTCACCGGACAGGGCGTCGGGGTCCCCGGAGAGGGCGTCGAGGTCGAGGTGCCGGAGCTTGTCCGGGTTGACGACCACGTCGATCTCGGTGATCCGGCCGCCCTCGCCCACGGTGAACGCGAGGACGCCCACCTGCCGTCCCACGTGGTCCACGAAGACCAGGCCCGGGGCGCCGTTCACCTCCCGCGGCGACAGCCGCATCCGCTCCGGCTCGAAGCGCCGGCTGATCGCGTGGGCCATCCGGGCGACCTTGTCCTGACCGAACACCGGACGCCGGGCCGCACGGACCTTGCCCCCGCCGTCGGAGCGCCAGACCACGTGCGGGTCGAGCACCTTCAGCAGGCCCTCGAAGTCGCCGCCCGTGACGGCGTGGAGGAAGGCGTCCACCGCGCGCCGGTGCTCCCCCTTGTCCACGCTCCGCCGGGGCGCCTCCGCCCGGACGTGCCGACGGGCCCGGGAGGCGAGCTGCCGTACCGCGTCCGGGGTGCGGCCCACCACCTCGGCGATCTCCGGGAAGGGCACCGCGAACACGTCGTGCAGCACGAACGCGGTGCGCTCGGCCGGGGTCAGCCGCTCCAGCACGGTCAGCAGCGCCATGCCCACCGACTCGTCCAGGGTCACCCGGTCCTCCGGGGACGGGGCGTCGTCCCCGTGCCCGAGGGCCACCCGGCCCGCCCCGTCCAGCACCGGCTCCGGGAGCCAGGGACCGATGTAGGTCTCCCGCCGGGACCGGGCGGAGTTCAGCTGGTCGTAACAGATGCGGCTGACGATCGTGGTGAGGTACGCGCGGGGCTCGTCGGCCACGTCGTCGGGGAGCGACTGCCAGCGGAGCCACGCCTCCTGCACCGCGTCGTCCGCGTCGGCGACCGAGCCGGTGATGCGGTAGGCGACCGCCCACAGGCGGCTCCGGTGGGTCTCGAACTCGGCCAGCTCGGCCATGGTGGCGTCCTCTCGTGCCGCGGTGCTCGTCCGGGTGGTTCCCTGGAGGCCTGGCGCGTCATGGCCTCCGGGAAGGGGACGCGACAGCCCGGCGGATTGTGACAGCCGGCGGCCGGGCGGGGTCAGCGGCGCTTGCGCTTGCGGGCGGAGGGGCCGCCGCGGCCCGCCGGGTTGCCGGTGCGGGCGGCGCGGCGGCGCTCGTACGCCTCCCGCTCCGCCTCGTACTCGGCGCGCAGCAGCTTCTCCCCCGGCGCCTCGACGAAGCTGCGGAAGAAGTAGGCGAGCAGCACGCCGACGAAGCCGATGGCCCTGATGCTGCGCATGGACTTCTCGGCGGCCTCGTCCGCGACGGGTTCCGGGCGGTGCCCGAAGCCGGTCCAGGTACGGCGGAAGGCGAGGAAGCCGCAGATCGCGAAGGCGGCGATGAGCAGGGTGTTCAGCAGCCCGCCGCTCTCCGAGACGGCCAGCCCCTGCACCGCCAGCAGCAGCACGAACGCGCCGGCCGCGGCCGCCACCAGGGAACCGGCGGCGACGCCGACCCGGCGCGCCGCGTATCCGCCGTCGTGCTCCACCCACGTCGTCCCGAAGAACCGGAGGGGTTCCGGCCGGGGTCCGCCCGGTTGCTGGTCCTCGCTCATGCCTCCGATTATTCACCGGACGCCCGGGACGCCGGCCCCCGGTCGCCGCGGGGCCGCGGTCGCCGCGGAGCCGCGGGGGGCGCTGTGCGGTGAGGCGGCGGTGGTGGTCGTGGGGGACGGCGGGGACGGGAACGACGACGGGGATGCGAACGGCGGGGACGGGCGCCGGGGGAGTGGGGGGGGGGTACGGAGCGGGTCGAGGCGTGCGCGCAGACGGACGGGGTCAGGGGCCGGGGCCGGGCACGGACGGGGGGCCGGGGCGGTGGGACAGGCGGGGCCGGGGCGGTGGGACGGGCGGGGGAGGGCGGGGCCCGGGTGGTCCGCGGGTCCCGGGCCCCCTCCCCTTAGGCTGGAACGTCCGCTGGACGCACGGGCCCGGGCGCGGGGAGGAGACGCAGGTGCCGCTGAACTCGGGGGATCCGGAACGGATCGGTGATTACCGGTTGGTGGACCGGTTGGGTTCGGGCGGTATGGGCGTGGTGTTCCTGGCCCGGTCGTCCTCGGGCCGGCGGGTGGCGGTGAAGGTGGTCCACGAGCAGTTCGCCCAGGACGAGGAGTTCCGCGTCCGCTTCCGCCAGGAAGTCGCCGCCGCACGCCGGGTCAGCGGCGCCTTCACCGCCCCCGTGGTGGACGCCGACCCCGACGCCGAACGCCCCTGGATGGCCACCCTCCACGTCCCCGGCCCCACCCTCGCCGAACACCTCACCACCCACGGCCCCCCTCACCTGGACCGACCTGCGCCGCCTCGCCCTGGGACTGACCGAGGCCTCCACGACATCCACCGCGCCGGCGTCATCCACCGCGACCTCAAACCCGCCAACGTCCTCATGGCCCCCCGACGGCCCCCCCGCGTCATCGACTTCGGCATCTCCCGCGCCGCCGACAGCCAGGCCCTCACCGTCACCGGACGCGTCATGGGCACCCCACCCTTCATGTCCCCCGAACAACTCTCCCGCCCCCCGCGACGTCACCCCCCGCCACCGACGTCTTCTCCCTCGGCGCACTCCTGGTCTACGCCGCCACCGGACACGGCCCCTTCGACGCCGACAGCCCCTACCTCACCGCCTACCACGTCGTCCACGAACCCCCCGACCTCACCCACCTCCCCCACCCCTCCACACCATCGTCACCCACTGCCTCACCAAAGACCCCACCCAACGACCCCGGCCCGACCAGATCATCCAGCGGCTGCGTGAACTGCCCGAGCGCGGCGCACCCCGGGCGGAGGCCGCCCCGGGCCTGACCGCGCGCCCGCCGGGCGGGACGGGAGCGGCCGACGGGCGCGGCAGGACCGCAGGGCCCGGCGGGACGGGCGGACCGGATGGGACCGCCGGACCCGGCGGGACGGGCGGACCGGGCCCGGGCGGTGCCGTGATCACCGAACCGGAGCACACCGATACCGGGGCGCGGCGGCGCACCCTGCTGGCGGCCGGGGCCGCGGTGACCGCGCTGGCCGCGGTCATCGGCGGGGTGCTGGTGTACTCCTCGTCCAGCGGCGGGGTCCGGACCGGCGGTCCGCAGTCCGTGGCCCGGGACGTGTCGGTGCCCCGGGGCTGGCGGGCCTGGGAGCTGGACCTGCCGAAGGCGGCGGGCGACGAGCGGTTCGACAGCGATCTGACGCCCGGCTGCCTGGCCGCGGACACCGCCCTGTACTGCGGCGGCACCGGGTTCCGCACCGTGCGCGTGGACGGGCTGACCGGCAAGGTGACCTGGCGGGCCCGCGGGCTGCGGCTGAGCGTCGGCAACCCGGACGACGACACCACCGTGGGCCCGGCCAACACCGCCCCGTTCGCCGCCGAGGACGGCCTGGTCTACGTGCACGACAGTCCCCGCGAGGAGGAGCAGCGGCTGGTCGCGCTCCGCGCGGACTCCGGGGACGTGGCGTGGAGCCATCCGGTCAGCGGCATGGCCGGCTCGGTGCTGGTGGGCGATCTGCTGATCGGCAGCGCCCCCGGCGACCGGGAGATGGTCGCCTGGGACGCCCGGACCGGCGCGGCGCGCTGGACCACCCCCATGCCCCGGGACGCCGAGTGCTCCCCGCTGCCGGAGCCGACCGGCGGCGTGCCGTACGTGGTCTGCCTGGACCTGCGATCGGACGGTGCCGCGGCCTTCGTCCTCCGCCTGGACAAGAAGGACGGCGACGCCCACGAGGTGGGGCGGCCCGGCGAGATCGACCGGCCGCTCGGGGTGTACGACGGGGAGCTGCTGTTCCTGCCCATGGTGGACTCGGAGCTGGACCGTTACCGGAAGCTGATCCGCATCGATCCGCGGACCGGCCGGCGGAGCGAGACGCCGCTGCCGCAGAACGCCATCGGCGACGCGACCCTCATCGGCCACCGCCTCTTCTTCGTCCAGGAGAGCGGGCGGATCACGCTGGTCGATCCGGCGGACGGCACGGAGGTGTGGAGCAGCCCGACGTCGGTGGAGCGGCTGGGTCCGCCGACGGTCTCGGTGGAGTCCGGGACGGTGTATCTGGGCACCGCCAGCGGCCGGCTGCTGGCGGTGGACGTGGGCTCCGGCGACGAGCTGTGGCAGACCCCGGCCCGGAGCGCGTCGTCGGGCTGGATCGAGGCGCCGGGCGTCGCGGTGGTGCGCGGCATGGTCACCGGGGTGACGAGCAGCGGTACGGCGTTCTCCCTGGACCCCGCGCACCCGCAGCGGAATCCCTGACGGCCCGCCGAGGACTCCCGGCCGGCGGCCCGCGGCCCCGAGTGCGGGCGGGTACGGGCGAGGCACGGCGGGCGGGGACACGTGCCGCGCGGGCCGGGCCGGACGACGCGGGACGGGCAAGGGGCGCCGGGCGACGCGGGACGGGTACCGGGCGCCGGATGGCGCGGGTACCCGGCGTCGTCCCGGGGCCCGGCAGGCGCGGCCGGTGCCGGTGTTGTGCCCGAGGCCCGGCAGGCGCGGCCGGTGCCGGCGTCGTCCCGGAGCCCGGCAGGCTCGACCGGTGGCAGTGTTGTGCCCGGGGCCCGGCAGGCGCGGCCGGTGCCGCGTCGGGGTGGGCAGGCAGCCCGGCCGGCGAGATCGCCGGCAGCACGTCCGGCGTGGTTCCCGGTGGCCCGGTCGGCCTGCCCCGCGCCGAGTGTCCTGAGGTCCCGGCCCGCCCGATCCGCCCGGCCGGCGCCGAGTGTCCGGTGTCCCGGCCCGGCGGGCGTCGCATGACCAGGGGCCGGCGTCGCGTGCTCAGGGCCCGGCTGGCGCGTACTCAGGGCCCGCTCGGCGCGTGCCAAGGCCCGGCCGGCGCCGCATCCGGGGTCCGCGCCCCGATGGCCCGCCGGTGCGGGCGGGCGGGGCGGGAGGTCGCCGGGCGCGGCGCGCGGCGGCGCCGCTCAGCTCATGCAGCGGACGGCCACGAAGCCGTCGCTGCCGGTCTTCACATACGCGTCGGACACATACTCACCCGGCGCTATGTTGTCCCAGATGTCCGTCGTGCCGTACGGGCCGCTCACCGTCTCGCCGCGCCGCTGGCAGCGGATCGGCACCCGCACGTCGTACGGCAGCACCCTGATCAGGGGGCTGGTGGTGCTGGGTCCGCGCCGGACGTTGAGCCGCACCCCGGGCGCCACCGGGTAGGTGACCGGCAGCGCCGCCGTGGTCATGATCTGCTCGTCGTCCGCCTCCGGGTCCACCTCGGCACCCGCACCGGCCGGGTCCGCCACCGCCGTGGCCGACGCGACGGCCGCCACCGGCGTGGTCTCCCCGTTCCCGGTCGCCTCGGTCGCCCGACCGGCTCCGGTCCCCCCGTGCGCGTCCGGCGTTCCCGTCGCCCCGTGCGTCTGCGTCGCTCCGTGCGCTTCCGGCGCTTCCGTCACGACAGCGTCTTCCATGGCCATCAGGCCCCTCCCCCGTTGGAATCCCCGAAGTCCCTCGTTTTGTCCGGGACATGCGCAGGCTAGCAACTGCGCCGGCGGCTTTCCCGCATCGACTAGGCTCCGTGCGTCGCGAGTCGCGGCCCAGAACACGGGGGTGGGGGGAATGCCGCCGTTGCGCAGCGCGGGGACAGGCCCGGAAGCGGAAGATCCGGAATACGCCGGGCGGTACCGGCTGGAAGCACGACTGGGCTCCGGCGGCATGGGTGTCGTCCACCTGGCCCGGTCGGACTCCGGACTACGGCTCGCGGTGAAGGTGGTGCACGCCGACTTCGCCGCGGACCCGGAGTTCAGGGCCCGGTTCCGGCAGGAGGTGGCCGCCGCCCGCCGGGTGAGCGGGGCGTACACGGCGCCGGTGGTGGACGCCGACCCGGACGGCGGGCGGCCCTGGATGGCGACGCTCTACATCCCCGGGCCGACGCTCGCCGAGCACGTGAAGCGGAACGGGCCGCTGGAACCGGACGAGGTGCTCCAGCTGGCGGCCGGGCTCGCCGAGGCGCTGCGCGACATCCACCGGGCCGACGTGGTGCACCGTGACCTCAAGCCGAGCAACGTCCTGCTCGCGGCGGACGGGCCGAAGGTCATCGACTTCGGCATCTCCCGGCCCGCGGACAGCGATCTGCGGACCGAGACCGGCAAGTTGATCGGCACACCGCCGTTCATGGCGCCGGAGCAGTTCCAGCGGCCGCGCCAGGTGGGACCGGCGGCCGACGTGTTCGCGCTCGGTTCGGTGCTGGTGCACGCGGCGACCGGCAGCGGGCCGTTCGACTCGGACAGTCCGTACATCGTGGCGTACCAGGTGGTGCACGACGAGGCGAACCTGGCGGGCGTGCCCGACACCCTGGTGCCGCTAATCCGCCGCTGCCTGGCCAAGGACCCGGCGGACCGGCCCACGCCCGACGCGCTGATGGCGGCGCTCCGCGCGCTGCGCGGCCCGTACGCGCCGGCGCCGCGCGGCCCGCTGCCCCGGGTGCCGGCCCAGCGCCACGGCGGCGGCGGGCCGGGGGCCCCGGCCGCCGGCCCGGACCGCGAACCCGCGGCCGGTGCCGACGTCGGTGCCGGCGTCGGACCGGGTGGCGGTGCCTCTCCCGCCGGGGGCGCCGGGGGCGCCGCGCCCGGTGACAGGGCCGACGACGGCCGTCGCGGTGGCGGCGGCCTCCGGTCCGCCGGGGAGCACGCCGCCGGGGACGATGGCCAGGGTGGTGGCCCGGACGGCGGCCGGGCGGGCGGCCGCGACGGCGGGAGCCGGGGCGAGGGGCGGTCATGGGGCCGCCGTCCCGGCCCGCTGCGCGCCGTGCGCGGCCGGCTCGCGCTGGTGCTGGGGCTGGTGGTGCTGCTCGGCTCCGGCGTGGTGTGGACGCTGCGGCAGATCGACACCCTCCAGCCCACGGCCCGGCAGCGGCCGGCGGGCGGTACCACCGAGCCGCACCCCGCCTGGCAGACCCCGCTGGACCAGGGGACGGACGGCGGGCCCCTCGCCGCGTACTGCTCCTACGGGCGGGGCGCGCTGTACTGCGCGGCGCCGGGCGGGGTCACCCGGCTGGACCCGGAACGGGGCCGGGTGGTCTGGTCGCGGCCGGCCACCGGCCCGGCGCGACCCGAGAACGGCGCGCCCACGCCGCCGGTGCTCTCCGGCGGTCTGGTGCAGGTGCTGTCGCCCGACGGCACCCGGCTGGAGGCGCTGGACCCGGACACCCACCGGCTGCGCTGGCACCGGGACGTGTCGGACTACGGCGGCCGGGTGTACCGGGCGGGCGGCACGGTGCTGCTGGTCCGGGTGGACGGCACGGTCACCGGGATCGACGCGGCCACCGGGAAGCAGCGGTGGCGGCACCGGGTGGCGGGGCACCAGCTGCCCGCCTTCTTCGCCGGCTCCGACGGCCGGACCGCGTACGCCTACACCGTCGCGGGCGACGGCACCCGGACCCTGGTGAGCGCGCTGGACCCGGTGCGCGGCACCACCCGCTGGGAGCGCCGGCTGACCGGCGGCCTCACCCCGGTCGGCACCGGCCCGGACGAGGTCCTGCACCTCGCCGGCACCGACGCGCAGAGCCGCACCGACGCGGTGGTGCGCTACGACCCGCGGGACGGCGTCGAGCGGCGGACGCCGCTGGCCACGCCGGTCGCCGCGACCAGCGTGACCAGCCACGACGACGTGGTGTACGTGCTGTCCGGGGACGGCGGTCTGCTGGCCGTGGACACCCGGCCCACGGGCACCGGGGACGCCCAGCTGTGGCGGCTGGAGACCTCGGTGGGCAACGCCTCACCGCTGCTGGCCACCGCCGACCGGGTGTACTTCTCGGCGGCCGACGGGCGGCTGCTGGCGGTGGACGCGGTGGAGGGGGAACTGCTGGGGCAGACCCCGCTGCGGCCCGGCAAGGGGGGCCAGGGGTTCGCGGACACCCTGCCGGCGCCGGTGGTGGCGGACGGCCGGGTGGTCGGGTCGGCCCCGGACGGCACGGTCTTCGGCGTGGACGAACGGACGCCCCGCGACTGGTAGCGGGCGGCGGCGCAGCCGGGTACGGGAGGCGCGCAGCCGGGTGGCGGCGGCGGGCCGGAGGCCGATGGGCCCCGGCGGCCCCGGCTGAGGTCGCGGACCGACGGGTGGTCCGACCGGCGCGCGGGCGGGTGCGGGTGGGCACCGAGGCGCGGGCGGCATGCGGGCGGGACGGGACGGCGCCGACGGCGTGCAGGCGTGACGGGGGCGGCGCCGGTGGCGTGCTGGCGGGACGGGGGCGGCGATGTCGCCGGGGCCCGAGCGGCCTCGCGACGGCGGCCCCGACCGGCCCGCGGGGCGCTCGGGGGTGCGGCGCGCGGAGGCGCGCGGACGGAGTACGGGCGGCCCCGCCGCGGACGACGCGGGGAACAGGCCCGTACGGACGCCGGGCCGGACCACGCCGGTCCGGTGTGTGGTCCAGCCGGCCCGGCCCGACCGGCGTGCGGTTCAACCGGCCCGGACCGGCACGCGGACGAACCGGCGCGGGAATCGGCGCGGGAATCGGCACGCGGTGCAACCGGCCCGGACCGGCACGGGCCCGACCGGACCGGTACGAGACGAACCGGCGCGCGGCCCGGCACTGACCGGCGCGCGGTGCAACCAGCCGGGACGGGACCGGCACGAGACGGACCGGCACGCGGGCGAACCGGCACGGGTACCGGCGCGCGGGCGGGACGGCCGGGGTCCGGCCGGTCCGCCCGCGCCCCCGTCAGCCGAGCTTGGACACGTCCCGGACCGCGCCCTTGTCGGCGCTGGTGGCCATCGCCGCGTACGCCCGCAGCGCCTGCGAGACCTTGCGGTCGCGGTTCTTCGGCGCGTAGACGCCGCCGAGCGCCTCGCGCCGGGCGCGCAGCTCCTCGTCGGACACCTTCAGCTCGATGGCGCGGTTCGGGATGTCGATCCGGATCAGGTCGCCGTCCTGGACCAGCGCGATGGTGCCGCCGGAGGCCGCCTCCGGGGAGGCGTGGCCGATGGAGAGCCCGGAGGTGCCGCCGGAGAACCGGCCGTCGGTGATGAGCGCGCACTTGGCACCCAGGCCGCGGCCCTTGAGGAAGGACGTCGGGTAGAGCATCTCCTGCATGCCCGGGCCGCCCTTGGGACCCTCGTAGCGGACGACCACCACGTCGCCCTCCTTGACGCGCTTGGTGAGGATGGCGTCCACCGCCTCCTCCTGGGACTCGACCACCACCGCCGGGCCCTCGAAGGTCCAGATGGACTCGTCCACGCCCGCGGTCTTCACCACGCAGCCGTCCTCGGCGAGGTTGCCGTAGAGGATCGCCAGGCCGCCCTCGGTGGAGTACGCGTGCTCGATGTCGCGGATGCAGCCGTTCGCGGCGTCGGTGTCCAGCGACTCCCACCGCTCGGACTGCGAGAAGGCGCTGGCGGAGCGGGTGCAGCCGGGCGCGGCGTGGAACAGCTCGACCGCCTCGGGGGACGGGGAACCGCCGCGGATGTCCCAGTTCTTCAGCCACTCGGCGAGCGACGCGGAGTGCACGGTGTGGACGTCCTCGCGGAGCAGCCCGGCCCGGTACAGCTCGCCGAGGATGGCCGGGATGCCGCCCGCCCGGTGGACGTCCTCCATGTGGTACGTGCCGTTGGGCGCGACCTTCGACAGGCAGGGCAGCCGGCGGGAGAGCCGGTCGATGTCCCGCATGGTGAAGTCCAGCTCCGCCTCCTGGGCGGCGGCCAGCAGGTGCAGGATGGTGTTGGTGGAGCCGCCCATGGCGACGTCCAGGGCCATCGCGTTCTCGAAGGCGGCGCGGGTGCCGATGCTGCGCGGCAGCACGGTCTCGTCGTCCTGCTCGTAGTAGCGGCGGGTGATCTCCACGACGGTGCGGCCGGCGTCCTCGTACAGCTTCCGGCGGGCGGTGTGGGTGGCCAGCACCGAGCCGTTGCCGGGCAGCGAGAGGCCGATCGCCTCGGTGAGGCAGTTCATCGAGTTGGCGGTGAACATGCCGGAACAGGAACCGCAGGTGGGGCAGGCGGCCTCCTCGATCCGGGCCAGGTCCTCGTCGGAGACCGACTCGTCGACCGCGTCCGCCATGGCGCTGATCAGGTCCAGGCCGGTACGGACGGTGCCGTTGACCAGGGTCGCCTTGCCGGCCTCCATCGGGCCGCCGGAGACGAAGACGGTGGGGATGTTGAGCCGCATCGCGGCCATCAGCATGCCCGGCGTGATCTTGTCGCAGTTGGAGATGCAGATCAGCGCGTCGGCGCAGTGCGCCTCGGTCATGTACTCGACCGAGTCGGCGATCAGGTCGCGGGACGGCAGCGAGTAGAGCATGCCGCCGTGGCCCATGGCGATGCCGTCGTCCACCGCGATGGTGTTGAACTCGCGCGGCACGCCGCCCGCCGCCTTGATCGCCTCGGAGACGATCCGGCCGACCGGCTGGAGGTGGGTGTGGCCGGGCACGAACTCGGTGAAGCTGTTGGCCACCGCGATGATGGGCTTGCCGAAGTCCTCGCGCGCTACGCCGGCCGCGCGGAGGAGGGCTCTGGCGCCCGCCATGTTGCGGCCATGGGTGACAGTGCGGGACCTCAGCTGGGGCACGGTGCTCCACTCCCTCGGATACG
The DNA here is from genome assembly GCF_016031615.1 of Streptomyces pactum. Classification (GTDB taxonomy): domain Bacteria; phylum Actinomycetota; class Actinomycetes; order Streptomycetales; family Streptomycetaceae; genus Streptomyces; species Streptomyces pactus. Next base: position 3,296,252 of record NZ_JACYXC010000001.1, read on the forward strand.
GGTCGGCCGGCCGGCGCCGGGCTCCGGGGCTACCGGGGCGGCGCGGCCGGGATCGGCTGGTGCCGAGCCTACGCCCCCGATCCAAGATCTGGACGCGATGTCCGGATGACGGAATGCGGTGGGGACGTCCGGCAGCGGGACGCGGCACCCGGGCGACCGCGATCAGCCGCCGGCCGCCGGTCCCCTTACGGGCCCCCGGCCCCCTACGGGCTCCCCGTCCCCTTATGGCCTTCCGGTCCCCTACGGGCCTGCCGGCCGCGGCGGACCCGTACGGGACCGCCACCCCGGGGAGCCGGAACCCCAGGGGCGGGACACCCCTACGGGCCGGCGGGGAGCCGGAACCCCGAGGCCGGCCCCCGGGGCCGGCAACCCCATAGGGCCGGGACGCCCCTACGGGACAGGGGCCCCCGGCACCCGGCACCCGCACCCCGCGGGCACCCGGCACCCCCGCCCCCGCCGCCACCAGCCGCCGACCCCGACGACACCAGCCCCGACCCCGGCGCCCCCGCACCGGCCGCCGTTCGTCAGCTCTCGGTGAGGTAGCGCTGGAGGGTCGGCCCCACCATGGCGATGATCTCCTCGATGTCCGCCGAGGCGATCGGCTCCATCCGGATCACGTAGCGCAGCATGGCGATGCCGATCAGCTGCCCGGACGCCAACTGCGCGCGGAACTTCGGGTCCGGCACCCCACCCAGCTCCACCGCCATCCGCTCCAGCACCCGCCGCTCGATCAGCGAGCGCAGCACCCCGGCCGCGGTCTCGTTGGTCACCGCCGACCGCAGCACGGCCAGCATCGGGGCGCGGGTCTCCGGGCTCTCCCACACCTGAAACATGCCGCGGGCCATCCGTTCGCCCGCTCCCCGGCGCTCCCCGGCGACCACCGCCTCGGGCACCGACAGGGCGGGGGCCATGCTCAGCTCGATGGCCGCCGCGAAGACCTGCTCCTTGGTGCCGAAGTAGTGGTGCACCAGCGCCGGGTCCACCCCGGCGGTCTTGGCGATGCCGCGTACGGAGGTCTTGTCGTACCCGCGCTCGGCGAACTCGGCACGGGCCGCGGCGAGGATCCGGTCCCGGGCACCGGGTCCGTCCGCCGCACCGGTGCGGGCGGGCCGGCCCCGCCGGCGGGGGGCGGAGGCGGCAGCGGGTCCGGCGGCGGTCATCCGTCGCCCTCCTGCGCGGCGGACGAGCCCGGCGCGGTACGCCCGGAAGCGCCGCCCGGCGCTCCCGCCCGGCCCGGAGCCGTACCCCCGGAGGCCCGGCCCCGTGCCGTACCCCCGGACTCGCCGCCCGGCGCGGTACGCCCGGAGGAGCCCGGCACCGCACGGCCGGCCGGGTCCGGGGTGCGCGCGGCGGCCGGGTCCGCGCCCGGGCGCGACGCGGCCGGGTCCGCGGCCACCGGGGCGGAGGCCAGGTGGAGCCGGGTGAAGGCCAGCGCCTCGGCGAGGTCGGCCTCCCGCTCGGCGGAGGACATCGCCCGGCGGGTGTTGACCTCGACCACCACATGCCCGTCGAAGCCGCGGGCGGCGAGCCGTTCCAGCAGCTCGGCGCAGGGCTGGCTGCCCCGTCCGGGGACCAAATGCTCGTCCTTGGCGGAGCCGGCGCCGTCGGCGAGGTGGACGTGGGCGAGCCGGTCGCCCATCCGGTCGATCATGGCGAGCGCGTCGGTGCGGGCGGTCGCGGTGTGCGACAGGTCCACGGTGAAGTGCCGGTAGTCGTCGTTGGTGACGTCCCAGTCGGGCGCGTAGGCGAGCATCTCGCGGTCCCGGTAGCGCCAGGGGTACATGTTCTCCACCGCGAACCGCACGTCCGTCTCGTCGGCCATCCGCCAGATGCCGCGCACGAACTCCCGGGCGTACCCCCGCTGCCAGCGGAACGGCGGGTGCACCACCACGGTGGAGGCGCCCAGCCGCTCGGCCGCCGCGCGGGCACGCCGCAGCTTCACCCACGGATCGGTGGACCACACCCGCTGGGTGATCAGCAGACAGGGCGCGTGGACGGCGAGCACCGGCACCTGGTGGTAGTCGGAGAGGCGGCGCAGCGACTCCACGTCCTGGCTGACGGGGTCGGTCCACACCATCACCTCGACCCCGTCGTAGCCCAGACGGGCGGCGATCTCGAAGGCCGTCGCCGTGGACTCGGGGTAGACCGACGCCGTGGACAGGGCGACCTTCGCATCCGGGATGCGCACCACTGGCTCTGTCACGTGGGACAGCGTACGGCGGCTCATCAGGACGGGGGCAGATGGTCCAGGCGCCGCAGGATCACGCCCTCCCGCAACGCCCACGGGCATATCTCCAGCTCCGCCACCCCGAGCAGGTCCATCGCGCCCTCGGCGACCAGTGCCCCGGCGGCCAGCTGCGGGGCGCGGCCCTCCGACACCCCGGGCAGGTCGGCGCGCTGCACCGACGGCATCACGGCCAGCTTCGGCACCCACTCCTCCAGGGCCCGCAGGCTCAGCCGCCGTTCGGCGTACTCGCCCTCGGCGGAGCGCGCCGCGCCGGCCATCCGGGCCAGCTGCTTGAACGTCTTGGAGGTGCCGACCACCCGGTCCGGCGGGCCGAACCTGCTGAAGTCGCCGACGATCCGGGCGATCTCGGTCCGCACGTGGCGGCGGAGCGCGCGCACGTCGGCCGGGTCCGGCGGGTCGCCGGGCAGCCGGGCCGCGGTGAGCCGGCCGGCGCCCAGCGGCAGCGACACCGCGATGTCGGGCTCCTCGTCCAGCCCGTAGGCGATCTCCAGCGAGCCGCCGCCGATGTCCAGGACGAGCAGCCGGCCGGCCGACCAGCCGAACCAGCGGCGGGCGGCGAGGAAGGTGAGCCGGGCCTCCTCCTCCCCGCTGAGCACGGAGAGCGTGACCCCGGTCTCCTCGGCGACCCGGGCGAGCACCTCGTCGGCGTTGCCGGCCTCCCGGACCGCGGAGGTGGCGAACGGCAGGATCTCCTCCACGCCCTTGTCCTCGGCCGCGGCCCGGGCGTCCTTGATCACCTCGACGAGGCGCTCGACCCCCTGCGGGGTGATCGCGCCGTCGCCGTCCAGCAGTTCCGCCAGCCGCAGCTCCCGCTTGTGCGAGTGGGCGGGCAGCGGGCGGGCGCCGGGGTGCGCGTCCACCACGAGCAGGTGGACGGTGTTCGAACCCACGTCCAGGACTCCGAGTCTCATGCCAGCACGCTACTGCGCGTCCGCCACGGGTACGCAGGGGTCCGGCGCCGGTACGTGGGGGTGCGGCGCCGGTCACACCGGGCCGGGCGCGCCGGATACGTGCCCGCAGGGGGTGGCCGGAACTGTTCCCCGCCCGCATACGCTGGGGGGTGTGGCAAAGACGAAAAAGGCCAAGCGGGGCAAAGCCGCCGAGAAGGAGTCGCTGACGGGCTCCACCACGCCGTCGCGGCAGCGCGCCGGCGATCCGGTGACCGGCGCGGAGGCCGGCACGGGGTCCGGGGCGGCCTGTGACGAAGTCGGCACGGACTTCCCCCGGGTCTGGGTCGAGTTCCCCGACCCGGCCGACGAGGAGCAGGTGTTCCGCTGCGACCTGACCTGGCTGACCTCCCGCTGGACCTGCGTCTTCGGGCAGGGCTGCCAGGGCATCCAGGCGGGCCGGGCCGCCGACGGCTGCTGCACCCTCGGCGCCCACTTCTCCGACGAGGACGACGAGCGTCGGGTGGCGCGCGAGATGGCCCGGCTGACCCCGGACATCTGGCAGTTCCACGACGTGGGGCACGCGTCCGGGTGGGTGCAGCAGGACGAGGACGGTGAGCGGCAGACCCGCCGCTGGGAGGGCTCCTGCATCTTCCAGAACCGGCCGGGCTTCCCCGGCGGCGCGGGCTGCTCGCTGCACATCCTGGCGCTCCGCGAGGGCCGGGAGCCACTGGAGACCAAGCCGGACGTGTGCTGGCAGCTGCCCATCCGGCGCACCTACGAGTGGATCGACCGGCCGGACGACACCCGGGTGCTCCAGGTGTCGATCGGCGAGTACGACCGCCGCGGCTGGGGCCCGGGCGGCCACGACCTGCACTGGTGGTGCACCTCGGCGACCTCGGCGCACGGCGCCGGGAAGCCGGTGTACGCGTCGTACCGGCCGGAGCTGACCGAGCTGATGGGCGAGGCGGGGTACGAGAAGCTGGCCGAGCTGTGCGAGCAGCGCCTGGCCCAGCAGCTCCCGCTGGTCGCCCCGCACCCGGCCGACCCGGCCCCGGCGGCAGGCGCCTGACCGGCGGTCCCGCGACCTGCGCCCGAGCCCGGACCGCACCCCGTGCCGCCGGGCCGCCACGGGCACCGGCCGGATCCGCACCCGTGCCGGAGCCGCCACGGGCACCGGCCGGGCCCGCACCCGTACCGGTCCCCGTCGCCAGCGGCGGCACGCGCCGGTGCCCGTCCCCACGGGACCCTGCCGCTCCGGCGCCCCGCCGTACCCGTGGGTCGACGGCCCGCCGTACCGGCGCACCGGCGCGGGAGCAGGTGGCCGGGGGACCGGGGGATCGGAAACGGTCAGCCGGTCGCCGCCGGTGGTCGGCCGGTCGGCGGCGGTCAGCCGCTCGCCGGTGGGGCCGGTGGCTCGGTGGCCGGGGTGGTCGGCGTGGGCTCCGGGCCGGGGTCGGTCGGCTGCGGGTCCTCGGGGCCGGGGCGGGTCGGCGCCGGGGTGGGTTCGGGGGCCGGCGCCGGTGCCCTCGATCACCACCACCCCGCCGTGCGGGCCCACCGCCACCCGCGCGCTCCACGCGCCCGACGGCTCCCGGTCCCGGTCCACCGACACCGTGATGCTGGTCGTCTCGCCGGGGCGGAGCGCTCCGGCGGTACGGCTGAGCTGGAGCCAGGCCGCGTCCGCCGACGCCGACCAGCTGACCGGCGCGCCGCCCGAGGCGGTCAGGGTGATCACCGTGACGTCCCCGTGCGGCCGGGCCCCCAGGGTCAGCCGGCCGGGGCCGGAGGCGGGTCCGGCCGGGGTACCCGGCCGGACGGCGTGCGGTCCCTCCCGGCCGTCCGCCCCGGGGGACCGGCCCCGGTCGCCGTCCGCGCCGGTCCGGTCCCGGGGACCACCTCGACCGAGACGCCGGTGCCCTCCCGCCCGGCCCGGCCCGGCCCGTCCGGAACACCGGGCCCGGCCCGGCCCGCCTCCCGGAACCGGCCGCCGTCCGGCCCGGCGCCGCCCTCGGCGCCCTCCTCGCGGGCGGAGACCGCGTCCGACTCGTACCCCTCACCGGCGAGCGGGGCTCCCCGGTAGGCCGCCCAGATCGCCAGCACCGGGGCGGCCACCACGGTGACGACCACGGTGGTGGTCATCACCCGGCTGCGCAGCCGCTTCCGGCGGGCCGCCCTGTCCTTGGGGGCCAGCGGGAAGCCGAACCGGTTGAAGCGCGGCTCGCCGGAGCGCGCCGACCGGACCCGCAGGGCGCGCCGGAGCGCCGCCTGGACCGCCGGGCGCGGCGCCTCCAGCACCGGCAGCGCGGCGGGCGCGGCGGCGTTCCCCGGCCACGGCCCGCCCGCGGTGGCCCGCTCGGCACGGCGGCGGCACTCGGGGCAGTCGTCCACATGGCGGACCAGTTCGCGCCGGAGGGCGGCGGAGAAGAGCACCTGGCTGTCGCCCGCCAGCCGGGACACCACCGGACAGTGCCCCAGCTCCACCACCGCCAGCGCGGCCCGGGTCCGCTCCACCTCGCAGGCCGCGCCGGCGAGCAGCGCCCGGGTCTCGTCCGGGTCGCGGCCGAGCACCGCCGCGACCTCCTGCGGCGTGAGGTGGTGGCGGACCGCCAGCTCCAGCGCCTCCCGCTGCTCGGCGGTGGTCCCGGCCGCCTCCGGCCAGGCCAGGGTGGACAGTTCACGGCGCCGCCGCGCGGCGGTGGCCTCGTCCGGCGTACCCGGCGCGGCACCCGGCCCGCCACCCGGCGGACCGCCGCCGGCCCGGCCACCGCCGCCCGGGCCGTCGCCCGCCGGAGCGCCGGTCACCCCGCCGTCCGCCGACCACGCGGGACCGGCCGGGGCCGCGGCGGACCCGCCGGGGGTGCCCGGAGCGGCCGCGTCCCGCTCGGCCAGCCGGTGCAGGCACGCCCAGCGGGCGACCGCGTAGAGCCACGGACGGTGCAGGTCCCCGTCGAGCGGGGCCCGCCGCCCCCGGCCCCGCTCGCGCCGCCGCTCGGCCACCGCCAGCGCCTCACCGAGCGCGGAGACCGCCGCATCGTGGTCGCCCAGCAGGGAGAGGCAGTACGTGAAGAGGCCGTCCAGATACGGTTCGTGGCGCGTCGGCGGCCGCTGCGGGCGGGTGGCGGAGCGGGTGGAACGGCGGTGCGCCCGGTGCGCGCCGGTGGAGTGCCTGGGGTGCTCAGACCGTGTGCTCATCACCGGTGACCGTAGGCGGACGATGCAGACACACCTGCACCTCTCGGGCAGGTTTAACCCCTACGGGTGATCGCCTCCCTCGAAAGAGGACAGGTTTCCACTCTTTCTGCCGGAACTCTGGTAGGCGGCGCCCGCTTGCAGCACCGGCTGTGCTGCGCCACCCCGGCCCACCCCCCGCGCCGGGCTCCTCCCCCGGGCGTGCTCCGTCCCGCCCGCTCCGTCCCCGTGCGTCATCCCGTGCGCCTTCGCCGCGCGCGCCTTCGTCCCGCCCGCCGTGCCCTCGTCCCGTACGCCCCGGTCCCGCGCACCCCGGTCCCGTACGCCTTCGTCGGAGCGCACCTCCGCCCCGGCTCCCGGCCCCGCCCGCCGCACCCGTCACCGCGGCCCGCCGCACCCGGCTGCCGGCCCCCCGCTGCCGGCCCCCGGCCGGTGTCCGCCGCCCGCCCTCAGCGTCGGCGGTGTCGGTGGTCCCCGCTAGCGTTACGGCATGGCTGCCCGTACCTCCCGCTCGTCCGCCAAGGACCGGCCCTCCTACCGCTGCACCGAGTGCGGCTGGACCACCGCCAAGTGGATCGGTCGCTGCCCCGAGTGCCAGGCGTGGGGCACGGTCGAGGAGTTCGGTGCGCCCGCGGTGCGGACCACCGCGCCGGGCCGGGTCACCTCCGCCGCCCTCCCCATCGGCCAGGTGGACGGCCGGCAGGCCGCCGCCCGGGGCACCGGGGTGGACGAGCTGGACCGGGTGCTGGGCGGCGGGCTGGTCCCCGGCGCGGTGGTGCTGCTCGCCGGCGAGCCGGGAGTGGGCAAGTCCACCCTGCTGCTGGACGTGGCGGCGAAGGCGGCCACCGAGGAGCACCGCACCCTGTACATCACCGGCGAGGAGTCGGCGAGCCAGGTGCGGATGCGCGCGGACCGGATCGGCGCGCTCTCCGAGCACCTGTACCTCGCCGCGGAGACCGACCTGTCGGCGGTGCTGGGCCACCTGGACACGGTCAAGCCGTCGCTGCTGGTCCTGGACTCGGTGCAGACCGTGGCCTCGCCGGAGATCGACGGCGCGCCCGGCGGCATGGCCCAGGTGCGGGAGGTGGCCGGGGCGCTGATCCGGGCCTCCAAGGAGCGCGGCATGTCGACCCTGCTGGTGGGCCACGTCACCAAGGACGGCGCCATCGCCGGCCCGCGGCTGCTGGAGCACCTGGTGGACGTGGTGCTGCACTTCGAGGGCGACCGGCACGCCCGGCTGCGGCTGGTACGCGGCGTCAAGAACCGCTACGGGGCCACCGACGAGGTGGGCTGCTTCGAACTGCACGACGAGGGCATCACCGGACTCGCCGACCCCTCCGGGCTCTTCCTCACCCGGCGCGACGAGCCGGTGCCCGGGACCTGTCTGACGGTCACCCTGGAGGGCCGGCGCCCGCTGGTGGCCGAGGTGCAGGCGCTCACCGTGGACTCGCAGATCCCCTCGCCCCGCCGCACCACCTCCGGCCTGGAGACCTCCCGGGTGTCGATGATGCTCGCCGTGCTCGAGCAGCGCGGCCGGATCAGCGCGCTGGGCAAGCGGGACATCTACTCCGCCACCGTCGGCGGGGTGCGGCTCTCCGAGCCCGCCGCCGACCTGGCGGTGGCGCTCGCCCTGGCCAGCGCGGCCGCCGACACCCCGCTGCCGAAGAACCTGGTGGCCATCGGCGAGGTGGGGCTGGCGGGCGAGGTACGCCGGGTGACGGGGGTGCAGCGCCGGCTCGCCGAGGCCGCCCGGCTCGGCTTCACGCACGCGCTGGTGCCCGCCGATCCCGGCAAGGTACCGCCGGGTATGCGGGTGACGGAGGTCGCGGACATCGGGGAGGCGCTGCGGGTCCTGCCGCGCGGACGCTCCGCCGCGAAGGCCCCCGACGGCACCCCCGACGGAGCCCCCGGCGGCGCCGCCGCGGGACGCGTACGCCGGGACGCCCCACGACAGGAGGCCGGGCGCCGGTAGACTTTGCCCAGGTCTCGCCCGTCAACGTAGTACCGCCGTCAGGCACCGAAGCACGCAGCAGGACGGCGGGGGCGGTCCGCGGCACCGAATGACCTGGCGACGGAGGAGTGCAGTGGCAGCAGGCGACCGGGCGGCAGCCCCGGGCAAGGCCGACGGTCTGATGCGCGCCTCCCTGAGCGCGGTGGCCCCCGGAACCGCCCTGCGCGACGGCCTGGAGCGGGTCCTGCGCGGCAACACCGGCGGGCTGATCGTCCTGGGGATGGACAAGACCGTGGAGTCGCTGTGCACCGGCGGCTTCGTGCTGGACGTCGAGTTCAGCGCGACCCGGCTGCGCGAGCTGTGCAAGCTGGACGGCGCGATGATCCTGGACAAGGACATCACCAAGATCGTGCGGGCCGGTGTCCAGCTGGTCCCGGACGCGTCGATCCCCACCGAGGAGACCGGCACCCGGCACCGCACCGCCCAGCGGGTCTCCATCCAGACCGGCCTGCCGGTCATCTCGGTCAGCCAGTCGATGCGGCTGATCGCGCTCTACGTGGACGGGGAACGGCGGGTCCTGGAGGAGTCCGCGGCGATCCTCTCCCGCGCCAACCAGGCGCTGGCCACCCTGGAGCGGTACAAGCTCCGGCTGGACGAGGTGGCCGGCACCCTCTCCGCCCTGGAGATCGAGGACCTGGTCACCGTCCGGGACGTCACGGCGGTCGCCCAGCGCCTGGAGATGGTGCGGCGGATCGCCACCGAGATCGCCGAGTACGTGGTGGAGCTGGGCACCGACGGCCGTCTCCTCTCGCTCCAGCTGGACGAGTTGATCGCCGGTGTGGAGCCGGAGCGCGAGCTGGTGATCCGCGACTACGTGCCGGAGCCAACCGCCGCCCGCTCCACCTCGGGGCGCGGCCCGCAGCGCACCCGCACGGTGGCCGAGGCGCTCGCCGAGCTGGACCGGCTCAGCCACCCCGAGCTGCTGGAACTCCCCATCGTGGCCCGCGCGCTGGGCTACAGCGGCTCCCCCGAGACGCTGGACTCCGCCGTCTCGCCGCGCGGCTTCCGGCTGCTGGCGAAGGTGCCGCGGCTGCCGGGCGCCATCATCGAGCGGCTGGTGGACCACTTCGGCGGGCTGCAGAAGCTGCTCGGCGCGAGCGTGGACGACCTCCAGGCGGTGGACGGCGTCGGCGAGGCGCGGGCCCGCTCGGTCCGCGAGGGATTGTCCCGGCTCGCCGAGTCCTCGATCCTGGAACGCTACGTCTGACCCGGTGCCGCTGGGGCGCCGCCGCGTAGGGTCCGTCCGGCACTTCGCCGTGCACCGTCCGTCCGCCGTGGTGCCCGGCCGGTGCGGCCGCCCCTGATCCGTCCGTCGTACGGCATCGTGCGTGCGCCGGGGCCCGGCGCGGGGGTCGTTGCGGAGTGCCTCCGGTCATCACGGTTGGGCGCACCGGGCTGTTGCGGGGGCGCGGCCGGTACGTCGCGGCCCGCGCGCGGGGCTGTTGCGTAGATTGCGGGGCGGCGCCGGTACGACAGGGCCCGGCGCACAAGGCTGTTGCGGGAGCCCGGCCGGTACGACACGGCCCGCCCGGCGGCGCTCGCCCGACGCGGCCGGCCGCCCCGGGCCGTCACCGGGTTACGACGCCCGGCCCCCGGCCCGGACCGTGAACCGGGCCGGGCCCCGACCGGCCCGTCGGGGGTGCGGTCGGTGCGGTCAGTCCTTCTCCAGTACGAACGACACCTGGGCCGCGCCCAGTCCGCGTACCTTCGCCTCCACCAGGTAGGTGCCGGGCTTGGCTGCGGCCTCACCGGACGGGGTCGCGCAGTTCGCCGCGCTCCGCTTGCGGTCCCACTCCACCGTGCGCTTGGTCTGGCCGTCGCCGGGCACCTCGACGAACGCCGCCGCGACGCCCTTGGAGCAGTCGCCGGTCGCCCAGACGTGGTCGTTCTCGGAGTCGGTGATGGTCAGGGAGGCCGAGGCACGGCCGAAGTCGACCTTGCAGGCGCTGTCCGAGGAGTTCTTGACGACCATCTCGAACTTCGGCTTCTCGTCAGGGGCGTAGGAGTTCTTCACCTTGCCGTCGAGCACGCTGCGCACCGTCAGCTCGACCGCGCCGGCCTTGCAGTCGGGCAGCGTGGAGTCGGCGGGCACCGCCGCTCCGTCACCGACGCCGACCCCCCGCCCCGCGGCCCCGGTCCCGGCGCCACCGCCGGTGCCCGCCGAGCCGCCGGCGGTGTCACCGCCGCCGTCACCCTGGCCACCGGTGTCCTCCGCGCCGTCCTGGCCCGACGAGCCGGTCCCGCCGTCGTCGGCCTCGTCCCGGCCGCCCGGGCGGTTGCCGTTGACCGGTGTGGACGAGGAGGGCCCCGGGGTGATGGTGCGGGCACCACTGCTCTCCCCGGCACCCTTGCCGCTGTCCTTCCCCCCGTCGTCCGAACCGCCCAGGTTGAACGCCCAGAAGATCAATAGCACCAGGCCCACGAGCAGGAGCAGCGCAACTGCCCTCCGGCGCCAGTAGATGGAGGAGGGAAGCGGCCCGATCGGATTGCGCAGAGATCCCACGCGCAAACTGTACGAGAGATCCGCCACTCGACCCGCCAGTACCCGCCGTAGAGCGGGCCTACTTTTCTCATCATCGGACCGGAAGCTGTCCGTCCCGTCTGACTTTCGTCAGATACCTGTCCTTCCGATCGCACGATGTGGTGAGCCGGTAACCGTCCATAACGTCCGGGTCCATGACGAGTAGTGACCTCTACCGCCACATCACGGACCTCGCCCACGACTCCCCGGGCTGGGTGCACAGCGTGGCCGAAATCGGTACCGACGCGGGCCTGCTGGTCCTGCTCGGGATGGCTGTTTTCCTCTGGTGGCGGGCCCGGCACCGTCCGGCCCGCGAGATGGCACTCGCGCTGCTGGTGCCGGTCACCACCGCCCTGGCGTACGGGATCAGCGAGGTGGCCAAGACCCTCGTGGACGAGGAGCGGCCGTGCCGTGCGGTCGCGAACGCCGCGCCGCCGATCGCCGCCTGTCCGGAACCGGGTGACTGGTCCTTCCCCAGCAACCACGCGACGCTCGCCGCCGCGCTGGCGGTCGGGGTGGTGTTCGTGGCCCGGCGCACCGCCTGGCCGGCGCTGGTCCTCGCCGCGCTGCTGGCGTTCTCCCGGGTCTTCGTCGGCGTGCACTACCCGCACGACGTGCTGGCGGGCTTCGGGCTGGGCGCCCTGGTCGCGGCCGGCGGTGCGCTGCTGGGCGCGGCGCCGCTGGCCGCCCGGGTCGAACGGGTCCGGCGGGGTGCGGTGCCCGCGGACGGTCCCGCCGGGTCGCCGCACCGCCGTGGCCGCGCCGCCGACCGGCCGGGCCGGGGCGGGTGGACGGACCGGCCGGCGCGCTTCCTGACCGGGCCGGGCTCCGGGGTCGGGGTCGGTTCGCGGCCCGGTTCCGGGTCCGGGTCCGGGTCCGGGGTCGGTCCGCGGTACGGGGCCGGGGAGGAGTCCGGTTCGCACTACGGGGCCGGGGCCGGTTCGCGGCCGGCGCCGGGGTCGGGTTCGGAGCGGATCCGGGGCCCGGGGTCGAGTCCGGTTCCGGGTACGCGGCGGCGCCGGACCCCAGGTTTCCGCCCCCCGCGGGACCCGGCACCACCCACCTCTCCGGCCGGCCCCGCTGAGCGGCTGAGCGGTACGGGCGCCCCCACGACGCCCCAGGGCCGGGGCGGGGGCGGCTCCGTCGGAGGATCCGGGCCGTGACCCGTACGGCGCCCCTTACGGGAGCCGTACCGGGGGTCGCCCCCTACGGGAGGGGCGTACCGGATCCGTTGCGGGGATGCCGCGCGGAGGGCCCCGGCCGTCCCTGACAGAGGCCCTGAGGGATCCCCTGCGGGGTCCCCGTACAGGAGACGGGCGCGGGGGTGGTCCGGCGGCGGCCGGGCGCCGCCCGGCGCCCTACGGAAACCGGTCAGCCGGTCCGCGCCGGCCGACCGCGAGATCCGGACACCGCGCCGGGTCGTCCCCATCGTGTAGGCGTGTACGGCAGCCGGTCGGGCGGGGCCCGGGCTACCCCGCCGGGCAGGACGGCACCCCACCGGGCGCGGCGGCACCCCACGGCCGGGGCGACACCCCACCGGGCGGGGCGGACCTCACCAAGTGGGGCGACATCCTCCTCGGGCGCGGCCGGCCGACCGGTGGCCGGGGCCGGCCCGCGGAGGGGCGGTCAGGCCGTGCCCGGGTCCGGCTCGGCGACCAGTCCGGCCTCGTGGGCCACGATCGCCGCCTGCACCCGGTTGCCCACCCCCAACCGGTCGAGCACCGCGCTGACATAGCCCTTGACCGTGCCCTCGACCAGGTGCAGCCGCCGCCCGATCTCGGCGTTCGACAGTCCGGCGCCCACCAGGGCGAGCACCTCGCGTTCGCGCGGGGTGAGGGCATCGGTCCGGGCGCGTGCCGCCGCACCCCGGGCGAGCCGCTCCCCGCCGAGCCGGGTGATGACGTACCGGGCCACCGCGGGTGACAGGAACGCTCCGCCGCCCGCGACCGCCCGTACCCCCGCGAGCAGTTCGTACGGGTCACCCGACTTGAGCAGGAAGCCGGTCGCGCCGCCGCCCAGCGCCCGGGCGACATAGGCGTCCTCGGAGAAGGTGGTGAGCATCGCCACCGCGGTCTCCGGCGCCACCCGCGCCAGCTCCTCGCAGGCGGCCAGCCCGTCCAGTCCCGGCATCCGGATGTCCAGCAGCGCGACGTCCGGCCGGTGCGCCCGTGCGGCCTCCACCGCCGCCCGCCCGTCGGCCGCCTCCGCCACCACCTCGATGCCCGGGTCGGCGGCGAGGATGGCCCGCACCCCGGCCCGCACCAACGCCTCGTCATCGGCGAGCAGCACCCGATCGCGCCCGGAGCCCCTGTCGCCCCGGGCCCCGGCGACGTCACCGTCCGGGGCCGGGTGCCCGCCCGGGACGGGCACCGCGTCCGCCGGGCCCCCGGCGCCGGTACCGGTCCCGGCGCCGGCCCGGCCCCCGGTGCCGGCCCGGTCCTCGGTGCCGGCCCGGTCTTCGGTGCCGTCTCCGGGCCGGTCCCCGCCGTCATGTGCACTTCCGCTCCTGTCGTCGTTCCGTCCATCGTGCCTGCCGGGCCTGCCCGGTCCACCGCCACCCGTGTCTCCGCTCCCGCTCCGCCGCCCGTCACGGCGTCCCCGCCCGGGCCCGTCCGGCACCCCTGCCCGCGCCCGTCACGGCGTCCCCGTCCGGGCCCGGTCCGCCCTCGGCGGCGCGCCCGCCCCGGGCACCAGGTCCTTGGCGACCAGCCTCCCGTCCCGGAAGCAGAGCCGGACGTGGTCCACGCTGACGAAGAGCTCGTCGTCGGCGCGGTAGTAGCGGCAGCGTGCCCCGGGCGGCGCGGCGGGGGCACGGTCGCGCGGCGGGTCGGGGGCGACCCGGTCCGGCAGCACCCGCTCCACCTCCGCGTAGGGCTGACCGATCCGGAGGGCCGCGTAGTCGCGGGGTTCGAGTACGGAGTGGGTGCGGGTGTAGGCGTACCAGCCCACCGCCGCCGCGACCACCACGGCGGCCAGGCCGCCGGCCACGGCGACCGACCGCACCAGCCGGCGCCGGGTGGCCCGGCGCACCCGGGCGAACTCCCGCACCGCACCGGCCCCCGGCTCCGGGCCGCCGTCGGCGGCACGGGGGTGCCCGGGTGCTCCGCCGGCCGGTTCCCCGCCGGCCCCGGCCCATCCGGCGGCGGTCTCCTCCCACGCCCGGGGCCAGGCATGCGGCGCGCCTCCGGGGTCCGCGGGCCCGGCGGCGTCCACCGGCCCGTGCGGCAGCCGCGCCACCACCTCGAACCCGCCGTCCCGGGGCCCCGCGAAGAAGTCCCCGCCCACCAGGGCCACCCGTTCCCGCAGGCCCAGCAGCCCGGTGCCCGGGCGGGCACCCGCCGGGCCGGCCGCCCCGGCGGGCCCGCCGGCCGCCACGTCACGCGAGGCCCTGGAACCGGCCCCGTCCGGTCCGGCGGGGCCGCCGGGGGCGCCGGCGGTCACGACCCGTACCACCGTCTCGGCCCGGCCGGAGCCGCCGGGCCCGGGGGCGGTCCGTTCCTCGACGGTCACGGTCACCTCGGCACCGGGCGCGTGCTTGGCGGCGTTGGTGAGGGACTCCTGGACGACCCGGTGGGCGGCGCGCTCCGCCATCGGCGCGAGCCCGGCCGTGCCGGCGTCGGGGCCAGCGCCGGCGGAGCCCGAGCCCGTGCCGGCGCCCGAGCCCGTGCCGGCAGGGCCGGCATGTCCCGCGGGACGGGTGGTGCCGGCGGTGCCGTGGACGGTGGTGGTACGTGGCGTGCCGGAGCCACGGGCCGTACCGGGAGCCGGTTCCGCTCCGGAAGCCGTGCCGCGAGCCGGTTCCGTCGCGGGGCCCGTGCCGGGAACCGGTTCCGTCGCGGCGGGCGGGCCGGCGGCGCGGTCCGGGGGCGTGCCGGGGGCACCGGTGGAGTGGTCGTCGTACGGGGCGGGTGGCGGCGCGGTACGCAGCAGCCGGACCGGGAGGCCGGAGTCGGCCGCCCGTTCCACCAGCGCCTCGATGCTCTCGCCGACCGGGGTCAGCGGGGCGGTGTCCGGCGCCGGCGCGGGACCCGTGCCGCCTTCCCGGACCGTCGGGCCGGCGGCCTCCCGGGCGGGTCCGGCGACCGGGGCGGCGGACGGTGCCGCGGTCGCGTCGCGCAGTACGCCGATGATCTCCCGCAGGCGTTCCGTCGCCTCCGCCGCCGCCACCCGCAGTTCCCGCGCGGCCGCCCGGTGTTCGGCACCCAGTCCCGGAGCGACCTGGAGCGCGCCCGCCCGCAGGGCGATGAGGCTGAGGTCGTGGCCGAGCGAGTCGTGCATGTCCTGGGCGATCCGGGCCCGTTCCCGCAGCCGTGCCCGGTCGGCGATGATCCACTGTTCCCGCTCCAGCTGGGCGGCGCGGCTCCAGCCGGCGGCCACCAGGGCGCGGTCCTGGCGGCGGTGGCGGCCGACGAGCCAGGGGAAGGCCGCGCCGAAGAGCAGCGTGGCGATGAGCACCAGCCAGGCGATCACCACGTCCACCGAGCCCAGTACGCCGACCGTCCCCACCGCCGCGATCGCGGTGAAGGCGAGCAGCGCCGACCGGGCGGTCGTCTCCCGGCGGCCCGCCAGGTAGCCGAGGACCGAGAGCGCCGGGAGGTAGGAGACCGTGAACAGGGCGGGGGCGGTGGCCAGGCTCAGCCCCGCGACGAGCAGCAGCGCCGGGGCCGGCCACCGCCGGGACAGTGCCACGGCGGCGGCGAGCAGCAGCAGCCCGCCCGCCGTCTGCCACCAGGACACCGGCACGCTCCGCGCCAGCCGGTCGCCGAGCAGCACCGGCCCGGCGAGCGCCAGCCACAGCAGCACGTCCCGGAGCGCCTCCGCGCGGGTCCACCGGACCGGGCGGAGGGCACCCTCACGGCGCGGCCGCCGGCCGAGGTGACGGCCGGAACCACCACGGTGGAGAAGGCCGGGGCGGCGGACCCGCCCGGCGGCGCCGGTGCCACCGGCCGTACCGGCGGCACCGGTACGGCGGCGGATGCGGCCGGGACGGGACCCGTTCGCCGTGCCCGCGGCCCCGCCGCGCTCCGGCACGTCCTCCGGCCCGCCCCGCGCGCCCGCTTCCTCCCGCGCGCCGGTCTCCTCCGGCGCGCCCGTCTCCTCCGGCAACCGCGCGCGCATCTCCTCCCGCGCCCGCGTGTCCTCCCGCACCCCCGGCTCCCGGGCCACCCGTGGGCGCCGGCGGTCGGGAAGCGGGAGGTGCACCGGTCCGAGTCGTCTCACCGGTCCGACGGTACAAGCGGCCGTCGTCCACCACCCCTGCCGAAAGTCAGGACCTGGCGGCCGGAGGCGACCGGGCCCCGGAGCCGGACACCCGGGCCCCGGACCCTGACCCTGACCCGGACCCCGGAGGCGGGCGCCCCGACCCCGAGGCGGACACCCCGACCCGACCCGAAGCCGGACACCCGGGCCCCGGACCCTGCTTCTGACCCGGAGCCGGACACCCCGACCTCGACCCTGAAGCCGGACCCTGAGCCCTGACCGCAGGCCCGGGCCCTCACCGGTCCAGCAGCCCGGGCCCCTGCCCCTGATCCCCAACACACAAGCCGGACCCCGCGCCCGGACCCCCAACCCACAAGCCCGGACCCCGGCCCGGGCGCGGCCCCGAAGGCGGACACCCGGAAGCCAGCCCCGGCCCCAACGCCACCCCGACGCCGACGCCAGCCCCGGCCCCCGCCCCCTCCTGCGGCTTTTCCGGTGGCGGCGCCAGGGTTGCCAGGATCGTCGGTGCCATGACTGCCACCTCCAGCACCCCCACCGGTCCCGGCCCCGCTGCCACCCGGCCGCCACCGCCCCGCCCCCACGGACACCGGCACCGGCACCCACCGGACCCGGCCGGCGCCTCCACCACGGCCGCCCCCGCCCCCGCCCAGGCCCCGGCCCCGGTCCCCTCGCCGGCCACCGACACCTCCGCCCGGGCCACCGACACCTCCGCCCGGGCCACCGAGGCCTCCGCCCGGACCACCGCCGGCACCCTCCCCGCCGCCCCCTCGGACCTGCACCGCCCCGTCATCGACTGGTTCGACGAGCACGCCCGCGATCTGCCGTGGCGGCGCCCGGAGGCCGGCCCGTGGGGTGTCATGGTGAGCGAGTTCATGCTCCAGCAGACACCGGTGAACCGGGTCCTGCCGGTGTACGAGCAGTGGCTGGCCCGCTGGCCGCGCCCGGCCGACCTGGCGGCGGAACCGCCCGGCGAGGCGGTGCGGGCCTGGGGCCGGCTCGGCTATCCGCGGCGGGCCCTGCGGCTGCACGCGGCGGCCTGCGCGATACAGGAGCGGCACGGCGGCGAGGTGCCGGACGACCACGCCGAGCTGCTCGCGCTGCCCGGGGTCGGCGAGTACACCGCGGCGGCGGTGGCCTCCTTCGCGTTCGGCCGGCGCCATCCGGTGCTGGACACCAATGTGCGCCGGGTCTTCGCCCGGGTGGTCGGCGGCGTGCAGTACCCGCCGAACGCCACCACCGCCGCCGAACGCCGCCTCGCCCGCGAGCTGCTGCCCGCCGACGAGCCGACCGCCGCGCGCTGGGCCGCGGCCACCATGGAGCTGGGCGCGCTGGTGTGCACCGCGCGGACGCCGCACTGCGCCCGCTGCCCGGTCACCGCCCGGTGCGCCTGGCGGCAGGCCGGTTCCCCGGCGCACGACGGTCCGCCCCGGCGCGGCCAGACCTACGCCGGGACCGACCGCCAGGTGCGCGGCAAGCTGCTGGCCGTGCTCCGCGAGGCGACGGCCCCGGTGCCGCAGCGGGACCTGGACCGGGTGTGGGACGAGCCGGTGCAGCGGGCCCGCGCGCTGGACGGGCTGGTGGCGGACGGGCTGGTGGAACCGCTCGCCGACGGCCGCTACCGGCTGCCGCTCACCTGACCGTCCCGGCAGCCCCCCATGGGCCCCGCGCTGTGACGAGGTGCAGCCCCCTGAGGCCCGGCGCTGTGACAAGGTTGTGACAGTCCGGGCACCTGACCAGCACAGTCGTCCGTCCCACGGGCCGTTGTTACAGAATCTATGGACGGCTGTGCCGCCTCCGCAGGTCTGGTGTACGGATTGCCGCAACAGCCCCTCCGTAGCGTCCTCTCCGACGCACCGCACGACCGGCGGCGCGGACGTGGGGAACTCAGCGGAGTGGAGGGCTGCGAGATGGACAGCAGCGGCAAGGTTCTGGATTTCGAAGAGTACGTACGGAACCGGCAGGACGCCCTGCTGCGCAGCGCCCGCCGGCTGGTGCCGGACCCGATCGAGGCCCAGGACCTGCTCCAGACCGCCCTGGTGCGCACCTACGGGCGGTGGGACGGGATAGCGGACAAGTCGCTGGCCGACGCCTACCTCCGCCGCGTGATGATCAACACGCGGACCGAGTGGTGGCGGGCCCGTAAGCTCGAAGAGGTGCCGACCGAGCAGCTGCCGGAGGCCCGGGTCGAGGACGGCACGGAGCAGCACGCCGACCGTGCGCTGCTCATGGACATCCTGGGAGTCCTCGCGCCGAAGCAACGCAGCGTCGTCGTGCTGCGACACTGGGAGCAGATGAGCACGGAGGAGACGGCGGAGGCCCTGGGGATGTCCACCGGCACGGTCAAGAGCACACTGCACCGGGCGCTCGCCCGGCTGCGGCAGGAGCTGGAGAGCCGTGACGCGGACGGACGTGCCCTGGACCGCCGCGCCGTCCGCGACGATCGGGGGCAGGAACGGTGCGCGGCCTGACCAAGGCCACTCCCAGCAGAACCGCCTGGATCACGGGTGGTGCCGTCGCGGCCCTCGCGGCGGCCGGCGGCCTGGCGCTCGTCGGCTGCGGCGCGGGCAGCGAGGGCCTGCGCAAGGAGGGGCGGGCGGACACCACCGAGGTCGGCGAGGCCACCCCGGGGGCCTACAGCGGCTCGGCGAAGGACGACACCCCATCCGCCTCACCGGGGGAGTCCGCCCCGCCGGCCGAGGTGGACGCGGTGCGGCTGGTGAAGGACGACCCGAAGGTGAACGCCGACCTGAAGGCGAACCTCAAGCCCTGCACCACCGACGGCAAGGAGTACCCGGTGGACGTCGCGTACGGCGCGCTCACCGGGAAGAAGGCCACCGACGTGGTGGTCACGGTGATGACCTGCGCGGACGGCATCGGCATCGGGTCGTACGTGTACCGCAAGCGGGGCGACGCCTACGAGAACGTGTTCGTGGACGAGCGGGCCCCGCTCTTCGCCGGCATCGACAAGAAGGGCCGGCTCACCGTCACCCAGCTGGTCTCCAGCTCCAGTGACGCGGCGTGGCCGGCCGGCGAGGACACCATCGTCTTCGAGTGGTCGCCGTCCAAGGAGCAGTTCACCGAGTCCTCGCGCATCCGTACGGACTACGGCGAGGGCACCGAGCCCGAGCCCGCGGAGACGGACGACGGGTCGGAGGACAACCGCGCCGACGGGGTCTCCGTACCCGAACCCGTACCGCTCCCCGCGCCGTCCTCGGTGCCGGCCCCGGCGTCCGGCACGAAGACCGTCGCCGGGACCGGTGCGGAGACCGTCGCGGACGGCGGCACGGCCGTCGAGGTCCCGGCGGTGACCCCCCGGCCCCCGGCCGGCACGACGGAGAAAGGCTGACCGCGGCGGTGCCCGAGACCCATGTGCTGTTCGTCGAGGACGACGACGTCATCCGGGAGGCCACCCAGCTCGCGCTGGAGCGCCACGGCTTCGCGGTGACCGCGGTGCCCGACGGACTGACCGGCCTGGAGCGGTTCCGCGCCCACCGGCCAGACATCGCGCTGCTGGACGTGATGGTGCCGGGCCTGGACGGGGTGAGCCTGTGCCGCCGCATCCGGGACGAGTCCACCGTCCCGGTGATCATGCTCTCCGCGCGGGCCGACTCCATCGACGTGGTGCTCGGCCTGGAGGCCGGCGCCGACGACTACGTGACCAAGCCGTTCGACGGCGCGGTCCTGGTGGCCCGGATACGCGCCGTGCTCCGCCGCTTCGGGCACGCCAGCGGGCCCGGCGGGACGTCCGCCGCCGGCGGTCCGGAGGAGCCGGCGGACGGGGTGCTGCGCTTCGGTGACCTGGAGGTCGATCCGGAGGGCATGGAGGTCCGCAAAGGCGGTGCGCCGGTGTCGCTGACGCCGACCGAGATGCGGCTGCTGCTGGAGTTCTCCACCGCGCCCGGCACCGTGCTCTCCCGGGACCGGCTGCTGGAACGGGTCTGGGACTATGGCTGGGGCGGTGACAGCCGGGTGGTGGACGTCCATGTGCAGCGGCTCCGCCACAAGATCGGCCACGACCGGATCGAGACGGTCCGCGGCTTCGGCTACAAGCTCCGGCCCTGACCGCCGGCGGCTCCGGCGGCCGGTCCCGGTGCACGACCCCCGGTGACGGTCCCCGGTGACCCACCCCCGGTGGCCGTTCCCGGCTGCGGTCCGGCCCCGACCGGGCAGCGGGTCCGACGGCGGCCCGGGAGCCCGGCGGCGGCCCTAGGGTCGGCCGGGCGGTCAGGGGCCCGACGGTGGTCCGGGGATCGGTCGGGCGGCCGGCGGTCCGACGGTGGTCGGGGGTCCGGGGTCCGGACGGCGGTTCCGGCAGGGGCCCGGTGGAGGGGCGAGATCCGATGGCGGCGACGATCCGGTGAAGAGGCGATGAAGAAGCTCGTGTTCCGTTCCGGCCTGCGCTGGAAGGTCAGTCTGGCCATCGCCGCGGTGGGCGCCCTGGTGGCGGTCGCGCTGAGCCTGGTGGTGCACAACGCCGCCCGGGTCTCCATGCTCGACAGCGCCCGGGACATCATGGACGACCGGGTGAAGGTCGCCCAGAGCTGGTACGAGAAGACCGGCACCGAGTTCAACGCCAAGCTGGACGACCCGAACCTGCCCGAGCAGCTGAAGAAGGAGGCGGCCCGGGGCCTGCGCGCCACCTACGTGGACGACTCCGGCCCCGGGGCCCCCGTGGTGTGGGCCTCGGTGCCGCTCCGCAACGGCCAGGTGCTCTCCGCGCACGGGCGTTTCGAGGACCGCTACCAGGTCCTCCAGGACCTCGACCGGGCCCTGATCATCGGCTCGGTGGCGGTGGTGGTCGGCGGCACCGGGCTGGGCGTGCTCATCGGCGACCAGCTCTCGCGCCGGCTCCGCAAGGCGGCCATGGCGGCCCGCAAGCTGGCCCGCGGCGACTCCGAGGTGCGCGTCCGCGACGCGATCGGCGGCCGGGTGCGGGACGAGACCGACGACCTGGCCCGCGCGGTGGACGGCATGGCGGAGGCGCTCCAGCAGCGGCTGGAGGCCGAGCGCCGGGTCACCGCCGACATCGCGCACGAGCTGCGCACCCCCGTCACCGGGCTGCTCACCGCCGCCGAGCTGCTGCCGCCGGGCCGCCCCACCGAGCTGGTGCGCGACCGGGCCCAGGCGATGCGCCAGCTGGTGGAGGACGTGCTGGAGGTCGCCCGGCTGGACGGTTTCGCCGAGCGCGCCGAACTCCAGGAGATCGACCTGGCCGAGTTCGTCATCCGCCGGGTGCGGGTGGCGGCCCCGGACGCCCAGGTGATCGTGGTGCGCGACGCCCACGTCACCACCGACCCGCGCCGTCTGGAGCGCATCCTGGGCAATCTGCTGGCCAACGCCGCCAAGCACGGCAAGCCGCCGTTCGAGGTGACGGTGGAGGGCCGGGTGCTGCGGGTCCGCGACCACGGCCCCGGCTTCCCGGACTCCCTGCTGAAGGAGGGGCCCAGCCGCTTCCGCACCGGCAGCAAGGACCGCGCGGGCGGCGGCCACGGCCTCGGCCTGACCATCGCGGCGGGCCAGGCCCGCATCCTGGGCGCCCGGTTGACCTTCCGCAACGCCGAGCCGCTGGCCGAGGGCCGGGAGGGCGCGGTGGCGGTGCTCTGGCTCCCGGAGTCCGCGCCCACCAACACCGGCAGCTTCCCGGTCATCCACGTCCCGGACTGACCACCGCGCCCCGCCCCGCGCCCCGCGCCGCCCCGCGCCCGGCGCCCGCACCCACCGGGCTCCCCGCACCCCGCCGCCCCCGCGCCGCACCCGCCAAGGGGCCGGAGAACGCCGGGCAGGGGCCGGTGAACGGGCCCGGCAGGGACCGGCGGCACCCGCCGCACCGGGCGCGGAAAAAACTTCGCCGGGTGATGTCGAGAACCCGTGGCCGGCTCCGTCCCAGGGGTGAGCGCGACCACAATGGAGAGTGGTCGCACCGGCACCGAGGAGAACCCCATGGCCAAGTACCTGCTGCTCAAGCACTACCGCGGCGCCCCGGCGGCGGTCAACGACGTGCCCATGGACCGGTGGACGCCGGAGGAGATCTCGGCGCACATGCGGTACATGAGCGACTTCGCGGCCCGGCTGGAGAAGACCGGCGAGTTCGTGGACGGCCAGGCGCTCGCCCCCGAGGGCATGTGGGTCCGGTACGACGGTGAAGGGCGCCCGCCGGTCACCGACGGCCCGTTCGCCGAGACCAAGGACCTGATCGCCGGCTGGATGGTAATCGACGTGGACAGCCCCGAGCGCGCCGTGGAGCTGGCCGGTGAGCTGTCGGCCGCGCCCGGGGCGGGCGGGAAGCCGATCCACGAGTGGCTTGAGGTGCGCCCGTTCCTCACCGCTGCGCCCACCGTCACCGAGTGACCCCTCCGGTGGACGAGTCCCTGCTGCGCGGGCTCACGCCGGGCGTGCTCGCCGTCCTCGTCCGTCGCGGAGCCGACTTCGCGGCGGCCGAGGACGCCGTGCAGGACGCCCTGGTGGAGGCGGTCCGCGTGTGGCCCGCCGGCCCGCCGCGCGACCCGAAGGGCTGGCTGGTCACCGTCGCCTGGCGCAAGTTCCTGGACCGGGCCCGGGCGGACACCGCCCGGACCCGGCGGGAGGACCTCCTCGACCGGGAACCGGCGCCCGGGCCGGTGCCCGCGGTGGACGACACGCTCCAGCTCTACTTCCTGTGCGCCCACCCGTCGCTGACGCCGTCGTCCGCGGTGGCGCTCACCCTGCGCGCCGTGGGCGGACTCACCACGCGCCAGATCGCCCGCGCCTACCTGGTGCCCGAGGCGACCATGGCGCAGCGGATCAGCCGGGCCAAGCGCACCCTGGCCGGCGTGCGGCTCGACCAGCTCGGTGACGTCGCCACCGTGCTGCGCGTGCTGTACCTGGTCTTCAACGAGGGCTACTCCGGCGACGTGGACCTCGCCGCCGAGGCCGTCCGGCTCACCCGGAGCCTCGCGGACCAGGCAGCCCACCCGGAGGTGGCGGGCCTGCTCGCGCTGATGCTGCTGCACCACGCCCGGCGCGCCACCCGGACCGCGCCCGACGGCAGCCTGGTGCCGCTCGCCGAGCAGGACCGCGGCCGCTGGGACACCGGGATGATCGCCGAGGGGGTCGCGATCCTGCAGGCGGCGCTCGCCCGGGACCGGCTGGGCGAGTTCCAGGCCCAGGCCGCCATCGCGGCCCTGCACGCCGACGCGCCCACCGCCGGGGAGACCGACTGGGTGCAGATCGTGGAGTGGTACGACGAGCTGGTGAACCTGACCGGCAGCCCGGTCGTCCGGCTCAACCGGGCCGTGGCCGTCGGGGAGGCCGACGGGCCGCGCGCCGGACTGGCGGCGCTCGCGGAGCTGGACGACTCGCTCCCCCGCCACACCGCGGTGGCGGCCTACCTCCACGAGCGCGACGGGGACCTGGCGACGGCGGCCCGGCTGTACGCGGAGGCGGCCCGCAAGGCGCCCAGCATCGCCGAGCGTGACCACCTGACCCGCCGGGCCGCCCGGCTCAACACCCGCCCCTGACGGAACCCCCCGGCCCGGCCCCGCGGACCCCGGCGGGTGGGCGGCCCGGGCGTCCCCCGGTGCCGGCCCGGTGGGGTGGCGTGGCGTACGGCCCGGGGACGGGCCGCGGTCCGGACGTACGGCCCCGGAAGCCGGCGGTCCGGACGCACCGGCACGCGGAGGTACCGGCACACGGACGGCAAGCGCGCGGGGACGGCCGCTCGCGGACGTACGGGTACGGGAAGGCGCCGCCGCGGACGTGCGGGCATGAGAACGGGCCCCCACCAGGACGCAGGTCGCTGGTGGGGGCCCGTGGCATCGGTGCCGGTGCGGCCGTCCGGCGGGGGCGGTGCCCCCGCCGCCGGCTCACCGGGGCCCGGTCCGCTGCCGGGCCCGGGTCACCGGGTCCCGCGGTACGCGGGCGCCGGGTCCCGGGTGCCGGTCAGAGCGCGCCGTGGCTGCGCAGGAAGTGGACCGGCTCCACGGCGGTGCCGTAGTTCGGGGTGGTACGGACCTCGAAGTGCAGGTGGGGGCCGGTGGAGTTACCGGTGCTGCCGGAGAGGCCGATCTGCTGGCCCTTGCCGACCGCCTGGCCCACGTGCACGTTGATCTTCGACAGGTGCGCGTACTGGGTGTAGACCTGGGCGCCGTGCCGGATCACGATCGCGTTGCCGTACGCCGGGCCGTCGCCGCCGCCGTTGGGGCCGGCCTTCACGACGGTGCCCGCGTGCGCCGCCTTCACGGCGGTACCGGTCGGCACCACGAAGTCCTGACCACTGTGGTTGTGCGCCCAGTGGCTGCCGGCGAGACCGAAGGTCGAGCCGAGCGTGTACTTGTTCAGCGGCGCGGTCCACGAGCTGGGCTTCGGCTTGTGCGCGGGCTTCGCGGCGGGCTTGTGCTCCGCCTTCTTCACCGGGGCACGCTTGTGGTCACGCGACGCCTTCTTCGCGGCCTCCGCCTTCTCGGCCCGCTCGGCCGCGGCCTTCTTGGCCGCAGCGGCCTGCTCGGCCGCCTCCGCCTTCTTCGCCGCCTCGGCCTGCTTCACGGACTCCGCCTTCTTCGCGGCGTCGGCCTGCTGCTCCGCGGCGGCCACCGGGCGGTGGTCGGAGGAGGGCGAGTCCACGGCGAGAGCCACCCCGGCCCCCAGCGCGACCGTCGCTCCCATACCCATGCCCACAACAGCGGCACGGGTGCGCAGGGCCGACGTGCTCGCGATTCGGGTCGTGATGTGCTTCCTCATCAAGGACTACCTCTCGGACTGGCGTCAGAACATGAACTCATCCCGGCAGCCCGCCGGGACGTCTCCACCTTGGTAACCCGCCCCGGCCCTCCCGCCAAGAGCCCTTCCTACTAGCCGGAGCCGTAGCGGAAGAGTGCGGAATAAACGCCCCGAGAAGTCCCGAACGGGATTTTCGGCGGGCCGCCCCGTACCCTCCCGCCGACTTTTCACACAACCCTCCGTCGCCCATCTGACCTGCGATGTTACGCAGTCGGCGACCTTTCGGGACACGACACGGCACACCGCGCCCGGCACCTGCTCCCACACCACCCCGGTGACCCCCGTCAGCAATTTCCTATTTCCTTTAGTAGATCGCCTGGGCCTGTGCGGCATGTCACCGGTAAACATGATCGAATTCAATTTCCGGAGGACTTTCGCGGGATCGTCCCGGGACCAAAGACCCGGCCGGAATGTCCACGCGGAGCACCCGGCCGGTGACCGTCCGCCGCCTTTTCGCCGCCCGGCCGCCACCGCCGGCCCGTCACCGCCACCACCGGCCCGCGCCGCCACCGCCGGCCGGGCCGCACGGGGCGGGGCGGCGGG
Source organism: Streptomyces pactum (assembly GCF_016031615.1). Taxonomy (GTDB): domain Bacteria; phylum Actinomycetota; class Actinomycetes; order Streptomycetales; family Streptomycetaceae; genus Streptomyces; species Streptomyces pactus. Next base: position 3,321,628 of record NZ_JACYXC010000001.1, read on the forward strand.
AAGCCCGCACCGCACGGCCCGGCCGGAACCGGTCGCCCGCACCCCTAATCCGGTCGCCGGCCGGCCGCCGGGGCTGCGACGATCCGGGCATGGCGAGGACCTTCGAGGATCTGGTGGCGGAGGCGGCGGCGGCCCCGGTGGACGGCTGGGACTTCTCCTGGCTGGCCGGGCGCGCCACCGAGCAGCGTCCCTCCTGGGGCTACCAGCGGTTGATGGGCGAGCGGATGGCCCGGGCCACCGCCGCCCTGGACGTCCAGACCGGCGGCGGGGAGGTGCTGGCCGGGGTACCGGTGCTGCCCCCGCTGGTGGTGGCCACCGAGTCCTGGCCGCCGAACCTGGCGCGGGCGGCCCGGCTGCTGGGCCCGCGGGGCGTGGCGGTGGTCGCGGACGCGGACGAACCACCGCTGCCGTTCGCGGACGAGGCGTTCGACCTGGTGGTGAGCCGGCACCCGGTGACCGTGTGGTGGCGGGAGATCGCCCGGGTGCTCCGGCCCGGCGGCACCTATCTGTCCCAGCAGGTCGGCCCGGCCAGCGTCTTCGAGCTGGTCGAGTACTTCCTGGGCCCGCAGCCCGACAGGGTGCGCCGGGCGCGGCACCCGGACGACGCCCGGCGGGCGGCAGAGGCGGCCGGGCTGGAGGTGGTGGACCTGCGCGCGGAGTCGCTGCGCACCGAGTTCTTCGACATCGGCGCGGTCGTCTACTTCCTGCGCAAGGTGATCTGGATGGTGCCCGGGTTCACCGTCGAGGGGTACCGGGACCGGCTGCGCGAGCTGCACGACCGGATCGAGCGCGAGGGCCCGTTCACCGCCCGCACCACCCGCTTCCTCATCGAGGCGCGCAAGGTCTGATCACGCCGGAGAAGCCCTTGGGCACCCGGGGGGCGATCACCCGGCCCGGCCCCCGCCGGAGCCACCCGTGGGCGCCCGGGGCGATCACCCCGGCCCGGCCGCCGCTCCGCCGGAGGGGTCCGGCCCGGTGCCGGCCCGGCCGTCAGCGGTCCGGGCGGTCCGCGCCGTCGGCGGTGCGGGCGGCACCGGCACCGGCACCCTCGACGCCCTCGGCACCCTCGGCGGCGGCTGTGGCGGCGGCGCCCGCGACCGGGCCGGCGCGGACCACGGCCTGGTCGCCGTGCGGTCCGAACAGGTGCAGGATCTCCACCGCCTCGGTGCCCGCCGGCCCGAACCAGTGCGGTTCCGCGGTGTCGAACTCGGCCACCTCGCCGGGGCGCAGCACCAGGTCCCGGTCGCCCAGGATGAGCCGCAGCTCACCGGCGAGGACGTAGAGCCACTCGTAGCCGCCGTGGGTGACCAGCTGGGGTTCGCGGGGCGCCAGCACCTGCTTGAACACCTGAACCCGGCCCGGGTAGCGGGTCAGCGGGACCAGGACGCTGCCCGGCCGCTTCCGCAGCGGCGTCAGGTGCACCCGGGGGTCGCCGCTGGCGGGTGCGGCCACCAGCTGGTCCAGCGCCACCCGGTGCTCCCGGGCGAGCGGGACGAGCAGGTCCAGGGTGGGACGCCGGATGCCGGTCTCCAGCCGGGACAGCGTGCTCACCGAGATGCCGGTGCGCGCCGCGAGGGCCTCCAGCGACAGCCCCCGGTCCCGGCGCAGCGCCCGCAGCCGGGGCCCGATGCCGTCGAGTATCCGTTCGAGTTCCGCGTCCACGACTCCATTTTGCGGTCTCCGCAAAACCGCTGGGCGCCGGTCGTCGTTCACCCGGAGCCTTGCCGGGCAACTGCTCGGTGCAAGTGAGAGGTGGGGCCGTGAACGCGACGACTCGTCCCGTGCCGCCCGTACTCGGTGCGCGCAGACGCTGGACGGTGCTGGCCGTCTGCTGTCTGAGCCTGTTCCTGGTGGGGCTCGACACCACCATCGTCAATGTGGGGCTGCCGGCGATCGGCCGGGACCTGGACGCCGGGACGCGGGACCTGGAGTGGGTCGTGGACGCGTACACCGTCGTGCTGGCCGCCCTGCTGATCACCTCCGGCGCGCTGGCGGACCGGTTCGGCCGCCGCCGGGTGTTCCGGTCGGGGCTGGTGGTCTTCGGCGCGGCGTCCCTGGTGTGCGCGACCGCCACCTCGGTGGACGCGCTCGTGGTGGCGCGGGCGGTGCAGGGGGTCGGCGCCTCGATGCTCAGTCCGGTGGCCCTGGCGATCGTGGTGAACGCGATGCCCGACCCCGGGGAGCGGGCCCGGGCCATCGGCATCTGGGCGGCGGTCTTCGGGCTCAGCATGGCCGCCGGCCCGGTCGTGGGCGGCGCGCTGATCGCGGGCTTCGGCTGGCAGTCGGTGTTCTGGGTCAACGCGCCGGTCGTGGTGGCCGCCCTGGTGCTCAGCGCGGTGTTCGTACCGGAGTCCCGGGCGCCGCGGCCGCGCCGGCTCGACCTGCCGGGCCAGCTCCTGCTGACCGTGGTCGTCGCGGTGTCGGTGGGCGCGCTCATCGAGGGGCCGCGGCTGGGCTGGACCTCGCCCGCCGCCCTGGTCCTGTACGGGTGTGCCGCCGTGGCGACGGCCGCGTTCACCGGGACCGAACACCGCCGGCGCGACCGCGAGCCGCTGATGGAGCTGGCCCTCTTCCGGCGGCCCGCGTTCAGCGGCGCGGTCCTGGGCGCCGTGGCGGTGTTCGTCGCCCTCAACGTGACGCTGCTGCTGAACACGCTCTACCTCCAGCACACCCGGGGCTGGACCCCGCTCGCCGCCGGGGTGGCGACGCTGCCCATGGCCGTCGGGGCGACGGTGTGCGCGCCCTGGTCCGGCCGCCTGGTCGGGCGCGCCGGACCCCGGCCGCCGCTGCTGCTGGCCGGCGGGCTCCTCGGCGCCGGCGGCCTGCTCCTGGTCCGGCTCGACGCGCACACCGGCCTGCCGCTGCTGCTCACCGCCTACCTGCTGATCGGTGCCGGGTTCGGCTTCGCCAACGCCCCCATCACCAACACCGCGGTGAGCGGGCTGCCGCTGTCCCGGGCCGGGGTGGCGGGGGCGATCACCTCCACCGCCCGCCAGTTCGGCGCCGCCCTCGGGATCGCGATCGCCGGTGCCCTGGTGGCCGGGGCCGGCCCGGCGGACCTCGCCCGCGCCTCCCGCCCGGGGTGGTACCTGGTCGCTGCCTGCGGGGCGCTGCTGCTGCTCATCGCCCGGACGACCCGGCCGCCGGCCGGCGCCCCACCCGCCGGCGCGGACCCCGGCCCCCGGACCGGCGGTCCGGACGGCGGAGCCCGGACCGGCGGCGCGGACGGACCGCAGGTCTCCGGCGGCCGTTGACGTCGACGGCGGACGGACGGGCTCTCGGCCACGGGCGGGCTCTCGTGCCACGGACGGGCTCCCGGGCCACAGGCGGCCGCCGGCAGCCGGCCGGCCGCGCGGACGGCGGCCCGGGATCAGCCGCGCAGCCGGACCGGAAGGGCCCGGTACCCGTTGACGATGAACGACGGGAGGGGGCGCAGCTCCTCGCGCGGCACGGCCGGGGTCATCCGGGGGAAGGCCGTGAACAGGGCCGGCAGGGCGATGGCCGCCTCCATCCGGGCGAGGGCCGCCCCCAGGCAGTAGTGCACCCCGTACCCGAAGGCCAGGTGCTGTTTGTTCGGCCGGGCGGCGTCGTAGTCGTGGCGCGTCGGCCCGTGCACCTCGGGGTCCCGGCCCGCCGCCCCGAAGGCCAGCAGGATGGCGTCGCCCCTGCGGATGCGGGTGTGCTCGTCGAGGTCGATGTCCTCGACCGCGTACCGCAGCGGCATGTGCATCAACGGCCCCTGGTGCCGCAGCGTCTCCTCGATCACGTCGTCCCAGCCCACCCGGCCGGCCCGCAGCAGGGCCGCCTGGCCGGGGTCGGTGACCAGTGCGTGGACGGATCCGGCCAGCAGGTTCACGGCCGTCTCGCTGCCGGCGCCGAGCATCAGGTGGAGGCTGCCGGTCAGCTCCCGGTCGGTGAGCCTGCCGTCCCGCCGGGCCGCGATCAGGTCGCTGGTCATGTCCTCGCCCGGCTCGCGGCTCTTGTACTCCACCAGCGCGGCCAGGCACTCCGCCAGCTCCTTCAGCGCGGCCGCCGCCTCCGCCGGGGTGGCGGCGGTGCGGACGGTGGCGTTCACGGCCCGGTGCATGGCGTCGTGGAGGTCGTCCGGAACGCCGAACAGGCCGAAGATCACCTCGGTGGGTATCGGCACCGCGAACTCCGCCCGGAGGTCCACCACCTCCCGCTCGTCGCGGCGCAGCCGGTCGATCAGCCCGCCGACCACGGCCTCCACCCGGGGGCGCAGCCGCTCGGTCCGGCGGGGGGTGAAGGACGGCGCGAGCAGGTCCCGCAGCCTCCGGTGGTCCTCGCCGTACGCGGCCAGCGCGCTGCTGCCCCCGACCCAGAACCGCAGCGGCCAGTCGTCCGGGATGTCCGCCAGAGCCGGCCAGTGGCGCCGGGAGTCACGGGAGACCCGCCGGTCCCCGGCGAGCCGCCTGATCCACCGGTCACTCGTCACCGACCACGCCGGGACGCCGCCGGGGAGGAGGACCCGCGTCGCCGGACCGCGCGCCCGCAGACGGTCCGCCTCGCCGTGCAGGTCCGCCCCCTCGGGGTCGAGCACGACCGGACAGGCACTGGGTTCCATGGGTACTCCTCGTCGGTGGGCCGGAATGCGGTGAGCCGGGAAGGGGGTGCGGTGCGGCGGGCGCGGCGGGCCCGCCGGCGTGGCGGACGGCCCGCACCCGCCCGGCAACGCCGGAGGCGGCGCGTCCGGTGTGACGCGTCCGGTGCGTACGCCCGGGTGGCGGACGGTCGGCCCCCGATCGGCGCGACGCCCCAACACCCCTCATCCCCACGGGCGTTCACCTTAGAGCGCCACGGCCCCGTAACGATCTCCGCCCCACCCGTCCGGTCCCGCTCAGGTCCGGCGCTCGGGCCCCGGACCGCGCCGGGACCGCTCCGCCGCCAGCAGCCGCCGGTGGTCGGCGAGCACCCGGAGCAGCGCGAAGCCGGTGCCCAGCGGGATCGGGGCCATCACCAGCACCGGCGGCGCACCGGTGCGTATCTCCGGCCGCAGCGCGGGCAGCGCCACCCCGTACTCCGCGAACTCCTCCCGCAGCAGCCCGGCCACCCGGGCGGCGACCCGCTCCGCCCCCTCGGGGTACGGCCCGGTCACGCCCGTCCCCCTTCGCCGCCCTCGTGCGCGGCGCCTTCCTGCCGGGCGCTTCCGGGCGGGATGGCGAGCTGGAACCACACGCTCTTGCCCACCGGCGAGGGCGGCTTCCCGACGACCACCCCGCAGTCGTCGGAGACGGCGGTGACGAGGAACAGCCCTCGCCCGCCGGTCTCCTCACGGCCCACCCGGCGCGGGGCGGGCAGCGATTCGGGGCACTCGTCGTACACGCTGACGCGCACCCGGCCCGGCTCGACGGTGACGGTCAGCCGGACATCGCCCTTGGCGTGCCGGTGCACATTGGTGACCAGTTCCGAGACGCAGAGGGTGGCCGGATCGACCAGCTCCTCCAGCCCGAGGGCGCCGAGCACCGAACGCACCAGGTCACGGCAGACCTTGGGCGCGATGGGTGTCGCCGGGGCCGACAGCACATAGCTGCCGGCCGGCTCCGGCGGTGCCGGCCGAGACGGGTGGGAGGCTCGCGCTCCCGGGTCGGTACGTACTCCCATGACACGCTCCAGGCGTTCGCGGTCGGCAGTCAGATGAGGGAGGGCCCAGGTCCGGTGTCATTGCCGCCCCCGCGGCGGTGAATCGGGCGGTGCGCTTCCGGAACGAGGCGGATGCGGGGCACGCGGCACGGCTGCGCCGTCCACACCCCTGTGTGATCAGTGCGCCACCCAAAGTAGAAGTCGCTCAGCTAAGTTGCAACCTCTGGCCCAGGCTGGTGGACCACGTTGCGCAACACACGGCACACTGACGGCGATCCACAGCAGAAGGAGCCGTCATGGCACTGCGCACCGTCATCACTGAGCGACAGCGCCGACTCGGCGCTGAGCTGCGGAAGTTGCGAATCAACGCTGGGCTGTCCATCGCGGAGGGCGGCAAACTCATCGGCATGGGAACGCCGCACCTGAGCCACATCGAGGCCGGCCGCACCGCGATTCCCACCGAACGACTTCGCAAGCTGGTTCACGCCTACGGGTGCAACGATGGCCCGTACATTGACGAGCTGGTGAGCATGGCGGAGAGCAACGGGAGGGGCTGGTGGTCCGCGTACCGCAAGGCGCTTCCGCAGTCGATCGTGGATCTCGCGGAGTTGGAGTCCCGTGCCACGGCGCTCCGGAACTACCAAACCCTGCTGATCCCGGGGCTGCTTCAGACCGAGTCGTACATGCGAGCCCTGTTCCGTAGCGCCCGCCCCGACGAGAGCCCGGAGAAGGTCGAAGCCCAGGTGCGCTTCCGTCTCTCCCGCCAGGACCTTCTCAACAAGGATGCCGTCACGTTCCACGCGGTGATCCACGAAGCGGCCTTGCGGATGGTGGTCGGCGGGTCCCATGTCATGCGAGGCCAACTCACCCACCTCATCCGCATGTCCATGAAACCGGGGGTGACGATCCAGGTTCTGCCTTTCGAGGTGGGTGTCCGGGCGTGGTACAGCACCCCGTTCATGCTGCTGAGCTGCGGAATCCCGGGACTTGAAACCGTCTCGGCCGAACATCCCTCCGGTAGCCTTTGGCTCGGAGATGCCGATTCCCTCGCCCAGTACGGGGCCACCTTCTCGGGCCTGAGCAACAGCGCGCTACCACCCGTGGTGGCGAACGAATCTCCGGAGATCCACGAGGAGCGCGACTCGTGGGGCCTCATCCACCACATCCTCTACACGCACTGAGAGGGCGGCATGGACGAACTCACCTGGCGGAAGTCGTCGTACAGCGAAGCGGGCGGGAACGACTGCGTGGAACTCGCCGCCTCCGGCACCGGCATACACCTCCGCGAGAGCGACGACCCCGGCTCCATACTCACCACCACACCCGGCACACTCCGTACCCTCGTGCGGAACGCCAAGCGGGGCCGGTTCGACCGGCTGACCGCTCGCTGCCGCTGACGACACGTGTGACCTCCGGGGGGAGAGACGGCCGTATGGATCCCGCAGTCGTCGGCGCGCGCCTCGCCTCCGGCGTGGTCGCGCCGCTGGTGAGGAAGCTGTTCGTGACCGAGGGGCCGGGCGCCGGGGTCGCCGACCGGCCGGTCCGGATCTCCTCGCTGGTGTCGTTCACCGGCGAGAAGCGCACCCTGACCGAGAAGGACCTGCACAAGCTCGCCCGGAAGCTGGTGGAGCGGGCCGTGGCGGCGGCCGGGCCCGGGGAGCGGCCCTGCCCGGCGGACGAGGAAGCGGCGGTCACCGACGCGCTCGCCCGTACCCTCGCCGTCCTCGGCGAGCTGGACATGGACGACGTCCAGGCGGTCCGGCTGGGCCACCGGACGCTCGTCCTCCGCCTGGTGAACCTCGCCCTCGACCAGGGGCTGGCGCTCGACCTCAGCTGGGACGCCACCGAGTTCTACCGGAGCCTGCTGGAGACCGCCTGCCTGCACATCCTGCACTTCTTCACCCAGCGCTCCACCTTCGTCGCCCGCACCCTGCTGGAACAGTCCCGGCAGCTGGACGAACTCACCGAGAAGATCGACCGGCTGCTGGAGCGCGACCCGCCGTCCGCCGACGCCCGGTTCGAGGCCCGGTACGGCGAGTACATCGCCACCAAGCACGGCACCCTCAGCATCGTCGGGCTGGACCTGGACCGCTCGCAGGCGAGCTGGGCGCTGGACACCGCGTACCTGAGTCTGCGGGCCGTCTCCCGCGAGGAGACCGCCGGTGACGGGCTCGGCGCCGACGGCCCGCCGCGCCCGGCCGACCAGGCGCTCGCCGGCCATCGGCGGGTGCTGCTGCGCGGGGTCGCCGGCTCCGGCAAGACCACCCTGGTCCAGTGGCTGGCCGTCGCCGCCGCGCGGGCCCGGCCGCCGGCCGGTCTGGAGCAGCTCACCGGCCGGGTGCCCTTCGTCATCCCGCTGCGCACCGCGATCCGCGCCGGGGCACTGCCCACCCCGGACGGCTTCCTCGCCGCCGTCCGCAACCCGCTGCACGGCGCACAGCCCGACGGCTGGGCCCACCGGGTGCTGGACGCCGGCCGCGGGCTGCTGCTCATCGACGGCATGGACGAGATCCCCGAGCCGGAGCGGGAGCGCGCCCGCGCCTGGCTGGAGGACCTGCTGATCGCCTACCCCGGCAACCTCTGGCTGGTCACCTCCCGCCCCACCGCCGTCGCCGACGACTGGCTCGCCGACCAGGGGTTCACCGAACTCGAACTGGCGCCGATGGGCCGCGACGACACCGCCGCGTTCATCACCCGCTGGCACGACGCGGCGCTGGCCACCTGCCGCACCGACGACGAGCGCGAGCGCATCCCCGGCTACCGGGACGCGCTGCTCACCGCCGTGACCGCCAAGGCCGACCTGACCGGCCTGGCCACCAACCCGCTGATGTGCGGACTGATCTGCGCACTGCACCGGGCCCGGCGCGGTTATCTGCCGCCCGGCCGCAAGGAGCTGTACGACGCGGCGCTGCTGATGCTGCTGGAACGCCGCGACCGGGAACGGGACATCTTCACCACCGGTGACGTCCAGCTGCCCGCCGAGACGCAGATCCAGCTGCTCCAGCGGCTCGCCTACTGGCTGATCCGCAACGGGCAGTCCGAGATGGACACCGAGCAGGCCGAACGCGTGCTCGCCGAGGCGCTGCCGTCGGTGGCCGCCGCCCAGGTGCTCGGCGGCGCCACCCAGGTCCTCGCCCACCTGCTGCTGCGCAGCGGACTGCTGCGCCGGCCGTCCTGGAACACCGTGGACTTCGTCCACCGCACCTTCCAGGACTACCTGGGCGCCAAGGCGGCCGTGGAGCACGGCGACTTCGGCCTGTTGGTCAACAACGCGCACGACAGCCAGTGGGAGGACGTGGTGCGGATGGCGGTGGCGCACGCCCGGCCCCGGGAGCGCGCCGAACTCCTCACCCGCCTGCTGGACCGCGCCGACCGCACCCCCGAGCTGCGGACCCGGCTCCACCTGCTCGCCGCGGCCTGCCTGGAGCACGCCCCCGACCTCGACCCGGCGGTACGGGACGCGGTCAAGGCCGAGGCCGCCTGGGAGGTGCCGCCGGTCACCGCCGCCGAGGCCCGCGCCCTCGCCGAGATCGGCCCGCTCACCCTGGAGCTGCTGCCCACCCGCGCCGAACTCGACCGGATGCGGGAGGAGCTGCGCACCCTGGGCCACCTGCCGGACCCCTGCGCCCCCAGGACCCGCGACCCCCACGGCCCGCACGACTCCTACGGACCCCACGGACCCCACGGTCCGCAGGGCCCGGACGATCCGTACGCGCCGTACGAGGCGTGCGTGATCACCGCCACCCTCATCGGCACCGACGCCGCGCTCCCCTACCTGCGCGACTTCGCCGACCACCCGTACCTGCCGGTGCGCTCCCAGCTCTCCGCCAGCTGGGGCCGCTTCGACACCGCCCGCTACCACGCCGAGGTGGTCTCCCGGCTCGCGCCGGACGACCTGTACTTCACCGCGGAGACCCCCGAACAGCTGCGGCTGCTGCTCGCCGACGGCCGCCGCATGCTGATGCTGCGCGGCGACTTCCCGGCCGATCGGCTGCGGGCCCTGCTGCCCGGCGGGGAGATCACCCACCTGCGGCTGGACCGCAACCCGTCGCTGTCCGACCTCGCCGTCCTCGACCACCTGGCGGGCCTGCGCGCCCTCGTCCTCACCCGGTGCGGCCCGGCGACCGACCTGTCGCCGGTCGCCGGACTCGGCCTGCACAGCCTCGACTGGGCCCCGCCGGCGCCCCGCCCCCTGCCGGAGGGGCTGGAGAAGCTGACCGGCCTGCGCCAGCTCCGTCTCACCCTGCCCGGGCCGAGCACCCCACCAGCGCTTCTTCCTCGGCTCGACCGGCTCGAACTCGACGTGTTCCACCCGGAGCTGGACGTGCCGACACTGGTCGCCTGCTTCCCCGGCCTCCGCCACCTGCGCATCGCCTTCCGCACCTACCGCAGCAACCCCGAGAAGGGGCGAATCGACCTCGCCCCGCTCGCGTCGCTGCCCGGTCTGCGGCAGCTCTTCCTGGCCAATGCCGAGGTGACCGGTGCCGAGCAGCTGGCTGGCGTCGGGGTCACCGTGCACGATCGGCCGCCGCGCCTGACCGGACTGCCCACCGAGCCCGCCGCGCCGCTCTAATCTGTCCGTACACCACAACGGCCGGACCAAGGGGCGGACTTGAGCGACCCGACGGACAACATCGACCTCGCCGACGCGGTACAGGCGATCCGCGACGAGCTGATGACCGCCGCCGCCCGCGCGGCGGGCCAGGACGTGGTCTTCGAAGTCGGGGACATCGGCATGGAGTTCACCGTCGAACTGCGCAAGGAGACCAAGGGCGGCGGCCGGATCAAGGCGTGGGTGGTGGACGCGGGCGCCGACCGCACCCACGCCGAGACCCGCACCCACCGGGTCTCCTTCACCCTCCGCGCCAAGGACGCCCGCACCGGCGGACCCTGGCAGGTGAGCAACCACCGCCCGGCCGGCACCGGACTCTTCGGACAGGGGCAGGACGACTCGTGACCCCCGCCCCGCGCCCGGCGACCGACCGGGTGGTGGCGGTGTTCTCCGGCGGGTCGCAGGGCAGCGGGGTGCTGCTCACCCCCACCATCGTCCTCACCTGCGCCCACGTCCTCACCGACCCCGCCGACATCACCGTCGCGCACCCGGCCCGACAGGCCCTGGGAGACTGCATCGTCCTGTGGTCGGACCCGGAGCAGGATGTGGCGCTGCTGAACCGTGCCACCCGTAGGTCCGGCAAGAGGAGCTGGTGGGCGCCGCTGGGGCCGCTGCGCCGCCTGCGCCTCGGTGAGGTCACCACCCGCGCCCCGCTGCCCCACTGCCAGGTCATCGGCTTCCCCGACATCCAGCGCCAGGGCGGCAACCTCGATCTCGACCAGTTCCCGGGGACGGTCCTGCCCACCGCCGGTCACCTGCGGTCGGTGCTCACCGTGGAGCTGGCCGGCGCCTCGGTGACCGAGCCGCCGCCCGGTGCCGACCGCTCCCCGCTGGAAGGCCTCTCCGGGGCGCCGGTCTTCGCCGGGGAAGTCCTGCTCGGCATCGTCCGGCAGGTGCCGCGGGGACGGAACCACCTGCGCGTGGAGTGCGCTCCGGTTGCCGCCCTCCGCCGCGTGGCCGACACCGCCTCGTTCGAGGCGGACGCCCTCGCCGGTCTGCTGACCGACGGATGCGCCGATCGCGGCAGGTGGACCGCGCACTGGTCCCCGATGAGCGGCGTGGTGCCTCCGCTGTGGGAGGAGATCACCGAAGCCCACCCCCGCGACCAGGCGTACGAGGAGGAGTACGCGCAGGCCGTACGCCATGTCTACCGCCGCAGCAGGATCTTCGGCATCGACGTGCTGGACGGCGCCGACACCACCTGGGACATGGACACCGCCTACCTCAGCCTGGAGGCGGAACCGCCACCGGACGCCCTGCCGGACGGTGGCACCGCCCGGCATGCTCCGCACGACGGCACCGGCCGGGACGGCACCGTGCCCCTGGCCACCGGCCAGCCGCTCCGGATCGACGAACTCCTCGCGGACCGCCCCCGCACCCTGCTGCGCGGCGAGGCGGGCGCGGGCAAGACCACCCTGGTGTGGTGGCTCGCCGCGCACGCCGCCGGTCAGACCCTCGACCGGGCCCTGTCCGAGCTCAACGGGCTGGTGCCGTTCGTGGTGCCGCTGCGGGAGGTGCGCAGCCGGGGCCTGGACTTTCCCTCCCCGGCGCAGCTGCCGACGGTCGCGCGTCTCGCCGTGGACGCCCCGCCGGACGGCTGGGCCGGCCGGGTCCTCAAGGCCGGCCGGGCCCTGCTGCTCATCGACGGGCTGGACGAGGTACCCGCCTCCGAACGGGAGGACGCCCGCGACTGGCTCGCCGGACTCCTCGCCCGGTATCCGCGAACCCGCTGCCTGGCCACCGTCCGCCCCGGCGCGGTGGACGCCGACTGGTTGCGCGAGGAGCAGTTCGCGGAGCTGACCCTGCTGCCGATGCGGGACGACGACATCCAGGCGTTCGTCACCGCCTGGCACGACACCGCTCGCAAGAGGTGCGACACCGACCGGGATCCGGTGCGCGCCGCGGAGGAGCGGACGGAGCTGACGGGGCTGGAGGAGGACCTGCGCCAACAGTTCGCCCGCAATCCGGCCCTGCGGACCCTCGCCCGCACCCCGCTGCTCTGCGCGGTCATCTGCACCCTCCACCGCCGCCGGGGCGGCATGCTCCCGGAGACCCGCTGGGAGCTGTACCGGGCCACCCTCGACATGCTGCTGGGTGCCCGGGACAAGCGGCGCGGCATCTGCCGCCCCGAGGGCATCGAGATGGGCGCCGAGGAGCACCAGGAGCTGTTGCAGGCCATCGCGGTGTGGCTGGTGCGCACCGGGCAGAACCAGCTCACCGCCGCCGAGGCCGAGCGCCAGATCGGACACACGCTGCGAGCACTGCCCGGCATACAGGAACAGGGCGGTCCGGCCACCGTGCTCCGCCATCTGCTCAACCGCAGCGGACTGCTCCAGGAGCGGTCGGACGACGCGATCCAGTTCATCCACCGCACCTTCCAGGACTACCTGGCCGCCAAGGCGCTGATCGAGGGCGGCGGGGTCAAGGAGTTGCTGAACCACGCGCGGGACGAGCAGTGGCACGACGTGATCCAGCTGGCGGTGGGCCACTGCCGCCGGGACGAGCGGGTGGAACTCATCCGTGGCCTGCTCGACCGGGGCGACCAGGCCGCCGAGGAGTCGGCGCGGGCGGCCTTGCACGTCCTCGCCGCCCACTGCCGGTTCGCCACCCCGGTGCTCGACACCGATGTGCAACAGGCCGTGGACGAGCGCCTCCGGGCACTGCTCCCGCCCCTCGGGAAGGGCGACGTGGCCGCACTCGCCCCCCTGGGGCCGTCGCTGCTGCCGTTCCTCCCCGGGCCGGACGGGCTGGACCGCAACAGCGCCCGGCAGACCGTCGCCCTCTTCTCGGCGGTCGGCGGGCGGGAGGCCCTGCCCCTCGCCCAGCGGTTCGCCGCGCACGGCGACCCGGTCATCGGCAAGCAACTGGTCCAGCAGTGGAGTTCCTACCCCACCGAGGAATTCGCCGCGTCGGTGCTGGAGCAGCTGCCTCTGAGCACGATGCGGCTTTACGTCTACCACCACAAGCAGCTCCAGCAACTGCCCCGGTTCCGGCGAGTGGACGCCGTAAGCGTTCGCGTGAACCGGGCGGAGCCGGAGGAGCTGGCCCGGGCTCTCAACCCGGTCGAGATCCGTGACCTCACCATTCAGGGCAACCAGCTGATCAGCAATCTCGATTTCCTCCGGGGGCAACGAAAGCTGCGGGTGCTCCAACTCGCCCGTTGTTCGCGGCTCCGCGACATCTCCGCCGTGGCGGAACACGAGCTGACGATGCTGTGGCTGGACACCCCCCTCCCGCACTCCGTCCTGTTCCCCGTTCACCAGATCCGGGGACTCACCACCCTGGCGTTCTCCGGGCAGCCGGAGGACGGTGAATTCCGGATGCCCCCCGCCCATCCCGGGGTGACCGATCTCCACGTCACCGTGTCGAAGGATGTACCGGTGCGCTGGCCCTCCGCCGCTCAATGGGAGTCGCTGGAACGGCTGACGCTCTACACCGAAAACCCCTCCGTCTTCGGTGTTCTGCCCTGTATCCCACGCCTGACGAAACTCCGGCTCGCCATTATGCCGGGCGAACGTGGCTGGCCCACGGAGCCGCTGCCCGGCATCACCGAACTGCGGCTGGATCTGCGGACAACGACCACCCGTTGGATGACTTCACTCGGCCAGCTCTTCCCGAATCTCGTCCGGCTCTCCCTCACCATCTTCGAAAGCAGCGCCGACCGCACCCTCGACCTCGCACCACTGGCCGATCTACCGGCACTGACCGTAGCCGTCTACAAGCCCACCGGAATGGAACTGCGAAACGCCGAGCCGCTGGGCGACCGCCTCCAGGTCTCCATCCACAACTACTGAGCACGGAAAAACACGACCGCCCCGGCCCGTTCCCAACGGAACAGGCCGGGGCAGTCGCTTTCGCGCTGCCGCCCGCGCGGCGGTGCCGCGCGGGCGTTACCGCGTTACTCCTTGCTCAGGTTCGGGCCGCCGCCCGCCGCGGACTCCACCGGGGGGCTGTCCGGCAGCGCGGACTTCTCCTCGCCGCGGAAGGTGAACTTCTTCTCCTCACCCTCGCCCTCGGTGTCCACGACCACGATGTGACCGGGACGCAGCTCGCCGAAGAGGATCTTCTCCGACAGCGTGTCCTCGATCTCGCGCTGGATGGTGCGGCGCAGCGGCCGGGCACCCAGCACCGGGTCGTAGCCCTTCGTGGCGAGCAGCTTCTTGGCCTCGCCGCTGAGCTCGATGCCCATGTCGCGGTCCTTGAGCCGCTCGTCCACCTTGGCGATCATCAGGTCCACGATCTGGATGATGTCTTCCTGCGACAGCTGGTGGAAGACGACGGTGTCGTCCACACGGTTGAGGAACTCCGGCCGGAAGTGCTGCTTCAGCTCTTCGTTGACCTTCGCCTTCATCCGCTCGTAGCCGGTCTTCACATCGCCCTGGGCCGCGAAGCCCATGTTGAAGCCCTTGGAGATGTCCCGGGTGCCGAGGTTGGTCGTCATGATGATGACGGTGTTCTTGAAGTCCACGACCCGGCCCTGGGAGTCGGTCAGGCGACCGTCCTCCAGGATCTGCAGCAGCGAGTTGAAGATGTCCGGGTGGGCCTTCTCGACCTCGTCGAAGAGGACCACGGAGAACGGCTTGCGGCGCACCTTCTCGGTGAGCTGGCCGCCCTCCTCGTAGCCCACGTATCCGGGCGGGGAGCCGAAGAGCCGCGAGACGGTGTGCTTCTCGCTGAACTCCGACATGTCGAGGGAGATGAGCGCGTCCTCGTCGCCGAAGAGGAACTCGGCGAGGGTCTTGCTCAGCTCGGTCTTACCGACACCGGACGGGCCCGCGAAGATGAACGACCCACCGGGGCGCTTGGGGTCCTTCAGACCCGCACGGGTGCGCCGGATGGCCTGGGAGAGCGCCTTGATGGCGTCCTTCTGGCCGATGACGCGCTTGTGCAGCTCGTCCTCCATGCGCAGCAGGCGGGAGGACTCCTCCTCGGTGAGCTTGAAGACCGGGATGCCGGTGGCCGTGGCCAGGACCTCCGCGATCAGCTCCTCGTCCACCTCGGCGACGACGTCCATGTCGCCGGCCTTCCACTCCTTCTCCCGCTTGGCCTTGGCGGCGAGGAGCTGCTTCTCCTTGTCGCGCAGGCCGGCGGCCATCTCGAAGTCCTGCGAGTCGATCGCGGACTCCTTCTCCCGGCGCACGTCGGCGATCTTCTCGTCGAACTCGCGGAGGTCCGGCGGCGCGGTCATCCGGCGGATGCGCATCCGGGAGCCGGCCTCGTCGATCAGGTCGATCGCCTTGTCCGGCAGGAAGCGGTCGGAGATGTAGCGGTCGGCCAGGGTGGCCGCCGCGACCAGCGCGGAGTCGGTGATGGAGACGCGGTGGTGCGCCTCGTACCGGTCGCGCAGGCCCTTGAGGATCTCGATGGTGTGCGGCAGCGACGGCTCGGCGACCTGGATGGGCTGGAAGCGGCGCTCCAGGGCCGCGTCCTTCTCCAGGTGCTTGCGGTACTCGTCGAGCGTGGTGGCACCGATGGTCTGCAGCTCACCGCGGGCCAGCATCGGCTTGAGGATGCTGGCGGCGTCGATCGCGCCCTCGGCGGCGCCCGCACCCACCAGGGTGTGGAGCTCGTCGATGAACAGGATGATGTCGCCGCGGGTGCGGATCTCCTTGAGCACCTTCTTCAGGCGCTCCTCGAAGTCACCGCGGTAGCGGGAGCCGGCGACCAGGGCGCCGAGGTCCAGGGTGTAGAGGTGCTTGTCCTTGAGGGTCTCGGGCACCTCGCCCTTGACGATCGCCTGGGCCAGGCCCTCGACGACCGCCGTCTTGCCGACGCCGGGCTCGCCGATGAGGACCGGGTTGTTCTTGGTGCGGCGGGAGAGCACCTGCATGACCCGCTCGATCTCCTTCTCGCGCCCGATGACCGGGTCGAGCTTGGATTCGCGGGCGGCCTGCGTCAGGTTGCGGCCGAACTGGTCCAGCACCAGGGAGGTCGAGGGGGTGCCCTCGGCCGGGCCACCGGCGGTGGCGGCCTCCTTGCCCTGGTAGCCCGAGAGCAGCTGGATGACCTGCTGCCGGACGCGGTTCAGGTCGGCGCCCAGCTTCACCAGGACCTGGGCGGCGACGCCCTCGCCCTCGCGGATCAGGCCGAGCAGGATGTGCTCCGTGCCGATGTAGTTGTGGCCGAGCTGGAGGGCCTCGCGGAGCGACAGCTCCAGGACCTTCTTCGCACGGGGGGTGAAGGGGATGTGCCCGGACGGGGCCTGCTGGCCCTGGCCGATGATCTCCTCCACCTGCTGGCGGACCGCCTCGAGCGAAATCCCGAGGCTCTCCAGGGCCTTAGCGGCGACACCCTCACCCTCGTGGATCAGCCCCAGGAGGATGTGCTCGGTGCCGATGTAGTTGTGGTTGAGCATCCGGGCTTCTTCCTGAGCCAGGACGACAACCCGCCGCGCGCGGTCGGTGAACCTCTCGAACATCGTTAATCGCTCCTCAGAGCGGTCAGAAAGATCGGGGACGATCCCCTCCCTGTCCTTCCGCATGCTAGTCCCGCTCGGGGGGACAGCTCATTCCAACTGCCGACACCGTTCCGGATCACCGCCGCTTTTCGCAGGGATCTCCTGCCCCGAACAGCCGACAACTGCTCCAACTCGATGGTGCGAGACGATGTTCCCGCAGGCCAGGCATCTACGCTCACCGCCAGTACGCCGATGGCGAACGCCGGACGTCCGACACGCGGGGCCGCCCCCTCTCACTAGGACTGTCTTACCCGCAAGCAGTGACACTCCATGCGGAGGACACCGGGTCCCTCCGCTACGGGCGAACAACCTTGCGCCCGCTCCCGGCCCGGTCACCCCTCGCACGGACACGCAGCGTAGCCTTACGGGTACGAAGTGTGGCCGGTGGCGTAACTCCGCCCGGCCGGCGGAGTTGCTCCGGGCATGACCGATGCCCTCCGGCGGTGGTACGAGCGTGAGCTCGGCTGGCCCACGGCGCCCGGCGCCCCCGTCCAGCTGCTGACCGGGGTGTGCTTCGACGTCCTGCGGGTACCGGCGGACGCCGGGCGCGAGGTGCTGCGGCGGGTGCCGCGGACCGGGCCGGTCGCGGTGGCCGGCCCGTGGATGCTGCTGCTGGTGGCCGCGGGCGGCGCCGACGAGCTGCCGGGGCTGCTCGACTGGCTGGAGTGGGGCGGGGTCCCGCTGGACCTGACCGCACTCGGGGCGGGCGGCCGGATGCCGGCTCCCGTCCGGCACGGCGGGCCGGACGTCCCGGGCCGGTCACCGGGACCGGCGGGCCGTGTGCCGCAGGAGGCCGCCGTCTGGCTGCGGCCTCCCGAACCGGGGCGCGACCTGGCGCCCGCACTGCCGGCGGCCGGCCTCGGGGGCGATGGGGGCGCCCCCGATCTCGTGCGGCTGGTGGGCGCGGCGGCGACGGAGTGCCACCGGGCCCGGCTGCTGGAGGCGCGGCGGCCGCTGGATCCCCAGCGGCTGCCGGCGGTCCGGCGCCGTCAGCCGTTGGCCTTCTCGTACGCCTCACGCACGGTGGCGGGGACACGGCCGCGGTCGTTGACCTCGTAACCGTTCTCCTTCGCCCAGGCGCGGATCTTCGCGGTGTCCTGGCTGCTGCCGGAGCCCGTCCGCGTCCGGGTGCGACCGGTCGCGGCGCGGCCACCGGTGCGACGGCCGCTCTTGGTAAAGGGCTCCAGCGCCGCACGGAGCTTGTCGGCGTTCGCGGTGTTGAGGTCGATCTCGTACGTCTTGCCGTCGAGCGCGAACGTGACCGTCTCGTCGGCCTCGCCACCGTCGAGGTCATCGACAAGAAGGACCTGGACCTTCTGTGCCACGGGGGAATCCTTTCACTTAAAAACCGGGGGCTGCCCACTGTCTCCGGCGGAGTCCTCCCAAAGGAAGCCCTCCCCGGACGCCCCCAGTAAATACAGTACGGGGCATTAGCAAACCGCTTTTCCCGGCAAAACACAAACCCCCCGGGGAAGGTTCGTCCACTCCTCGGCCCGGGAAGCCTCTGTTCCGGGGCGGGTGATAGGAGCGATTCGGACATAGGACGCGCGGCCCGGATGCAGAAGCGCAAGCGATCACAGTTGCAGAAGCATCCGGCTGTTGCCAAGGGTGTTCGGCTTCACCCGTTCGAGTCCGAGGAACTCGGCGACGCCCTCGTCATAGGAACGCAGCAGCTCGCTGTAGACATCGCCCTCGACCGGCGTCTCTCCGATCTCGACGAAGCCGTGCTTGGCGAAGAACTCGACTTCGAAGGTGAGGCAGAAAATGCGCCGCACGCCGAGCCAGCGCGCGGTGCGCAAGAGCTTGTCCAGCACCGCGTGCCCGACTCCGCAGCCGCGGGCCGACGGATCGACCGCGAGGGTACGGACCTCTGCGAGGTCTTCCCACATGACGTGGAGCGCCCCGCAGCCAATGACCTCGCCGTCGGTGTCCCGCTCGGCGACCCAGAACTCCTGGATGTCCTCGTAAAGCGTCACCGTCGCTTTGTCGAGCAGGATGCGATCGCCGGCGTAGGTGTCGATGAGGCGGCGAACCGCCCGGACATCGCTGGTCCGGGCCCGGCGCACGGTGACTACTTTTGATAGAGCGGACATAGCCGGACGCTATCGCCCTGGCTCAACCGCGCTCTTCACCGGGGCTCTCGCCCGGCTCGCCGAGTTGTACCACGCGCATGGCGTCGCGCAGCGCTTCCCGCTGCTGCTCCGACATCATCCCGAAGAAGGCGACGAGCGCCGCTGCCGGGTTGTCACTGGCGGACCACGCTTCGTTCATCAGTGCGGCCGAGTAGGCGGCCCGCGTGGAGACGGCCTCATATCGATAGGCGCGGCCTTCTGCTTCCCGCCGGAGCCAGCCCTTCTGATGAAGGTTGTCCATTACCGTCATCACGGTCGTGTAGGCGATGGAGCGTTCCTGCTGGAGATCTTCCAGCACTTCTCGGACCGTGACCGGGCGGTTCCACTTCCACACCCGCGTCATGACCGCGTCTTCCAGGTCTCCCAATGGCCGAGGCACACGTGAATAATAGTGCCGAATGTCCCAAATGACCGGTTAATCGCGGGGCAAATCCGGCGCGGATCGGCGAAGGGGGCGGCACGCGGGTCCGGACCGGGGCCCCGGACCCGGGCAGAGGGGTGGGCCGGGCGCCGGCGGGGGGCGGTCCCAGGCGCGGTTCGGCAGCCCGGATTGGGCGGGAGCCCTTGGCGGGGCCGGGGGGCCGGGGCGCGATGCCGGGGGCGTGGCGGGTGGCTCGGCCGGGGCAGAGCGGTGCGGGCCCGCGGCCGGTACGGCCCGACGTGGCGGGCACAGACGGGACGGCACCGCCGGGACGGGCACCGATGGGGCGGGCACCGCCGGTACGGCCGGGGGCGGATGACGTCGGCCGGCGCCGGGTTCCGGGCGGCCGGCGCCGGCCCTCAGGGGCGCCCGGTGCCCGGTCAGGGGTGACGCGGACGGGCCGCAGGGCGCCCGCCGGCCCCGGAGGGGGCACCGGGGAGCACACCGGGGGCCGCTCGGGAAGCCGGGCTCCGGGGGCCTGCGGGCCGGGAGCCGCCGGCGTCCCGTGGACCGCTCGGGACCGCTCCGGGCCCCTCGGGGAACCCTTACGGGCCGGGCCAAGCCAAGCCGAGCCGGACCTGGCCGGACCGGGCGGGCCGTGGCCGGATACGGCCGGGCGCACCCGCGGGGGCGGGGCGCGGACGCGGCAGGGGCCCGCGGGGAGCACCGGTGGTGGCCGCGGGCCCCGGGGGTCAGGAGGTGCTGCCGCCGCTGCCCGACGTGGGCCCGGACGCCTCGGCGCGCGCCAGCGCGGCGTCCACCGCCGCGTCCTCCTTGGCCTTGTTCACACCACCCTGGCTCTTGACGATCGTCTTGATCAGCGCGATGAAGGCAACCGCCATCACGATCGGCGGAATCAGCGCGGAGAGGTAATCCATGGCCGTCGGCCTCCTTCTGCCGGAGGCTTCCAGGTTACGGGGCGCCCGGAGGGCCTCGTTCACGGGCCCGTCCGCCGGGTGGACGCCGGCCGTTCGTTCCCACGGCCGCGCGCCTGCCGCCGGCCCTCCCGCGCGACGGCCGCACCGGTTGTCAGTGCCCCCTGCTAGACCGGCGCCATGGATCTCGCCGCAGCGGCGCCGGCACCGGCCGAGCTGACCGCCTTCATCGTCCGGGCCAAGGCCGCCACCTACGCGGGAGGCGGCGGCCGGGTCGCCTCCGTCCGCACCGCATCGCACGACCTGGAGTACCGGGAGGGGGAGCTGGTCTACCGGGACAGCTACTTCGGCGGTACGGACTTCCTGGGCCAGGAGACCGTGCACTTCGCCGACCGCCCGATCTGGGGGATGAACTACTACGGCTACCTCCTCACGGACGACATCGACGCCGTCACCGCGGGAGAGGTGATCACGGCCGCGCTGACCGAGCTGTACCGGCAGGGGCGCTTCCTCGGCGGCTTCCGGCACACCGTGAACGGTTACCGGTACGAGGACGAGACGCAGGGGGACGTGACCCGCTTCTCGGGCATCGAGCACATACGGACGGCGGACGACACCCGTGCGTACGAGCTGCGGTACCACGGGGGGCGGGTGCTGGACTGATCCCCTCCCCCCGCGGACGGCCCGGCCCGCGGACGGCCCGGCCCGGGGGCGGCGGCCGGCCGGGCCGGTCAGCGGCGTGGCGCGTCAGGCGGTACGTGCCGCCGCGTACACCAGGTGGCTCTGCGCGGGCGGGGCCGGACGGCGCTTGGGCGGGAAGACCTCCGCCGGGGTCGGCACCGGCCGGCCCCGGTTCGGCGTCTCCCGGTCGGGCTGCCCCCGGCCGGGCGCCGCCGCCGGCTTCTTGCGCGGCTGCGGCTTGGGGGCCTGCTGCGGGGCGTCCGGCTCCCCGGTGGCGCACCGGGCCGGGTGGCCGCCGGGCCCCTCGGAACGGTCGGCCAGCCCGCCGGGCAGCGCCCGCAGCCGGCGGCCGGCCGTCCGGGCGGCGGGCCGGGACCAGGGCAGCGGCCACGCCCGGACGCCGCCGGAGTCCCCGGTACGGCGCGCCAGCCGGGCCCGTACGTGCTGTTCCGCCAGCCGCTCGCACCGGACCAGCAGCGCCCGGCGGCGGGCCGCCTCGTCGGCGCCGACCGGCGCGGCGGAGAGGCGGCGGAGCGCCGCGAGGTCCTCGGGGCGCGGCAGGTATCCCCCGGCGAGGGCGTCCTGCAGCCGGTCGAGGTAGCCGAGGGCGGCCCCGGGCAGGGCTTCGCGGTAGCGGACCAGCTCCTCGAAGAGGAAGGCGCGCATCCGCCCGCCCTCGTGAACCGCCGCGTCCACGGCTTCGGCGAGACGCAGGCAGTCCCGGACCTCCGCGGCCCGTTCCGGGCCGGGCCGAGCGGGGACGATGGTGGGCTGGAGGGCGATGGCGAGGGCGCGGCGGAGCACACGCAGCTCGTCCGCGCTGAACGCCATTCCGCCGCGGGATCCATGTGGCGTGGGCATGGGCCGACTTTAAGTGCTAAGCGGACAAAATTCGCTTAGCACTTAACGTGCGGCGTGGCAGATCACCCTGTCGCCCGGCGGCGGGTTCGGGACCCCGTGCCGGCCCGTGACGGCGGGGCCGCGTGGCGGCGGACCGGGTGTTGCGGCGGCGGTGCCCCGCGCCGGCGGTGCCGCCCGGCGGCGGACCGGGGACCTGCCCTCGTTCCGCCCGGCGGACTGGCGTCGCGACGGCTGGTCCGAGAACTGCCACGGTGCCGCCCGGGCGGGCCAGGGGCGGCGGAGGTGCCCCGCGCCGGCGGAACGGCGTCATGGCCCCGGCGGGAGCGAACCGGGGAGTACGGTGCCGTCCGCGGCGGAGCGGGGATTGCGGTGCCCTTTCGGGGCGGACCGGGGGCGCGCGATACCGCACGGCGGAGGACCGCAAGGGATCGGCCCTGGTGCCGCCCGGCGGAGGGCCGGGGATGTGCCGTACGCCGACCGGGCCGGGGCCCGCTCCGGGGCGCCCCGGAACCCTGGGCCGGTCGGGGTACCCCGAGCCCGGTAGCGGGACCGCGGGCCCGCCCGCAGGAGGTGCCCCGGGACCCCGAGCCCGTAGGGGCCGGGGTGCTGCCGGAACCCTGGGCCGGTCGGGGTACCCCGACCGGGGAGGCACCGCGCCGCGGGGCCCGGTCGGGACGACCCGGCCAGGGGCGGCCGCATTCAGGGCCCGGCCGGGGCGACCCGTGGGGCGGGCCGCCCCACGGTCAGAGGCGGGAGACGTTCCGCTCGTAGACCAGGCGCAGGCCGATCAGCGTCAGCCAGGGCTCGTGCTCGTCGATCACCGAGGACTCGCCGAGCACCATGGGCGCCAGGCCGCCGGTCGCGATGACCGTCACGTCGTCCGGGTCGGAGGCGAGCTCGCGGGCCATCCGGCGCACCACGCCGTCCACCTGGCCGGCGAAGCCGTACAGGATGCCGGACTGCATGGCCTCCACGGTGTTCTTGCCGATGACGCTGCGCGGCCGGGCCAGTTCGATCTTGCGGAGCTGGGCGCCGCGGACGCCCAGGGCCTCCACCGAGATCTCGATGCCCGGGGCGATCACCCCGCCGACGTACTCGCCGCGCGCGCTCACCGCGTCGAAGGTGGTCGCGGTGCCGAAGTCCACCACCACGGCCGGCCCCTCGTACAGCTCGATGGCGGCCAGCGCGTTGATGATCCGGTCGGCCCCGACCTCCTTGGGGTTGTCCATCAGGATCGGCACGCCGGTCTTCACGCCCGGCTCCACCAGCACCGACGGCACGTCGCCGTAGTAGCGGCGGGTCACCTCGCGCAGCTCGTGGAGGACCGACGGGACCGTGGAGCAGATCGCGATGCCGTCGATGCCGTCGCCCAGCTCGTCGCCGAGCAGCGGGTGCATGCCCATCAGGCCCTGGAGGAGCACGGCCAGCTCATCGGCGGTGCGGCGGGAGTCGGTGGAGATCCGCCAGTGCTCGACGATCTCGTCCCCGTCGAAGAGGCCGAGCGTGGTGTGGGTGTTGCCCACGTCGATGGTGAGCAGCATCAGCCCAGGTCCCCCGATCCGTCCGCCGGTCCGTCCGCGGTCCGCGACCCGCGCGGGGCGTCGCGCAGGTCCAGGCCGATGTCGAGGATCGGCGAGGAGTGGGTGAGCGCCCCGACCGCGAGGAAGTCCACGCCGGTCTCCGCGTAGGCGCGGGCGTTGGCCAGGGTCAGCCGGCCGGAGGATTCCAGGATGGCGCGGCCGGCGACGAGTTCCACCGCCTCCCGGGTCTGCTCGGGGGTGAAGTTGTCCAGCAGGATCAGGTCGGCACCCGCGGCGAGCACCGGCGGGATCTGCTCCAGGGTGTCCACCTCGACCTCGATGGCCAGGTCGGGGAACTCCTCGCGGACCGCCTTGAACGCCTCGGCCACGCCGCCCGCGGCGATCACGTGGTTGTCCTTGACCAGTGCCGCGTCCGACAGCGACATCCGGTGGTTGACGCCGCCGCCGCAGCGCACCGCGTACTTCTCCAGCGCGCGCAGCCCCGGCGTGGTCTTCCGGGTGTCGCGGACCTTCGCCCGGGTGCCCTGCAGGGCGTCCGCCCAGGCGCGGGTGGCGGTGGCGATGCCGGAGAGCCGGCACAGCAGGTTGAGGGCGCTGCGCTCCCCGGTCAGCAGGTCGCGGGTGCGGGTGTGCACCGACAGCAGCTTCTGCCCCGGCACCACCCGGTCGCCGTCCTCCACGTGCCGCTCCACCTCGAACTCGTCGGTGCAGACGACGGAGAGGATGGCCTCGGCGATCCGCAGGCCGGCGACCGTGCCGGCCTCCCGGGCGGTGAAGTCACCGGTGGCGAAGGCGTCCTCCGGGACGGTGGCGACGGTGGTCACGTCCACGCCCTGGTCGAGGTCCTCCTCGATGGCCATGTGCGCGATGTCCTCCACCTGCACCGGGTCCAGGCCGGCGTCGGCGAGGAGCTGGGCCAGGTCCGGGTCGAGGCCGCACTCCATCGGGTCGAGGCCGAACGCCTCGGTGCTGTCTGCGTCGTCCGCGCCGCAGCCGCAGGCGTCGCCGCAGCCGCCGCCCCCGCCGGGGACGCCGATCTGCAGCAGCGGGAGGGCCACTGGCTGTTCGCGGTCGGGGGTGGTGCTCACGGGTGCGACTCCGTCTCGGATCTGTCGGTCATGCGGAACGGTACGGGTGTACGGGTGGGGCTGTGGGTGGATCTGGTGGATCTGATGGAACTGCCGAACGGGTGGGTCCGGTGGATCTGCGGGGTCCGGTCGGGGCGGTCGGGCCGGGCGCGGTCCCGGCGGCGGCGGGTGCCGGGCCGGTCCCTGTCCGGGTCCGGGGCCGGGTCCCGGACGGGTGGTCCGGTGCCGGGTCCCGGGTACCCGCCGGGTGGCGGGGGGCTCCGCGGGGGTCGGGGTTCTCCGTCGGGGGTCTCCGTAGGGGTCGGGTCTCCGTAGGGCCGGGGTCAGGCGGTGGTGCCCGGGAAGGCCGCCGTGCCGGTGGTGCCGACGTCGAGCGTGCCGTCCTGGCGCAGGGTGACCAGCAGGTGCCGGGCCCAGGTGGCATCGTCCCGTTCCGGACGGTCCTCGCGCCAGTGGCACCCGCGGGTCTCCTCGCGCCGGCGGGCGGCGGCCACCAGCACCCGGGCCACCAGGAGCAGGTTGGTGGCCTCCCAGGTCTCCACCCCGGGCTCGGCGGTCTTGCCGTCCCGGTGCAGTTCCTCCACCGCGTCCCGGTGCACGGCCTCCAGCCGCGCCGCGGCCTCGTCCAGGCTCCGCGCGGAGCGGATCACCCCGGCGCCGGCGGTCATGATCCGCTGGATGGTGCAGCGGGTCTCGGAGGCGAGCAGCGGCTCCCCGGCGGCCGGTGCCGGGGAGCCGGGCACGGCGGCGGCCGGCGCCGGGGAGCCGGGCACGGCGGCGGCCGGCGCGGGGGTGTCCCACGGCCGGCGGGCGGTGATGTCGTCGGCGATCCGTTCGGCGAAGACCAGGCCCTCCAGCAGCGAGTTGGAGGCGAGCCGGTTGGCGCCGTGCACGCCGGTGCAGGCCACCTCGCCGCACGCGTACAGCCCCGGCACCGTGGTGCGTCCGTGCAGGTCGGTACGGACCCCGCCGCTGGCGTAGTGCGCGGCCGGGGCGACCGGGACGGGCTCGGTGACCGGGTCGATGCCGTGCGCCCGGCAGGCGGCGAGGATGGTGGGGAAGCGGTGCTCCCACATCTCGGCGCCGAAGTGCCGGGCGTCCAGGTACATGTGCTCGGCGCCCTGCTCCAGCATGCGCCGTGTGATGGCCTTGGCGACGATGTCGCGGGGCGCCAGCTCGGCCAGCTCGTGCTGTCCGAGCATGAAGCGCACCCCGTCGGCGTCCACCAGGTACGCGCCCTCGCCGCGCACCGCCTCGGAGACCAGCGGCTGCTGGCCCTCGGCCTCCGGGCCGAGCCAGAGCACGGTGGGGTGGAACTGGACGAACTCCAGGTCGCTGACCTCGGCGCCGGCCCGCAGGGCCAGGGCCACGCCGTCGCCGGTGGAGACCGGCGGGTTGGTGGTGGCGGAGAAGACCTGGCCCATCCCGCCGGTGGCCAGCACCACGGCAGAGGCGCGCACCGCCCCCACCCCGTCGTGCTGCCCCTCGCCCATGACGTGCAGGGTGACCCCGGCGGCGTGGCCCCGGGCGTCCTTGAGCAGGTCCAGGACGAGGGCGTTCTCCACGGTCTCGATGCCGGCCCGGCGCACCGCCTCGACCAGCGCGCGGGAGATCTCGGCCCCGGTCGCGTCGCCGCCGGCGTGCGCGATCCGGCGCCGGTGGTGGCCGCCCTCGCGGGTCAGCAGGATCTCGCCGCTGTCGTCGTCGGTGTCGAACCGGGCGCCGGTGGCGATCAGCCGCCGCACCGCGTCCGGCCCCTCGGTGACCAGGGCCCGCACCGCGGCCTCGTCGCACACGCCGGCGCCCGCCACCAGGGTGTCCGCCAGGTGCTGGGCGGGGGTGTCGCCGTCGCCGAGCGCGGCGGCTATCCCGCCCTGCGCCCAGCGGGTGGAGCCGTCGTCGAGCCGGGCCTTGGTCACCACGGTGACCTTGGCGCCGGCGGCGGCGCAGCGCAGCGCGGCGGTGAGCCCGGCGACGCCGGACCCGACGACCACCACGTCGGCGGTGACCGACCAGCCGGGGGGCCGGGGGCGCGGAGGGCGGGGGCGTATCGCGGCGGTGGCGCCCGGGGTACAGGTCGTGGGGTGCTCCGGGCGGGGTCGGCGACGGCGGGGTCGGGGGGCAACGGGGTCGGGGACAGCGGGGTCCGGGGCCGGCGCGGCGGCGGCCCGGTCGGCGGGGTGCCCGGCGGGCGCGGGGCCGGCGTCGGGGCGTGCGGCCTGCGCGTGACCCGTGCCGGGGCGTACCGCGTCCGCGGCACCGTCGGCCGGGTGGCCGGCCGACTCCGGACGGGTGGTGGCGGGACGGGGGCCGAAGACCAGCCGGATGTTGTCGATCAGCCGGGTGGTGCCGACCCGGGCGGCCACCGCGAGGACCGCCTCGCCGGTGAAGTCGTCGGGCACCTCGGTGAAGTCCGCCGGGTCGACCAGCGCCACGTAGTCCGGCACCAGCGGCGGTTCGGCGTCGGTGGCCTCCTCCAGCGCGGCGCGCGCCGCACGGCGCACCGCGGCCGGCGAGGCCACCCGGTCCGCGTCCCCGGGCACCGCCCGCTCGCCGGCCGGGCCGGCCGCCAGCAGCCCGGCGTCCCGCCCGGCGAACAGGGCGCGGGAGAGGCTGAGCGCGGTGGCCCGCTCGGGGCCGGAGAGGTAGCGGTTGCGGCTGGACAGGGCCAGGCCGTCGCCCTCCCGCACGGTGGGCACCCCGACGATCTCCACCGGGAAGTTCAGGTCGCGCACCATGCGGCGGATGACCGCCAGCTGCTGGGCGTCCTTCTCCCCGAAGAAGGCCACGTCGGGACGGGTGAGGTGGAGCAGTTTGGCGACGACGGTGAGCACCCCGTCGAAGTGTCCGGGGCGGAAGGCACCCTCGTACCGCTCACCCATCGGACCGGCCGAGACCCGCACCTGCGGCTCCCCACCGGGGTAGACGTCCTCCACCCGGGGCGCGAAGACGATGTCCGCGCCGGCCTCGGCGGCCAGCCGCAGGTCGGCGTCGAGGGTGCGCGGGTAGCGGTCCAGGTCCTCGCCGGCGCCGAACTGCAGCGGGTTGACGAAGACGGTGACCGTGACCAGCCCCTTGGCCCCCACCCGTTCCCGGGCGGTGCGGATCAGCGAGGCGTGGCCGCTGTGCAGCGCGCCCATCGTCATCACCACCGCGGTGTGCCCGGGCACCGCGAAGCGGGCCAGCGTCCGGTCGAACTCCGCGCGGTCCGCGCACAGCTCGACGTCCGGTTCGCCCGGGCGGGCGGCCTTCCACAGCTTCGGGCTCATTCGGCCCCTCCCACTCCTGAGTCGGCCGCCCCGTCGGCGAGGACGCCCAGCAGGTCTTCGGCGAGTTCCGGCTTGAGCAGACCGTGCGCCAGCGCGCGGTCCGCGGTCGCCCGGGCCATGGCCAGGTACCCGGCGACGCTCTGCGGCGCGTGCGTCCGCAGCTCGGCGATGTGCGCGGCCACCGTCCCGGCGTCGCCCCGGGCGACCGGCCCGGTGAGCGCGGCGTCACCGCTGCGCAGCGAGTTGTCCAGGGCCGCACCGAGCAGCGGGCCGAGCATCCGGTCCGGGGCGGCGACCCCGGCGGTACGGAGCAGCTCCATGGCCTGCGCGACCAGCGTGACCAGGTGGTTCGCGCCCAGCGCCAGCGCCGCGTGGTAGAGCGGGCGGGCCTCCTCGGCGATCCACTCCGGCTCGCCACCCATCTCGATCACCAGCGCCTCGGCGGCCAGCCGCAGCTCCTCGGGGGCGGTGACCCCGAACGAGCAGCCGGCCAGCCGCTGCACGTCCACCGGCGTGCCGGTGAAGGTCATCGCCGGGTGCAGCGCGAGCGGCAGCGCCCCGGCGCGCCGCGCGGGGTCGAGCACCCCGGCCCCGTACCGGCCGGAGGTGTGCACCAGCAGCTGGCCGGGGCGGACCGCCCCGGTCTCCGCCAGCCCGGCGACCAGCCCGGGCAGGGTGTCGTCGGGGACGGTGAGCAGCACCAGGTCGGCCCGGCCGAGCACCTCGGAGGGGGTGACCAGGGGTACCTCCGGCAGCAGCGCCGCGGCCCGGCGGCGGGAGGCGTCGGAGACACCGGAGACCGCGACCGGCCGGTGCCCGGCCAGCCGCAGCGAGGCGGCGAGCGCCGGACCGACCCGTCCCGCGCCGACCACGCCGACGGTCAGCCGCGCGGGACGGTCCTGGGCCTCCGTCCGGTGCGGGGCGGGGGAATCCTGGGGGGTGCGGTGGGGGGGGAGTCGAGTGCGTTCACGGGGCGGGAGCCTTCCGTTCCAGTCCGCGGTGGGTACCGGACGATTCCCCCGCCATGCTACGCGAGGGCGGTCGCGCGGCAGCGGGCCGGCCAAGATCCGGACTCCACCGTTCCGCCCCCTTGGCGAGGGGGCCGGGCGGGGCCCTCCGGGCCCTGGGGGGCCAGGGGGTGGGATCGATGCGGTCGCCCCCACCGCGACGTCCCGGAGGACCGGGCTCCCGGTGCCGCGGCGCACCCGTCGTATCGACGGTGCACCTCACCGGGAATGCGGTCGCACCCCGGCCCCGGTGGCGGCCGTCAGGACCCGGGGGCCAGGACCGTCAGCCGCAGCACGGCCGCGAGGGTGAGCACCACGGGCGGCGCGAACCACCACGTGCGCGGCCGGCCCGCCCCGGTGAACAGCGAAGGGCCGGGGCCGAGCCGCGATGGTGGTTCTCTGCGGGGGTCCGGTGGCCGCGCGCCGGCGGGTGGGCGGCCGGGCCTCGCGCCGACGGGCTCCGACGGGCGCCCGCCGACGGTGGGCACCCTGCGACCCCCCGGAGGCCGACCCGGCCGACCCGGCCGCTCCGGCCGGCCCCACGGTCGGCGGCCCGGCGCAGGCCGCCGGCCGGCGGGCACTGTCCCCTCGGGGCGCCCGGGCCCGGCCGGCGGTCCTCAGCCGCGGGTCGGGGCGCCGCGGCTCCGGCCGGGGGTGCGGCCGTCGGCCGGGGCCGGCCGGTGGGGCCGTACCCCGCCGCCGCGCGGGTCGTCCCCGTCCGCCGGAGGGGTGAGCTGCGCGATCAGCGACCGGAACCGCCGCCATTCGCGGTAGGTGCGGATCGGGTGCGGGTCTACGGTGCCGGGCGGCGGCGGGGCGGCTTCGCCGCGCTGGGCGGCACGGTAGGCATCGAGCATGTGGTGCTGAACGATCGACATGTGCCCACCGTGCGGGGCCCGTCCGGCGCCCGCCACCTCGTTTGACGGTACTGGTCAAACGAGGGAGGCGTCCGGGCCGCGGGCGGGCACCATGGGTGTCATGGCCACCGTCATCGAGATCGCCGGGCTGCCGATGGAGCGCATCGTGATCAGCCCCTCACCGCTGGCCGAGCTGTGCACCGCACTCCATGCGCTGGCCCAGCCCGGTCACCACCCCGGCCTGCACGGCTGGACCACCGCGACCGCCGCCTCGCTCAAGCAGGACCTCGCCGACCGGCTGCACGAGGCGGACTTCCTGTGGGGCCCGACCTTCTCCGACATCTCGATGCCGTTCGCCGCGCTCCCGTACTCCGAGGGCCGCCCCGGCGCCACCCTCGCCGCGGACCTGGACCTGCTCGACCGGCTCGACGACGAGCGGTACGTCAACGCCGCGCTGGAGATCTCCTGCTCCAGCCAGTACAGCCTGGGCGGCCCGTCGCCGCTGGTGGACGCCACGTCCCGGGAGCTGGCCCTGGAACGGGCCACCGCCCGCGGCCCCCGGCAGCTGGCGTTCGCCCGCCGGCTGCTGGCCGACCCGCCGGGCGTACGGGCCTGGATACGCCGCCTGCTGGAGGACTGCGACGAGGCGTTCTTCGCCGACCTGTGGCAGCGGCTGGGCGGGCAGCTGGCGGCCGACGCCCGGCACAAGGCCGAGGTGCTGCGCCACAAGGGGCTCCGCGCCGCGCTGGCCGAGGTCTCCCCCGCGCTCACCCTGGAGGACGACCCGGCGCTCGGCACCCCGGCCCGTATCCACATCGACAAGCTGAGCAGCGGGCGCACCACGGCGGTGGACCCGGCGGTGGGCGCCGGCCTCACCCTGGTCCCGTCCGCCTACGGCTGGCCGCACCTGCGGGTGCTGCACGCGCCGGGGTGGCGACCGGTGATCCACTACCCGCTCGCCGCGCCGGAGCTGCCCGGCCCGGCGTCGCTGGAGATCCTGCGGCTGCGGATGGAGGCGCTGGCCCATCCGATCCGGATGCGGATCTGCCGCAGCGTGGGGCGCGCCGAGTTCACCACCGGTGAGCTGGCCACGGAGTACGGCATCACCGCCCCGGAGGTGTCCCGGCACGTGGCGGTGCTGAAGAAGGCCGGGCTGATCACCACCGAGCGCCGGGGCCGCTACGTCCTGCACCGGCTGGACCTGACCACGGTGGCCCGGCTGGGCAGCGATTTCCTGGAGGGCGTGCTGCGCTAGCGCGGACCGCACCGGCCCTGCCGGGGGCCGGTGTCTGCCGGGGGGCCGGGGGCCGCCGAGGGTTGCCCGTACGCCCGGGTCCGTAGGGGCGTGCCCGTACGCCCCGGGGGTGCCGTACGCCCAGGGGTGCCGTACGCCCCGGGGTGCCCGTACGTCCAGGGGTGTACGGGCAGGGGCGCCCCGTACGCCGGGGGGTGCCCGTGACGCCCACCGCATGGCCCCTACGCCGGCGGGGTGGCCCGGCGGGGTGGCCCGGCGGGGTCCTCAGCGTCGGGCCGGGACGCCGCACCGCCCGGAGAAGGCCGGCCCGGCCCGCCCCCGCATACGGGCACGGCCCGGGCCGTACGGGTACGGGCACCTCCCGGGCCGTACGGGTTGGGTACCGGCCCGCTCAGCCGCCGACGCCGCCGGCCCGCACCAGCCCCGTCTCGTACGCCAGCACCACCACCTGCACCCGGTCGCGCAGCCCCAGCTTGGTCAGGATGCGCCCGACGTGCGTCTTCACCGTCGCCTCGGAGAGCACCAGGCGGGCCGCGATCTCGCCGTTGGACAGGCCCTGCGCGACCAGCAGCATCACCTCCCGCTCCCGGCCGGTGAGCCGCTCCAGCTGTGCCGAGGCCCGGGCCCCGGACACGCCGCCCGCCCCGTCCGCGCCGGGCAGCATCGGCGCGAACCGGTCGAGCAGCCGGCGGGTGGTGCTGGGCGCGACCACCGCGTCACCGCTGTGCACCGCGCGGATGGCCGCCAGCAGTTCGCCGGGCGGGACGTCCTTGAGCATGAACCCGCCCGCCCCCGCCTTGAGCGCGGAGAACGCGTACTCGTCGAGGTCGAAGGTGGTGAGGATGAGCACCTTGGGCGCGCCCTCGCGGGCACAGATGCGCCGGGTCGCCTCCACCCCGTCGAGCCGGGGCATCCGCACGTCCATCAGGATGACGTCCACCTCGGTGCCGGCCAGCACCTCCAGGGCCTCCATGCCGTCCCCGGCCTCGGCGACGACCTCCATGTCCGGCTGGGCGGCCAGCACCATCCGGAACCCGGTACGGAGCAGTACCTGGTCGTCGACGAGCATCACGCGGATCGACATGTGGTGACCCTTTCCTTTCGCCCGCTCCCGCGAGCCGTTGGTCGGTGGTGGTCCCGGGGGCCGGGCCCCCGTCCGGGTCCGGCGCCTGACGGCCCGGTGCCCGGGGTCCGGTGGTGACCGGGGGCCCGGGCCGCCGGTGGCCGGGGCTCCGGTGGCCGGGGCCCGGTGCCTGATGAGGATGCGCCGCCCGGCAACCGGCCCGGACACCGCCCCTGCGGGCCGCCCGGACACCCCCCGGCCGGCCGTCCGGTCACCGGCCCGGTTTGAGCGGCAGCAGCGCGCTGATCCGGAAGCCGCCGCCCGGCCGCGGCCCGGCGTCGAGCGTGCCGCCCACCATGCCGACCCGTTCGCGCATCCCGATCAGCCCGTGGCCCTGACCGTCCGCGCCGCCGTCCTCGTACATCTCCCGCTTGGCCCCGCGCCCGTCGTCCTCCACCAGCAGGCCCAGCCCGTCGTCGAAGTAGGTGATCCGGACACTGGCGCCCACGTCCGGGCCGCCGTGCTTGCGGGTGTTGGTCAGCGCCTCCTGCACGATGCGGTAGGCGGTCAGCTCCACCCCGCTGGGCAGCGGGCGCGGGCTGCCCTCGATCTTGAAGTCCACCGGCAGTCCGGCTCCGCGCACCTGCTCGACCAGGTCGTCGATCTGCTCGACGTCCGGCTGCGGCACGTAGTCGCTGTCGCCGGACGGCTCCCCGGTGCGCAGCACGCCCAGCAGCCGGCGCATCTCGGCGAGCGCCTGGCGGCCGGTGCTGGAGATGGTCTCCAGGGCCTGCTTCGCCTGGTCCGGGGCGGCGTCCAGCACATAGGCCGCGCCGTCCGCCTGCACCACCATCACGGACACGTTGTGCGCCACCACGTCGTGCAGCTCCCGGGCGATCCGGGCGCGCTCGGCGGTGACCGCCATCTTCGCCCGCTCCTCGCGCTCCTTCTCCAACCGTGCGGCGCGCTCCTCCAGCTGGGCGTAGTAGGCCCGCCGGGTCCGTATGGAGTCGCCGAGCACCCAGGCGAGGACGAACGGGATGGTGCCGAACACCGTGCTGATGAAGTGTTCCCAGCTGGTCATCCCCACGCCGGGCCAGCGCAGCGCGGCGATGGACGCGGCGCACAGTCCGCCGGCCAGTCCCACCCGGGAGGCCCACCGGGCGCCGTCCGCGGCACAGGTGTAGATGATCACCAGCATGGCGAAGTCGGCCGGGTTGATCTCCACGTCCCAGATGAGCTGGGCGATCCCGCAGGCGATCACCAGCAGCAGCATCTTCTCCGGCCACCTGCGGCGCAGCGCCACGACCGCGGCGAGCCCCAGCAGGATCGGGATCGCGGCGACGCCCGCGTCCCGGCCCAGGTCGGACTCCACGACCCACACGACGCCGAGCCCCAGCAGGAGGAGAGCCCAGAAGCTGTCCACCCAGGTGGGGTGCCGGCGGAGGAAGTCGTAGAGACGCTGCACGTAACCCAGCGTAGGCAGGGCCGCCGGTCGCGGGGGTCAACCGGATGGCCGATCCCTGTCGGCCGGCCCTACTCCGGAAGGTGGAGGCGGCCTCGGCATAGCGTGGGGGGATGGTGAGCGAGACCCCAGGGTGGCGCGGCTGGCGCGCGGCCACCGAGGCGGCCCTCTACGGGCCGGACGGCTTCTTCCGGCGCCCGGAGGGGCCGGCCGGGCATTTCCGCACGTCGGTGCATGCGTCGCCGCGTTACGCGGAGGCCGTCGCGGAACTCCTCCGGCGGGTGGACGCGGCCCTGGGCCACCCCGGAGAACTGGCCCTGGTGGACATCGGGGCCGGCCGGGGGGAGCTGCTGACCGGGGTACTGGCGGTACTGGACCGCGCGGCGCCACCCGGCGGTACGGGACGGGAGACCGCCGCCCACGGTCCGGACGCCACCGCCACCGGGCGCCCGCCCGGCGCCGGCCGGGACTCCACCGGCACCGGCCGGGGCGCCACCGGTACGGGCGATGCCGCCACCCCGGCCATCACCGGTGTGGGGGACGCGGGCGGGACCGGGCCGGTGCCCCCGCTCCGGGAGCGGCTGCGGCCGTACGCGGTGGAGCGCGCGGCGCGGCCGGACGGGCTGGACCCGCGCATCACCTGGACCGGCACCCCGCCGACCGGTGTGCGGGGCCTGCTCTTCGCCAACGAGTGGCTGGACAACGTCCCGGTCGAGGTCGCCGAGACGGATCCGGACGGGGTGCCGCGCCAGGTCCTCGTCGCGGCGGACGGCGCCGAGCGGCTCGGCACCCCCGTGGCGGGCCCGGACGCCCGGTGGCTGGAGCGCTGGTGGCCCGTCGCGGGGGAGCCGGGGGCCCGGGCCGAGATCGGCCGCCCGCGCGACCTGGCCTGGGCTGCGGCCGTGCGGTGCCTGCGGGCCGGGCTCGCCGTCGCGGTGGACTACGCGCACACCCGGGACACCCGCCCGCCGTTCGGCACCCTGACCGGCTACCGGGAGGGCCGCGAGGTGCGTCCGGTGCCGGACGGCGGGTGCGACATCACCGCCCATGTGGCACTCGACGCCTGCGCGGCGGCCGGTGGCCCTGGCCTCCACCGACCCGGCGGGATACGTGCGTGCGCTGGCCGCGGCCGGTGAGGTGGCGGAGCTGACCGATCCGGCGGGGCTGGGAGCGTTCGGCTGGCTGCTGCAACCCGTCGGCCTCCGGGCCCGGGACGTCCTCCCCGATGCCCCCTCCGCGGACCCGCCGGGTGTCCTCCCCGGCGACCGTCCGGCCGCCGGGCCGGGCGGGCCACGGGTCTTCCGCGACGACGCGGCTCCCCGGTGAGGCCCGCCACCGGGCCACCCGCGGATCACCGTCCGGGGCCCGGGACGAACCACCACACAGGCCGGCGGACGGGCCACCACACAAGCCGGCGGACATGCCACCGGACGGGACGGCGGACGGGCCGGCGTCCGGACACCGGCGGCGCCACGGGGCGCCCCCGGGCGCGGTGCCGACCGCGGTGACCGCCCCGCTTCCGGTCCCCGCCGGGGCCGCCGGACGCTCCTGACAGACTGGTCCCATGACGGAGACGACAGTCGGCATCGGCGGCGCGGCGGAGAGCACCGACATGGTGCTGAACATCGGGCCGCAGCACCCCTCCACCCACGGTGTGCTCCGCCTCCGCCTGGTCCTCGACGGGGAGCGCATCCAGCACGCGGAGCCGGTGATCGGCTACATGCACCGCGGCGCGGAGAAGCTGTTCGAGGCCCGCGACTACCGGCAGATCATCGTGCTGGCCAACCGCCACGACTGGCTGTCGGCCTTCTCCAACGAGCTGGGCGTGGTGCTGGCCGTGGAGCGGATGCTCGGCATGGAGGTGCCCGAGCGGGCGGTGTGGACCCGCACCCTGCTCGCCGAGCTGAACCGGGTCCTCAACCACCTGATGTTCCTCGGCTCGTACCCGCTGGAGCTGGGCGGGATCACCCCGATCTTCCACGCCTTCCGCGAGCGGGAGGACCTCCAGCACGTGATGGAGGAGGTCTCCGGCGGCCGGATGCACTACATGTTCAACCGGGTGGGCGGCCTGAAGGAGGACCTGCCCGCGGGCTGGCTGGGGCGGGCCCGCGCCGCCGTGGCCGCGACCCGCTCCCGGATGGACGTGTACGACCGGCTGGTGCTGGGCAACGAGATCTTCCGGGCCCGCTCCCGGGACGTCGGCGTCCTGCCCGCGGAAACCGTGCACGCCTACGGGGTGAGCGGGCCCATCGCCCGGGCCTCCGGCGTCGACTTCGACCTGCGCCGCGACGAGCCGTACCTGGCGTACGGGGAGCTGGGCGACGTGCTGCGGGTGGCCGTCCGCGAGGAGGGCGACTGCCTGGCCCGCTTCGAGTGCCTGCTCGACCAGACGCACAACTCCCTGGAGCTGGCCGAGGCGTGCCTGGACCGGCTCGCCGAGCTGCCGCCCGGCCCGATCAACCAGCGGCTGCCGAAGGTGCTCAAGGCGCCCGAGGGGCACACCTACGTCTGGACCGAGAACCCGCTGGGCCTGAACGGCTACTACCTGGTCTCCAAGGGGGAGAAGACGCCGTACCGGCTCAAGCTCCGCTCGGCCTCGTACAACAACATCCAGGCGCTCTCCGAGATGCTGCCCGGCACGCTGGTGCCCGACATGGTCGCGGTCCTGGGCTCGATGTTCTTCGTCGTCGGCGACATCGACAAGTGACGGCCGGGACGTAACGGCCGGGACGCAAGAGCCGGGACGTAACGGCCGGGGCGCAAGAGCCGGGACGTAACAGCCGGCCCTCGACCACCGGCAGGCAACGACCGGCAGGCGACGACCGGCCGGCCCGGAAACGCGAGACCGGCCGTACCCGCCCCCCGAGGGCTGGTACGGCCGGTCCGCGGCCGGTGTCAGGAGATCGCGCTGCGCAGCTGCGCCACGTCGATCTGCTCGGTCTCGTCGTGCGCGGTGAGGTCGATGACCTCGCCGGTCCCCGGCTCCTCGCGCTCCTTCTCCCGCTCCGCGAGCGCCTCCTCGCCGACCACGTCGGCGAGGTCCGCCCCGGCCGCGTCCACCGGCTGCCGGGTGGCCGGCCGGGGCCGCTTCTGGGTGCCGAAGAAGTCGAAGGTGCCCTCCGCCCGGGCGGCGGCCCGGCGCGCGGCGGCGTAGGGGATGACGGCCGAGGCGACGCTGTTGCCGTTCGCCGGGGCCGGCCGGGCACCGTCCGGCGCACCGGACCGCCCGCCCGCCGCCGCGGCACCCGGCACCGCGGCACCCGCCTGTCCGGCGGCCTTCTCCGGTCCCGTCGCCGCGCCGCCCGACGAGGCGCCACCCGCGGCACCGGCCGGGGAGGACGCCTGGCGTGCGGCACGCGCCTCCGAGGCGCCCGCCCGCAGCGCGGCGGCCGCCGCGCCCGCCTCGCCGGAGACGGTCCGCGCCCCGCCGGCCTGCGGGCCCGTGGACCGCGCCCCGGTGGCCTGCGCAGCGCCGGCCCGCGCCCGGGTGGACCCCGGACCGGTCGCGGCCGGCGTGCCCGTACCCGTCGCGGGCGCGCCACCCGCGGGGGACGCGGCACCCGTCTCGGAAACCTCACCCGCCGCAGGGGCCTCATCGGTCACCGGCGCGGCACCCGCGGTGGACCCGGCGTCCGGCCCGGCCCCGGCACCCGCCGACGGCGCTGCCCCGGCCCCGGCCGCGGCACCCGCCGGCGCCGCCTCCACCGCGGCCCCGGCATCCGCCGCACCCGCCGCGTCCGTCGCCTCCGGCACGCCCGCCAGGCGGCGCAGGGCGAGCACGGCGCGGTGGTACAGCTCGTCGTCGGGCCGTACGGCCGGCACCCCGGCCGCCGGGGCTGCCACCGGCGCGCTCCCGGAAGCGGCCGTCCCGGCACCGGCCGGCGTGCCGGCACCGGCCACCGCCGGACCGGCCGCCGCGGCCGACCCGACCGCCACCGTGCCGGTCGCCGGGGCCGTGGTGTCCCGGGCCAGCCGGCGGCCGGCCTCCAGCGCCCGGGCCCGCTCGGTCTCGGCGGTGGCGTACCGGCGCAGCAGTTCGGCGTGCTCGTTGCGGAGCCGGGCCAGCTCGGCCCGCTTGGACCGCAGCTTGGTGGTGAGCGCGTCGCGGATCTCGCGGGCCTCCTCGGCCTCCGACTCCAGTTCCGCGATGCGTTCCTCGGTACGCCACTCCTCGCGGGTCCGGGCCTTGGTCAGCTCGGCGACGCGTCTGCCCGCACTGCGGTCCCAGCCGCGCATCATGACCGCGCCGACCACCGCCGCGGCACTCGCGGCCACCGCGAGTCCACGGATCACGGCGGTCTCGCCGACCACGAGTGCGGCGGCGGCGCAGACCATGGACGCGGCTGCGACCGACAGCGGAGGAAGCAGTTTGTGCAGGGGTGCGGATTGACGGTGGCGTCCACGTGGCATGGCCTGAAACTTACCGTGCGTACGGGGCGCTTGGGAGCGTCCCCGGGCAAACTCTTCCCCTCTTCCACATTTTCCGGCCGGTTTACCCGACGAGCAGACCCGTTTACCCGACGATCCCA
The DNA here is from genome assembly GCF_016031615.1 of Streptomyces pactum. GTDB lineage: Bacteria > Actinomycetota > Actinomycetes > Streptomycetales > Streptomycetaceae > Streptomyces > Streptomyces pactus. The sequence continues at coordinate 3,359,342 of NZ_JACYXC010000001.1, forward strand.
CCGGTTTACCCGACGATCGGACCGGTTGGCCCGGCGGACGGGGCCGGATTGGCCGATGCCGGATCGGCCCGCCCGGCCATCCCCACCGACTCAGCCGGTGAGCAGCCCCTTCTCCTTCAGGTAGTCCGCCGCGACATCGCCGGGCTTCAGCCGCTCCGCGTCCACCTTCTTGTTGAGTTCGGTGAGATCCTCCGTCGTCAGCACCTTGGTGATCTTGTTCAGCGCGTCCGCTATCTCCTTGTCACCGGCGGAGTCCGCATTCACCACCGGCAGCACGTTGTCCGCGTTCTGGAGGTTCTTGTCGTCCTCCAGCAGTACCAGTCCGAACTGGTCCAGCGTGGCATCGGTGGTGACGGTCAGCAGCATTTCGTCCTTGCCGTCCATGACCGCCTGCTTGGCCTGCACGCTCCCGACGTCCATCGGGTCGATTCCGTCGATGTCGATGCCGTACGTCTTCTCCAGGCCCGGCTGGCAGAACGGCCGCTCCGGGCATTCGTCACCCGCCGCCAGGGTGACCTTCTGACCGGATTTCCCGAGGTCCGAGAGCGTCTTGAGGTGGTGCTCCTCGGCGAAGTCCTTGCGCACCGCGAACGCGTTCTGGTCCACCGCCCGGCCGGGCTCCAGCGCTTTCAGACCGCGCGCCTCGGCGAGCCGGGTGAGCGCCTTCATCGTGGTGTCGATGTCGGGGGAGGCGACCGGCTCGGCGCCCGCCCCGTTCGCCTTGTGGTTGAGGTACTCCGCGAGGGTGGCCGCGTACTCCGGCACCACGTCCACCTGCCCCTTCTCCAGGGCCGGGGCGTACAGCTCGCGGGTGTCCACCGTGCGGACCGAGGTGGTGTACCCGGCGTCGGCGAGCACCCGTGCGTACAGCTCGGCGAGGATGCGGGACTCGGTGAACGTCGCGGAGCCGACCACCAGTTTCCCCTTGCCGCCGCCCCCGGAGGTGCCGCCGCCCCCGTCCCCGGACTCCTCCAGGCTGTCGCCGCCGCACGCCGCCAGCCCGGCCACCAGTGCGGCGGCCCCGGCCGCGGCGATCGCGGCCCGGACGGTCCGGCTCTTCCGCGCGGTCCTGCTCATACCGTCTCCTTCTCCCTCGTCCCACGGTCGGTGGCGCGCGGCGGGGCCGGGGCACGCCCGGTCCGCCGCCGCATCGGGTCCAGCAGCCACTGCACCACCACGAACACCAGTTCCACCAGCAGCGCCAGCACCGCCACCAGGAACGCTCCGGCCACCACCTGCGGCGTGTCGGTCAGCCGGTAGCCGGCCGTGATGATCCGGCCCAGCCCGCCGCCGCCGGGCAGCGCCGCGAGCGTCGCGGTCGCCACGACCTGCACCGCCGCCGTCCGCACCCCGGTCATCAGCATCGGGAGGGCGAGCGGCAGTTCCACCCGGGCGATCAGCTGGCCACCCGTCATGCCCATACCCCGGGCGGCCTCCACCACCTCCCGGTCCGCCTCCCGCATGCCCACATAGGCGTTGGTGAGCAGCGGTGGCAGCGCGAAGAGCACCAGGGCGAGCACGGTCGGCAGGTCGCCGTGCCGGCCCAGCGGGCTGAGCAGGAGGAGCACCAGCACCGCGAAGGTGGGCACCGCCCGGCCCGCGTTGGAGATGTTGATCGCCAGCGTGCCGCCCTTGCCCAGATGGCCCAGGAACACCGCGAGCGGCAGCGCCAGGGCGCAGGCGATGCCCAGCGACACGAACGTCAGCGTCAGGTGCTCACCGAGCCGGTTCCACACGCCCGCCTCGCCGGACCAGTGCGAGCCGGTGGACAGCCAGGTCCACGTCTCCCCGACGACACCCATCAGGCCACCTTCCGCTTCCGGGCCCACGGGGTCAGCAGCCGCTGGACGCCCAGCAGCAGCAGATCGGCGGTGACGGCGAGCACCACGCACAGCACCGACGCGGTGAGCACCTGCGCCTTGAAGAAGCTGTGCATTCCCTCGTAGATGAGGTTGCCCAGACCGCCGTACCCGATGATCGCGCCGACCGTGGTGAGCGAGATGGTGGAGACGGTGGTGATCCGCAGACCGGCCATCAGCGCCGGGAGCGCGAGCGGGAGTTCCACCCCGAAGAGCATCCGGACCGGACCGTATCCCATACCGCGGGCGGCCTCCCGCGCCTCCTCGGGCACCGCCGCCAGGCCGGCCAGGATGTTCCGCACCAGGATGGTCAGCGAATACAGCACCAGACCGGTGATCACCACCGAAACGGAGAGTCCGAATACCGGCAGCAGCAGCGAGAACATCGCCAGTGACGGAACGGTGTAGAGAATGGTCGTCAGACTCAGCAAGGGACCGGCGAGAAACCGCAGGTGACGGGCGAGCAGCGCCAGCGGAAAGGCCACCAGGAGGCCGATCCCGACCGACGCGAGCGTAATGCCCACATGCTGGACGGTCGCGTCGGTCAGCTCCTCGCCGCGGGTCCGTACGTATTCGCCGCAGATCCACTCGTTGGCGATGAGACAGTTCCCCTGCGCCACACCCACCTCCCCGTCAATTCCCGTTGACCCTATCGCCGGGTGCCGCCAATCTCGTCCGACCGCCACACAACAGCAACAATGTCTGCCGGGAATGCGGCCACAATGGGGAGCCATGATCCGTTTCGAGCATGTCACCAAGCGTTACGCCGATGGCACGACCGCGGTGGACGACCTGTCCTTCGAGGTGGCCGAAGGAGAACTGGTCACGCTCGTCGGACCGTCCGGGTGCGGCAAGACGACCACGATGAAGATGGTCAACCGGCTGATCGAGCCCACCGGTGGCCGGATCCTGCTGGACGGCCAGGACATCGCCGAGGCCGATCCGGTGAAGCTGCGCCGCCGCATCGGCTACGTCATCCAGCAGGTGGGACTCTTCCCGCACCGCACCGTGCTGGAGAACACCGCCACCGTCCCGCACCTGCTGGGCTGGCAGCGGAAGCGGGCGCGGGCGCGCGCCGCCGAACTGCTGGACCTGGTGGGGCTGGACCCGTCGGTGTACGGCGACCGGTACCCCGACCAGCTCTCCGGCGGGCAGCGGCAGCGGGTCGGGGTGGCCCGGGCGCTCGCCGCCGACCCGCCGGTCCTGCTGATGGACGAGCCGTTCGGCGCGGTGGACCCGGTGGTCCGCGAACACCTCCAGACGGAGTTCCTGCGACTCCAGTCCCAGGTCCGCAAGACGGTGCTCTTCGTCACCCACGACATCGAGGAGGCGGTGCGGCTGGGCGACCGCATCGCGGTCTACGGCTCCGGGCGGATCGAGCAGTTCGACACCCCGGCCACCGTGCTGGGCGCGCCGGCCACCCCGTACGTGGCCGACTTCGTCGGCGCCGACCGGGGGCTGAAGCGGCTCTCGGTCACCCCCATCGAACCCGCCGACCTGGAACAGCCACCGGTCGTCCACCTGGACGACCCGCTGCCCGAGGCCGTCGCGCGGCTCGCCGCCGAGGGCGCCCGGTGGGCGGTCGTGCTGGACGACGCCGACCGGCTGCACGGCTGGATCTCCCGCCGACGCGGCGGCCGGCGCCACGGGCGGCAGGGCGACGGGCACGGGCTCCGGGGCGGGCGGGGGCACGGACGGCGGGCCGGCCGGCCGAGGGCCGCAGGGACGGGCGGGGGCACGGACGGCGGGCCGGCCGGCCGGGGCACCGGCGGCGGCACGGTACGGGACCGGGCGCGCCGGATGGAGGCGTGGCTGCCGGTCGGCGCGCCCCTGAAGCAGGCGTTCGCCACCATGCTCCAGTACGACGCGGGCTGGATCGCGGTCCTCGACGACGACCGCTTCCTGGGCGTCCTCACCCCGGCCCGGCTGCACCAGGCGCTGCGCCGCTCGATCGACGCCGACGCGCGGGACATCGCCCGTTCGGACGTGTCCCTGGAGACCATCGCCGGCAGCTGACCCGCCGCCGGGGCCCGGATACCGGCCCGGGCCGGCCGGGACGCCCCGCACGGCGGGCGGCGGACGGGCCGTCCCGGGCCGCGCCGGACCATGCCGGGCATCGGACCATGCCGGACGGCGGAGGACCATGCCGGGCGGCGGGCGCGGGCGGCGGACGGCCCGAGCCGGTCGGCGACGGGCCGGGCCCGCCACCGACCGGTCGGACGGACCGCACCGGGCCGGTCAGGCCCGGGGCCTGCCGGGCCACGCCGGACGGCGGACCGGGTCCGGCCGGGCGCCTCGGCCGGGTTCCGGCCGGAGGGGGTACCGGGTCCGGCCGGCCCGGTCAGGCGGTGACGCCGCCCGGCTCCTTGTCGTCGTCCTCCGGCAGCCGGCAGACCCGCTCCAGGAAGAACGCCGCGGCGATCACGCCCACCGCCGCGACCACCGAGGCGCCCGCGTAGATCGCCTGGTCACGGCGGGCCGGCACGTCCAGCTGGTGCATGACGAGGAAGAGGCCCACGCCGCCGTAGACACCGGCGATCAGCGCCGACACCAGCGCGCTGGCGTGGCCGAACACCACCGCACGGGCGGCCAGCAGCGGATCGACGCCCTTCGCGCCCGGCCGGCGCTCCCGCTGGGCGCGGAGCCGGGCCCGCAGCGAGAACGCGGTGGCGGCCAGCACCGCGGCGATCACCCCCAGGACGATGGGGGCCGCCAGCGGCACGGTCGGCAGCGTGCCCATCGAGTCCCACAGCCGGGCGCCGGCCCACGACACCACGCCGGCCGCGGCGAACAGCCCGACCAGCACCCCGATCCGAAGTTGGCTCACCGAGCGGTCGCCCCTCACGTTCAGCGTTCCTGTCGTACGGCCGCGACGGACGTCCCGCGCCCGCCGGCATCCGCCGCACGTCCGACGTACGTCCCAGCTGCCCCAGAAACTACCGGGGCGGCGGGCCATCGGGGAAACGCCTACTCGGGCAGTCGCAGTTCCAGATCCGTACGCGGGGTGACCCCGGCACGGTCGGTCTCCGCCAGCAGCCCGGCCACCGGGCCCCGGCCCGGCACCTCCGCCTCCGGGTCCACGTCGTGCCACGGCACCAGCACGAAGGCGCGCTCGTGGGCGCGCGGGTGCGGCAGGGTCAGCTCCGGGTCGTCCAGCAGCACGTCCTGGTACGCCACGATGTCCACGTCCAGGGTGCGCGGCCCCCAGCGCTCGTCGCGCACCCGGTAGAACGCCTCCTCGATGGCGTGGCCGCGCTCCAGCAGGGATGACGGCGGCAGCGTCGTCTTCACCAGCACCACCGCGTTGAAGTACGACGGCTGGCTGCCCGGTTCCACGCCCCACGGCTCCGTCTCGTACACCGGGGAGACCGCCTTCACCCGCACCCCGGGCGTGTCCTCCAGCGCGTCCACGGCGCCCTGCAGGGTCTCCAGCCGGTTGCCCAGGTTGCTGCCGAGCGCGATCACGGCCCGCTTGGGGTTGCTCAGGGTCATGTCGGCCGCGTCCACCTGCTCCACCACGGAGGCGGGGACGGGCTGCACGGTCGGGTCACTGCTGCTCATACGCGGCTCCGGGTGATGGTGATGGACACGTCGTCGAAGGGCACGGTGATCGGGGCGTCCGGCTTGTGAACCACGACCTCCACCTCGCGCACCGCTTCGTGCTTCAGGCATTGCTCGGCGATGCGCTCGGCCAGCGTCTCGATCAGGTCGACCGGCTCGCCCTCCACCACGGCCACGACCTCCTCGGCCACCACGCCGTAGTGCACGGTCTTCGTCAGGTCGTCACCGGCCGCCGCCGGGCGGGAGTCCAGGCCGAGCACCAGGTCGACCACGAAGGTCTGTCCCTCCGCGCGCTCATGCGGGAAAACCCCGTGGTAACCGCGGGCTCTGAGGCCACGCAGCGCGACTCGATCCACCTGAATCACTCCTGCTGTTCGTCGGTGCGGCGGTGTGCGCACCGGTGGGGCGGCGGCACCCGTTCCCCGGTGCGGGGCGGGGGTGACCCCGGTTCGAATCTACCTGCGAGTGTCCGGAGCACCCGCGTACGGGCCCGGAGCGGGCGCATCACACCGGACGGCAGCTCTCCCGGGAGAGCCTGCCCCGGGTCCCGTGCCTCACTCCTTACCCGTCCCGCCCGCGACTCGAACGAGTGGACGGCCCCCATTGTGCTGACACCGCCGTGGCGGCCGGGCGACGGCTCCGCGACGGTCCCGGGAACGGTCCCGCAACGGACCGCGACACCGACGGGACCACGGCACCGACGGGACCACGACACCGACGGGACGGGACCCGGGACGGAACGGGACCGGAGGGACAGGGGTGCGGGCACGTGGACGGGCCCGGACGGGCCCCCGGGCGAGCCCGTCACGGCCACCACCCGGCCCAGCCTGCATCGGCCGGGGTCACCGCCCGCCCAGCCGTCACCCGGCCGGGGCCACCGCCGGCCCGGCCGCCACCCGGCTCAGTCGCCGCCGGGTTCGGTCGGCTCCTCGGCGTCCTCCTCGGCCAGGACCGGGGAGCCGTGGTGGGACCACAGCCGCCAGCCGGCCGGGGTCCGGCGGAACACGTTGGTGGCCACCACCAGCTGGCCGATGAGCGGCCCCAGCTGCCCCTCCTCCTCGGCCGGCGCGCCGCTGAGGATGTTCTCGGTGCAGGTCACCAGCGCGGTGTCGCCCGCCACCGCCACCTCGACGTCCGTCAGGAAGAACTGGATGTAGTCGGTGTTCGCCATAATCAGGGCGTACGAGCGGAGCACCTCGCCGCGTCCGCGCAGCACCGGCCAGCCGGGGTGCACGCAGCTGATGTCGCCGTCCAGCCAGAGGCGTTCCAGGGCCTCCTGGTCGCCCCGCTCCAGCGCCTCGTACAGGGCGGTGTTCGCCAGCTCCACCTGCTCGGCGTCGGTCGGCGGAGTCACACCGCTCCCTCGACGGCCCGCACGACGCGCACCGCGTCCGCGCTGGCCCGTACCTCGTGCACCCGCACCGCCCAGGCCCCTTCCCGGGCCGCCAGGGCGGTGACCGCCGCGGTGGCCGCGTCCCGCTCCCGGGCGGGCGGCGGGCTGCCCCCCGGCCCGGCGAGCACCCGGCCCAGGAACCGCTTCCGGGAAGCGGCGACCAGCACCGGGCGGTCCAGCGCCCGCAGCTCGGCCAGATGGGCGACGAGGGCCAGGTCGTGCTCGGCGTCCTTGGCGAACCCCAGCCCCGGGTCCACCACGATCGCCTCCGGGGCGATGCCGCCGTCCACCGCCCGGTCCAGGCTCTCCCGCAGCTCGGCGACCACCTCGGCGACCACGTCCCGGTAGACCGCCCGCCTGACCATGTCGATCGACTGGCCGCGCCAGTGCATCACCACGAACGGCACCCCGGCCGCGGCCACCACCGGCACCATCGCCGGGTCCGCGCGTCCGCCGCTGACGTCGTTGACCAGCGCCGCACCAGCCGTCACCGCCTGCTCGGCGACCGAGGCGCGCATGGTGTCCACGCTCACCACGGCACCGGCGGCGGCCAGTTCACGCACCACCGGGACCACCCGGCGCAGCTCCTCGGCCTCGTCCACCCGGGAGGCGCCGGGCCGGGTGGACTCGCCGCCGACGTCGATCAGGTCGGCGCCCGCGGCGATCAGATCCAGACCGTGCTTGACGGCCAGCTCGGTGTCGAACCACTGGCCGCCGTCGGAGAACGAATCGGGCGTGACGTTCACCACGCCCATGACCGCGCACCGGTCCCATCGCGGCAGGCCGACCGGGCCGTCGGGGCGTCGCAACGTACTCATGGTGCTAAGCCTAGGCGGTGGCGCGCCGCCCACCCGCCGGACCGCCGCGGCGCGCCCGGGCCGTCCCGGGGCCCCGGCGGCGGGCCGCCTCCCCGGTCCGGACCAGGTCAGACGCCCACCCGCTCGCGTACCGGGGCGGTGCCCCGCCGGCCGCCCGGCCGGACCGCCACCCGCGGCGGCCGCTCCCCGGGGCCCGGCCCGGACGGGCGGCGGCGCGGCAGCCGGGGCAGCCGGGGCAGCGCCAGGGAGACGAAGCCCTCGGCCTGCATCGCGGCGAAGCCGATCCGCGGCAGGTCCCGGGTGTGCCGGAAGACCACGAAGCGCGGCTCCCAGCGTGGCTGGAACTTGGCGTTGAACTTGTACAGGGACTCGATCTGGAACCAGCGGGAGAGGAAGACCAGCAGTCCGCGCCAGCCGCGCAGCACCGGGCCGGCGCCCAGCCGCTCGCCGCGGGCCAGCGCCGAACGGAACATCGCGAAGTTCAGCGACACCCGCGCCACCCCCAGGTCCCGCTCCCGCGCCGCCTCCAGGGTGGCGACGATCAGCAGCTCGTTCATGCCGGGGTCGGCGGCGCGGTCGCGGCGCATCAGCTCCAGCGAGATCCCGTCCGTCCCCCAGGGCACGAAGTGCTGCATCGCCCGCAGGTCGCCGAACGGGCCGGCCGGCTCGCCCTCCGCGGGGTCCCGGTGCGCGGTGGCGATCACCGCGTCGCCGTCCTTGTCCGCGTCGATCCGGCCCAGCGCCATGGAAAAGCCCCGCTCGGTCTCGGTGTCCCGCCAGGCGGCGGCCGCCCGCCGGACGCGGTCCAGCTCCGCCGGGTCCAGGTCGCGGACCCGGCACACCCGGGTCCGGTAGCCGTTGCGCTCGATCCGCTTCACCATCTGCCGCACGTTGCGCATCGCCCGCCCGGAGAGCGTGAAGCCGGCCACCTCCACCACCGCCTCGTCGCCCAGCTCCAGCGCGTCCAGGCCGGTCTCCCGGGTCCACACCTGGCCGCCGGTCTCGCTGCACCCCATCACCGCCGGGGTCCAGGAGTGCCGGCGGGCCTCCGCCATGAACCGTTCGATCGCCCCCGGCCACGCCTCCACGTCGCCGATCGGGTCGCCGCTGGCGAGCATCACCCCGGAGACCACCCGGTAGCAGACGGCGGCCTTGCCGCTGGGCGAGAAGACCACGCTCTTGTCGTCGCGGAGCGCGAAGTAGCCCAGCGAGTCCCGGCCGCCGTGGGCGGCGAGCAGCGCCCGCAGCCGGCTCTCGTCCTCGGCGGTGAGCCGGGCCGCCGGACAGGCCGGGCGGAAGGCGAGGTAGGCGGTGCTGACGACGGTGAGCAGCCCCAGGGCGCCCAGCGAGTAGGCGACGGTGTAGTCGTCGCCGTGGGTGTAGCGCAGCGGCCCCTCGAAGCCGACCAGCCCCTGCACCACGTGGAGCAGCTGGTCCCGCACCGGGGGGCTGCCCACCAGGGTGCCGGGGCGGGCGGCGACGATCAGCCAGCCCAGGCCCACCGAGACCCCGCCGAGCACCACGAAGTTCACCAGCGCCCACCGGCGCCCGCGCGGGTCGGGCAGGGCGGAGAACTCCCGGCGGTGCCGCAGCAGCACCCCCAGCAGCGCCAGCGACAGCAGGGCTCCGCAGGCCGAGTGCCGGTACAGCAGCTGGCCGGCGACCGCGACCGGCAGCAGCCCCACCGCCGCCACCCAGGCGCGGCGCTTCCGGCGCTTCAGCCCGTGCGCCAGCATCAGCAGCAGCAGGCCGACGACGACCGACGCGGCGGCCGCCAGCGGGCTCACCGCGCCGGGCAGCACCTCGGCCAGGGCGTGCATCCGGCTGTGCCGCAGCCGCGGGAAGACGCCGGACGCCAGGTTCAGCAGGCCGATGAGGGTGCAGGCGGTGCCCACCCGGGCGGGGACGGACTCCGGGCGCGGTCCGCGCAGGAAGCGTCGCAGCCGCGCGGGAACCGCCCCGGACTCCGTGCCCTCTTGCTGGTCAGACATGTGCTTTCCCGTCGCCCTGTCGTGAGGGGCCGCGCAGGGTGGCGCGGACCCGGACAAATCTGCGCTTTCCAAGACGGCGTACGAGGGTTTGGGGTTCCATCGCGCGGCTCGGCGGACGACCGGCGCGCCCGGCAGAAGGTTTTGTGATGGGTCTCACCGGCACCAGGACCGTGCTGCTCGCCGCCGTCGTGGCGGTGCTGCTGTTCGCCGCGACCGTGTGGCTGTGGCCGAGGCTGGCCGGCCGCGGGGTGCCGCGGGTGCTGGCCCGCATCGGCGCCCTGCTCCTGGTGCAGGCCTCGCTCTTCGCGGCGGTGGGCCTCTACGCCAACCAGTCCTTCGGCTTCTACGGCTCCTGGGCGGACCTGTTCGGCACCGAGGACCGGCCCGGGGTGGTGGTGGACCACGACACCCCGGCGGCGAAGCGGGTGCGGCTGGTGGAGACCCGCCGGGTGAACGTGCCCGGCAGCGGGGCCGCCACCGCCTCCGGCCGGATCGAGAAGGTCGAGATCCAGGGCGCGGCGTCCCGGATCGCCTCGACCGCGTACGTCTACCTGCCGCCGGAGTACTTCCGGTCCGGGCACCGGCGCGAGTTCCCCGCCGCGCTGGTGCTGACCGGCTACCCGGGCACCACCGAGGCGCTGATCAACGGGCTGAAGTACCCGCAGACCGCGCACCGGCTGGTGAAGGAGGGGAAGATGCCGCCGATGGTCCTGGTGATGATGCGGCCCACGGTCGTCCCGCCCCGGGACACCGAGTGCGTGGACGTGCCCGACGGGCCGCGGACCGAGACGTACTTCACCCGGGACGTGCCCGCGGCGGTGAGCGCCTACTACCGGGTCGGCGACGGGGCCCGGAACTGGGCCGTGATGGGCAACTCCACCGGCGGCTACTGCGCGCTGAAGATGACCATGCGGCATCCGGAGTCGTTCTCGGTGGGCGTCGCGCTGTCCCCGTCGTACGAGGCGCCGATCGACGCGACCACCGGTGACCTGTTCGGCGGCAGCAAGCGGCTGCGGCGGGAGAACGACATGATGTGGCGGCTGGACCACGAGCCGGCCCCGCCGGTGTCCCTGCTGGTCACCAGCAGCGAGAAGGGCGAGCACAACTACCGGGACACGGTGCGGTTCATCGACAAGGTCAAGCGGCTGAACGCCCGGGGCGAGCCGACCCGGATCTCCTCGATGATCCTGCCCAGCGGCGGGCACAACTTCAACACCTGGAAGCGGCAGATCCCCGGCTGCCTGGAGTGGCTGGGCAACCGCCTCGCCGCCCCCGACCGGCGGCACTGACCCGGCCGCCTTGACCCGCCCCGCCGCACGCCGTCCCGGCGGGCCGGACATCAGGACCGCACGGCCCGCGGCACGAGCGTGGCCGTACGACCGGCAGGCGGCGGACACGACCGGGACCGGGAGCGCACGGCGGCGCGGCCGCCTGCCCCGCGGCTCAGCGGCTCAGCGGCTCAGCGGCCGAGGATCAGGCTCATCGCCTCGGAGCGCGAGGCCGGGTCGCGGAGCTGGCCGCGGACCGCGGAGGTGATGGTCTTGGCACCCGGCTTCCGTATGCCGCGCATCGACATGCACATGTGCTCGCACTCGATGACCACGATCACCCCGCGCGGCTCCAGGATGCGCACCAGCGACTCGGCGATCTGGGTGGTCAGCCGCTCCTGGACCTGGGGGCGGCGGGCGTAGACGTCCACCAGCCGGGCGAGCTTGGACAGCCCGGTGATCTTGCCGTCGTGGGACGGGATGTACCCGACGTGGGCCACCCCGCGGAACGGCACCAGGTGGTGCTCGCAGGTGGAGTACACCTCGATGTCCCTGACCAGCACCATCTCGTCGTGGCCCAGGTCGAACGTGGTGGTGAGGACGTCCTCCGGCTCCTGCCACAGGCCGGCGAAGATCTCCTTGTAGGCGCGCGCCACCCGGGCCGGCGTCTCCCGCAGACCTTCCCGGTCCGGGTTCTCCCCGACAGCCAGCAGCAGCTCCCGGATCGCGGACTCGGCCCGCTTCTCGTCGAACACGCCGATGGGCTCCGAGCCGTCCAGCGTCACCGGGTCGGTCATGGAAGTGCCTCGTTCCTCGCGCCTACACGTGCGGAATGCCGCACCACCAGGCTAGAACCTGGCCGGTACGGCATTCATTCCGGGGCGGCAACGGGGCCCCGGGCCCTGCTGGGCGGCGGGGGCGGTACCCGGGACCCGGCCCGGGCACCGCCCCCGGCGGTCAGCTCTCGGTGCCCGGCTCCTCCGGCCGGTCCGCCCCGGCGGAGGGGGCGTCGGCCGGAGCGGCATCGGCGGGGCCGGTGCTCGCGTCGCCGGTCGTGGAGGTGGTCAGACCGGTCGCCGTCTGCACGCCGTTGGCCAGCGCCAGCTCCTTCGGCGAGGACACCGGCGGCCGGGTCGAGGGGGTGCGCCGCGAGGAGCCGGTCCACGCCGGGCGGGCCGGGCGCTTGACGACGGGGGCGAAGATCTCGGCGATCTCCTCCTTGCCCAGCGTCTCCTTCTCCAGCAGCGCCAGGACCAGGTTGTCCAGCACGTCCCGGTTCTCGACCAGGATCTCCCACGCCTCGTTGTGCGCGTTCTCGATGAGCTTCTTGACCTCTTCGTCCACCAGCGCGGCGACCTCCTCGGAGTAGTCGCGCTGGTGAGCCATCTCACGGCCCAGGAACGGCTCGGAGTTGTCGGAGCCGAACTTGATCGCGCCGAGCCGCTCGGTCATGCCGTACTGGGTGACCATGGCGCGGGCGGTCGCGGTCGCCTTCTCGATGTCGTTGGAGGCACCGGTGGTCGGGTCGTGGAAGACGAGTTCCTCCGCCGCCCGGCCGCCCATCATGTAGGCGAGCTGGTCGAGCATCTCGTTGCGGGTGGTGGAGTACTTGTCCTCGTCCGGCAGGACCATGGTGTACCCCAGGGCCCGGCCGCGGGAGAGGATCGTCACCTTGTGCACCGGGTCGCTGTTCGGCGAGGCCGCCGCGACCAGGGCGTGACCGCCCTCGTGGTACGCGGTGATCTTCTTCTCCTTCTCGCTCATGATCCGGGTCCGCTTCTGCGGTCCGGCCACGACGCGGTCGATCGCCTCGTCCAGGAAGTGGTTGTCGATCAGCTTCTTGTCGCTCCGCGCGGTCAGCAGCGCGGCCTCGTTCAGCACGTTCGACAGGTCGGCGCCGGTGAACCCGGGGGTCCGCCGGGCGACGGCCGACAGGTCCACGTCCGGGGCGACCGGCTTGCCCTTCTGGTGCACCTTGAGGATCTCCAGGCGGCCCTGCATGTCGGGCCGGTCCACGGCGATCTGCCGGTCGAAGCGGCCCGGCCGCAGCAGCGCCGGGTCCAGGATGTCCGGACGGTTGGTGGCGGCGATCAGGATGACGCCGCCCTTGACGTCGAAGCCGTCCATCTCCACGAGCAGCTGGTTCAGGGTCTGCTCGCGCTCGTCGTGACCGCCGCCCATGCCGGCGCCGCGGTGACGGCCGACGGCGTCGATCTCGTCCACGAAGACGATGGCCGGGGCGTTCGCCTTGGCCTGCTCGAACAGGTCGCGGACCCGGGAGGCGCCGACACCGACGAACATCTCCACGAAGTCGGAACCGGAGATCGAGTAGAACGGCACGCCCGCCTCGCCCGCGACGGCCCGCGCGAGCAGCGTCTTGCCGGTGCCGGGCGGGCCGTACAGCAGCACGCCCTTGGGGATCTTGGCGCCGACGGCCTGGAACTTCGCCGGCTCCTGGAGGAACTCCTTGATCTCCTGGAGCTCCTCGACGGCCTCGTCGGCGCCCGCCACGTCGGCGAACGTGGTCTTCGGGGTGTCCTTGCTGATGAGCTTCGCCTTGGACTTCCCGAAGTTCATCACCCGGGAGCCGCCGCCCTGCATCTGGTTCATCAGGAACAGGAAGACGACCACGATCAGCACGAAGGGCAGCAGCGACAGCAGAATGCCGACGAACGGGTTCTGCTTCGACGTCGTGACGTTGTACCCGTCCGTGATGCCACCGGGCTTCTCGGAGTTGGCCTGGAGGATCTTCGCGACGTCCCAGCCCTGGTCACCGATGTAGGTGGCCTGGAGCTTGTCGCTGCCGGAGATCTTCTCGGCGTCGTCCTTCAGCTTGATCTTGATCTTGTGATCATCGCCGGTCGTCAGCTCGGCGGACTTGACCCGGTTCTTGTTGATCGCCTCGACGACCTGGCTGGTGTCCACCGACTTGTAGCCGCCGGACGAGCCGACGACCTGCATCAACACGACCACGGCGAGGACGGCCAGCACGATCCACATGACCGGCCCACGGAAGTAGCGCTTCACGTCCATCCATACGGGGCGGAATCGCCCCGTCCCTCCTGCCACAGTGAGGCACGACAGCCCTTATCGATCTTCACGACGGCTGCCTGTGCGTGCGGTGTCTTACTCGGCCTGAAAAAGACTGACCTTCGGACGGTACCCCAGCATTGTCGCTCGACGCCGCCGCGGACGGTCATCCCAACCTCTTTCCTCCCATGCTCCAACGGCGGAAACCCGCTCAGGGTTCCCGCCGCCGGCCGCGGGGAGGGGAAACCGGCCGTCCCGCGGGCGCCGTACGGAAGCCCGCCCGAGCCCGACGGGGGCGCCGGGCGGACGGACCGCCGCGGGCGGACCCGCGCCCGGGCACACCGGGGGTGCCGCACCCCGGCCGCCGCCGGACCGGAGCCCGGCGGACGGGGGCGCCGCCGGTCAGCCGCCGTAGACGTGCGGGGCCAGGGTCCCCACGAAGGGCAGGTTGCGGTACTTCTCGGCGTAGTCCAGGCCGTAGCCCACCACGAACTCGTTGGGGATGTCGAAGCCGACCCACTTGACGTCGATGGCGACCTTCGCCGCCTCCGGCTTGCGCAGCAGGGTGCACACGTTGAGCGAGGCGGGCTCCCGGGAGCTGAGGTTGGTCAGCAGCCAGGAGAGGGTCAGCCCGGAGTCGATGATGTCCTCGACGATCAGGACGTGCCGGCCCTTGATGTCGGTGTCCAGGTCCTTGAGGATGCGCACCACGCCCGAGGACTGGGTGCCCGCGCCGTACGACGACACGGCCATCCAGTCCATCGTGACCGGCGTGGACAGGGCCCGCGCCAGGTCCGCCATCACCATCACGGCACCCTTGAGCACCCCGACCAGGAGCAGGTCCTTGCCCGCGTACTCCTCATCGATCCGGGCGGCCAGCTCGGCCAGCTTCGCGTCGATCTCTTCCTTGGTGATCAGGACCGACTTCAGGTCGGCGCCCATGTCCTTGTCGTCCACCCGTGCCACTCTCGCTCGTCCAGCAGGCTCATCCGGTCGGCTCGGGCGGATTCAGCCCTGCCGGATGACCAGTTTGCCACCCTGCCGGCGGACCTCGACCCGGCCGGGCAGGTTGATGGCCCGCTGGCCCCGCCATCCGGTGATCAGCCGGTCCACCTCCTCGATGTGGCGGGCGAAGAGCGAACCGGCCGGGGAACCGGCGGCGACGGCGGCCCGGCGCAGCACCCGGCGGCGGACCGCGGGCGGCAGCGTGTGCAGGGCGGTGACCTCCAGCAGCCAGGTGCCCTCCTCGCCGCCGGCCCGCCGCACCTCGGCCTCGGCGCGGGCGGCCCAGTCGTCCAGCGCGTCGGCGTCGTCCCGGGAGAGCTGGGCGGTGCGGGCCAGTGCCTCCACCACGCCCTTGCCCAGCGCCTTCTCCAGCACCGGCAGCGCCTCGTGGCGGACCCGGGACCGGGTGTAGGCGGGGTCGGTGTTGTGCGGGTCGTCCCACACCGGCAGGGACTGGGCCAGGCAGGCGCGGCGGGCGGTCTGCCGGTCGAGGTGGAGGAACGGGCGGCGGTAGCGGCCGTTGATCCCGGACACCTGGGCCATCCCGGACAGCGAGCGGGTGCCGGAGCCCCGGGCGAGGCCGAGCAGCACCGTTTCCGCCTGGTCGTCACGGGTGTGGCCGAGGAGCACCGCGACCGCGCCGTGGCGTTCGGCGGCGGCGTCCAGGGCGGCGTACCGGGCGTCGCGGGCGGCCGCCTCGGGCCCGCCCCCGGCCCGCCGGCCGCCGGTCTCCCCGGGAGGCGTGTGGGCGGCCCGCACCGGGCTCCCGACGGTCACCGCGACGGCGTCGACCGGGGCGAGCCCCAGGAGCCGCAGGCGTTCGGCGACCTCGGCGGCGCGCTGGTCCGAGCCGTCCTGGAGGCCGTGGTCGACGGTGACCGCACCGGCCCGGATGCCCAGCTTGGGGGCCTCGAAGGCGAGGGCGGAGGCGAGCGCCATGGAGTCCGCGCCGCCGGAGCAGGCGACCAGCACCAGCGGGCCGGCGCCGCCGGACGCGCCCCCCGGGAGGGGCACCGCGGCGGGCCCGGCGGCCGGGCGGGGCGGTGCGCCGGGCGCGGGCACGGCGGAGCGGCCGGCCGGGGCGGGGGCGCCGGCCGGCACGGGCTGCGCGGCGCGCCCCCCGGCCGGCGGGGGACCGGGTGGCCTGCGGCGTCACGGAGGGGGGCGTGGGGGCTGCGCCGAGGACCCCGTGGGGCTCGTGGCGGATCCCGTGGGGGCTCGTGGACTTCGCGGGGCCCGTGGGGCGGGTGGGGGTCGTGGGGGGATCTCGTTGAGGACGTCGTGCAGGACGCGGCGGACCGCCAGGCGTATCGCGGCGACCGCAGGATGGGGACCCATGTCCGTATCCCATCTGTCGTTCGAGGGGCTGCCTCGGAGGAGGGGTGGTTCCGGGGAGCCGGCCGGCTCTCCCCGCCGGAACCCGGGGGAGTTCCGACCGCGGATCTCCCCGGGGTTCCCCGGGACCGTAACGCGCTCCCGTCACGCTGAGTACGTCGATGGTGACAGAAGTGTGCTGTTACCCGAGCATCGCACGCCTACCCGTCCGCGACGGTCCCTCGGACGAGTGATAGCCGGGGCGTTCGCCTGCCACCGAGAGGACCGCGACTACGCCCCTGCCGTACCGTGCACCCTCGCGACCCAGTCCCCCGGTTTGCCGATCTCCGCCTTGGTCGGGAGGGTGTTGGGCGACGTCCATACCCGGTTGAACCCGTCCATTCCCACCTGGTTGACCACGGCCCGCACGAACCGTTCTCCGTCGCGGTACTGGCGCAGCTTGGCGTCGAGACCGAGCAGCTTGCGCAGCACCTGGTCGAGCCGGCCGGCGCCGCTGGCCCGCCGCTTCTGGAACTTCTCCCGGATCTCCGCCACCGACGGCACCACCTCGGGCCCGACGCCGTCCATCACGAAGTCCGCGTGCCCCTCCAGCAGCGACATCACCGCGGTGAGCCGGGCCAGGATCTCCCGCTGCGCCGGGGTCTGCACCAGCTCCACCAGGCTCCGCCCGCCGCGCTCCCGCTCCCGCTCCTCCTCGCCCCGCCCGCCGGCGACCGACTGCACCGCCTCCCGCAGCCGCTCCAGCAGGGTGGCCGGGTCCACCTCGGTCTCGCCCAGGAACGCCTGGATCTCCGACTCCAGGTGGTCCCGGAGCCAGGGCACTGCGGTGAACTGGGTGCGGTGGGTCTCCTCGTGCAGGCACACCCACAGCCGGAAGTCGTGCGGGTCCACGTCCAGCTCGCGCTCCACGTGGACGACGTTGGGGGCCACCAGCAGCAGCCGGCCGCCGCCGGCCCCGCCGGGCAGCTCCCGCGTCGGGGGCGCGAACGTCTCGTACTGGCCGAGCACCCGGGAGGCCAGGAACGACAGCAGCACCCCCAGCTCCACCCCGGTCACCTTGCCGCCCACCGCGCCCAGCACGGCGCCGCGCGGGGCGCCGCCGCGGCGCTCCTCCATCTTGTCCAGCAGGGGCCGCAGGATCTCCCGGAAGCCGGCCACGTTCGCCTTCACCCAGCCGGTCCGGTCCACCACCAGGACCGGGGTGTCGGCCGCCCCGCCCGCCGGAACCATCCGGGTGAAGGCACGCACGTGCTCCTCGGACGACACGGCGTGCCGGCGCAGCTCGGCGACGACGGCCCGCGCCTCCTCGCGGCTGACCTCCGGTCCGGGCCGCACCAGCCGGGTCGCGGTCGCCACCGCGAGATTCCAGTCGACCATCTCGGCACCACCGATGCTCGTCATGGCTTCACGGTACGTGCCGCGCGCGGCGGGCGGGAGGACGGCCGCCCCCGACCCGGCGGAAGGCCGGGCCGGGCGGGGGGGCGCGCGGGCGGGTCCGGCGGTGTGCCTCCGGGGCCGTGCGCGGACCCTCCCGGCGGGCCCCGGCGGGGTCGTCCCCGGTCAGCGGCAGCCGCAGGCGGCGACCGCGGAGGCCAGCCGGTCCAGGGCCTTCTGGGCGCCCTGCGGGTCGGTGGTGCCGGTGGTCATGAAGGCGAAGACCAGCAGCCGGCCGTCGGCGTCCACCACCGTCCCGGCGAGCGAGTTCACCCCGGTCAGGGTGCCGGTCTTGGCCCGCACCACGCCCCGGCCCGCCGACTCCTCCCCGTACCGGCCGCGCAGGGTGCCGGTGAAGCCCGCCACCGGCAGGCCGGTGAGCACCGGGCGCAGCCGGGGCCGGTCCGGGTCGGCGGCGCGCACCATCACCTGGGAGAGCAGCCGGGTGGAGAGCCGGCCGGAGCGGTCGAGCCCGCTGCCGTCCGCGAACCGCGCCCCGTCCAGCGGCAGCCCCAGCTTCCGCAGCTGGCCGGCGACCGCCTCGGAGGCCCCCCGGAAGCTGGCCGGGCGGTGGGCGGCGACGGCGGTCTGCCGGGCCAGTGCCTCGGCGATGTCGTTGTCGCTGGCGGTGAGCATCCGCTCGACCAGGGTGGACAGCGGCTGGGAGCGGACCGCGGCCAGCTCCGGGGCGTCGTCGGCGGCGGTGGCGCGGCGCGGCTCGTCCGCGTCCGCGACGTCGATCCCCCGGTCGCGCAGCATCGCGGCGAACGCGCGGACCGCGTCGCCGGCCGGGTCGGTGGACCGGGGGGCCGGCCCGTGGTCGCTGTCGTCGAGCCGTCCCTCGTCCACCATCAGCGGGGTGACCGGGGAGATGTTCTCGTTCGGACTGATCGGGTGGAGGACCGGGCCGGAGTACAGGGAGGTGTCGTAGGCCAGGGTGACCCGCCGGGTGCCGCGGTCCTTCAGCGCCCGGGCGGTGCGGTCGGCCAGGTCCCGCAGGGAGGCCGGGCGGTCGGCGCCCGGCCCGGCGGCCGGCGGGCGGGCGGTGAGGGTGGGGTCGCCGCCGCCGACGAGCACGATCCGGTCCTTCCCGGCCGCCACCACGCGGGTGGTGAGGCGGTGCTCGGGGCCCAGCGCGGAGAGCACCGCGACCCCGGTGGCCAGCTTGATCACCGAGGCGGGGGTGAGCTGCCGGCCGTCACCCGCCCCGTACAGCTGCCGGCCGCTGCGGGCGTCCACCACGGAGGCGGCGCGCGCCCGGCCCAGTGCCCGGTCGTCCAGCAGCGGGTCGAGGGCCTCGGCCAGGCCGGCCGGGGACGGCGGCGGCACGGCGACCCGCCGGCTCCCCGGGTCCCCGGCCCCGGCGAGGGTGCCGAGCGGGGCCAGCACCGGCGCGGCGGCCGGGAGCGCCTCCGGGCCGGCGGCGTGACGCTCGCCACGTCCGTTCCGCTCCCCGGCGGCCCGGGACCGCTCGGCCGTACGCTGTCCGGAGTCCCACGGCCCGGCCGCCAGCACCGAGGCGGTCGCGACCGCCATGCCCACGGTGGCCGACAGCGCGGTCAGCCGCCACGTCCCTCCCGCCCGGCTGCCGCCGGGAGGTGCCCCCGGCGTCCAGGGCGCGTTCCTCAATCGGTTCCATACCCGTCTGACCTGCCATGATCCGGCCTCAGGCACCTTGGACCAGCCCCTTTCGCCACCACACACCTGCGTGGGGGACACTTAATCACCAGACGTATGTGTTGATCATGGAGGAGCCACCCGTGGAGTTCGACGTCACCATCGAGATTCCGAAGGGTTCGCGGAACAAGTACGAGGTCGATCACGAGACGGGCCGTATCCGACTGGACCGTCACCTGTTCACCTCGACCGTTTACCCGGCGGACTACGGCTTCATCGAGGGCACCCTGGGCGAGGACGGCGACCCGCTGGACGCGCTGGTGATCCTCGACGAGCCGACCTTCCCCGGCGTCCTGGTCAAGTGCCGGGCCATCGGCATGTTCCGGATGACCGACGAGGCGGGCGGCGACGACAAGGTGCTGTGCGTCCCGGCGGGTGACCCCCGGATGGAGCACATGCGCGACATCCAGCACGTCCCGGAGTTCGACCGCCTGGAGATCCAGCACTTCTTCGAGGTCTACAAGGACCTGGAGCCGGGCAAGTCGGTCGAGGGCGCCGACTGGGTCGGCCGCGCCGAGGCCGAGGCCGAGGTGGAGGCGTCCATCAAGCGTCTGGCGGACTCCGGCGGCTCGCACCACTGAGCCCCGCCGGCTCCTCCCCGCCGAGGGGCTGATGAACCCCGGGAGGGGCGGGGCACCGTACGCCACGGTGCCCCGCCCCTTCCGCGTTCCGGGGCCGCCGGGGGCGTCAGAAGCCGCGGGTGCGCTTGGCGGCCCGGCGCGCGGTCGCGGTCTCGGCGCCCGGCGTCTTGAGCACCAGCCGCGCCACCTCGCCCCCGAGGTTCACCCCGATCGCGATGGCCAGCGCGAGCGCCGCCGCCTGGGTCAGGTGGGCGATTCCCCGGTCCAGTTCGTCCCGGGCCAGCGACAGCAGGCCGAAGTAGGTGGCGCTACCGGGCAGCAGCGGCCCGATCGCGGCCGTCACGTACAGCAGCGCCGAGGTGTGCCGGTAGCGGGACATCAGCTGCCCGAAGAGGCCGACGAGCCCCGCGGCGACGGCCGTGGAGGGGACCGCGGGGACACCCGCGGTGTCGTGCAGCGCCCCGTAGATGATCCAGGCCACACCGCCGTTGAGGGTCGCCACCAGCACGGTGTGACGTTCCTGCTGGAGCAGCACGCAGAACGCCAGCGCCAGCACCATCGCCGAGAGCGTCTGGATGACCGGCCGCTCCACATGGCGCAGCGTCGCCTCCGGGTTGAGCTTGGCGCCCAGCTGCAGCCCGCCGTAGAGCACCGTCAGCACCCCGCAGACGATGCCCACGATCAGATAGCCGACCTCCAGCAGCCGGGCCGAGGCGGTGATGTAGTAACCGGTCAGCCCGTCCTGCACGCCCGCGACCAGGGCTCTTCCCGGGATCAGGGCGAACAGTCCACCGGTGATCACCGCGGACGCCTGGAGGTCCACGTCGGCGAGGCTGAGCGCCACGCCCATCGCGGCGGGCGGCATCGCCGCCGCCACGAACTGGTAGAACTCCGGCAGTCCGCGCCCGGACGCCAGCCAGGCCAGCCGGTCGCCGAGCATGGCGCCGACCGCCGCCGCGAAGAACACCGGCCAGTCGCCGCCGACCAGCATGCTCGCCGCGCCCGCCAGCACCCCGGCGGCCACGGTGAGTGCCCAGCCCGGGTACGGGTGGCGGTTGCGGCGGATCTCCGCGAGCCGGCCGTACGCCTCCTCCAGGGTGACCGCGTGCGAGGTGATGTCGTGGACCAGCCGGAAGACCGCGGCGAGCCGGGTGTAGTCGGTGCCCCGGCGGCGTACCGTGCGGCTGGCCGTCACCGGGTCGTCGACCAGCGACGCCTGGTACGACACCGACAGCAGGGTGAAGGTCACCGTCGGCTCGCAGCGGTCCAGGCCGTAGGCGTGGGCCACCGCGAACATCGCGGCCTCGACGTCCTCGGCGCCCTCGCCGCCGGCCAGCAGCAGCTCGCCGATGCGCAGGGTCAGGTCGAGCACCCGCGGCACGGCGGGCCCGGGCTCGTCGGTCTTCTCCGGCCGTTCGGGCGTGGGGCGTTCCCCGAGCGGCATCCGCAGCATGGTCCGCATCCGGTCCTGCCACGGCGAGTCGCTGGAGATCCGGAGGGCCGGGATGCCGTGCGGCGGGGTGAGGCCCGGGGTGTCGCCGGTGACCACGCCGGGCGGCGGTACGAAGGCGGAGCCCTCCGGGCCCTGCGGCGGTTCTGTGGTCAGGCCCTCGGGGACGGCGAACTCGGAGGTGGTCTGCGAGTCCTCCGGCGGCGGGGGCATGGGCACGCCCAGCGGCGGGGTGAACGCGCTGTGCGCCTCGTCCGACTGAGGTTTGCGGTCCTCGGGTACGTCCGGCTCCTGGGCGCCGCCCTTGCGCTGCCGATCCGCCACCGTCGCTCCTCGTCGCCTCCGTTCCGCCACAGACACCATGCATGATCCATCGTCTGCGCCCAAACGGCGTCGGCCGGGCACCCGGGGGCCCCGGGTCCCGGGCCCGGACGTGCCGGGTCGCGCCGCCGCGCCGGTTCGGTGTCCCCCACGTACCCGGCCGGCGGCGGGCCATGCGCCGGGCGGCGGGGCCGGTGGGTTCGGGTCGGCCGGGGCGGGGGGCGGTGAGGGCCGGTCCGCCGGGGCCGGGGCCGTGGGTGCGGGTCCGCCGGCGGCGGGCCATGCGCCGGGCGGCGGGGCCGGTGGCGTGCCGGCGGGGGCGGGGACAGGCGGGGCGTGCCGGCGGCCCGGGGTGCGGCCGTGGGTCCGTGCCACCTCCGCGGATCCTGCCCCCCGGACGCGCGACGGCCCGGCCGACGGGGTGTCGGCCGGGCCGGGGTGGCGGTGCGTGCAGCTTGCGGGGCGGGTCCGTCGGCCGTCCGACGGACCCGGGGTGTCACCGCTTGGCGTGCCGCCCGCGCTGCACCGGGGGCTGCGGGGGCTGGGGCGCGCCCCCGGGCTGCCCCGGCCCGGCGGCCGGCTGGTTCTTCTTGCCCTTGCGGGCGCGCAGGTACTCGAACACGATCGGGAGCACCGACAGCAGCACGATGCCGACGAGCATCGCCTCGATGTTGTCCCGGACAAGCGCGCTCTTCCCCAGCCAGGCGCCCAGCAGGGTGACGCCGGCGCCCCACAGCACTCCGCCGATGATGTTGAAGATGAGGAAGGAGCGGTAGTTCATCCGGCTGACGCCGGCGATGATCGGCGTGAAGGTCCGGACGATCGGCACGAACCGCGCCAGCACCAGGGACTTCGGCCCGTGCTTCTCGAAGAACTCGTGGGCCTTCTCGACGTTCTCCTGTTTGAAGAACCGGGAGTCCGGGCGTTTGAACAGCGCCGGCCCCACTTTGCGGCCGAAGAGGTAACCGACCTGGTCGCCGATGATCGCCGCGGCGACGAGCCCGAGGCAGATCAGCCAGAGGTCCTGCTTGATCACGTCGGTGGTGACCAGCATCCCGGTGGTGAACAGCAGCGAGTCACCCGGCAGGAAGAAGCCGATGAGCAGCCCGGACTCGGCGAACACGATCGCCATCACACCGTACGGGCCGAACGTGTCGATGAGCTGGTTGGGCTCCAGCCAGCTGGGGCCGAGCGCGAGAGTGGTCACGGGTGACAGGCTCCTGGGTCGAGGGGTGCAGGCTCCGTGCGAGGCCCGGCCGCAGGTCGATTGAACGGACATCGTCGCAGACCGCGAGCGGCGGTGCGCCGTCCAAAGCTATCAACGCGGCCTTCCGCCGCATGGTTCCAGCCGTGGTCCCCGCCCCGCCCTCCCGGCGGCCCCGCCCGGACCGGCGCGCCGTACGGGTGCGCGAATCCCCACGGACCCGGGTGAGCCCCCCGGAACTACCCTGACCAGGGCTTTCCCGGCGGTGCCGGGCCCGGGCTGCGCGCGCCGCCCGGCCGTCCGCACCGGCCGCCGGAGAGCCGTACCGTCCGGCCAGGAGTGGCAGGTCCCACCTCCCTGTCCGGCGGGCCGGCCCCCGCGCCGTGCCCGCCCGGGCGGGAGGCCGGCCGGGGGCGCCCCCACAGCACCCGCCGGCCGGCCTGGCACGGCCCTCATCCCGTCTGCCCGCCGGGCGGACCGCGCCCCCTGGCCGGCCCGGCCGGTCAGCCGTCCGCTACCCGCGCCGGGCGGCGTTCGCCAGGATCGCCTCCCGCAGGAACCCCGCGAGCCCGGGCCGGATGGCGTCGAAGGTCGCGGTGAAGCGCGGGTCGGCCACGTACATCTCGGCGAGACCGGTGTGGATCTCGTAGGTGCAGTCGTAGTAGTGGCGCCGGATCTGGTCCCGGTGCTCCTCGGCGAGGTCCATCGCCGCCTCGGACCCGGGGCCGGCGCCGCTGTCCATCAGCTCCACCAGCCGCCGGTTCAGGTCGTCCGCCTCCTCCTTGATCCGCAGCCAGTCCTCCTTGGAGTAGGTGGCGGTCCGGCGCCGGGACTCCCGGTACGCCTCGGTGCCGCCCCAGCTCCGCTCGGCCTCCTCCTCGTACTGCTCGGGGTCGAAGTCGCCGAACACCTCGAACTTCTCCTCCGGGGTGAGTTCGATGCCCATCTTCCGTGCCTCCATAGCGCTCTCGACGGCCGCGGCCATCCGCTGGAGCTGTTCGATCCTGCCGGTCAGCAGCGCGTGCTGCCGCCGCAGGTGCTCCATGGGACCGGCCCCCGCGGACCGGTCGTCGAGGATGACCGCCACCTGGTCGAGCGGGAAGCCGAGCTCGCGGTAGAACAGGATCTGCTGCAACCGGTCGAGGTCGGCGTCGCTGTACCGCCGGTGCCCCGCGTGGTTGCGCCCGCCGGGCCGCAGCAGTCCGATCTCGTCGTAGTGGTGCAGCGTACGGACCGTGACGCCGGCGAACCGGGCGACCTGCCCCACCGAGTAGCTCATCGCCTCCCGCTCCCTTCGGGTACGCCCCTACGTTCGGCCCTCACGCCGCGTGAGGTGCAAGTCCGCATCGCGGAAACCTCGCGACCGGCCGCCGGGGCGGCTGGCATCCTGCGCCCATGCTGGGGATAACCGATCTCTCGACCTATCTGGCCGGCCTCGCGCTGATCATCCTGCTGCCCGGGCCGAACTCGCTGTACGTGGTCTCCGTCGCGGCCCGGCGCGGACCGCGCGTCGGCTACCGCGCGGCCGCCGGCGTGCTCTGCGGCGACACCGTGCTGATGGTGCTCTCGGCGGGCGGGGTCGCCTCGCTGCTCCAGGGCAGCCCGCTGCTGTTCTCGATCGTGAAGTACGCCGGCGCCGGCTACCTCAGCTGGCTGGCGGTGGGGATGCTGCGCGGCGCCTGGAAGCTGTGGCGGCAGCGGGCCGCCCGCACCGGGGTGCCGAACGCGGCCGCCCTCGCCGGGGAGGCCGCGGCGGACGCCGCACCGGCGGCCGGCGGCCCCGCCGAGCGTCCGTACCGCCGGGCCCTGGTGATCAGTCTGCTCAACCCGAAGGCGATCCTCTTCTTCGTCTCCTTCTTCGTGCAGTTCGTGGACCCGGAGTACGCGCACCCGGCGCTGTCCTTCCTGGCCCTGGGCGCCTGGGCGCAGCTGTTCAGCTTCACCTACCTGACGATCCTGATCTTCACCGGTTCCCACCTGGCGGCGACCTTCCGCCGCCGGAAGCGGCTGACGGCGGGGCTGTCGGCGGCGGCCGGCACGGCGTTCCTCGGCTTCGCCGCGAAGCTGTCCCTCACCAGCGCGGCCTGACCCGCGCCGCTCCCCCGCTCCCCGTCCGGCCCCGTGCGGCTCCGTTCCGCCCCGCCACACCCCGCGCCCCCGTCCCCGTCTCCCGGGGGCGGGGGCGCGGGGTTGCGGGCACCACCGGTCAGTCGAGCGCCCGGTACTCCGCGCAGGGGAAGGCCAGCTCGGGGTGGTCCACCATGTACAGGTCCCCGTGGATGGCGGACATCGCCCAGTGCCACGCCTCGTCGTGGAAGACCAGGCCCCGGTACGGGGCGTCCGGCGGTTCGTAGGGGTACCACTCCACGGCGGCCACGCCCGCCGCGGTCGCCGTCAGACCGCCGTACCGCCGCATCACCCAGGCGTAGGCCCGCCGCTCCGCCGCCAGGTAGCTGACGTACTCCTCCTCGGTCCAGGTCATGCCAGGACGATAGGCGGTGCCCCCGCCCGCTCCTCCCCCGGGCTTCTCGCCCGGGAGAGCGCCCAGGAGAGGGCCCGGCCCCACGGGCCGCAACGGGTCGGCCGGCTCGCCCGGTGGTCCGCCGCGCGGAGCACCCGCCGCGAGCACGGCGGGCGTACGTGGGCCGGCCGCCGGACCGCCGGCCGAAGACACCCGGCCCGGAAAACTGTTTTACGGAATTCCGCCACCCGCACTTTCCCCATTAACGCATGGCCTTACCGGGGTCAGCGTCCCACATCCGTTACTTCGTCCGGGGGAATCACCCGCCGCCAAACCTGCTGTTCCGCGCCGGTGATGACGAATTGCCTTTCAACAGCTCCTTTCCGGCCTGATGCGGCTCCTTACAATCCGTCCACATCGTGAGCTCAGGACGCCTGAGCGTGGCGGCTGTGACCGCGGTCGCGGAACGGCTGCGCGCCCATGTGCCAAACGTCAAGGAGGACGAATGGCGGGGCCTCTCACCCCTCATCAGCTTGACTTCTCATCATCTCTGGCCGCGGCGGAACTGACCGCCGGCAACCGTGCGATCGTGCTGGTGATCGCCGGTGTCGCGCTGGCGGCCATCGCCGTGGGCGTGGTGCTCGTACGGCAGGTGCTCGCCGCCGGCGAGGGCACGGACGCCATGAAGAAAATCGCGGCCGCCGTGCAGGAGGGGGCCAATGCCTATCTGGCCCGGCAACTGCGTACCCTCGCCGGATTCGCGGTGGTCGTCTTCTTCCTGCTCATGCTGCTGCCCGCGGACGACTGGGCGCAGCGGCTGGGCCGGTCCCTGTTCTTCCTGGTCGGCGCGGTATTCTCGGCGGCCACCGGTTATCTCGGAATGTGGCTGGCCGTCCGCAGCAATGTGCGCGTGGCCGCGGCCGCCCGTGAGGCGACCCCGGCCGCGACCGTCCCCGCAGATTCCGGAGGGGTTTCCCCCGCCGTCCCGCCGGCGGCACCGGATCTGACGGCGGTTTCCCACAAGGCCATGAAGATCGCCTTCCGCACCGGCGGGGTGGTCGGCATGTTCACCGTGGGGCTGGGGCTGCTCGGCGCCGCCTGCGTGGTGCTGGTGTACGCGGCCGACGCCCCCAAGGTGCTGGAGGGGTTCGGCCTGGGCGCCGCCCTCATCGCCATGTTCATGCGGGTCGGCGGCGGCATCTTCACCAAGGCCGCCGACGTCGGCGCGGACCTGGTCGGCAAGGTCGAGCAGGGCATCCCGGAGGACGACCCGCGCAACGCCGCGACCATCGCCGACAACGTGGGCGACAACGTCGGCGACTGCGCGGGCATGGCCGCCGACCTGTTCGAGTCGTACGCGGTCACGCTGGTCGCCGCGCTGATCCTCGGCAAGGTGGCGTTCGGCGACGCCGGGCTGGCCTTCCCGCTGCTCGTCCCCGCCATCGGCGTGGTCACCGCCATGATCGGCATCTTCGCGGTGGCCCCGCGCCGCGCCGACCGCAGCGGCATGTCCGCGATCAACCGGGGCTTCTTCATCTCGGCGGCGATCTCGCTGGTGCTGGTGGCCGTCGCGGTCTTCGTCTACCTGCCGTCCTCGTACGCGGACCTGGACGGTGTCACCGACCACGAGATCCTCGCCCACGAGGGCGACCCGCGGGTGCTGGCCCTGGTCGCGGTGGCCATCGGCATCGTGCTCGCCGCGCTCATCCAGCAGCTCACCGGCTACTTCACCGAGACCAGCCGGCGGCCGGTCCGGGACATCGGCAAGACCTCGCTCACCGGGCCCGCCACCGTGGTTCTCTCCGGCATCTCCATCGGGCTGGAGTCCGCGGTGTACTCGGCGGTGCTCATCGGGCTCGGCGTCTACGGCGCCTTCCTGCTCGGCGGCACCAGCATCATGCTGGCGCTGTTCGCCGTCGCCCTGGCCGGCACCGGGCTGCTCACCACCGTCGGCGTGATCGTGGCCATGGACACCTTCGGCCCGGTCTCCGACAACGCCCAGGGCATCGCCGAGATGTCCGGGGACGTGGAGGGCGCGGGCGCCCAGGTGCTCACCGACCTGGACGCGGTCGGCAACACGACCAAGGCCATCACCAAGGGCATCGCCATCGCCACCGCGGTGCTGGCCGCCGCGGCGCTGTTCGGCTCGTACCGGGACGCCATCGCCGAGGCGGTCGCCGACGTGAACGCGGACGTGACCGGGGAGATGAACCTGAGCCTGGACATCTCCCAGCCGAACAACCTGGTCGGGCTGGTCCTCGGCGCCGCCGTCGTCTTCCTCTTCTCCGGGCTGGCGATCAACGCGGTCTCCCGGTCGGCGGGCGCGGTGGTCTTCGAGGTCCGGCGGCAGTTCCGGGAGAAGCCCGGGATCATGGACCACACGGAGCAGCCGGAGTACGGGCGGGTGGTGGACATCTGCACCAAGGACGCGCTGCGTGAACTCGCCACCCCGGGCCTGCTGGCGGTGATGGCTCCCATCACGGTCGGCTTCGCACTGGGCATCGGCGCGCTCGGGTCCTTCCTGGCCGGCGCGATCGGCGCCGGCACCCTGATGGCCGTGTTCCTGGCGAACTCCGGCGGCGCCTGGGACAACGCGAAGAAGCTGGTGGAGGACGGCCACCACGGCGGCAAGGGCAGTGAGGCGCACGCCGCCACGGTCATCGGCGACACGGTCGGCGACCCGTTCAAGGACACCGCCGGGCCGGCCATCAACCCGCTGCTGAAGGTGATGAACCTGGTGGCGCTGCTGATCGCGCCCGCGGTGGTGAAGTTCTCCTACGGCGACGACACCAGCCCGGGGCTGCGCGCCGGGATCGCGGTCCTCGCCGCGCTGGTCATCGTCGG
This sequence comes from Streptomyces pactum, assembly GCF_016031615.1. Lineage (GTDB taxonomy): Bacteria > Actinomycetota > Actinomycetes > Streptomycetales > Streptomycetaceae > Streptomyces > Streptomyces pactus. The sequence goes on from NZ_JACYXC010000001.1 coordinate 3,387,574, forward strand.
CGCGGTGTACGTGTCCAAGCGGCGCGGCATCGCGGTGGGCGACGAGGGCGGCGCCGAGCGGGTCACGCAGTCCGCCGACCCGGCGGTGGTGTCCTGACCCCGGTCGCCGTACCGCGGACGAGGCGGCGGGCGGGCGGTGCGCTCCGGCGCGCCGCCCGCCCGTCCGCGTGACGGGCCCCGCACGACCCCGCCCGCGTGACGGGCCCCCACGGCCCCGTCGGCCCGTCCGCGGGGCGAGCCCCCTCACGACCGCGCCCGCCCCGTCCGCGTGATCAGCCCCACGACCCCGTCCGCGTGACGGGTCCGGTGCCCCGTCCGCAGGACGAGTCCCATGACACAACCGCCTCGGGGCAAAAAGTGCAAGCGGTGCCATAGGGGATGCATGCCCGGGGGTCCGCCGGGCCCGGCCGTGTATGTTCCGAGGCCAGAGCCATGGAAGGGACCTGTCCGGTGAACAAGAAGCTCATGGCGGCACTGTCCGGCGGTGCGGCACTCGTACTGGCCCTGAGCGGATGCAGTGACGGCGACGACGGCGAGAAGAAGGTCGACGCCTGGGCCAAGGAGGTCTGCGACGCGGCACAGCCGCAGTTGAAGAACATCCTGGAGGCCAGCACGGCGATCGAGGCGGTGACCGACGAGCAGGACCCCAAGAAGTACCAGGAGGCCAGCTCGACGGCGTACCAGAAGATCTCCGACGGTTACGCGGCACTTGCCAAGGCGGTGCAGAAGGCCGGCGCCCCGCCCGTGGACGGGGGCGAGAAGAGCCAGACGGAGGCCGTCAAGGGGCTCAACGCGGCCTCCCAGCGCTACGCGGCCCTCAAGACCTCGGTCGACGAGCTGAACACCGGGGACAAGGGTGAGTTCGCCCAGGGCCTCCGGGAGATCCAGGAGGAGCCCCCGAAGATCGTGAAGGCGGCCACCACCTCCATGAAGAACCTGCAGGGCGGTGAGCTGGGCCAGGCGATGGCGCAGCAGCCGGGCTGCCAGAAGGTCGCGGACTCGGTCTCCCCGGCCTCCTGACCGGGCATCTCGGCGTCCGGGGCCTCCCCGGTCTCCCGGCGGCCGGGCGTCCCGGTCGCCGGGAGGTCCCGGTTGCCGGCCGGGAGACTTCCGGATGGCCCTCGCCGGCCGGCTGCGACCTCCCCGGACGGCCGGGGCCCGGGCGTCCGGGGGTGACCGGTCCCGACGCGACCGTCCGCACGGGGCCGCCGGCTGACGGACCGCCGGCCTGACGGTTCGCCGGTCCGCCGCCCCGACCGTCCGGCGCCCTGACCGTCCGGCGCCCTGACCGTCCGGCGCCCTGACGGTCCGACGGCCGCCGCGGCGTCCGGTGGCCCGGTGGGGCCGTCGGCGCCGTCGATGCCGTCCGGCGCCCGCCCGCGACCGGTGCCGCGCACCCGGTGCGCCGGTGTCCCGCACGCCGCCCGCACGCCCCGGCGGGCCCGGTCCGCCGGGGCGTCGGCGGCCACCGGCAGCCGCGACAATGGAGCGGTGAGTACGCACCCGCAGACCGCCCTGCCCCTCGCGGACCCCGCCCGGACCGCCCGTCTCCGCGCCGCGCTGCTGGCCGCCGGATTCACCGCCGACGGCCTCCTCGACCTGCTCGGTGCGCCCGCCTACGCGGCGCTCGCCCGCGGCGAGACCGTGCCGGCCGAGCGCGCCACCCGGCAGGACGGGCCGCTGGCGACCCTGGTGCGGCTGTTCCTGCTCCAGCGGCCGGTGCCGTACCGGCAGGCGGACGCGGTGCTCCCGCTCGCCGAGTGCCTGGCGGACGGCTGGCTGGTCGGGGACGGCGGCACCGGGGAGGGCCCGGCCGAGCAGGTCCGCGCGGTCGTGGACATCCGCCCGTACGGCGGGCCGGAGGGCGAGGACTGGTGGATCGTCTCCGACCTCGGCTGCGCCGTCGGCGGGGCCAACGGGGCCGCCGCCGCGCGCGGGGTGGACCGCTCGCGGCTGGTCCTCGGCGTGGGCGGGGCCTCCACCACGCTCGCCGGGGTCACCGTCCGGAAGCCGGCGGGCAAGGCCCTGGACCTGGGTACCGGCTCCGGCATCCAGGCGCTGCACGCGACCCGGCACGCCACCCGGGTCACCGCCACCGACGTCAATCCGCGCGCCCTGGAGTTCACCCGGCTCACCCTGGCGCTGTCCGGGGCCCCCGAGGCCGATCTGCGGCAGGGCTCGCTCTTCGAGCCGGTCGCGGGGGAGACCTTCGACCTCATCGTCTCCAACCCCCCGTTCGTGATCTCCCCGGCCCGGTCGGCCCCGGCCGGACCGGACACCGACGGACCGGACACCGACGGCACGGACGCGGACGCCTCGCCGTTCGGCCGGCTGGTGTACCGGGACGGCGGGCTGGGCGGGGACGCGCTGTGCCGGACGCTGGTCCGCGAGTCCGCCGCCCACCTCAACGACGGCGGCTGGTGCCAGCTGCTCGCCAACTGGGAACACGTGGCCGGCGAGGACTGGCGGGACCGGCTGCGGTCCTGGGTGCCGGACGGCTGCGACGCCTGGATCGTGCAGCGCGAGGTCCAGGACGTCACCCAGTACGCCGAGCTGTGGCTGCGGGACGCCGGTGACCACCTCGGCGACCCGGCACGCTACGCCGCCCGGTACGACGCCTGGCTGGAGGAGTTCCGGTCCCGGGGGACCACGGCCGTCGGCTTCGGCTGGATCACGCTCCGCAAAACCGGTGCCGCCCGGCCCTCGGTGGTCGTCGAGGAGTGGCCGCACCCGGTCGAACAGCCCCTCGGAGCGGTGATCGCGGACCACTTCGACCGGCAGGACTACCTGCGGGAGCACGACGACGCCGCCCTGCTGGGCGCGCGGTTCCGACTGGCCGACGAGGTGGTGCAGGAGCAGATCGGGCTGCCCGGCGCGGAGGACCCGGAGCACGTGGTGCTGCGGCAGAACCGCGGGATGCGGCGGGCCACCGAGGTGGACACGGTGGGCGCGGGCTTCGCCGGGGTGTGCGACGGGTCGCTCAGCGCCGGACGCATCCTGGACGCCATCGCCCAGCTCCTCGGGGAGGACCCGGTCCTGCTGCGCGACCGCACCCCGGAGGCCATCCGGCTGCTGGTGGAGCAGGGCTTCCTGGTGCCGGTCGGGGACGAGTAGCGGGGCGCGGGCCACGGCCCGGCCCCGGGGCGCGGGACGCCCGGGCCGTGGTGCCGCGGGCCAGCGGCCCCGGCGGAGCGGGTGGGACGACGGGACCGCAGGGACACGTAGGGCCGAAGGGGCAGGAGGACCTGGTGGGGCAAGAGGGGCCGGTGGGGCGTTTCCGGCCATGTCCGACGCGCGGTGTTCACCGGGGGTTCGTCCCGCCGATCCCCCCGGGTGGCACGCTGCCCCCATGGAGAGCGGACCTGCGATCTTCGCCGCGGTGGTATTCGCCCTGTTCGGCACCGGACTGCTGCTGTGGACGGCGGTCCGCGCCGGCCGGCGCCTGCCGGTGGCGGCCGGCGCCCATCCCGTCATCGGGCCGGCGCTGTCCACGTTCTTCGGCGCCGTCGCGCTGGCCGGTGCCGTCTGGTGCCTGGCCCACGTCTGACCGGACCGGCCGGCCCCCGTGACCGGTACGGGCCCCTCCGTTCCGTACCGTTCCGTACCGTCACCGCGCCCGGCCCGCCACGTACCCCCGCCCGGTACGGTCACCACGCACCGGACCCGGCCCCCGCGGTGGCCCGCACGCGCGGCCCGGCCCCGCCGCCGGCCGCGGATCCGGCCCGCACACGCTTCGGCGGGAACGGTTCGGACGACGGGTGCGTCACATCCGCCGGCCCCCTCCCCGTTCCGCCGCGGGCGCCGCCGGCGCGGTGCCCGCCCGTCCGGTACGGCCCCCGCGCCGGCCCGTCCCGCCCGCCGGACACCGGGGTCCGCCGGGCGGCCGGGCGGTGTCCGGGGCGGCGCCCAGGGGTACCCGGCGGGGGTGCCGGAGCGCGGGTTGCGGAGATGTCCGAGAAGGCCGTGCACCGGTCCAGGCGGCAGACAGGCCGCTTGTCGGGTTACCGTTCGAGTGGCGTTGTGGGCTTTTTCCGTTTGACACGGGGGCGGGATGTACCGTCACACTCCGCAGCGTCACCGTAATGACACGGAGCCGTAGAGGTCCCGTTCACCGAGCGCCGACCGGAGAGAAGAGCGAAGTTGTCCCCGACCCGCGAGACCGCACAGGGCGGCCGCCGACTCGTCATCGTCGAGTCGCCTGCCAAGGCGAAGACGATCAAGGGCTACCTCGGCCCGGGTTACGTCGTCGAGGCCAGCGTCGGGCACATCCGCGACCTGCCGAACGGCGCCGCCGAGGTGCCCGAGAAGTACACCGGCGAGGTGCGCCGGCTGGGCGTGGACGTCGAGCACGACTTCCAGCCCATCTATGTCGTCAACGCCGACAAGAAGAGCCAGGTCAAGAAGCTCAAGGAGCTGCTGGCCGACTCCGACGAACTCTTCCTGGCCACCGATGAGGACCGGGAGGGCGAGGCCATCGCCTGGCACCTGCAGCAGGTGCTCAAGCCCAAGGTCCCGGTGCGCCGGATGGTCTTCCACGAGATCACCAAGGACGCGATCCAGGCGGCGGTCGCCAACCCGCGCGAGCTGAACCAGCGGCTGGTGGACGCCCAGGAGACCCGCCGCATCCTCGACCGCCTCTACGGCTACGAGGTCTCCCCGGTGCTGTGGAAGAAGGTCATGCCGCGGCTGTCCGCAGGCCGGGTGCAGTCGGTGGCCACCCGCCTGGTGGTCGAGCGCGAGCGGGACCGGATCGCCTTCCGCTCCGCCGAGTACTGGGACCTGACCGGCACCTTCTCCCCCGGCCCCGGCTCCGCCGGGGAGCCGGCGGCCTTCGGTGCCCGGCTGGTCACGGTGGACGGCCGCCGGGTCGCCCAGGGCCGCGACTTCGGCCCGGACGGCCGGCTGCGCACCGACACCCTCCAGCTGGACGAGGCGGCCGCCCGCGCGCTGGCCGGGGCGCTGGCCGACACCCGGTTCGCGGTGCGTTCGGTGGAGTCCAAGCCGTACCGCCGCTCCCCGTACGCGCCGTTCCGCACCACCACCCTCCAGCAGGAGGCGTCGCGGAAGCTCGGGTTCGGTGCCAAGGCGACCATGCAGGTGGCGCAGAAGCTGTACGAGAACGGCTTCATCACCTATATGCGTACCGACTCCACCACGCTGTCGGAGACCGCGGTCGCGGCGGCCCGCGCGCAGGTCACCCAGCTCTACGGGGCCGAGTACCTGCCGGACAAGCCGCGCACCTACGCGGGCAAGGTGAAGAACGCCCAGGAGGCGCACGAGGCGATCCGCCCCTCCGGGGACCGCTTCCGCACGCCGGCGGAGACCGGGCTCACCGGTGACCAGTTCCGGCTGTACGAGCTGATCTGGAAGCGGACCGTCGCCTCCCAGATGAAGGACGCGGTCGGCAACTCGGTGACCGTGCGGATCGGCGGCACCGCGAGCGACGGCCGGGACGCCGAGTTCTCCGCGTCCGGCAAGACCATCACCTTCCACGGCTTCATGAAGGCGTACGTGGAGGGGGCCGACGACCCCAACGCGGAGCTGGACGACCGCGAGCGGCGGCTGCCGCAGGTCGCCGAGGGCGACGCGCTGACCGCCGAGGAGATCACCGCCGACGGCCACGCCACCAAGCCGCCGGCCCGCTACACCGAGGCGTCGCTGGTCAAGGAGCTGGAGGAGCGGGAGATCGGGCGCCCCTCGACGTACGCCTCGATCATCGGCACCATCCTCGACCGCGGCTACGTGTTCAAGAAGGGCACCGCGCTCGTCCCGTCGTTCCTCAGCTTCGCGGTGGTCAACCTGCTGGAGAAGCACTTCGGACGGCTGGTGGACTACGACTTCACCGCCAAGATGGAGGACGACCTCGACCGCATCGCGCGGGGCGAGGCGCAGGCCGTGCCGTGGCTCAAGCGCTTCTACTTCGGCGAGGGCGAGGGCCGGGAGACCGGTGGCGGTGCCGCCGACGCGGGCAACAGCGACGGCGACCACCTGGGCGGCCTGAAGGAGCTGGTCACCGACCTGGGCGCGATCGACGCCCGGGAGGTCTCCTCCTTCCCGGTCGGCAACGGCATCGTGCTGCGGGTCGGCCGCTACGGCCCGTACATCGAGAAGCCCGGTGAGGGCGAGGACGGCGCCGGCCGCCGCGCGGACGTCCCCGCCGACCTGCCGCCGGACGAGCTGAGCGTGGAGTACGCCGAGGAGCTGCTGGCCAAGCCGAGCGGCGACTTCGAGCTGGGCACCGACCCGGAGACCGGCCGGACGATCGTCGCCAAGGACGGCCGGTACGGCCCGTACGTCACCGAGGTGCTCCCCGAGGGCACCCCGAAGACCGGCAAGAACGCGGTGAAGCCGCGGACCGCCTCGCTGTTCAAGTCGATGTCCCTGGACACCGTGACCCTTCAGGACGCGCTGCGGCTGATGTCGCTGCCGCGCGTGGTGGGCAAGGACCCGGAGGGCGTGGAGATCACCGCCCAGAACGGCCGCTACGGCCCGTACCTGAAGCGGGGCACCGACTCGCGGTCGCTGGAGTCCGAGGACCAGCTGTTCACCATCACGCTCGACGAGGCGCTGGCGATCTACGCCCAACCCAAGCAGCGGGGCCGGGCCGCGGCCAAGCCGCCGCTGAAGGAGCTGGGCACCGACCCGGTGAGCGAGCGCCCGGTGGTCGTCAAGGACGGCCGCTTCGGGCCGTACGTCACCGACGGCGAGACCAACGCGACGCTGCGGACCGGCGACAGCGTCGAGACGATCACGCCGGAGCGCGGTTACGAGCTGCTGGCGGAGAAGCGCGCCAAGGCCCCGGCCAAGAAGACGGCGAAGAAGGCGGCGGCCAAGAAGACCACCACCGCCAAGAAGACGGCCGCGAAGAAGACGACCACGGCGAAGAAGACCGCGGCCAAGAAGACGACGACCGCGAAGACGGCGGCCAAGAAGACCACGACGGCGAAGAAGACGGCGGCGAAGAAGGCCACCGCCGCGGCCGGCGCGGAGCCGGCCGCCGCCCCGCGGGCCGCGTCGGACGAGTGATCCGCCGCAGAAGCCCCGCCCGCCGGGAGAAGTGACCGGGCGGGCGGGGCTTCTGTGGTTGTGCGGTGCTCCCCCGTCGGTCCGGTTTCCGACCGGCCCCGGGACCTCACGGGGCCGGGGTCGGATGGGTCCGGAACCGAACCGCCGCATGCCGCCGGTGCGCCCCGCCCGGCTCCCGTGCCGGCGCGGGCCCTACCCCCCGGCACGCAGCGGGCGGTCCGCCGCGCCCGGGAGGGCGAAGATCCAGGGGTCGCGTCCTCGCCCGGAGGGGGCGGGAGGTCAGACCGCTTCGGTGGGCAGGCCGGCCTCGACCCAGTCCTGGATGCCCTCGCGGTACTTGCGGACATTGGTGTAGCCGAGGGCGGTGAGCCGGTCGGCGACCTGGCCGCTGTTGGGGCACGCCGGGTTGGAGCAGTAGGTGACGATCGCGGCGTCGCGGTCGGGGAGCACGGTGGACGCCCGGGCGTCGACCTCGGCCGGAACCAGAGCCAGGGCCCCGGGCAGGTGCTGCTGGGCGTAGTACTCGCCGCCGAGCGTGTCGACGACGGTCACCTCGCCGTTCCTGATCGCTGCCACGAGTTCGTCGCGGGTGATGAGCGCGGTCATGCCACTACCTCCATGGAAAACGGAAACGGACTACAGTCCTGTTATGGCTCACGACAGTAACGGACCGCGGTCCGATTCGGCAACGCCGCTGGAACTGCTGCGCACCCCGCCGCCCAAGGAGCGGGCGGACGCGGCCCGGAACCGCGCGGCGGTGCTGGAGGCGGCCGCCCGGCTGTTCGCCGAACACGGCGTCGAGGCGGTGTCCATGGAGCAGGTGGCCGCGGCCGCGGGCGTCGGCAAGGGCACCTTGTTCCGCCGGTTCGGCGACAAGTCGGGGCTGGCCGCCGCACTGCTGGACGCCCGGGAGCGCGTGCTCCAGGAGGCGGTCATGCACGGGCCGCCCCCGCTCGGCCCCGGGGCCCCGGCCGACGAGCGCCTGGCCGCGTTCCTCGACGCCTACTTCGACTATCTGCTGGAGCACCTGGCGCTGGTCCGGATGTCCGAGACCGCCACCCCCGGCGCCCGGTACCGGATCGGGGCCTACCGGTTCTGGCACCGCCATGTGGCGATCCTGCTCGCCACCGCACCCGACCCCGACCAGGCCGCACACGCGCTGCTCGCCCCCCTGGCGGCCGATCACGTCGCCGCACTCCTGCCGGAGCTCGGCGAGGAGCGCATGCGCGCCGGCCTGCTCCGGCTCGCCCGGTCCGCGATGTGACGGTGCCGCCCGGGCAGGCCGGGCCCGGCCTGCCCGTTTCCGGTGGCCCGCCCGGCCGCGCGTGTTCCCGGTGCCGGGGCCGGGCGCGGCCGCCCCGGGTCCGCACCGGTCCGCGCCCCGGCCGCACCGGGAGAGCCCGGCCCCGTCGCCGTACCGCACACCCGGGCCCCCGGCCCGGCCGGGCGGGCCCCCGGCCCGGCCGGGCGGGCCCCCGGCCCGGCCGGGCGGGCTCCCCGCGCCCGCGCCCGTACCGCGCGCCTCCGTACCGCGCCTCCGTGCCCGCCGCCGTACCGCGCCTCCCACCCTCGCCCGTACCGCGCCTCCGTGCCCGGACGCACCCCGCCCGGGGCCCGGCCCGGGCACGCCCGGGCGCGGTCACACCGCACCGGCCAGGTGTTCGGGTGTGGGCCGCGTGAATTCACCCGATCCGGATAGGCTGGCGGGATGACGCGAGCCGAGCAGCCGACGGACGTGACCCCCACATCCGGTGCCCTAGCCGCGGACTCCCGCGAGCGTGCCGTACGCACCCTGCTGCGCCACCCCCCGCTGCGGAGACTGAGCGGCGCGCACCTGGCGAGCGGGGCCGCGGACGCGCTGTCGGTGCTGGTCCTGATGCTGCTCTCGCTCCAGGCGGCGGCCGCCGAGGGGTCCTTCGGCGGCGGCTACCGGGGGGCGGCCTTCGCGGTGGCGGCGCTGCTGGGGGCGCGGCTGCTGGCCACCGTGCTGTTCGGCGCGGCGCTGCTCGGCCCGGTCTCCGCGCTGGTCGGCCCGTCCGGCCCGCTGGACCGCCGGTGGACCATGGTGGGGGCCGACGGGGTACGGCTCGCGCTGCTCGTCGTCGCCCCGCTGTGGATCGACTGGACGCCCGGGGACGCGCTCGCCTGGCTGCTCATCACCGCCTTCGTGGCCGGTGTCGCCGAACGCGTGTGGACCGTCGCCAAGGACGACGCGGCGCCCGCGATGCTGCCCGCGCCGCCCCCCGAGGGCGCCGCGGTCCGGCCGCTGCCGGACCACCTCGACGCGCTGCGCCGGCTCTCGCTGCGCATCACCTTCGTCACCCTGCCGATCGCCGCCGCGGTGCTGCTCGTCGCGACCCTGATCGGCAATATCCTCGGCTCCGCCGTCGACTGGTTCCACGAGCACCAGGCCGCGCTCGGCTCGTACGCCGCGGCCGGGCTGTTCGCCGCGTCCGTGTCGGTGCTGGTGGTGCTGGAGCTGCCGGCCGCCCGGACGCCGCGCGCCCGCTCGCCGCTGGAGGGGCTGCGCCGCCCGCGCACCGCCACCGGCCCGGAGAAGGGGCGTACCGGCGCGGTGCCGCACCTGGTGCTCGCCTCCGCGGCGATCGCGGGCGCGATCGCCGCGGCCGTCGGGGTGGCCGCGCTGCAGGCCGCGGACCTGGGCGGCGGGCCGGTCGCCTTCTCTTTGCTGGTGCTGGCGCTCGGCGGCGGCCCGGTGGTGGGCATCCGCACCGCGCCGAAGATCCTTCCCGGCCTCTCCCGGCGGCGGCTGCTCGCACTGGCCATCGCGCTGACCGGCCTGGCGCTGCTCGCGGCCGGGCTGGTGCACGACGCCACCACGGTGCTGCTGATCGTGACCGCGGCCGGGGTGTCGGCGGGCGTCGCCGCGCGGATCGGCCACGCGCTGCTGGACCAGGAGACCGAGGAGTCCCGGCAGGGCCGCCTCACCGAGCACCTGCACGCGGTGGTCCGGGTCTTCGTCGCGCTGGGCGCCGTCGCGGCCCCGCTGCTGGCCGGCGCCATCGGCCCGCACCGGCTGGTCAGCGGCGACTTCGTCTTCGCGCACGGCGGGGCGGCGTTCACCCTGATGCTGGTCGGCGCGCTGCTGCTGCCGGTCGCGGCGCTGATCCTGGGCAAGACGGACGACCGGCAGGGGGTGCCGCTCAGGCGCGACCTGCGCGAGGCGCTGCGCGGCGCCGACGCGGTGGAGGCGCCCGCGCCCACCGGTTTCTTCATCGCGCTGGAGGGCGGCGACGGGGCCGGCAAGTCCACGCAGGTGGAGGCGCTGGCGGAGTGGATCCGGGGCAAGGGCCACGAGGTCGTCGTCACCCGCGAACCCGGCGCCACCGCGCTCGGCAAGCGGCTCCGCTCGATCCTGCTCGACGTCTCCTCGGCCGGGATCTCGCACCGCGCGGAGGCCCTGCTGTACGCGGCCGACCGCGCCGAACACGTCGCCTCGGTGATCCGCCCCGCGCTGGAGCGCGGCGCGGTGGTCATCTCCGACCGCTACATCGACTCCTCGGTCGCCTACCAGGGTGCGGGCCGCGACCTGGCCCCCACCGAGATCGCCCGGATCTCCCGCTGGGCCACCGACGGCCTGGTGCCCCACCTGACCGTGCTGCTCGACGTCTCCCCGGAGGCCGCGCGGGAGCGGTTCACCGAGGCGCCGGACCGGCTGGAGTCGGAGCCCGCCGAGTTCCACCAGCGGGTACGGGCCGGCTTCCTGGCCCTGGCCGCCGCCGCGCCGGGCCGCTACCTGGTGGTGGACGCCGGCCAGCTGCCGGAGGCCGTCACCACCGCGGTGCGGCACCGGCTCGACCGGATGCTGCCGCTGTCCGAGGCCGAGGTGAAGGCCCGGGAGGAGGCGCGGAAGGCCGCCGAGGAGGAGGCCCGCCGCCGCGCCGAGGAGGAGGCCGCGCGGAAGGCCGAGGAGGAGCGGCTGGAGCGCGAGCGCCAGGAGGCCCTGGCCCGGGCGCGCGCCGAGGAGGAGGAGCGCAAGCGCCGCGAGCTGGAGGAGGCACGGCAGCGCGAGGCCGAGCGGCAGGCCGAGGAGGCCCGGCTCCGTGCCGAGGACGCCCGCCGCCGCGCCGAGGAGGAGCGCCGGCGGATAGAGGCCGAGGACCGCGCCCGCGCCCTGGAGGAGGAGCGGCGCCGCGCCGAGGCCGAGCGGCAGGCCGAGGAGGCCCGCCGGCGTGCCGAGGCGGAGGCCCGCGCCCGGGCGCTGGAGGAGGAACGGCTCCGCCGGGAGGCCGAGGAGCAGGCCCGGCGCCGCGCGGAGGCGGAGGCGCTGCGGCTGGAGAAGCAGCGCGAGGCGGAGGAGGCCCTGCGCCGGGCGGAGCAGGCGCGCCGGGCCGCGGCGGAAGCGCGGGCGGCGGAGGGTGCGGGCGGTGGCACCGGTGGTGCCGCCGGGCAGGCTTCCGCCGGGCACGCCTCGGACGGTGTCGAGCGCGGTGCCGGGTCCGGTGACGGACGGAAGGACACCGCCTCCGGCGGCTCCGGGCGGAAGGACCCCGGCGGCTCCGGCCGCAAGGGCGCCGCGCGGGGCGGTACGGACCGGGCGCGGGACGCGGGCTCCGGCGGCGCCGCGCGGGCCGCGGCGGGCGGCGCCCCCGACGAGGCACCCACCGTGGAGACGCCGCTGGTCCCGCCGCCCCCGTCGGAGGCGCCCACGGTGGAGACCCCGGCCGTGGCCGGGCCGCGGGACACCGCACCGGAGACGGACGGCGCGCGGGACGGCGGCTTCCCCGGTGACGACGCCCCCACGGTCGAGACGCCGATGGTCCGCCAGGAGCCGGGCACGGCGGCCGGCGGTACCGGGCAGGAGGACGGTGGCCGCGCACCGGGTGCCGGTGGCCCCTCGGGTGCCGGTGGCTCCGGCGCGGCCGACGACACCACCGTGCTGCCGCGGGTGCGCCCCGGCGCGCGGGACCCGCGGGTCGCCGGCCCGTCCGGGGAGGTCGCGGGCGCGCGGGACGCGGGCGTGGAGGACACCACCGTGCTCCGCCCGGTACGGGACGACCGCGGTCCGCGCGGGACCGGCACCTCGGAGGCGCCGGCCGACCGCGGCCCGCGCGCGGTCGGGGACCCGGACGCCGAGGAGACCCGGCAGCTGCCGCAGCCCCCGGCCGCGCGGCCGGAGGACGAGACCACGGTGATGCCGTCCGTGCCGCACCTGGCGCCGGACCGGCCCGCCGACCCCGCGGACCGGGTGCCGCCGTGGCTGTTCCGTCCCGAGGAGCCCGCGAACGGCGCCGGGGGCGGGTCGCCGGACAACGACCGGACCCGGGAACTCCCGCAGGTGGGGCAGGCCGAGGGCGAGTCCCGGCACGGTGCCTCCGGCCGGCGCCGCCCGGAGTGGGCCGAGAGGACACCGATGGACGACCTGCCCTCGCTCGCGGACGAACTCCTCGGCCCGTACGAGGGCGACGACGGGGACGACCGCCGCCGCCGCTGAGCGGACACATGCGGGCCGGGCCCGCCGCCGGCCCCTACCCGTGCCGGCGGCGGGCCCGGCGCGGGTGGGGGCCGGCGGGCGCGGTGCCGTTGCCGGCCGATCGGCGAGGCTGAGGGCGGCCCGATGCCGGACGATCGGCGGGGCGAGGGCAGCTCGATGCCGGCGGCCCGGCGCGGGCGGTCGGGCGCCGCACCCGGTCCGGCGCGGGCGGTCCGGCGGCGGCGGACCCGACCGACAACCGCGGCCCGACCGACGACCACAGCCCCGCCCGGACAACCGCGGCCCGACCGACGACCACAGCCCCGCCCGGACAACCACAGCACGACCGACGACGGCGGTGGCCGGGACGGACCGGCGGACGCCGCCACCGGGCCGCCACCCGGGCGGCGGCGTCCGCTGTCGGCGCGGTGCCCCACAATGGGTGCTGGCGAGAAACGTCGTGCTGGTGGTGCTGGAGGCGGACGATGGCGGTGTGGGACGACCTGGTCGGACAGGACCGGGTGGAGGACCAGCTGACCGCTGCCGCCCGCGACGCGGACGCCCTGGTCACCGCGGCGTCGGCGGCCGCCGGGGCGCCCCGCGGCCCGGAGGCGGACACGCCCGGCGCACCCCGGGAGGAGCCCGGCGGGTCCCGGATGACCCACGCCTGGCTCTTCACCGGCCCGCCGGGGTCCGGGCGGGCCACCGCCGCCCGTGCCTTCGCCGCCGCGCTGCAGTGCGTCAGCCCGGACCGGGCGCTCGGCGGCGCCCCCGGCTGCGGGTTCTGCGACGGCTGCCACACGGCTCTGATCGGCACCCACGCCGATGTGGAGATCGTCCGCACCGACCTGCTCAGCATCGGTGTGAAGGAGACCCGCGAGCTGGTGCGCCGCGCCCAGCTCTCCCCGGCGGGCGGGCGCTGGCAGGTGATCGTGCTGGAGGATGCCGACCGGCTGACCGAGGGTGCGGCGAACGTGCTGCTCAAGGCGGTGGAGGAGCCGGCCCCGCGCACCGTGTGGCTGCTCTGCGCACCGTCCCTGGAGGACGTGCTGCCGACGATCCGGTCCCGCTGCCGGCACCTGACCCTGCGGACCCCGCCGGTGGACGCCGTCGCCGAGCTGCTCGTCCGGCGGGACGGGATCGAACCGGAACTGGCCGCCTCGGTGGCCCGGGCCACCCAGGGCCACATCGCACGCGCCCGCCGGCTCGCCACCGACGAGCGGGCGCGTGCCCGCCGCGCCGCGGTGCTGAAGCTGCCGCTGCGCGTCGACGACGTCGGTGGCTGCCTCAAGGCGGCGCAGGAGCTGGTCGACGCCGCGGCGGAGGACGCCAAGCAGGTCGCCGAGGAGGTGGACACCAAGGAGACCGAGGAGCTGCGCGCCGCCCTGGGCGCGGCGTCGGGCACCGGCGGGCGGCTGCCGCGCGGGACCGCCGGGGCGATGAAGGAGCTGCAGGACCGGCAGAAGCGGCGGGCCACCCGTACCCAGCGGGACAGCCTCGACCTGGCGCTCACCGACCTCACCGCCTTCTACCGTGATGTGCTGGCGCTGCAGCTGGGCTCCCGGGTGGCCATCGCCAACACCGACGTCCGGGACGCGCTGGAGCGGGTCGCCGCGGGGTCCCGCCCGGAGCGGACGCTGCGCCGCATCGAGGCGGTGGCGGCCTGCCGCGAGGCCCTGGACCGGAACGTGGCACCGCTGCTCGCCGTGGAGGCGATGACGATGGCGCTGCGCGCGGGCTGACCGGCGAAGCGTCGGCCGACCGGCGGATTCCACCCCGCGGAAACGTCCGGGGGGCGGGTCCACGCGGGGCGGGCCCCCTCACCCGTACGAGTCGGTCCGCCGAGCCCCGCCCCACCCCGCGTGGTGATCCGGTTACGCTCCGGCACAGTGACCTCGCTGTCCGCCAGGACCAGGACCGAAGGGCGCCCGTCGATGAGGACCAGCCTGTGGAAGAGCCCGGGGCCCCGTGCGCGGAGGAGCCCCCAGGGCCACCCGGCCGGCGCCGCGCGCGCGGTGCCCGCGGTGGTGCCCGCGCCCCCTCCCCGGCCCCCCGGCCGTTCCGCCCGCGGCCACCGCCCGCCCCCCGGCGGCCGTCCCCGGCCTCCCGGAACCGGACGGTGCACGGCACGCGGACGGCACCCGGCGCCCCCGGGGCGCCGGTGGCGCCGGTGGCGCGGAGATCCGGCCGCGGGCCCGGGACCGTCGCGCCACCGCCGGCCCCGGGGGCCGCATGCCGCGCCGGACCGGCGCGGTGCTGGCCGCCGCCGTGCTGCTGGCGCTCTCCGGTTGCGAGTCCGGCGGCCCGGACTCCTCCGCCGACCGCTCCCGCACCGATCGCCCCCGCGCCGACCGGGCCGCGCCCACCGGCCCCCTCAAGCGCTACTACGAGCAGCGGCTCCGCTGGCGGGACTGCGGCGGCACCGGGTTCGAGTGCGCCACCCTCACGGCGCCGCTGGACTACGCCGAGCCCTCCGCGGCGACCGACCTGAAGCTGGCGGTCTCCCGGAAGAAGGCCACCGGCCCCGGGGAGCGGCTCGGTTCGCTGCTGGTCAACCCCGGCGGGCCGGGCGGCTCGGCGATCGGGTACCTGCAGGGGTACGCCGGGGTCGGCTACCCGGCACCGGTCCGGGCCCGGTACGACATGGTCGCCATGGACCCGCGCGGGGTGGCGGCGAGCGAACCGGTGGAGTGCCTGACCGACCGGGAGATGGACGCCTTCACCCGGACCGACCAGACCCCCGACGACCCGGCCGAGGTGGACCGCCTGGTCGCCGCCCACAAGTCCTTCGCGGCCGGGTGCGAACGGCGCAGCGGGGCGATCCTCGGCCATGTCTCCACCGTCGAGGCGGCCCGGGACATGGACCTGCTGCGGGCGGTGCTCGGCGACGACCGGCTCAGCTATGTCGGCGCCTCGTACGGCACCTTCCTCGGCGCCACCTACGCCGATCTCTTCCCCGGCCGGGTGGGGCGCCTGGTGCTGGACGGCGCGCTCGACCCGACCCGCACCGCCGCACAGGTCAACCGGGACCAGACGGCGGGCTTCCAGACCGCGTTCACCGCGTTCGCCCAGGACTGCGCGGGCCGGGACGACTGCCCGCTCGGCGGGGGCGGTCCGGCGCGGGCGGCAGAGCGGCTCACGGCCTTCTTCGACCGGCTGGACCGGGCGCCGGTGCCCACCGACGACGGCGGCCGGAAGCTGGGCGAGTCGCTGGCCACCACCGGGGTGCTCGCCGCCATGTACGACGAGAGTTCCTGGGCCCAGCTGCGGTCCGCGCTGGGCGCCGCGATGCGAGGGGACGGCACCGCCCTGCTGCAGCTCGCCGACCTCTACTACGAGCGGCAGGACGGCGAGTACGCCAACCTGATGTACGCCAACCCCGCGGTCAACTGCCTGGACCTGCCCCCGGCGTTCCGCGGGCCGGACGAGGTGCGGAAGGCCCTGCCCGCGTTCCGGAAGGCGTCCCCGGCCTTCGGTGAGGGCCTGGCCTGGTCGTCCCTCAACTGTGCCTACTGGCCGGTCCCGCCGACCGGCGCCCCCCGTGCGCT
The DNA here is from genome assembly GCF_016031615.1 of Streptomyces pactum. Taxonomy (GTDB): domain Bacteria; phylum Actinomycetota; class Actinomycetes; order Streptomycetales; family Streptomycetaceae; genus Streptomyces; species Streptomyces pactus. Next base: position 3,403,582 of record NZ_JACYXC010000001.1, read on the forward strand.
CCGTGCGAAGGGGGCCGCGCCGATCCTGGTGGTGGGCACCACCCGTGACCCGGCCACCCCGTACCGCTGGGCGCGGGCACTGGCCCGGCAGCTCGACTCCGGCCGGCTCCTGACCTACGACGGCGACGGGCACACCGCGTACGGACGGGGCAGCGACTGCGTCGACACCGCGATCAACACCTACCTCCTGGAAGGAACGCCCCCGCCCGACGCCAAGCGCTGCACCTGACCCGCACCGGCCGCGGCCTCGGCGGTGCCCCGGGCCGGGGCCGGCGCACCCCGCCCTCCCGGTGCGCCGGGCCGACGCGCACCCCGTACCGGCCGGGCCGGGTCGGGCGGGTACCGGGCCGGCCCGCCGGTGACCTGCGGCGATACCCCGGCCCCCGGGGCGTGCGGAGGGCATCGGGAAACTGTGTAGACTGGTCACGCTGCGGCTGCCGGTATGGCTGTACGCAGCATGCCGCCTTAGCTCAGTCGGCCAGAGCGACGCACTCGTAATGCGTAGGTCAAGGGTTCGATTCCCTTAGGCGGCTCCCTCGAAGGGCCAGGTCACTTCTCCGACCTGGCCTTTTCGCATGCCCGGTACGGCCGTTCCCCGGGCCCCGGCCGGCCCGGCCCGTCCGGGGGCGGCGCGAGGGGCGGTTGTCGGTGGTGGGTGCCACGCTGAAGGGGACAGGGACTTCCGCGCGGCGAAGGGAATCACCATGATCACCACCAACTTCGTGCAGGGCTCGCCCTGTTGGCTCGACCTCGGGGCCCCGGACATCGACGCGGCGGCACGGTTCTACGGCGCCGCGCTCGGCTGGGAGTTCCGGTCCTTCGGGTCGGAGGCGGGCGGCTACGGCGTGTTCCAGCAGGACGGCAGAACCGTCGCGGCGGTCGGTCGGCTCACCGAGGAGGGTGCCCGTCCGGCCTGGACGATCTACTTCAGCACCCCGGACGCGGACGCCGCCGCGCGCACCGTGGAGGGGGCCGGCGGCACGGTGCGGGTGGCGCCCGCCGAGGTCGGCGAGGAGGGGCGGCTGGCCCAGTTCACCGACCCGCAGGGCGGGCAGTTCGCGGTCTGGCAGCCGGGGAAGACCGAGGGCCTGGACCAGGTGGACGCCGCCGGCAGCCTCTGCTGGGTCGAGCTGTACACCACCGACGTGGCGGCCGCCCGGGAGTTCTACGGGAGGCTCTTCGGCTGGCGGACGGACGGCATGGAGCTGCCCGGTGGCGGTGGCACGTACTGGCTGATCACCCCGTCGGGCCTGGGCGAGGACCGGATGCACGGCGGCATGATGCAGCTCCCGGCGGAGCACCTGGCGCCGACCGGCGGAAAGCCGTACTGGCACCCGGTGTTCGCGGTGGAGGACTGCGACGCCGCGGTGGAGCGGATCACCGGCAACGGCGGCTCGGTGCGCATGGGCCCGGAGGACGCCGAGGGCGTCGGGCGGCTGGCGGTCTGCGTCGATCCGGCGGGGGCGGACTTCGTGGTGCTGCGTCCGGCGGAGGCCTGACGGCCCGGGACCGGTGACCTCGCGGCGCGGCAAGCGCGGCGAGGGCCGGGACCGGGGGTTGCGGGTACGGGTTCGGGGCCCGACGGGGGCCGGGAGTTGCAGTGCCCGCTCGGGGGCCGAGTCGCGGCGGGGGGCCGGGGTGCGTATGCCGCGGGTGGCCGGGACGGCTAAGGGGGACGTGACGGGGGCCGCGCGGTGGGAGAGCCCGCGGCGCGGGTGCCGCCTCGTGGTGACGGCTGCGGTGGGGTGACAGACGGCCGGGGGTGGCGGGGACGGGTGTGGTCAGGTGGCTTCCGAGGCGGGGGTGCGCAGGGCCAGGACGGCGACGTCGTCCTCGTTCTCGGCCGGCCGGACGGTCCGGACGAGCGCGTCGCAGAAGTCGTCCAGCGGGCGCCGTACCAGCGTGGCCGCGTGCCGGCCCAGTTCGGCGAGACCGTCGGTCACCGCGGTCCGGGGGGACTCGATCAGCCCGTCGGTGTAGAACAGCACGGTGCTCTGCGAGGGGAGCGGGGTGGTGGCGTCCCCCCGGGGCACCACCATCCCGGTGCCGACCAGGGTGCCGAGCGCCTGGTCCAGGAAGCGGATCCGCCCGTCGTAGTCCACCAGCAGCGGCGGCGGGTGCCCGGCGTTGGTCCAGTGCAGCTGCCAGCGGCCGGGGCCCTCCCGGGTCAGCCGGGCGAACAGCACGCTGGCCATGGTCGCCTCGCCGATGTTGGTCAGCGCGTGGTCCAGTTTGGCGACGATCCGGCTGGGCGGGTCGTTGGTGTCCCAGGCGAAGGCGCGGAGCATGTTCCGGGCCTGCGACATGTTCGCGGCCGCCTGCAGGTCGTGACCCATCACATCGCCCACGACCAGCGCCAGCGCCCCGTCGGGGAGGGTGAACGCGTCGTACCAGTCGCCCCCCACCTGGGAGGAGTGCGGGGCGGGCAGGTAGCGGGCGGCCATCTCCAGGTCCCGGAGCTTCGGCAGCGGCGGGAGGAGGTGCCGCTGCATGGTCTCGGCGACCTGCTGCTGCCGTTCGTAGAGCCGGGCGTTCTCCACCGCCAGCCCGGCCCGGCGCGCCATGTCGTCCACCAGGGCCAGGTCGGAGGGCTGGTACGGGGCGGGCTGGTCCGACCGGCCCAGGGTCAGCGCGCCCAGGACCCGCTGCCGGCGCCCGCGCAGCGGCGCCAGGATCGCCGAGTGCATGCCGGTCTCCCGGAACAGTTCGATCTGCTTGGCGGCGAGCCCCGAGTCCGGCGGCTCGGTGTAGTCCTCCGGACGGACCAACCGGGGCGGGGCACCCCGCAGCACCCGGGACAGCGGGGTGCCGGAGGCCTCCGGCACCGGCGGCAGCGGCCCTTCGAAGTCCTCCCGGCGGCTCACCCCGCCGCCGGGTTCGTGGTGCACCACCGCGACCCGGCGCACCTCGGAGCGCTCCCCGATCAGATCGATCACCGCCCAGTCGGCCAACCGGGGGACCACCAGGCCGACCAGCCGCCGCAGCGCCTCGTCGAGGTTGAGCGTGGAGGTGAGCACGGTGGTGACCTCGGCGAGCAGCGCCAGCCGGTCGGCGAGCCCGGGGCCCGGCGCCGGACCGGCGGCGGGCTCGGCGGCCGGGTCGGGCGAGGTGGACGGGGTGGACGGGCCGGTGCGCCCGGGGTCCGCCGGTGGGGCGGACGGGGCCGGGGTGGGGGACGGGTCGCCCGGGGCGGGTGACGGGCCGGCGGCCGGCGCCCCGGGCCCGGGCGCGGGGGACGCCCACGGTGGGGCGGGCGGCGGCACGATGCGGGGCTCGGGCGGGGGGTTCGGGCGACGGGCCGGCGGGACCGGCCGGGGGTTCGGGTGGTGGCTCGGACGGTGCCCCGGTCGGTGGCTCGGGCGGAGGGCCGGGCGGTGGCGCGTCCGGCTCGTCGGGGCCGGCCGCTCCGGGCCCAGGGGCGTCTCCGGTCCCCGGTCCGTACGCGGCGGGGGGTGCGGTACCGGGACCCGGGACGGTGAGGGGCACGCCGTCCGGGGCCGGGCTGGCCGGCCCCGTGGCTCCCGTGGCCTCAGGGCCCTCGGCGGCGGGACCTGCGGCCCCGGCGCCCGCGGCCGACGTCTCTCCCGCGCCCGCGTCGGCCGGACCCGCGGCATCGGCCCCCGCATCCCCCGCGCCCGTGGGACCGACGCCCGCGGCGGGAACCACGGGCCCGGCACCTGCGCCCGGTGTACCCCCGGCACCACCGGGCCCGGCGCCCGCGACCGGCGTACCCCCGGCACCCGCAGGTTCGGCGCCCGCGGGTTCGGCATCACCGGGTTCGGTGCTCGCGTCCGCCGCGGAGAACAGCACCATCGACCCCACCGAGCCGTCGTCGAAGCGGTACGGGGTGGCCAGCCAGCGCACGGGCAGCACCGTGCCGTCGCCCCGGGCGAACCACTCCGGCGCGCCCCAGGCGGTGTGCCGGCCGAGGAACGCCTGGAGCAGCGGGCACCGGGAGCGCTCCGCCGGGGTTCCGTCGGGCCGCCGGTGCAGCAGGTCGTGCGGGTCCCGGCCGAGGATCTCCGCGGCCGGCCGGGCCAGCAGGCGCTCCGCCCGGGGGCTGACGGCCACGACGGTGGCGTCCTCGTCCGCCACGTACACGCCCACGTCGAGGTGGGAGAGCACCCGGTGCAGCGGGGCGAGGCCGGCGCCCGTTCCCGTACCACCGCCGTTCCGGTCCGTCATCGCCCACTTCCTGGTCGCGGTCTCGCAAGGGGCCCGGGCGCCGCGGTACGCGGGTGATCCCGCTGGTCCGGCCCGGTTCCGCCGTTCCGGTCCGGTCTTCTTCCGATCCCGGTGGTTCGTTCTTTTGATCCTGGTGGTTCCTTGTCGCTCACCATCACGCGCATAATCCTCGGGAGTGTCGTTCTCCCACTTTCCGCTGTTCCCGCGCCTGCGGCGACCGCGACGGCTGCGGGGCGCATCCGGCCCCGGAGAGGGACACTGGTGGGGTCGGCTCTCATGGAGCGGGAAGGCGGTCTGGGTGCGTGGGAGGCAAGCGTTCGGCCGGAAGGCGCCGTCAGATGGTGTCGCCGGCCCGTGTGCGCCGGGGGCGGGCCGCTGACGGCCGGGCGATCGGTGTGCCGTCCGCCCAGCGAACCCTGATCTGGCTGAACGAGGCGAGCAGCCGCATCGGGACCTCGCTCGACCTCCAGCAGACGGCCCAGGAGTTCGCCGACTTCATGGTTCCGCGCTTCGCCGACGGCTGTGCGGTCGATCTGCTGGACTCGGTGCTCCGCGGCGAGGAGGGCGAGCGCGCCGCCACGGTGGCGCCCGCGCTGCGCGCGATGGCCGTCTCGGCGGTCGAGGAGATGAGCCAGCTGGAGCCGGATCCGGTGGGTGAGATCACCCAGTACGGGACGTCCATGGCGCTGGAGGTGGTGCTGGGCCGGCGCCCCCGGATGGTCACCCGGATACGCCCGGACGAGTACCACCTGGTGTCCTCCAACCCGAGCGCCGCGGAGAAGATGCGCCGGGCGGGCGTCCACAGCTACCTGGCGGTTCCGCTGCTGGCGCGCGGTGTGCTGCTGGGGGTGGCCGACTTCGTCCGCGGGCCGGACAGCCCGCCGTTCACCCGGACCGACATGGCCCTGGCGGTGCAGATCGCCTCGCGCGCCGCGGTCTTCGTGGACAACGCCCGCCTCTACGGGCGCGAGCGCCAGCACGTGGTGGCGTTGCAACGGGCGCTGCTGCCGCGCAGTGTGCCGCGGACGGTGCGGCTGGACGTGTCCACCTGCTACACGCCGGCCGCGGACCCCAGCGGGGTCGGCGGGGACTGGTTCGACGTGGTGCCGCTGCCGGGCGGCCGCACCGCGCTCATCGTCGGCGACGTGATGTCGCACGGGTTGCCGGCCGCGGCCACCATGGGCCGGCTGCGGGCCGTGGCCCGCACCCTGATGCAGCTGGACATCGCCCCGGACCGGGTGCTGGCCCGCCTCGACCTGGCCGCGCGGGACCTGGAGGAGGACCAGGTCGCGACGTTCCTGTGCGCCATCCACGACCCGGTGGACCGCTCGTACACGCTGGCCAGGGCCGGGCACATCCCCCCGCTGATGGTGGCCGAGGACGGCACCGTGCGGTATCTGGACGTGCCGGTGGGCGCGCCGGTGGGGGCCGGGGTCATCCCGTACGACGCGGTACGGGTGCCCGCACCGCCCGGCAGCCGGCTGGTGCTCTTCACCGACGGCCTGATCAAGTCGCGCGGGGGCGACATCGAGGCCGAGATGGGGAGGCTGCTGGACATCACCGCGGGCATGGCGGCGGACGGGCTGGACGCCGAGCGCCTGGCGGCGGCGAGCGACCCGGCCCGGCAGCGCTTCGACGAGACGGCGGTGGTCGTCGCCCGGAGCCTGCGGACCGACCCGGACGGGGAGTGGGACGTGGCCCAGTGGCCGCTGCCGCAGGACGGCCGGGCGGCGAGCCGGGCCCGCCAGCTGGCCCGGGAGCAGCTGGACCACTGGCGGCTGTCGGACGTGGCGGACGTGACCGAGCTGGTGGTCAGCGAACTGGTGGGGAACGCGCTGCGGTACGGACACGGGCCCGGCCACCTGCGGATGGTGCGGCGGCACCGGCTGCTGGTGGAGGTCTCCGACCACGGCCCGGACCTGCCGCAGATCCAGCACAGCACGGTCAGCGACGAGGGCGGCCGGGGGCTGCAGCTGGTCAACACGCTCTGCCGCCGCTGGGGGTCGTGCCGGATCTCCGGCGGCAAGGTGGTGTGGGCGGAGCAGGACATCGTGGGTTCGGAGCTGAGCCTGGACCAGCCGCTGGGCGCGGGCTGATCCGGCCCGGGCCCGGCGCCGGGCGGGCGGTCTCGCCGGCGGTCTTTCGGGCGGTCTGCCGGGCGGCCCTCGTCGGGCGGCCCTTGTCGGGGCGGGCGGTCTTTCCGGTGGAGGTTCCGGGCGGCCGGGGTGTTCCGGGATGCCTGTCCTGTTCCGCACAGAGGGCGGTACGGGCGGTCCGGGACCCGTTCCGCGCGGAGGGCGGTATTGGGTGGTCGGGGCGAATCCCGGACGTGCCCGACCTGTCCCGCGCCGATGAGGACACGGGCGATCGGGGCGGACCCGAAGTGCCTGACCCGTCCTGCGCCGGCGGAGGGCACGGGTCGCCGGCACCCCGCGCCGCGATGTCCGATTCCCGCCAGCGTCGGCGGCGGCGGTGCCGGAGAGTGGGAGGTGAACCGGACCACGGAAGCCGGCCGCGCCCCCGGACGTACGGCGGAGGAAAGAAGAGGAACATGACGGTCTACACGACGCTGGACAGCCCGGTCGGAGAGCTGCTGCTGGTCGGCGAGGAGTCGGCCACCGCCCCCGGCGGGACCGCGCTCGCCTCGCTGACCATGCCGGAACAGCGGGGCGGGGCCGTCGTCCGGGAGGGCTGGCGGCGGGACGAGGCGGCGTTCACCGAGATCGCCGGGCAGCTGCGGGCGTACTTCGCGGGGTCACTCACCCGTTTCGACATCGAGTTCACCGCCGACCGGGGGACCGACTTCCAGCGGCGGGTGTGGGCCGCGCTGGAGGAGATCCCGTACGGCACCACCACCAGTTACGGGCAGGTGGCCCGGCGGATCGGGGCGTCTCCGGCCGCGGTACGCGCCCTCGGCGCGGCGATCGGCGCCAACCCGCTGCTGCTGGTGCGGCCCTGCCACCGGGTGATCGGGGCGAACGGGTCACTCACCGGGTACGCGGCGGGGCTGGACCGCAAGCGGCTGCTGCTCAGCCACGAGGGCCTCACCCTCCCGGCCGCCTGAGCCGGCCGGGAAACGACCCGCCACCGCCACGCCCGCCGGGGCGCCGCCGCGACACCGGGACGTCACCGCGCCACCGCAACGCCGGGGCCGATGCCCTCCGCCACCGCGACGCCGGGGCGCCGCCGCAACCCGGGGCCGACACCGCCCGCCACCGCGACGCCGGAGCGTCTCCGTCCGCCACCGCCAGGCCGGGGCGCCCACCGTTCGTCACCGCCACCTCCGGCGATGCCGTTCACCACCGACCGCCGCCGCCACCTACCTGGGCGGTCCCGGCGCCCGCGGCGCTCCCGCCCTCCCGGGACCGAACGCCACCGTCGGGGACCGACCGCCACCGCCCGGACCGACCCACCGCCCGGGGACCGGCCGCCGGACACGCTCGCCGCGCGCCCCACCATGTCCATCCCCACCCGTGACCCTGCGAGGAGCATCCGATGACCACCACCGGCACGGGGCCGGCCCGGCCCCGGGAGCGGGTCGAGGCGGCCGACTGGGTGGCGCTCGCCGCCGAGCTGGACGCCGCCGGCTGCGCCCTCACCCCCCAACTGCTGACGACCGAGGAGTGCCGGGAGATCGCCGCGCTCTACACCGACGCGGCGCGCTTCCGCGCCACCATCGACATGGCCAGGCACCGGTTCGGGGCCGGGCAGTACCGCTACTTCGCCCGTCCCTTCCCGGAGCCGGTGGAGGAGCTGCGGCAGGCGTGTTACGTCCGGCTGCTGCCCATCGCCCGCGAGTGGGCGCGACGGCTCGGCCGCCCGGCGCCCTGGCCGGACACCCTGGACGAGTGGCTGGAGATGTGCCATCGGGCCGGCCAGACACGGCCCACCCCCATCCTGCTGCGGTACGCGGAAGGCGACTGGAACGCCCTCCACCGCGACCTGTACGGGGATCTGGTCTTCCCGCTCCAGATCGTGATCGGCCTGGACGACGCCGGCACCGACTACACCGGTGGCGAATTCCTGCTGGTCGAGCAGCGGGCTCGGGCGCAGTCCCGGGGCATCGCCACCGTGCTGCGGCAGGGCCACGGCCTGGTGTTCACCACCCGCGACCGCCCGGTGCCGTCCGTCCGTGGCTGGTCCGCCTCGGCGGTACGGCACGGGGTCAGCGTCGTACGCTCGGGTACCCGGCACACCCTGGGCCTGGTCTTCCACGACGCGGCATGACCACATGACCGGTGACCGGGAGCGTGACCGCCCGGCGGGCGGTCCGGCCGGGCCGGGCCCCCATCCACCCGGCCCACCCAGCCCACACGACCCACCAGGCCCGACCGGCCCCCGCCCACCGGCCCGACCGGGAAGCCGGACACCGGCCGACCCCGGAGGGGGCCGCAGGCCCGGCGCCGGTGTCGGTATCGGTGTCGGCACCGTACGGAACGGAGAGGGAGGCACGACCGGTGCGGAACGGGAACGAACCCACGCTCTTCGACTGGCCCGGCGACCCCGCCGGCCCCGCGGGACACCACGACCCCAACAGCTCCCCGGCCCCCACCGACCTCACGGCAGCCGCCGGAGCGGACGGCATCGTGGACGGCAGTGCGGTCGGCAGCACGGCCGGCGGCCCGGTGGTGGTCGCCCCCGGAGCGGTCCATGTGCCGGGCTGGCTGGGTGTGGGCGCGCAGCGCCGTCTGGTCGAGGTGTGCCGCCGGTGGGCGGTCGGCCCGGTGCCGATCCGGCACACCCGGCTGCCACGCGGCGGCGTGATGTCGGTCCGTACGGTGTGCCTGGGCTGGCACTGGCAGCCGTACCGGTACACCCGTACCGCCGATGACGTGAACGGGGCCCGGGTGGCACCGTTCCCGGAGTGGCTGGTCCGGCTGGGCCGCCGCGCGCTGGTGGCGGCGTACCGGGACCCGGCGGCCGGGGACGGCTACCGGCCGGACACCGCGCTGATCAACTTCTACGACGACCGGGCCCGGATGGGCATGCACCAGGACAAGGACGAGCGCTCCGGGGCGCCGGTGGTGTCGCTGAGCGTCGGCGACAGCTGCGTGTTCCGCTTCGGGAACACCGAGAGCCGGGGCCGGCCGTACACGGACGTCGAGCTGGCCTCCGGGGACCTGTTCGTCTTCGGCGGACCGGCGCGGTTCGCGTACCACGGCGTGCCCAGGGTCCTCCCGGGCAGCGGAAACCCGGCCACCGGCCTGGCCCGTGGCCGTCTCAACATCACCCTGCGGGTCACCGGCCTGCCCGGCTGATCCGGCCCCTCCGCGGGCCACGGCCGTACCCCGCCGACGCCCCGGCCCACCGGCCCGAGGTGCCAGTCGAGCCCCACCGGCCCACCGACCGGCCACCACGCCGTCACCGGCCCACCGTGCCAGTCGATCCCCCGGCCCACCGGTCCGCCCCCGGGCGTCCGGGCGTCCGGGCGTCCGTGCGTACGACGGTCCGGTCCGTGCCTCCCTCGGCCGTCGGCGGCCGGAAGACGCCGTCCCCCACCGGCCCGTGACGCGGCGGGCCGGCCGGCCCCACCGTCGCCCGGGTCCGTCCGGGTCGGCGGTCTACAGGTCGAACTCCGCCGGGTCGATGCCGACGGCGAAGCACACCTCCCGCACCAGGGCCTGCTCGGTCTTGTCGAAGTCACCGTCGGCGCCGCCGATCACGATGCCGATCTGGATTACCGCACGCGCCTCGGTCGGCTTCTTCTGCACCTTGCCGATGGTCTGCATGAGGCCGACCTTGCCGAGCGAGAAGTCCGCGGTCAGCTTGGCCAGGTTCTCGTCGAACCGCCGCTGGAGGTCGTCGGCGGGGAAGTTCCGCAGGACGTCGTTGGTTGCGATCAGCGAGGCGACCCGCTGCCGCTCGGCCGGGTCCACCTGCCCGTCGGCGGCGGCCACCAGCGCGCACATCGCCATGCTGGCGTCTCGGAAGCCGCCGCTCTTCAGCTCGTTCTTCTTCGACTGCAGCTGGGTCTGCATCGTCTGGGCCGAGTCCCTCAGCCGGTCCCACAGAGCCATGTGCCATCTCCTCGTGTCGTCGTGGGTGCACTGACTCAACTGCGGCGGGGGGTGATGAAGTTCCCCCAGGGGCCTCCGGGACCCGCCGGAGAGACCTGCGGAGCCCCACCTCAGGGGCGTGCGGGGCGGCGCCGGAGAGACGTCCCGGGCCGGCCGGGGGGACGGGTGCCGGTCGCCCCGCCGCCGTTCCGGCACCGGTCCCGGAGCCCTTCGCCCCCGGCCGACGGGCCCCGACCTCCCGCCGGCCGCCGCCGTGCGGCACCGCGAGGCGACGGCCGGGGGCCCCGTACGCCCCGTGCGCTGCGTGCGCTCGCGCGTTTCCTTCGCTCCGTGGGGTCCGCCGGGCTGCGCCCGGCGGCGGCGGTCAGGCCGCGGGCGGGCCGACGGGGAGGGGGCGTACCTTCCCCTCCAGCATCGCGCCCAGGCCCTCCACCGCACAGATGTCCGGGCGCTCCGCCACGTGCACCGGCATGCCCGTGGCCTGCCCGATCATGCTGTCCAGGCCGGGGAGCCGGGCGCTGCCGCCGGCCAGCATGATGCCCCGGTCGCCCAGGTCGGCGACGAGGTCGGGCGGGCAGCGCCGGAGCACCGACCCGATGGTGTCGATCACCGCCGTCATCGGCACGTGCGTGGCGTTCCGTACCCCGTCGGCGTCCACCCGTACGGAACGGGCCCGGCCGGTGACCACGTCCCGGCCGTGCACCTCGGCGCCGCTCGCCGCGTCCGGGCCGCTCAGCACCAGGTGCAGCGGGCGGACCGAGTGCCCGGCCAGCATCACCTCGTGGCGGGTGCGCAGGTGCTGCACGACCGCACGGTCGATCGCGTCACCGCCCACCGGAACGCTCTCGGCGGCCACCAGGGCCCCCAGCGAGAGCACCGCGACCTGCGTGGTGGTGGCGCCGCACACCACGATCATGGTGGCTTCCGGCTGTTCCACCGGCAGACCGCAGCCGACCGCCGCGGCGACCAGGGTGTCCACCAGTTCCACCCGGCGGGCACCGAGCCCGGTCAGGGTCTCCACGGCGGCGGTCTGGGCGAGCGGATGGGCGTCGAACGGGGTGCACGCGGCGGCGCGCAGCAGCGGTTTCCGCCGCCAGGCGCGGCGCACCTTCTCCCCGACGAACTGCCGCAGCATCCGCTGCGCCATCGTGATGTCCACCACGGCGCCGCCGGAGATGGGGCGGACCACCGCGATGTGGCCGGGGGTGCGCCCGGCCATGTTCTCGGCGGGCGTGCCGACCGCGATCAGGCCGCCGGTCCGCAGGTTCACGGCACAGACGCTCGGCTCGTCGACGATGAGTCCGGTGCCCTTGAGGTAGACGCGGGTTCGCGCGGCACCGAGATCGACGGCTACCGAACAGCGGCGTAGTTGCTCCAGGCTGAGGGACATGGCATGTACTCCCGGTGGGCGGTGTACGGGCCGCCCGCCCGGCGGCCCTCGCACCATCGTGAGCCGACGGAGGCCGTCCCGCGCAGTAGGCTGCGCCGCGCGAGTGAGTGACCGTCAGAAAATCCGAATTCCCGGTGACCGCACCGCGTCCGACGCCCCGTCAGCGTCGGCACCGCCGGTTCGCCGACGCGGGCACGGCGTGCACCGCCGGTACGGCGGGACGGGCAACGGCGCGAGCACCGATACGGGGAGGGGGACGGGCACGGCGCGACCGCCGGTTGGCCGGGACACCGGCGCGGGCCGCCAGGCCACCGGCGTGGGCTCACAGGCCCCCGGCGCCGCCGGACCGCCGGCGCGTCGGGCGCCCGGCGGCCGGCCGTCGGGCAGTCCCTCGCCGGCCGGCCGCCGGAACGCGGCGCCCGGCGGGCATCCTGCCCCGGAACGTGCCCCGCCGACCGGTGTCAGGGACGTACGCCCCCCTGTCCCCCGACCCGTCGCCCGCCGCTTCCGCCGCCCGGCCGTCAGAGGTCGGCGTCCACCGGTCCGCCCTTGGCGTCGGCGTAGCTGTCCACGACCGCGAGGGTGAACGGGAACCGCACCGGCGTGTCGCCGAAGGCGATCCGGCCGGCCCGGTCCCCGGCGGCGCGGATGGCCTCGCCGACCCGCTCGGCCTCCTCCTCGGGACAGTGCACGATCACCTCGTCGTGCTGGAAGAAGACCAGTTCGGCGCGGAGCGGGGCGAGCGACTGCCGCAGGGCCGCCAGCATGATCACGGCCCAGTCGGCGGCGCTGCCCTGGACGACGAAGTTCCGGGTGAACCTGCCGCGGGCCCGGGCCCCGGCGCCACCGCCCGGTGCCGCCGGACCGTCCTCGGCCGGCGGCAGGCCGGCCTCCTCGTACGGGTCACCCGCGGTGTCGGCGGGCGGGCAGGTGCGGCCGAGCCAGGTGCGGACCAGCCGGCCCTCCTCGCCGGCCCGGGCCGCCTCGTCCACGTACTCCACGGCGGCCGGGAAGCGGCGGCGCAGCGCGGCGAGGTTCTTCAGGCCGTCCCCGGACGTCTGCCCGTAGATCGCGCCCAGCAGGGCCAGCTTCGCCTGCTCGCGGTCACCGGAGAAGGCCCGGTCGGACAGCGCCGCGTACAGGTCCCGGTCGCTGCCGGCCACCTCCATCAGGCCCGGATCGCGGGAGATCGCCGCGAGCACCCGCGGCTCCAGCTGGTCGGCGTCGGCGACCACCAGCCGCCAGCCCGGGTCGGCCATCACCGCCCGCCGCACCACCTTGGGGATCTGCAGCGCCCCGCCCCCGTTGGTGGTCCAGCGTCCGGAGACGGTGCCTCCGGGCAGGTACTCGGGGCGGAACCGGCCGTCCCGCACCCAGGTCCGCAGCCAGGCCCAGCCGTGGGCGGTGTGCAGCCGGTAGAGCTTCTTGTAGCGCAGCAGCGGCTCCACCGCCGGGTGGTCGATCCGCCGCAGCTCCCAGGCCCGGGTCGAGGAGAGCGCGATGCCGTCGCGGGCGAAGGCCCGGATGACCTCCGCGGGCAGGTCGGGACGCACCCGCGGCGGGGCGCCGCCGGAGCCCGGCCCCTCCCCGGTGGCTCGCCGCTCCCCCGTCGGCCGCCGTTCCCCGGTGGCTCGCCGCTCCCCGGCCGGCCCCGGGCCGGTGGTGGTCACGGTGCCCGCGACGGGCGCCGCCACGGGGCGGGCACCGCCGGCGGAACCGGTGGCCCGGTGGCGGTCGAAGGCCCGGGACACCTCGTCCGCCAGCTCCGCCAGCCGCTGCGGCTCCAGCCCGCCCGGGTAGCGTTCGCCGAGGAGTTCGTCGAGCAGTTCGCGGTGCACATCGGCGCGCCAGGGCACCCCGGCCCGCCGCATCTCGGCGGCCACCAGCATGCCCGCGGACTCCGCCGCGATGAGCAGCCGCATCCGGGCCGGGTGGGTGGTCTGCCCGGTGCGGGCCAGCTGCCCGGCGTAGACGGCGAGCAGGGCCTCCATCGGGTCGGTGCCGGGCGGCAGCGGCGACCCCTCGGTCTCGAACAGCGACGGCTGGCTGTCCGCGGCCCGCTGCGGACCCCGGCCGGAGCCCGCCGGCGGCGGGTCGTCGGGCACCGGCAGACCGCGCAGCCGGGCCCAGGCGGCGGCCAGCGAACGCGGCTCCCCGGACCGCCCCTCGTGCCCGAGCAGCAGGTTCTCCGCCGCCTCGACGTCGTAACACCGTTCGACCCGCAGGCCGGCGGCGAGCAGCCGCGGATACACCGCGGCCGTCGCCCGCCAGACCCAGCGGTCCACCTCCGGACGGGAGCGGATGGCCGACGCGAGGCCGCCCGCGTCCGTCACGACCGGTCCGGCTGCCCGTCCGGAGGAGTCGAGCGGGCAGAGACGAACACCCCCGTCGTCCATCTCCGCCAGCGCCCACCTCATGATCCGAAGTCTGGCAGGAGGGTCTGACAATCGCCGCCGACCTGCACCGATGGCCCCATGAGGCAGTGATCCGGCGGTGATCCGGTGCCGCTCCGGCGCCGGATCCGCTGTATGGGGGGAGCACTCGGGACGGGGGGCGGCGGGCGAACAGTGGCCCGGGGGCGGGCAGGGAGCGACGGGCGCCGGAGAAGGCGAACCGTGACCCGGGACGAGGGGGCGCGCGGCGGGCGCAGGGGCAGGCACTCACCCGTCGGCCCCGGGCGTACGGCGCCGGGCGCACGGGCCCGCGCCCCGCACCCCCCGCCCGGTTCCCACCCCCGGTCGGTTCCGCACCCCCGGACCGGAGCCGGATCACCAGCTGGACTTGCGCACCCCCGGCAGGAAGCCCGCGTGCGCCTGGGCCCGGAGGTTGACCCGGGACAGGCCGAAGGCGCGGAAGTAGCCGCGCGGCCGGCCGTCCACGCCGTCCCGGTTGCGGACCCGGGTGGCGCTGGCGTCCCGTGGCTGGCGGCGCAGTTCCCGCTGGGCCGCGGCCCGCTGCTCGGCGGAGGTGGCGGGGTGGCGGATCAGCTCCTTCAGCTCCGCCCGGCGGGCGGCGTACCGGGCGACCACGGCCCGCCGCTGCTCGTCCCGCGCGATCTTGCTCTTCTTCGCCATCAGACCTTCCCTCCCCGGGCACGGATGCGGGCCACCGCGGCCTCGACGCCGATGGCGTCCACGGTCTTCACACCCTTGGCGCTGAGCGTGAGCCGGACGTACCGGCGCTCGGAGGCCAGCCAGTAGCGCCGCCGCTGGATGTTCGGATCGAAGCGGCGCGGGGTGCGCCGGTGGGAGTGGGAGACCGAGTTGCCGAAGCCGGGGGTCCGGCCGGTCAGCTGGCAGTGGACGGACACGGGTCAGCACCTCCCGCTAATGAAAATGGAAACCATTTCTGTATAGTAGCCCGTATGGCCCGCAACGAACTACGCCCCGTGATCAAACTCCGGTCCACCGCCGGCACCGGCTACACCTACGTCACCCGGAAGAACCGCCGGAACGACCCGGACCGGATGACGCTGCGCAAGTACGACCCGGTCGCCGGGCGCCACGTGACCTTCCGCGAGGAGCGCTGACCGGCCGCCTCCACCACCCACCGCACACAGCGCCCACCGCACACAGCGCCCACCACCCACCGCGCCCACCGCACACCGACCACCGCCCCCACCGGCCACCGCCCGCCCGCCCGCGGCCCTGCCGGACCGGGGCCCGCGGCCCCGCGCTCCCGCCCGGGGCGCCGCACCCCCGCCGGGCGCCGGCGCCCGCGCGCACGCCGCCAGTGCCACGACCGTCCCCGGGCGGGCGCCCACCGGTATCCGCGCCCCGACCCCGCGCCGGGGCCACCGGGCCCAGCGCGCCGCGCACCCACCGAGCCGAAGAAGCTGAAGGAGTCCCGTCATGAAGCCCGGCATCCATCCCCCGTACGGCCCCGTCGTCTTCCGCGACCGGGCCGCCGGTTACGCCTTCCTCACCCGGTCCACGGCCACCGCCGACCGGACCGTCGAGTGGGAGGACGGCAACACCTACCCCGTCATCGACGTCGAGATCTCCTCGGCGAGCCACCCCTTCTACACCGGGACCGCCCGGGTGCTGGACACCGCCGGCCGCGTCGAGCGCTTCGAGCGCCGCTACGGCCGCGCCGCCCACCGGGGTGACCGGTGACCGGCGCCGGCCCGCTGCCGGTCGCGGTGGTCGCCGGACTGCACGTCGACGCCCGGCGCGCGGCGGTGGACCGGCTGCTGGCGACCGTGCCGGGCAGCGTCGCGCTCCACCACGACCTGGCGTCCGCGCCGGCCGGTACCGTGCGGCGGACCGTGCGGGACGCCCGGTCGGTCCTCGACCAGGGGGAGGCGCCGCTGGTCAACGACTGCGCCTGCTGCGCGCTCCGGGAGGACCTGGTGCCGGAGCTGAACCGGCTGGCCGCCGCCGGGTGCCGGCTCGCCGTGGTGGAGCTGTGGGATTCGGTGGAACCGCAGGCGATGGCCGAGGTGGTGGCCGCGCACAGCGGCACGGAACTGCGGCTGACCGCGGTACTCACCGCCGTGGACCCCGCCCTGGCACTGCCCTACCTCAGCTGCGGCGACGACCTGGCCGAGGTGGGGCTGGCCGCCGCCGCGAGCGACCGGCGCACGGTGGCCGACACCTTCGCCCGGCAACTGGAGTACCCGCCGGTCCTCGTCCTGGTGGAGGACGGCCCGGCCGCGGGTTCCGGCACCGGGGTGTCCGATGACGGGGACCCCGGTGACGGCCAGGCGATGCCCGGCGGCGGGCCGTACCCGGCCGGCGCCCGGCGGACCGGCGCGGCACCCGACCCGGCCGGCACCGCCGAGCCGGCCGACCCCGCCGATCCGACCGATCTCGCGCTGCTGCGCCAGCTCCACCCCACGGCC
The DNA here is from genome assembly GCF_016031615.1 of Streptomyces pactum. Lineage (GTDB taxonomy): Bacteria > Actinomycetota > Actinomycetes > Streptomycetales > Streptomycetaceae > Streptomyces > Streptomyces pactus. The sequence goes on from NZ_JACYXC010000001.1 coordinate 3,420,017, forward strand.
CGCACGGTCCCGGTGGACTCCCCGGAGCTGGCGGAGGTGGTGACGGCCGGCTTCGACGTGGCGGCCGCCGCCGACCGGCAGCACCCGGCCTGCGCCCTGCTGCCGCAGGCCGCGGACGAGGAGGGGGTCACCACCGTGGTGTGGCACCGGGTGCGCCCCTTCCACCCCGGGCGGCTGTACGCCGCGCTGGAGGAGCTGACCTGCGCCGCCGTCCGCAGCCGGGGGCGGTTCTGGCTCGCCGACCGGCCCGACACCCTGCTGTCCTGGGACGCGGCCGGCGGCGCGCTGTGCGTGGAGAGCGCCGGCCCGTGGCTCGCAGCGCTGCCCGACGCCGCCTGGGAGCTGGTGCCGGCCACCCGGCGGGTCGCGGCGGCGCTGGACTGGGACCCGGAACACGGCGACCGGGCCCAGCACCTCACCTTCACCTCACCGGGGCTGGACGCGGACCAGCTGACGGCGCTGCTGGAGTCCTGTCTGCTGACCGACGCGGAGTACGCGGCCGGGCCGGAGGCGTGGCGCGGTCTGTCCCACGCCTTCGACGACCTCCTCGACCCGGTCTGCTGACCCCGGCGGACCTCCCCGGCCCGCCCGCGCCCCCGACCCGCCCGCGCCCCGGGCGCGGCACCCGCCCCCGCTCCCCCGCTCCCGGGCCCCGGGCCCCGGGCCTGCCGCGCGGCCCGTCCCGACCCGGGCCCGCCGTCCGGGCCGTCCGTTACCCCGGCCCGGCGGCCACCACCGTACGAGAGAATGGGAATTCGATGACCCGGAACGGTACATCCCGCAAAAACATCAGGCCCCGGCCGAACCCTTTGGACGCCGCCGGCGTCACATATATCGACTACAAGGACACGGATCTGCTCCGGAAGTTCATCTCGGACCGGGGGAAGATCCGGAGTCGGCGGGTCACGCGCGTCACCGCGCAGCAGCAGCGGCGGATTGCACGTGCGATCAAGAATGCCCGGGAGATGGCGCTGTTGCCGTACGGCTCGCGGTGATCATCCGGATACACGGTGTGCACGTGCATCCGCTCATGCAGCCGCACATGAACGGGGTTATGATCCGGGACAGTTGACAGCTGCATGAACCTCGGAGAGCCCTGTGCACGACCACCTGTACAACGGTATGGCGGCATCGGACCTCCATGACGTCGTCTGGCAGAAGAGCCGGCACAGCAACTCGCAAGGTTCCTGCGTCGAATTCGCCAAACTGCCGGACGGCGGTGTGGCCGTGCGGAATTCCCGCTTCCCCGACGGGCCCGCGCTGATCTACACGCCCGCGGAGATCGCCGCACTGCTGCTGGGCGTCAAGGACGGGGAGTTCGACCACCTCGTGCTGGACTGAAACGGCCCGGTACAGCGTACGGCGCGGCCCGCGCCGGCCGGCCCCGTCGCCCCGTCCCGGCGGTCGTCCGGTGGTCCCCCGGTGGTCGTCCCTCCGGGGCCGTCATGCCCGGCCGCGGCACCGTCGCCGCGCGGGTGGGGCGCCGCCGTGGCGCCGGTGGGGCGGTGTTCAGTCGCGGGTCAGCCGGAACTGCGCCCAGACGACCTTGCCGCGCAGGGTGCCGCCGAGCGGGTGCCAGCCCCAGCTGTCGCTGAAGGACTCCACCAGGTGGAGTCCGCGGCCGGACTCCTGGGAGAAGTCGGCCTCACCGGCCACCGGGCTCGCCTCGCTGGGATCCCGCACCGCGCACACCAGCCGGGTGGTCCAGCGCATCAGATGGAGCCGGACCAAGGAGTCGGTCGCCCGCGCCGGGTCCGGGCCGGGCGGCACCGGCGCGCCGGGCGGCCGTACGCCCACCGGCGATCCGGCCGACGGCGAGCCGGCGGCGAGGGGTCCGGCCGCGGCTCCCGGCCCGTCCGGCGTGACGCCCTGCGGCAGCGCGTGCCGCAGGGCGTTGGTGACGAGTTCGGAGACGACCAGGGCGACGTCGTCGAAGAGATCCGGCAGCTCCCACTGGTCGAGCGTCCGGCCGGTGAACCGGCGGGCCCCCTTGACCGCTTCGTACCGCGCGGGCAGCGCACAGGAGGCGGAACCGGAGACGGCGGAGGGGCCGACTGGCGGGAGCCCTCTCCACAAGGGCTCCAGCATGGTCGATCCGTTGGTCCCCATGCGAGCACTCCTGCATTCGTTGCCGTGAGGTTCCTGGCTGGACCTCGTACGAGCTTGCACGTGCGCGACGCCCATCGTTCCCAATGCGCAGAGCAGATGCAAGGGCAGATGCACGTGCACGGGGGGATTTGGGCAAACCTGCCGCGATTCGACCGCGATTCTTCCTACGCCCTCTTGCGTAGGTGCCCCACATGAGTAACGACTTGTGCACAGCGCGGTGCCCGGAAGTGGCAGACTTCCCCGCCAGGGGCTACGGGGGTCGCGCCCCCCGAAGGGTGCGTTCCGTACAGGGAGGGTCACGGAAAATGACCGCAAGCGAGTCGAGCGGATCGGTGGTGCGCCGGATTCTCCTGGGCTCCCAGCTCAGGCGATTGCGCGAGTCTCGCGGCATCACGCGGGAGGCGGCCGGCTATTCGATCCGCGCTTCCGAATCCAAGATCAGCCGCATGGAGTTGGGCCGGGTGAGCTTCAAGGCGCGCGACATCGAGGACCTGCTCACGCTCTACGGCGTCACCGACGAGACGGAGCGCGCGGCACTTCTCGGGCTCGCCCGTGAGGCCAATGTGGCGGGCTGGTGGCACAGTTACGGCGATGTCCTGCCCGGCTGGTTCCAGACCTATGTCGGCCTGGAGGGCGCCGCGTCCCACATCGCCTGCTACGAGGTGCAGTTCGTGCACGGCCTGCTGCAGACCGAGGGGTACGCGCAGGCGGTCGTCACCCGCGGCCAGCCGCACGCCTGCGACACGGAGGTGGAACGGCGCGTCGCGCTCCGCATGGAACGCCAGAAACTCCTGGTGTCCGAGCGCGCACCGGAATTCCACGCGGTACTGGACGAGGCGGCGCTGCGCCGCCCCTACGGCGGCCCCGAGGTCATGCGCGGGCAGCTCCGGCACCTCCTCGCGGTCTCCGAACAGTCGAATGTGATTCTCCAGGTGATGCCGTTCTCCTTCGGTGGGCACGCCGGCGAAAGCGGCGCCTTCACGATGCTGCGATTCCCGGAATCCGACCTTCCGGATGTGGTGTATCTGGAACAGCTCACCGGTGCCCTCTACTTGGATAAACGGGACGAAGTGGTGCAGTACGAGCGGGTGATGGAGCGGATGGGGGCGGACAGTCTGTCGCCGGCGAAGAGCAGAGATCTGCTCCGGGACCTTCTCCAAAACACCTGATTTCTCACTAGGATGACGTTCCGTCAGGGCCGACGCACCCCGTGGGTGTCATCAGGCGCCCCCGTCTCCAGATAGGGATGGCATGTCCTACTTCTCCGAGCTGGCGTTTCAGTACATCGACGGCGAGTGGCGGCCCGGGAGCGGCTCCTGGGACATCGTGGACTTCAACCCGTACGACGGGGAGAAGCTCGCCTCCATCACGGTGGCCACGGTCACCGAGGTGGACCAGGCGTACCGGGCGGCGGAGCGGGCCCAACCGGAATGGGCGGCGACCAATCCCTACACCCGGCGCATGGTTTTCGAAAGGGCCCTGCGTATTGTCGAGGAACGGGACGCCGAACTGACCGAGGCGATCACCGCCGAGGTCGGCGGCACCCGGGTCAAGGCGGCCTTCGAACTCCACCTGGCCAAGGAATTCCTGCGGGAGGCGATATCCCTGGCCCTGCGGCCCGAGGGGCGGATCATCCCGTCCCCGGCCGACGGAAAGGAGAACCGCCTCTACCGGGTGCCGGTCGGGGTGGTCGGCGTCATCAGCCCGTTCAACTTCCCGTTCCTGCTGTCGCTGAAGTCGGTCGCCCCGGCGCTGGCGCTGGGGAACGCGGTGGTCCTCAAGCCGCACCAGAACACCCCGATCTGCGGCGGCTCCCTGGTGGCCAAGGTGCTGGCGGACGCCGGGCTGCCGGCCGGGCTGCTCAACGTGGTGATCACGGACATCGCGGAGATCGGTGACGCGCTGATCGAGCACCCGGTGCCCAAGGTCATCTCGTTCACCGGCTCGGACAAGGTCGGCCGCCACGTCGCCACCGTCGCCGCCTCCCACTTCAAGCGCTCGGTCCTGGAGCTGGGCGGCAACAGCGCGCTGGTCGTCCTGGACGACGCGGACCTGGACTACGCGGTGGACGCGGCGGTGTTCAGCCGCTTCGTCCACCAGGGCCAGGTGTGCATGGCGGCCAACCGCGTGCTGGTGGACCGCTCGGTGGAGCGGGAGTTCACCGAGAAGTTCGTGGCGAAGGTCGAGTCCCTCACGGTCGGCGATCCCAGCGACCCCGCCACCCTCATCGGCCCGCTGATCAACGAGACCCAGGCGGAGAACATCGCCGGCGTGGTGGAGCAGGCCGTCGCGGACGGCGCCACCGCCCTGGTGCGCGGCCCGGTCCGGGGCACGCTGGTCAGCCCGGTGGTCCTCACCGGTGTGGCGCCCGACTCCCCGGTGCTGCGCCAGGAGATCTTCGGCCCGGTCGCGATCCTGATGCCGTTCGACGGTGACGACGAGGCGGTCTCCCTGGTCAACGCCACCCCGTACGGGCTGAGCGGCGCGGTGCACACCGCCGACATCGAGCGCGGGGTGCGGTTCGGCCGACGGATCGAGACCGGCATGTTCCACGTGAACGACAGCACCGTGCACGACGAGCCGATCGTGCCGTTCGGCGGCGAGAAGTTCTCCGGCGTGGGCCGGCTCAACGGAGAGTCCACGGTGGAGAGCTTCACCACCACCAAGTGGATCTCCATCCAGCACGGCCGCAGCCGGTTCCCCTTCTGACGCACCGGCGGCACGGTCGGCCCCGCGCCGGCCGTGCCGTGCGGTTGCCGGCGGTGCCGTGGTGTGGTTGCCGGCGGTACTGATACAGGCCGCGCCGTGCCGGGTCGGCCGTGTCGTGCGGTGCGGCTTACGGCGGTGGCCGTGCCGTGTGGCTTCCGAGGCCTTGGCCGGCCGGTCGCCAGTCGGGCCGTCGGACACCTGGCCGGTCCCGGTGCCGGCCGTGGCCGGCCCGGTCCGGGACGTGGCCGGCCCTGGTTCCGGCCATGGCCCGACCGGTCCGGGACATGGCCGATCCCCGCTCCGGGTCGCGGCCGGTACCGCCGGTCACCCCGCCGGCCGCCCTCGGCCCCGCCGAGGAGAGCCAGGAACCCCGGCCCGACGGAAGCCAGGGGTGTCCGCTCGAACGGGCCCCGGCCCGACGGGGGATCCCAGACCGTCCACGCCGGCCGTTCCGTGCGGGCGTTCCCGCGCTCGCCTTCCCGCTCCCGTCCGGTAGTCCGGATCGCTCCGGGTCCGGCGGGAATCGAGGACCGTTCCTGTCCGCAAGTCCCCGTAGCGTCGCAGACGTCGGGAGAGACCGAGACCCAGGACGGAAGGCGGGACCCCATGCCCACGCTGGTGAACCAGGAAGCCCACGGCGACGAGGCGGGAGCCCTGCTGGGCTTCCTCGAAGCGCAGCGCGGCGCGATCCGGCGCACCCTGCACGGGGTGTCCGACGCGGACGCCGTGCGCTCCCCGTCGGCCAGCGAACTCTCCCTGGCGGGGGTGCTCAAGCACGTGGCCGAGGTCGAGCGGACCTGGGTGGAGGACGCCAGGGGCGTGCCGCGCTCGGTCCGGCGGGACGAGACCAACTGGCACCTGTCGCACCGGTTGGAGGAGGGCGAGTCGGTCGCGGGTGTGCTCGCCGTATGGGAGGAGATCGCGGCCGGGACCGAGCGGTTCATCCGTTCGCTCCCCGACCTCGACGAGACCTTCATGCTCCCCGAGGCGCCGTGGTTCCCCCGGGAGCCGCGCTCGATGCGGTTCCTGCTGCTCACCCTGATCCAGGAGATGGCCCGGCACGCCGGCCACGCGGACGTGATCCGGGAGACGCTGGACGGCAAGACCGCCTTCGAGCTGATCGACGAGGTGGCGGCGGCCGGCGCCTGACGGCCCGCTCGCCCGCCGGGCCCGGGCGCCCGCCACGCCGTCCCCCTGACGGGTCGGTCGCCCCTCGGGCCGGCGGGCGAGCCGGTGCGCGGGGTGCCGGACAGGACTCCGGACCCGGGAGCCGGGGCGCCGGGTCGGGGCGGAGGCACGGCGGCACCGGGCCCGGGCGCGGCGCCGCCGTGCGGGCGTCGCCTAGCCTGGAGCCGCGCCCGGGTGCCGCGCGGTGCGGCCCGGACCCGGTCCGGCCGCGGTGACCGTGCCGGGGCGGGGCGCGCGGAGCGAAAGAGGAGACGATGTCAGCGATCCGGCTGCTGGTGCTGGGCGCCGTCCGCCAGCACGGGCGCGCGCACGGCTACCAGGTCCGTAACGACCTGGAGTACTGGGGCGCCCACGAGTGGTCCGGCGTGAAGCCCGGGTCGATCTATCACGCGCTCAAGCAGATGGCCAAGCAGGGCCTGCTGATCGCCCACGACATCGCGCCCAGCACCGCCGGCGGCCCCCCGCGCACCGAGTACGAGCTGACCGACGCGGGCGACGCCGAGTTCTTCCGTCTGCTGCGGGAGTCACTGTCCCGCCACGACCAGAAGATCGACGAGCTGACGGCGGGGGTCGGCTTCCTGGTGGACCTGCCGCGGGACGAGGCGCTCGCGCTGCTCAGGCAGCGGGTGGCGGCGCTGGAGGAGTGGCGGACCGAGGTCGCCCAGCACTGGTCGCCGTCCGAGGCCACCCCCGAGGAGTGGGGGCACATCGGCGAGGTGATGAAGCTCTGGGTGCACTCCGCCGAGGCCGGCGCGGAGTGGACCCGCGGCCTGATCGAGCGGCTGGAGGCCGGCGCGTACGTCATGGCGGGCGAGGGCGAGCGTTCGGTGGACGTCCTGCCGGACGGGGTGGAGAACCCGTACGCGGAACGCGGCTGACCCCGGGACCGGCGGGACACCGCCCCGCCGCCGGGGCCGCGCCCGGTCGGGCCGGCTGGCGCACCCGGGGGCCGAGGCCGGGGCCGGTCCTGCCGCCGGCCGGGAGCTGGTCCCGGCGCGTAGGACGCGCCCGCACACGGCTCAGGGCGGCCCCGCGCGCATGCGCATGATGACCCAGGGCGGCAGCGGGAGACGACCCGGAACCCCGCTCCCTCCGGCATGGGAGCGGCCCGGCACCGCTTCCCCGACCCGGCACCCCGCCCCTCTCCCGACCCCCGGACCACACGCCGACCTGCCGAGCTGCCGGCCTCCGCACCCCACACCGGCTAATCAAGTTTGACTAATACGTCGAGCGGGCATAGCCTTCCCGGCGCTCCTCTAGTCAAGTTTGACTAGGAGGGATCCGGCGTGCTCGGGAAGGAGAGACGTTGACCGACAGCGACCCGGCGATCCTCGTCGAAGGTCTGCGGAAGAGGTACCGGGACAAGGAGGCCCTGTCCGGGCTGGACCTGACCGTGCCGCGCGGGGCCGTCCACGGACTGCTCGGCCCCAACGGCGCGGGCAAGACCACCTGTGTCCGCATCCTCGCCACCCTGCTCCGGTACGACACCGGCCGGGTCGAGGTGACCGGCTGGGACGTGGCGCGCCATCCGGACCGGGTGCGCCGGCGGATCGGACTGCTCGGCCAGCACGCGGCGGTGGACGAGGAACTGAGCGGCCGGCAGAACCTGGAGATGTTCGGACGCCTGTACCACCTGGGCGGGCGCCGGGCGGCGGACCGCGCGGAGGAACTCCTGGACCGGTTCGGCCTGCGCGATGCCGGCAACCGGCCCGCCTCCCGTTACAGCGGCGGCATGCGGCGCCGCCTCGACCTCGCCGCCGCGCTGATCACCCGGCCCGCGGTGCTCTTCCTCGACGAGCCCACCACCGGCCTGGACCCGCGCAGCCGGACGGAGGTGTGGAACGCGGTGCGCTCGCTCGCCGACGGCGGCACCACCGTGCTCCTCACCACCCAGTACCTGGAGGAGGCGGACCAGCTCGCGGACCGCATCTCGGTGGTGGACCGGGGCCGGGTGATCGCCGACGGCACCGCCGACGAGCTGAAGGCCGCGCTGGGCGGCGACCGGATCGACGTCGTGGTGCGTGACGCCGGACGGCTGTCCGCGGCCGCGTCCGTGGTCGGCATGGCCGCCCGCGCCGACACGGTGGCCACCGACCCCGACCGCCGACTGGTCAGCGCCCCGGTCGCCGACCGGATCGCGGCGCTCACCGCGACGGTACGGGCCCTGGACGCAGCCGGGATCGTGGCGGAGGACATCGCCCTGCGCCGCCCCACGCTGGACGAGGTGTTCCTCCACCTCACGGCGGAGGCGGGGGACGGAGCCGGGCCGACCTCACCGGAGGGCACCGGTTCGCCGGCACGGCCCACGGCACGCAACGGGCCGGCCGGACGGCGCCGACCGCCGGACCACGGCCTGCCGGCAGAACACGGCCTGCCGGCGGAACAAGGCGGCGCGACGAAACGACCCGGGCGGACGGAACCCGACCGGCCGGCCGAACAGGCCGAACCGACCGAACAGGGCCGGCGGGCCGGCCGGAAGGGGGAGCGGATATGACGTCCAGGACCCGGGCGAGCGCCCCGGACCCGGTGACCGGGGCACCGGTGACCGAGGCCCTGATGACCGGGGCACCCGCCACCGACGCCCCCGGGCCCCGGTGGCGGTGGACCCTGGCCGACTGCTGGACCATGACCCGGCGCGGCTTCGCCCACTGGACCCGTCGGCCGGGACAGGTGATCGTCGGCCTGGTCTTCCCGGTGATGATGCTGCTGATGTTCGCGTACTTCCTCGGCGGCGGGATGACCGTCGCCGGCGGCGGTGACTACCGGGACTTCCTGGTGCCCGGGATGTTCGCGCTCACCATGGCGTTCGGCGTGGACTCGACGATGGTCGCGCTGACCCAGGACATCAGCAAGGGGGTGCTGGACCGGTTCCGGGCCATGCCGATGGCGCAGTCGGCGGTGCTGGTCGGCCGCAGCGTCCTGGACCTGGTGCAGTCGGCGGCCGGCCTGCTGGTGATGATCGGCGTGGGGCTGGCGATGGGCTGGCGCTGGCACGGCGGCACCGGCGACGCCCTGTACGCGGTCGGCCTCCTGCTGCTGCTCCGGCTGGCCATGCTCTGGCTCGGCATCCACCTCGCGCTGGTCGCGCGTACCCCGGACATGGTGCAGGCGGTGCAGATCCTGATCTGGCCGATCGGGTTCCTCTCCAGCGTGTTCGCCTCGCCACGGGACATGCCGGCGTGGCTGGGCACACTCGCCGAGTGGAACCCGATGTCCGCGACGGCCGCCGCCACCCGCTCCCTGTTCGGCAACCCGGGGTGGGAGGGGTCCTCCTGGGCCGCCCGGCACGCCGAACTCCTCGCGGTGGCCTGGCCCCTGGTGCTGCTGGCGGTCTTCTTCCCGCTGGCGGTACGGCGGTTCCGGCGGCTCGGCGCCTAGCGGTTTCGTTCGTGTGGACCGGTCGGTCGACGGCCCGGCTGTGTCGTCTGCTGATGCGCAAGGGGCGCGGACCGAGCCGTTGCTCCCGGACCGGCCACCGGAGGGAGGCGGTCGATCGCGGAATCACCGGCAGACGATCGGCGCGATCGCCTTCAGGTTCCCGACCGACCGGAACGGCAGCGGATTCACCCGCCCGGAAGCTACGGCAACCGACGAGAAGTAGACAACCGGCCACGCATGCGGGCCATCGGCACCGTGCGCGTGCCGATGGCCCAGGCCCGGTGCCCACGACGATCTGCACCGGGCCGTGTCGGTGCACTCCACGTCCCGCAGGACGTACAGGTGACGGCTGAGGGCCGTGGCGAACTGCCTGCGCGCTGGACCAGTTTCGGCTGGCAGCTCCGCCGCAGGGCACGGTTCTCCCGGGCCGCCTGGAGGGCCTGGGTCATCACCAGCCCGCGCCTCCCGGCCCGGTCGGCACCTCGCTGGGCGAGCAACGCTCCCCCTGGCGTGCCCGCCACACCAGCCACCGCGATCAGCACCGTCCGGTTCGCCTCCTTACCCCCGGCCCGAGGAAATCGGCCCAGGACGCCGGGGCCGGGCGTTGCGGCGCACGCGGCACATCGCCGCCCGGCACCGGCTACCGTGCTCGTATGGCGATCAATGGAGCGGGAACGGCAGGCGACTTCGGCTACGCCCTGCTCATCGCCGCCGGTCCGGGCGGTAAGCAGGGCAAGCGCCGGGTGATGGACGCCGCGGCCGCCCTGCCGCAACTCGCGGCCGTGGCCCCGGCCGTGCTGGTGGGGACACCCGGCGGAGCGAGTGTCGTACAGCTGGTGGACCCCGCCGACCCGCAGACGGTACTGGCCCATCTGCGTACCGCCGCCACCCACCCGGGCCCGGTGCTGGTGTATCTCGCCGGGCAGCTGACGCTCGACAGCAAGCAGCAGATGCCGCACCTGGCGCTGGCCCACACCACCGCCCGCACCGCCCGGTACAGCGCGCTCCCCTGGCACTGGCTCACCGCCGAGCTGGGCCACCGGCCGCCGGGCAGCACCACCGTCGTCGCCGACCTGGTGGCGGACGGTACCGCGTGGCCGCGCATGGCCGAGCAGGGTCCGGCCGTCCAGGCCCACCTGGCCGCCGGACTCATGCTGTACGGGGTGATCGCCCCGGTGCCCAGGCGACGGCGCGGGCTGCTGGAGCCGCGCTACAGCAAGGCGTTCTCCACCCTGCTGCGGGGTCTCGCGGAACGGCCGCCGCTGCCCCTTCTGCACGAACGGGCCGTGCTGGAGGCGGGTCTCGGCGGCGGCCCGGAACTGCTGCTGGGCGCGCCCGCTCGGTCCGCCGAGCCGTCCGGCGGGGGGTGGCCGGCCGGAGGAACCGGTACGGAATGGCCGGCGGTGCCGGACGCGCCCCCCATGACCGGACCGGGAGCCGCCCCGGGATATGCGGCCGCGTCCATGGAGCCGGACCCCGGCGTCCTGCCGCCGGGCCCGCCGCTCGGCACCTTCCCGGACCCCGCTCCGGGCCCCGTGGCGGGTGACGGCACCGGCTGGCCCGGCTCGTTCCCGGCCCCCGGGTCCGTCCCGGCCGGCCCGTACGCCCCGGCCGGCCCGTACGCCCCGGCCGGCCCGCATGCGCCGCCGCCCGGCTGGGACCATGCGACCCCGCCCGCCCTTCACCCCGGCCCCGGCCGCCGGCCGGGAGCCCCGGACCGTGATCCGGTCCCGGACGAGCGGTACGAGCGCTCCGTCCCGGCCTCCCCCGCCGCGCCCCCGCCCCCGCCGGCAGCCAGGGCGCGCCCACCCACCACCGGTGTCCGCCGCACCGCCGGCATCCGCCACGCCCGTTGCCGGGCAGGCCGAAGTAGAGCAAGCCGCAGTTGAGCGGGCCGCCCACGGGCAGGGCGCGACCGGGTATCCCGCCGACGGGTCGGCCACCTCGGCCCATCACGGCTCCGTGCCAGGGACCCCGCACCGCCTCCGTGCCGGGCGCCCCGGGCCACCCCGCGCCGGGCGGCGTGCCGATGAGCAGCCGCCTTGGGAACACTCCGCTCGGACGAGACCGAGTCGCCGGATCTGCTTCCCGCCCCATCCGTCGGACCGGCTCCTGCACCCCATGCCGATCGAGGACACCCGCCGGCCCGCACCGAAGACCGGGGCAGCGGCCGAAGCCGGGACCGTACCGGAGGAGCCCCCGCCCGGCCGGAAACCGAAACCCCGCCCGGCCCGGGAACGCGACCCGCCCGGGCCGGAGGAGATCCCGCCCGGACCGGGATCGGATCCCCCGTCCGGGCCCGCCGCGGAGCTACCGGCCGGTCCCCCGGCGAATGACCCGGCCGCCGACCACCGCCCCACCGCGGTGCCTGCCACCGGTCACCCCGCCGCCGATGGCCCCCGGGCCGGCGACGCCCTCCAGCAGCCGCCGGCCGGTGAGGTCCCCGCACGGCCGCGTCCCGGAGCCGCGGAGGACGCAGAGCGGCCCTCCGCGCCGGACGACGCCCCGCAACGGGCACGGTCCGTCACCGGAGACGCTCGCGAGGCCGGTGCCGCCGAACCTCCGGGCCGCACGGCACCCGAACGGGCGGCGGCCGGCGAAAAGCCCGAGCCGGCACAAGCCGAGGGAGACGGCGAGCCGGCACCGGCCGACGGAACCGCTGAGCCGGCGCCGACCGGGGACCCGCTCACCGCCGAGCCGCAGGACCCGTCCCGACCCTCGGCCCGAACCCCGGCAGGGCCCTCGAACCGGACCCGGCCCCGGCGTCCGTGCCCGCACCCCGACACGCCCCCGGGGAGGGCCGGGGAGAGGTGGAGGGAGAGCCCGGGGAACCGGGTGCCGCGACGGTGCCTTCGCAGGGCGCACCGGCGGCGCCCGTGCCCGCCCGTCCGTCGGTCCCGCCGCAGCCCACCGAGCCGCCCGCTCCGGCCGCCCGCCGGATGTCCGATCCGCACGCATCGATACTGGAGGCCGCGCGGGCCGGACGGCACAGCGAGGCCGCGGCGATGGCGGCGGCGTGGGAGCAGGAGGCGATGCGCGCCCACGGTCCCAGTTCGTCGGAGGCCATCCACTGGCTGGAGGTGCGGGCGGACCTGTTCCGGCTCGCCGGGGACTCGCTCCGCGCCTGTGAGCTGTGGATGGCGGCCGCCCGCATCCGGCTGGGCAACCGCCAGCCGCCCGGCCACCCGGACGTGGAGGGGGCCGTGGACCGCGCTCACCACCAGTGGCAGGAGATCCGCGACCCGAACCGGGCCGCCGCGCTCGCCCCGCTGCTCATCGAACTGCGCACCCAGGTGCCCGGCCGCCGCCCCGGCGCCCTGGAGGCGGTACGCCGCCGCGCCGAACTGCTCCGCTCGCCACAGGCCGGCTGAGCAGCCGCGTGGGCCAGGAGACCCGAACCGCTCGCCCTACCGGGCCGGCGAGCGAGCGGCACGGGTTACCGGAGCGCCCGGCATGGCACACGGTCCCCGCTGTCCCCGGCACCGTGCCCGGACCCCGGACCCGGAGTGGGGCAGCCGGACGCCCCGGGGAGCCGGCGCGGGCCCGGAGCCGGCAGGCCGGCTCTTCCGATGCCGAGACGCCCCGCGCCGAGACATCCCCGGGCCGGCAGGTCGGGGCCTTACTCACGCGTGACCAGGCGCGGACCTCCCAGGCGGACGGCCCTGGCGCCCCGGGTGCCGTGCCGTACCCGCCACCCCTCACCCCGTTCGGAGCCATCCCCTCCAGTCGCCGCGCCCGCACCAGAAACCGGCAGCGTTACCCGCCCGGCCTCCCACCAAGACGCCCTCAGAAAGCCCGCACCACGACGAACGGGCAAGCTCCCATGCTCCCGGACGGACGGACAGCCGTCATGGCGGAGACGTACGGGGCCGTCGGGAGACCGGAGAGCCACGGAAACGAAGCCACGGAAACGACGGGGCGGAGCGCAAACGGGCACCACAGACCGCAGGCCGAGGCCGGGCCCGGGCGGCAGCCCGGCAGGCGCGTTCGGCGGCCGGCCGAGGCGTACGGCAGCTGGGCCAGCGCGGACGGCGGCAGGCAGCCCGCAAGGCGAAGACACCCGAGCAGGCGCCACCGGCGGGAGGACGGAAACGGCCCGGCAGTCGGCCGCGCCCCGACGGGGGCCAGAAACGGAGCCACGTCCGGGAAGCTGCGGAGCCGTACCGAGGCACGCCGGGACCGGCGCGCCGGCCGGGCTCACACGAGGACTCGCGGTCGGCGCCCCGGCGCCCACGACCGGCACCGGGCGGCCGTCGCGGCGAACACGGAACCACCGGAACATCCGCTCCACCGGCGCCGCCGCGTACGAACGTGCCTCCGCGACGCGCCGGGGCACCCACCGGACACCGGAGACCGAACACCGGCACCGCACAGGACCGGAAGACGACGCTACGAAGAAGCCGCCGCCCGCGCGGCAGCGTCATCACGCACCAGCACGACGACGCCGCGGCCTCCCGCAGGGGATGGCGCCGCAGAGCCGTCGTGGCCGTGTCAGGGCAGGGTCGGCGCCGGCGTGGTGGGCCAGCTCATCCGGATGACGCCGCCCTCCTCGCCGGTGGACACCTCGACGTCGTCCACCAGGCCGCTGATGACCGCCAGGCCCATCTGGTCGTCGCCCTCGGCCGAACCGTCGTCCGCGGCCGGCGTGTCGGCCCCGGAGCCGGTGCCGCGCGGCGCCGCGTCACCCACCTCGATGGAGAACTTCTTCTCCTCCTCGGTCAGCACCACACTCACCGGCGCGGTGATGCCGCTGCTCCGGTGGAGTCCGACGGCACGGCTGCATGCCTCACCCACCGCGAGGCGGAGTTCGTCGAGCACCGCCTCGTCCACCCCCGCCCGGCGGGCCACGGCCGCCGCGACGAGCCGGGCCGTCCGTACGTGTTCGGGCAGTGCACTGAAGCGCAGTTCGACGGTGGCCATGCGATCCCCCTCGGATGTCCGGGCGTGCGTCTCAGGGGGCCGGGCGAGTCCGCCCGGTACCCCCTTCGGTCTTCCCGCGGGACTGGCGAGATGGTCAGTCGGTCGCCTGGACGGCGTCCTCGACCGAGGTGTGGATCGGGAACACCTTGGTCAGACCGGTGATACGGAAAATCTTGAGAATGCGCTCCTGGTTGCAGACCAGGCGCAGGGAGCCCTCGTGGGCCCGGACACGCTTCAGGCCACCGACGAGCACGCCGAGCCCGGTGGAGTCGAGGAAGTCCACGCCCTCCATGTCCACAACCAGGTGGTAGCTCCCGTCGTTGACAAGCTCGACCAGCTGCTCGCGCAGCTTGGGCGCGGTGTACACATCAATCTCGCCACCGACCCTCACCACCGTGCGGTCGCCAACGGTCTCGGTCGACAGGGACAGGTCCACGGATCCTCCAGCACCTTGCATCGAGCGGTCGCCCCCCATGGATCGGCAGCCGCGATGGCATTCAATCACTTACCTGCAGGCGCGCACGACGCCTTGAGCCCATTGTCCGTCACTCCAGTGACACACTCGGTGTCAATGGCCCACAACCAGCTCCCGCCTCCGGCGGGCATACGCCCCTCACCCCGGACCGTACTCGGGCGGATCACCCGCGGGGCGGAAAGGGCTGCACGCATCACTCATACGGAGCACTTGCCCCCGCGCGTCGGAAGCCATGCCGAGTGGCCTGATCGGATCCGGCCGGAAGTGATCGCCGCCATTCGGACGGCCGGTGTGGCGCGTCCCTGGGCGCACCAGGCCCGTACCGCCGAACGGGCGATGAACGGCGAGTCGGTGGTCGTCGCCACCGGCACCGCGTCCGGCAAGTCGCTCGCCTACCTGGCCCCGGTCCTCAGCGCGTTGCTGGACGGCGCCGCGACCGGCCCGGACGGTGGCGCCCGTGCCAGGGGGGCCGCCCGGGCCGGACGGGGCGCGACCGCGCTGTACCTCGCCCCCACCAAGGCCCTCGCCGCCGACCAGTGCCGCAGCGTGCGCCGGCTGGCCGGTCCGCTCGGCGGCGCCGTACGGGCGGCGGTCTACGACGGCGACACCCCGGTCGAGGAGCGCGACTGGGTCCGCGAGCACGCCAACTACGTCCTCACCAACCCGGACATGCTGCACCGCGGCATTCTGCCCGGACATGCCCGCTGGTCCTCCTTCCTCCGCTCGCTGCGCTTCGTGGTGATCGACGAGTGCCACACCTACCGCGGCGTCTTCGGGTCACATGTGGCGCAGGTGCTGCGGCGGCTGCGCCGGGTCTGCGCCCGCTACGGCGCCTCCCCGGTGTTCCTCCTCGCCTCCGCGACCGCGGCCGACCCCGGCGTGGCGGCGACCCGGCTGACCGGCCTGCCGGTCGGCGAGATCACCGAGGACGCCTCCCCCCGTGGCGAGGTGGTCTTCGCGCTGTGGGAGCCGCCGCTGACCGACCTGCACGGCGAGCAGGGCGCCCCGGTACGCCGCACCGCCACCGCCGAGTCGGCCGACCTCCTCACCGACCTGGCCGTGCAGGGCGTCCGGACGATCACCTTCGTACGGTCCCGGCGCGGCGCCGAGCTGATCGCGCTGATCGCCCAGGAACACCTGGCGGCGGTGGACCGCTCCCTCCCCTCCCGGGTGGCGGCGTACCGGGGCGGTTACCTGCCCGAGGAACGGCGGGCCCTGGAACGCGCCCTGCACTCCGGCGAACTCCTCGGTCTGGCCGCCACCAGCGCACTGGAACTGGGCATGGACATCGCCGGCCTCGATGCCGTCGTCATCACCGGCTACCCGGGAACCCGTGCCTCCCTGTGGCAGCAGGCCGGACGCGCCGGACGCGCCGGCCAGGGCGCGCTGGCGATCCTGGTGGCCCGGGACGACCCGCTGGACACCTACCTCGTCCACCATCCGGAGGCGCTGTTCCGGCGGCCCGTCGAATCGACCGTCCTGGATCCGGACAACCCCTACGTCCTCGCGCCGCACCTGTGTGCCGCGGCCGCGGAACTCCCGCTGACCGAGGCGGACCTGGAACTCTTCGGCCCGGCCGCGGCGGAGCTGATGCCCCAGCTGGAGCAGCGCAGACTGCTGCGCAGGCGCGCCACGGGCTGGCACTGGACGCGCAGGGAACGCGCCGCCGACCTCACCGACATCCGGGGGACCGGCGGGCGGCCCGTCCAGGTGGTGGAGGAGGCCACCGGGCGCCTGCTGGGCACGGTGGACGCCGCCGCCGCGCACACCACCGTCCACGACGGTGCCGTCCATCTGCACCAGGGCCGCAGCTACCTGGTGCGGCGACTGGACCTGGAGGACGCGGTCGCCCTGGTCGAGGCAGCGGATCCGCCGTACTCCACCACCGCCCGGGACACCACGTCGATCTCCATCCTGGAGACGACCGCCGAGGTGCCGTGGGGCGACGCCCGGCTGTGCTTCGGTTCGGTCGAGGTCACCAATCAGGTCGTCTCCTTCCTCCGTCGCAAACTGATCACGGGTGAGGTGCTGGGGGAGTCCCGCCTCGACCTGCCACCCCGCACCCTGCGGACGCGCGCGGTGTGGTGGACGGTGACCGAGGACCAGCTGGGCGACGCGCGGGTCCTGCCGGAAGCCCTGGGCGGGGCCCTGCACGCCGCCGAACACGCCTCCATCGGGATGCTGCCCCTCTTCGCCACCTGCGACCGCTGGGACATCGGTGGTGTCTCCGTCCCGCTGCACCCGGACACGCTGCTGCCCACCGTCTTCGTCTACGACGGTCACCCCGGCGGTGCGGGGTTCGCCGAGCGCGCCTTCCACACCGCCGCCCGTTGGCTGACCGCGACCCGGGAGGCCATCGCCTCCTGTGAGTGCGAGTCCGGCTGCCCGTCCTGCATCCAGTCACCCAAATGCGGCAACGGCAACGAGCCGCTGGACAAGAAGGCGGCCATCCGGCTGCTCGGCACACTGCTGTCGGGCGCCCCACCGGCCCCGGACGACACCCCGCCGGCCTCTGATGGCGCGGTGTCGACCGGCTGACACCGATCCACCGGCCCCGGACGACGCCCCGCCGACCCGTCGACCCTCGTCGTCCGGCCGACACCGGTCCGGACTGCCCTGCGGGCGTTCCTCGGCGCCTCGTGCCGGCTCCGGCCGGTGGTGCGGCACGACGCTCCCTATCGCCTCCCTCCCCGTCGGCGGCACCGCCTCCGCGGGGCCCGCCCGGGACCGCACGCGGGGGGCGAACGGACCGGCCCGTACCTCCGCGGTGAGGTCCGCGATCTCCCCCTGCACCGCACACCGGACGATGCGGGCGCCCTGGGCGACCGCCACCCGCTCGGCCAGGCCACAGGCGGCACGCGTGCCCTCCAGTGCGTGATCGGCCGCCGCGAGGGCCGCCAGGTCCGCCGCACCACCCGCGCGGTGGCGCGCCACGGTCACCTTCGCCATGAGGAACACGGCCGCGAAGACGGCACACAACGCCGCGGCCGCCACCGCTGCCCACACCGTCGCCGAGCCGCGGTCACCATCCGGCCGGCCGACGGGGAACCGCCGTCGGCCCGGTCCCCCTTCCCGGCTCCTTCGTGGAGGACCCTGATCGCGGCTCCCCCCACGTCTCAGGGCCGCTCTCAGCCGGCCCCCGTGCCGCCCTCGGGGCTCCCCCCGCTCCCGGACCCGTTCCGGGAGCGGGGCACGGTCCGGGCCGGTGCCGCCGTTCCGGCGAGCCGCGGGGTCCCGCGCGGCACCGTCGCCCCGACCGGCACCGATGCCCTGCTCGTGGACATGGCCGGGATCGTGCCTGTCCCACCTCCGGTTCCGTCCGCTCATGGGTGCCCCGCACCGCTGCGCACACCGGGCCGGGGGTTCACCGCCACCGCCGCGTCCGCTCCGGTCTTCCCCGTCAGGTCCTCGGCGAGGGCGACCGCTTCGCCGTGCAGCCGGATGGACAGGGCCCCCGGCCCGGCGGTGGCCGCCTCGACCCGTACCCGGACCAGTTCACCCTCGCGTCGGATCCTCACCTCGGCTCCGTCCGGAGCGGCGGAGCGGACGGCGGCCCGGACCGCCTCCGGTGATTCCGCGCGGGCGGCGGCACGCGCCCCGGCCCTGGCCGCGTCCACGCAGCGCAACTGGTCGGAGGCCGCCATCACCCCCCAGATCAGCATCGCGGCGAAGAGCACCAGCACCGGTGCGGCCACCGCCGCCTCCGCCGTGACGAACCCGCCGTCGCGGCGGAGGTCACCCCGCGGCCCGCCCGGCCACCACCGGGCCGGCGGACCGGCACCCGACAACGGGCCGAAGCCGCCCCCCGGCACCGCGTCAGAACTGCGCATCGAGCGCTCGCACGATCACCGATCGCAGTGCGTTGCGGATCGGTTCGCTCTCCACCAGCTTGTAGAGCACCATGGCGAAGGCGCAGGCCGCGACCGTCCCGACCGCGTATTCGGCCGTGGTCATTCCGGCCTGGGCACGGGTCCGCAGAGCCTCCCGCACCGCGGCGTACCGTCCGGTGCACCATGCCGTGAACCTTTTCCTGACCATCATGTTCATGTCCTTCTCGTCATCGTCGTTGTCGTCGAGCCGCTGTTCGACCCGGCGTCCCCACGCCCCGCCGACCCGCCGGTCCCACACGTCGGTCCTGCGGCTCCCGGAGGTCTGGGGCGGTCTCGGTCATCCGTCTCTCATCCGCCGCGCCCGTTGCGACCCTCATCCGTCCCGTTCGTCCGCCGGGTGGTCGGGTGTGCTGGTGGGGCGTGCCGGTTCCGGTGGTGATGCGCTGCGTTCCGTTGGTGTGCTCCTCGCGTTCGTCCGTCCTCCGATCACCGTCGAGCGGCCCCGGCCGTTCCCGGTCCTGCCGCCTCACCTCCCTCGCCGTCTTCCGGTCGGCGCGCTCTGCCGCCGGCTCACCTCCGTGTTCGCGGGCTCCACGGCGCGCGGCGCTCCGGCCCGCGGGCCTGTGCCGTTGCCGCCGGGTGATCGGCGTTCATGCCGTACCGAGGCCGATGACCATCGGCACCACACCGGTGAGCAGGAACGCCGGGAGGAAGCACAGGCCCAGGGGAAGGGTGGTCAGCACCTGGGCGCGTCCGGCCCGTACCCCGGCGGCTCTGTTGCGCTCGGCACGGCAGTCGGCCGCGATCCCGGCGACGGCTTCGACGGCCGGGACGCCGGTCGTGCCCGCCCTCTCCAGGCAGACCGCCAGCCGGCCCGCACCAGGGAGGGCGGCCAGCCGCCCCCATGCCCGGCCCGGTTCGCCACCGAGCCGCAGCTCCGCCGCCACTCCGGTGAGCCGTCCACCGATCCGTCCGGGCAGCGACCTGCCGACCGCCTCCGCCGCCTCCCCCGGTGCGGCGCCGGCCGCCAGGCAGGCGGCGAGCAGGTCCGCGGCGAGGGGCAGCTGCGGAACCGGGCCGGGTTCTGCCGCCGCCTCGTCCGCCGCCCGCTCCCGGCGCCGCCGCAGCCACCGGCTCAGGGCGACCGCCCCGCCGATGCCCACGAGCAGACCGGCGATGCCACCGACCAGAAGGACTCCGGCGGGCACCACCGCCACCGGGGCGAGCCGGAGACCCACCTCGGCCGGCCGTGACGTGCCGGGCCACCGACGGCGCCGTGCGGTCGGCCTGCGACGGTCGCCGGGCCCCACGAGTTGGACGATCATGGTGAGGCGGCGCCGGGCGGTCCGGACGCGCCGCGCCCGGGTGAGTGCCGCGCCCACGCCCAGCACGGCGGCCCCGACCCCCGAAGTCATCCCCAGGCTGTGGATAACTTCCGCGCTCATGGACGCCCTCCCGGCGTCTCCCGATCGGCCGCCGAGCGGATCAAACGGCCGGTCCAGGCCAGCCCGGCCCATTCCAGGAGCCCGCCCGCCACCAGGCAGGCGATCCCGGCCGGGGTGTGGAGCAGAACTCCCAGCGGGTCGGCGCCCAGCAGGGTGCCGATCAGCAGGACGAAGACGGGCAGCACGGCCAGCACCCACGCGGTCGCGCGTTGCCCCGCCAGCTGGGCGTGCAGTTGCTCCCGCTGTTCGTGTTCGGCCCGGAGCGCCGCGCCCACCCGGTCGAGCCCGGTGGCGAGCCCGGCGCCGCCGTCCACCGCGACCTGCCAGCAGGCGGCGACACCGGTCAGCCCCTCCGCGCCGGGCGTGGCCGCCGCACGCCGCAGGGCTTCGGGGACATCCCCGCCGAACCGCGCCGCGGCGGTCACCAGGGGCCAGCCGTCACCCAGCTCGTCGGCTCGAACGGCGAGCAGTGCCTCGCCCGGCTGCCGGCCCGCCCGCAGCTCACCCGCCACGGCACCGCACAGCTCGATCACCCCGACGGTCCGCCGCTCCCGCTCGCCGCGCCGCTCCCGGGCCCGTAACCACCGGCCCGCCGGAACCACGGCGGCCAGTGCCGCCACCAACGGGATCACCGACGCGGTGAGCAGGGCCAGGGCCCCGCCGGCCGGCAGACACAGCACCTCCCGGCCGAGCCGGCGGCCGTGCCCCGCCCGCCAGCGGCGGCTCACCGTGGCGAACACCCTCGTGGCCCGCCGGCGGTACTCGGCACGGCCGGACGCGAGGGTGCCGCCGCCGGCCAGCAGCAGGTGGGCCCGGCGCAACCGGCGCTGCTCCCCCGCGACGGACCACAGCGCGGCGGCGGCGCAGAGCACCGCTGTGCACAGCGGCAGCGGCCCGGGGGCCCCGGCGGTGCCGCTCACAGCGCACCTCCCCGGCGCAGGCACAGCGAACGCAGCCGGGGCCAGCCCGCCGCCCGTTCACACCCCGCGCGCCCCCACACCACCGCCGGGACGGTCGTCACCAGGCCGGAGGCGTCGCGCTCCAGGACGTGGATCTCCGCGATCCGGCGGCGGCCGTCGCGGTCCCGCGCCAGATGGATCACCACGGACAGCGCCGCGGCGAGCTGGCTGTGGAGCGCGGCCCGGTCGAGACCGGCCGTGGAGCCGAGCGCCTCCAGCCGGGCCGGGACGTCCGCCGCCGCGTTGGCGTGCACCGTGCCGCACCCGCCCTCGTGGCCGGTGTTGAGCGCGGCGAGCAGATCGGTGACCTCGGCACCGCGGACCTCGCCCACCACCAGCCGGTCCGGGCGCATCCGCAGCGCCTGCCGCACCAGGTCCCGCAGCGTGACCAGCCCCTTGCCCTCCTGGTTGGCGGGCCGGGTCTCCAGCCGCACCACGTGGGGGTGGTCGGGGCGCAGCTCCGAGGAGTCCTCCGCGAGGACGATCCGTTCGTTCTCGGCCACCAGCCCCAGCAGGGTGCTGAGCAGGGTCGTCTTGCCGGACCCGGTGCCACCGCTGATGAGGAACGACAGCCGGGCGGCGAGCACCGAGCGCAGCAGTGCCTCCCCACGTGGCGGCACCGTGCCCGCCGCGACCAGTTCGGCCAGGGTGAACGCCCGGGGCCGGACCACGCGCAGGGACAGGCAGGTCGAGCCGACCGCCACCGGGGGCAGGACCGCGTGCAGCCGGGTGCCGTCGGGCAGCCGGGCGTCCACCCACGGCCGGGCGTCGTCCAGCCGCCGGCCGGCCACGGCGGCGAGCCGCTGGGCGAGCCTGCGGATCGCCGCGGCGTCGCGGAACCGGACCGCGGTGCGCTGCAGCCCCGACCCGCGATCCACCCACACCTGGTCCGGTGCGGTGACCAGCACGTCGGTGACGTCCGGCGCGGCCAGCAGGGGCTCCAGCGGGCCGGTGCCGACAAGCTCGGAGCGGAGCGAGTCGGCGGCGCCGAGCACCTCGGTGTCGCCGAGCAGCCGGCCCTCCTCGCGCAGTGCGGCGGCGACCCGGGCCGGGGTGGGCTCGGCGCCGCTGGCGGCCAGCCGCACGCGCACCGCGTCCAGCAGCCCGGGCGGCTGGTGGTCGGTGCCGGGTACCCGGGTCATCCGGGAACACCCCCTCCGGCGGTCGCGGCCCTCGCCCAGAACTCGGCGCAGAACCTGGCCAGTGGCCCGCGCCCGCCGGCGCCCGGTGGGCCGCCGCCGTCCGGGGCGCCGCCCGGCTGTGGTTCGCGGGGGATCTCCCCGGCCAGCGGGAGTCCGAGCAGCCGGGCGATCTCCTCGTCGTCCAGCCCGGCGGGGCAGGGGCCGCGGACCACCGCCCTGAGGTCCTTGAGCACCATCTGGACGCTGGACGCGACCCGGTGGGCGGCGGCCACGGCACGCAGTTCGGCGGGCACCACCAGCAGGCCGAGGTCCAGCTGGGCCAGTGCTTCGGCGACGGTGTCGTCCACCCGGCGGGGCAGGTCCACCACCACGACCCCGCCGCGCCGCCGGGCGGCCGCCAGCACCGAGCGCATGGCCGGTGGCGGGATGACCACCGCGTCGCCGCGGTCCCAGCTGAGCAGCCGCAGCGAGTGGAGTTCGGGCAGGGATTCCTCCAGGGCGGTGCCGGCGACCCGGCCGCGGGACTGCGCGAACGCCGGCCAGCGCAGCCCCTGCGCGGCCTCGCCGCCCAGCAGCACGTCCAGCCCGCCGCCGAGCGGGTCCGCGTCGATGAGCATGGTGCGGTGCCCGCCGCGGGCCGCGGTGACCGCCAGGGCGCAGGCCAGGGTGCTCGCTCCGGCCCCGCCGCGGCCGCCCAGCACGCCGACGGTCAGCGCCGGCCGGCCGACGCCCTCGGCCACGTCGGCGAGCCGGTCGACCAGCCAGGTCTCCGCGTCCGGCAGGAAGAGCACGTGGTCCGCGCCGACTCCCACGGCCCGCTGCCAGATGCCGGGGTCGTCCAGGTCCCGGCCGATGAGCAGCACCCCCGGCCGGCGTCCCCGGCCGGTCAGTCCCGCGGCACAGTCGTCGCCCACCAGGATCAGTGGCGCGCCCTCCCAGCCGCCGCGCCGGACGGGGACGCCGTGCGCGACCTCCGGCTCGGCCCCCGCCGCGGCGCACAGCCGCAGCAGGTCGTCGAGCAGTTCCTCGTCCTCGGTGATGATCAGCGGTCTGGTCCGGCGTCCGTCCGTCGTCGCCGTCCGCTCCGGTGTGGCGGATCCTGCCACGGCCCCTCCCCATATCGTTACGCGCTTTCACGTCCGCGAACAGCGCGCGCCGTCTTTGCTGAGAATCACCGTGCCTGGATCTGGAAAATCATGTGGATCTTGGTGGAAAACCGTGGACAACTCATCAGTTGTGAATATCCCAATCACCTATACCGGTGACTTCCGGAGCGCACTCTGGCGATTACCCACAGTTACAGTCCAGGATCTTGAAGAGGCGCCGTCGCGCAGACCCGAGCGAGGGGAGAAGATGCGATGAGGAACCGGAAAACGCGTCCGGACATGCGACGACCCCCGCCGGGGGGGAGAGCGGGGGTCGTCCCCACGGCCGACTCGGGGGGGGAGGAGTCGGGCCGGGTTAGCACGGTCGCGAACGATCCGTGACTTCCATGGTGTACCCGAAGGCCTTCTCAGGCAAACCCACGCGCCATACCTTACGCCGAATGGTGGGCGCCTATGCTCGGCGTCGTGGAAAACCACTCCTTGCCCCGCGCAGCCGCGTTCTTTGACCTGGACAAGACGGTCATTGCGAAGTCGAGCACTCTCACCTTCGGCAAGTCCTTCTATCAAGGCGGACTCATCAACCGCCGGGACGCACTGCGGACCGCGTACACCCAGTTCGTGTTCCTCGCCGGGGGCGCCGATCACGACCAGATGGAGCGGATGCGGGAGTACCTCTCCTCGCTGTGCCGCGGGTGGAACGTCGAGCAGGTCCGCCAGATCGTCGCCGAGACCCTGCACGATCTCATCGACCCGATCATCTACGACGAGGCCGCCTCACTCATCGAGGAGCACCACGCCGCCGGCCGTGACGTGGTGATCGTCAGCACCTCCGGCGCGGAGGTCGTGGAACCGATCGGCGAGATGCTCGGCGCCGACCGGGTGGTCGCCACCCGCATGGTCGTGGAGAACGGGGTCTTCACGGGCGAGGTGGAGTACTACGCCTACGGCCCGACCAAGGCCGAGGCCATCGCCGAACTGGCCGCGTCCGAGGGATACGACCTGTCCCGCTGCTACGCCTACAGCGACTCCGCCACCGACCTGCCCATGCTGGAGGCGGTCGGCCACCCGCACGCGGTCAATCCCGACCGCGCGCTGCGCCGGGAGGCCACCGCCCGGGACTGGCCGATCCTCACGTTCAGCCGACCGGTCCGGCTCAAGCAGCGGCTTCCCTCGCTGTCCATGCCGCCGCGTCCGGTGCTGGTCGCCGCGGCGGTGATAGCCGCGGCCGCCACCGCCGGGGTGGTCTGGTACACAGGCCGCCGCCGCGCCGCCTTCGCCCGCACCTGAGAGGCCATGCCCGCACATCGGACACAACCTTCCCTTTACCGTCGAACAGGAGTAAAAAGGAGGTGACGGCCCGCGAGACCAAGGGCATCCGAGAGGATTCCTTCGAACGCACCGAGGCCCCACGGACCGCGCATGGAGGCCGAGCACCCACGCGACGTCGACCCGTCGATTACGGGCCAGCCGCACCAGGCGACGGGCAACCAGATCCCGGCCTGATGGGCAACCTTCGAGGACGCTTGGTAACCCGGCGGACATGCCAGCGGCGGTACCGGCTCCGGCCGGTGCCGCCGCAACCCCGTTCGGCCGCCGTGTACGGGACCGGACGGCCATCAGAAGCCGCCCCCGGACAGCCATCGGTTCCGTAGGCCCGGCGCCTCCCGCCCGGTGCGGGGCGGGGCAGACGTGGTCCTGCCCACGACCCGCCGTTTCCGTCAGGCGGCGCCGCGCTGCAGCGCCTCACACACCGCGGTGCTCTCCCGGACGCCCAGTTCCACCGCCTTGCCGCAGTGCGCGATCCAGGCGACCACGCCCTCCGGGGTTCCCGACACGTAGCCGTCGAGGGCCGCCAGGTAGGCATCGCGGCCCAGCTCGCAGTGCCCCACCTCGGCCGGGCAGATGGACTTGGGATCCAGACCGCTGTCCACCAGGACGATGCGCTCTGCGGTACGCGCCACCAACTGGTTGAAGGACGCGAACGGACGCAGGGCGAGCAACTCGCCGTGCACCACCGCCGCTGTGACCAGGGCCGGAGCCGAGGTGCCGGTGAGCAGCAGCCGCGCCAGTCCGTCCAGCCGCCCGGCGACCTCCGCGGCGTCCGGCAGTTCCAGGCCGATCAGCGGTTCCTCGACCGCCTCGCCGGCCAGCCGCGGCCGGCCCACCGTCTCGTCCGGCTGAACGCCGCCGGCCGCGACCAGATGGAGGCGGGCCAGCACCCGCAGGGGGGACTGCCGCCAGATGCTCAGCAGTTGGCCGGCCTCGGCGGTCAGGCGCAGCGCGGCTCCCACGGTCCGGGGCTCCCCCTCGGCACCGAAGTCGGTGCGGCGGCGCACCTCTTCGAGCGCCCAGTCGGCACCGGCCAGCGCGGCGGAGGCCCGGGCGCCGCGCAGCGCGGCCTCGGAGGTGATCTCGTTGCTGCGGCGTCGCATCACCCGGTGGCCGTACACGCGGTCCACCGCCGCGCGCACGGCTTCCACGGAATCGGCGACGCCGGGCAGGGCACCGAGAGCGGCGAGCGGATCAGCTGTCGGACTACTCATGGGTACGACCCTACGCACACCAACCGCCCGACCTCCGTTCGAGTGGTCTTCTTCACGCGCCCGACCGGCCCGTGGCGACGCGGCTACTCTTGTTGAACATGAAGATCGCTTTCGTGGGGAAGGGCGGCAGCGGCAAGACCACGCTGTCGTCCCTGTTCATCCGCCACCTCGCCGGCGAGGGTGCCCCTGTCGTCGCCGTGGACGCGGACATCAACCAGCACCTGGGAGCCGCGTTGGGGCTGGCCGAGGAGGAGGCCGCCGCACTGCCGGCGATGGGTGCGCACCTTCCGCTGATCAAGGACTATCTCCGGGGCACGAACCCGCGCATCGCCTCCGCCGAGACCATGATCAAGACAACGCCGCCCGGTGAGGGGTCCCGGCTGCTGACGATCGGCGGTGACAATCCGGTCTACGAGGCGTGCGCGCGCACCGTGCGGCTCGACGACGGCGAGATCCGGCTGATGGCGACCGGCCCGTTCACCGAGGACGACCTCGGTGTCTCCTGTTACCACTCCAAGGTGGGCGCGGTGGAACTGTGCCTGAACCACCTGGTGGACGGGCGCGACGAGTTCCTGGTGGTCGACATGACCGCGGGCAGCGACTCGTTCGCCTCCGGGATGTTCACCCGTTTCGACATGACATTCCTGGTCGCCGAGCCCACCCGGAAGGGCGTGGCCGTCTACCGCCAGTACAAGGAGTACGCCCGCGATTTCGGGGTGGCGCTGCGGGTGGTGGGCAACAAGGTCCAGGGGCCGGACGATCTGGAGTTCCTCCGTGCCGAGGTGGGTGACGACCTGCTGGTCACGGTCGGCCACTCGGACTGGGTGCGGGCGATGGAGAAGGGCAGGGCGCGCCCCTTCCGAGAGCTGGAGGAGCACAACCGGCAGGCACTGCGCACCCTGCGGGAGGCGGTGGACGCCACCTATGAGCAGCGGGACTGGCAGCGGTACACCCGCCAGATGGTGCACTTCCACCTGAAGAACGCGGCCAGCTGGGGCAACGAGCGGACGGGGGTCGACCTGGCGGCCCAGGTCGACCCCGCCTTCGTCCTCGACGAGCGCGCGGCTACTCCGCAGCCCGCCTGATCCGGTCCGACGCCGTCACCGGCCGCTCGGGCGTTCGCTCCGACGGCCGGGACGCCGGGCCGCTCCCGGCGAGGAACGCGGCCCAGCCCCCCTCGGGACGCTCCCCGACGTCCAGCTGCCGGAGCTTGGCCAGGACCGCCGGGTCCTGCGCGTCCAGCCAGTCGGTGAGCTGCTTGAACGACACACACCGCACCTCCGGCCGCGGGCAGACGGTCGCGATGGTGTCCTCGACGGCCTTCATGTAGGTCCCGCCGTTCCAGGACTCGAAGTGGTTGCCGATGAAGAGCGGCGCGCGGTTGCCGTGATAGGCGCGGTCCAAGGCCGCCAGCATCCCGTCGCGCATCTGCGCGCCCCAGGCGGCGTGCCGCGCCGGGTCACCACGGGTGGTGCCGGACTGGTTGGCGAGGAAGTTGTAGTCCATCGACAGCGTCTCGAAATCCCGGCCGGGGACGGGGATCTGCTGGAGGGGGAAGTCCCAGATGCCGCCGGTCTTCTCCGGCCACACCTGCCGACCGCCGGTGGAGCTGGAGTCGTAGCGGAACCCCATGGCCCGGGCGGCCGGGATCAGATTGCGCTGCCCTTCCAGGCAGGGGGCCCGTCCGCCGACGAGTTCGGTGCTGTAGTCGAAGGGCAGGGGCTTCTCGTCGGGCAGCCCGGCGTTGGTCTTCCAGCTCTTGACGAACGCCTCCGCCTGCCGGATCTCGCTCTTCCACTCCTCGGTCGTCCAGGTCCCGACGCCGCCGTCCGGACCGCAGAAGTGTCCGTTGAAGTGGGTACCTATCTCGTTGCCCTCCAGCCAGGCCGCACGGAGCTGCCGGACGGTGTCGCGCACCCCCCGCACGTCGTTGAAGCCGATGTCCGAGGCGCCCCTGGCGTGCCGGGGCGGCCGGTAGAGCTCGCGGCGGGAGTCGGGCAGCATGTACACGCCGCTCAGGAAGTACGTCATCGTCGCGCCGTGCTCGCGGCCGACCTTGCGGAAGTGGGAGAAGAGCCGCTGGCTGTCCTCGCCGGCGCCGTCCCAGGAGAAGACGACGAACTGCGGTGGTCGCTGTCCCGCTTCCAGTCTTCGGGCGGCCGGCTGCCCGGGCTGCATCCCGGTGTGGGCAGTGGAGCCGTCGCCGATCAGCCGCACCGTGGTGGGCACCTTGGGTGCCGCCAGGCCCTCGCCCCCGTGTTTCGAACCCTGCTCGTCCCCCTGCGTTCCGGAACAGCCGGCTCCCGTCACCAGGACCAGCGCGCCGGCTATCAGGGCTATCAGTTTCTTCCCGGCCACTGCGGCCACCTCATCCC
Organism: Streptomyces pactum; assembly: GCF_016031615.1. GTDB lineage: Bacteria > Actinomycetota > Actinomycetes > Streptomycetales > Streptomycetaceae > Streptomyces > Streptomyces pactus. The sequence continues at coordinate 3,448,196 of NZ_JACYXC010000001.1, forward strand.
TCGCTGTGAGTACCAGAGAACGTCACTCAAGCTCACATACCGGGACATATGGCGCATCTGACGATGAGCCAATTCATATGAGCATTCACTCGATGGACGGAAGATGCGCCGATGCGGATCGAAAAGACTTCCCAGGGCTCTTTACCTGAGATTACGATCCATTTGCCATCCCTTGAGAGTTACCGAACCATCACCCACCGTGACCAGCGGCCGGGACAGCCATGCCGTGCAGGGGCATGCGCGGCGAGCTCCCGGCCACGCAGCCCCGGAGGAGACGGGTATGTTGCAGCTCTTGAACCGGGCCGGAGGGCCCGCCTGGCGCCGGGACCTCCCCGCCTCTGTCGTCCTCTTTCTGATCTCCGTCCCGCTGTCCCTCGGGCTCGCGCTGGCCACCGGCGCCCCGCCCCAGGCGGGCCTGGTCGCGACGATCGTCGGCGGCATCGTCGCCGGCCTCCTGGGCGGTGTCCCCCTGCAGGTCAGCGGGGCGGCCACCGGGCTGGTGGTGGTCACCACCGACCTGGTGCAGCGTTACGGCTGGCGCGCCACCTGTGCCATCACCGTGCTCGCCGGCCTGACCCAGCTGGCCCTCGGCGCCCTGCGGGTGGCCCGTACCGCCCTCGCGGTCAGCCCCGCCATCGTCCACGGCATGCTGGCGGGCATCGGCGTGGTCATCGCGATCGGGCAGCTCCAGGTGCTGCTCGACCGGCGGCCCGACACCTCGGCACTGGGCAACCTCACCTCCCTGCCCGACGCGCTGCCGAACCTCCGGCCGGCCGCCCTGCTGATCGCCGCCGTCACCGTGGCGGTCCTCCTGCTGTGGCCACGGCTGCCGGGCAGGGCGGGCCGCGCGCTGCGCACCGTCCCGGCGCCGCTGGCCGCGGTCGCCGTGGCCACCGCGGCCAGCACCGGCATGTCCCTGCCCAGGGTCGACCTGCCGGCCTGGCGCCTCCAGGCGCTGCCCGGTCTGCCGGACGGCCCGGTCCTGGGGCTGATCGCCGCGGTGCTCACGGTGACGCTGGTCGCCAGCATGGAGTCCCTGCTCTCCGCCGTCGCCGTCGACCGGTTGCGTGCCACCCGGCCCGGCGCCGGCCCGGCTCCCGCCGCCCGCCTCGACCGGGAGCTGGCCGGCCAAGGGGCCGCCAACATCGTCTCGGGCCTGCTGGGCGGGATGGCGGTCGCCGGCGGAGCCATCCGGGGCTCGGCGAACGTCGGCGCCGGCGCCGTGAGCCGCCGGTCCACCGTTCTGCACGGGTGCTGGGTGCTGGTCGGAGCCGTGCTGCTGGTGGGCCCGCTGGAGCTCATGCCGCTGGCCTCACTCGCCGCCCTGGTCATGATGGTCGGGGCGAAGATGGTGAGTTTCGCGCACATCAAGCACGTCCAGCGGCACCGCGAGTTCCCGGTGTACGTGGCCACCTTGGGCGGGGTCATCCTGATCGGTGTCCTCCAGGGGGTCCTCGTCGGCATCGCCGTCGCCGGGATCGTGGCACTGCGCCGGCTCACCCACACCCGGATCACCGTGCTCGGCGATCCGGAGCACCACCTGGTGCGGGTGGACGGCCAGTTGACGTTCCTGGCCGTACCCCGGCTGACCCGCGCCCTCGCCCAGGTGCCGGCCGGCTGCCACGCGGTGGTCGAGCTGGGCGGGTCGTTCATGGACCACGCCGCCTACGACGCGCTGCAGGGCTGGGCCGCCGCACACCGGGCCCAGGGGGGACGGGTCACACTCAACGGCAGATCCGGGCATGCCATCGCCGAACCGGCGCGCAGCCACGCCTGCCACCCCTGGACCCCCTGGCGCAACCACCACTGCACCCGGCCGGCGGTGACCGCCTCGGAGGGCGCGGACCAGTTGCTCGGCGGGGTGAGCGCCTTCCAGCGCGACACCGCGCCGCTGGTCAGGGAGGAGCTGGCGCGGCTCGCCCGCGAAGGGCAGAGACCCACCCAGCTCTTCCTCACCTGTGCCGACTCGCGCCTGGTCACCAGCATGATCACATCAAGCGGTCCGGGTGACCTGTTCACCGTGCGGAACGTCGGCAACCTGATGCCGCCGCCGGGCAGCGATGTCTCGTGCGACTCGGTGGGCGCGGCCGTCGAGTACGCCGTGGAGATGCTGGAGGTGGACAGCATCACGGTCTGCGGGCACTCGGGATGCGGGGCGATGCAGGCCCTGCTCAGCTCCCCCTCCGGGCCGGGGGCCCCGACGCCACTCGCCCGGTGGTTGCGGCACGGCCGGCCGAGCCTCACCCGGATGGAGGCGGCCAGGATGACCGGACACCCGGAGGTCGTCCTCGCCGATCGCCCGGTGGCCGACGACACGGAACGGCTGGCCCTGGTCAATGTGATGCAGCAGCTCGACCATCTGATGGCCCATCCGTGCGTGGCCCGCCGGGTGGCGGCCGGGACGCTCACCCTGCGCGGCATGTACTTCCATGTGGGCGAGGCCCAGGCCTACGTACTGGACGCGGCGACCGGCACGTTCCGGGCGGTACGCCCGGAGGTGGCCCCGAGCCTGGACACCGTACGCCCCTGATGAGGCTGCGGCCGCGGCCCCTCACCCGGCTCCGGGCCCGCAGCCGGCGGCACCCCGGCCACCCCCGTGCTGCTCGGACCGCTGAGGCCGCTCGACCATTGAGGCCGCTCGGACGGCTCGGACGGTTCGGACCGCTCGGGACGGGAGCCGATGCCGGGAGCCGCCGTCCGGGAACAGCTCCCGTGCGGCGGGAACCGGGGCGAGGACCGGCTCCTGGAGCGGGTACCGGGGCCAGGCCGCGCGCGCCGCGCCCGCCCTCTCGGCACCGGGGCGCTTGTCAGGACGGCCACGCCCGGAGGGCCAGCTCGGCCGTTTCCCGGAGTGCCTCCCGGGACACCCCGCCGGCCGCCTGGACCGCCACCCCGTAGGCGACGGTGAAGACGTAGCGCGCCAAGGCCCCGGGGTCGGCGTCCGGCGGCAGGTCACCCTCCGCCAGGGCGGCCTCGAAGCGTTCGCGGACCTGCCGCTCGCCCTGCCGGCGCCATGCGACGAGCAGCTTGTGCGCCTCCTGACCGGGCTCGCCGGGGGCCAGGGCGCCCTGCACCCCGAGGCATCCGGCGGGCCGGTCCGGGAGGGTGGTGGCAAGGACCGCGCCCCTCAACACGTGCTCGGCGACGGCTCGGGCCGTCGGTTGCCGGACGGCCTCCAGGAGATATCCGGCCGGTCCTTCCCCGTAGCGATCGAGGACCTTGCGGAACAACTGCTCCTTGTTGCCATAGGCGGCGTACATGCTCGTCTTGGTGATGCCCATGGCCTCGGTCAGATCGGAGAGCGCGGCCCCCTCGTAACCCTGACGCCAGAAGACGTCGAGGGCCTTCTCCAGCGCCTGGTCGGCGTCGAAGGAGCGCGGACGGCCTCTCGCCATGGCTTCCCTCCGCAGATTTCCGCACCGTTCGGTCCGGATTCTACCGCCGCCTACCTCTTCTCACCCCGGTCCGGCACCACCCACCGCCCGCCGCCCCCAACCCCCGGGCGCCGGACTGGCCTTGACGCGGAGCGGCGCCGGATTATTGTGTACCGCGCGGTACTTAAATAGCGGCGGGCTCCGTCCCGCACGCCTTGTCCATGACCGAAGGGGTCACCTCTCCATGGCCGTTCCATCGGCACCACCTCCGTCTCCGTCGGCGCCACCTCGGGCCGCACGGCTCCGCAGGCTGCGCCTGCTGTTCCTGGCGCTGCTGGTCAGCACCACAGCCCTGGCCGGCACGGCGTCCGGCTCCCCGCGCGCCACCTCCGCGCCACCGTCCTCCGCACCACCGTGTGCCGCCCCGGAAGTTCCCAAGAGCCGGAACCACGACGCCGCGACCAAGCACGACACCGCCTTCAACCGCGACTTCCGGCACTGCTTCACCACCGTCAACGGAGTGCAGATGCACTACGTCATCGGGGGCACCGGTCCGCAGACGACGGTCCTGCTGCACGGCTGGCCGGAGAGCTGGTACGAGTACCGGCAGGTCATGCCGGAGCTGCTGCCCGGCCGCACGGTCATCGCGATCGACCTGCCCGGGATGGGTGACTCCACCGGGCGCCCCACCGCGTACACCAAGACGGCCCTCGCCGGTTACGTGCACGGCCTGCTCAACCGCATCGGCGCGCAGCGTGACGTACGGTTCGTCGCCCACGACTTCGGGGTCGGGGTCGCCTACGCGCTGGCCGCCCGGTACCGCGAACAGGCGGCCGGACTGTTCCTGATGGACTTCCCGCTGGTCGGCAAGAACCTCTCCTTCGCCACCGACGTCCGCCCCCTGTCCTGGCACTTCTCCTTCAACCTGCAGGACCCGCTGGCGGAACAGCTGGCCACCGGCCGCGTCGGGACCTTCCTGGACCACTTCTTCCGGCACAGCCAGATCTCCGAGACCCCGCAGCCGGACCCCAACCCGCCGAGTCCGATCGCACCGCGTGCGCTCGCCGAGTACACCCGGGTCTTCTCACGCCCCCAGGTGCTCCACTCGGGCTTCGAGCTCTACCGGACCTGGTCACAGGACGAACAGGAGAACAAGAGGCTCCAGCAGGATCCGCTCACCATCCCGGTCCGGCTGGTCACCCAAAACGGGCTCAGTGGGATGATGCTGCCCGCGGTCCGGGACGCCGCACCCGGGGCAACGGGCACCGAGGTGGACGGCGCCGGGCACTGGCTCCTGGAGGAGCGCCCGGACCGCGTGGTCGAGGAGATCAACTCCTTCTACCCGGCCCGCTGAAGCCGCCCCCTCGCCACCTCCGCATCATCCGTCCCCCGCGACCCCCATCCCGGCCGCCCTGCCGCCGCCCCACTCGTTCCGGTGCCGCGGCGGCAGGGCCCGGCCCGTTCCCCACCCTCGGCCCCGTTCCCACCACGTCCCGGCTCCGCCCGGGAACCGGGAGCGGGGCCCGGTCGCCGCCTCGGCCCCGTTCCCGCCGCGGCCCGGGCAGGCGCCGGGCCTCCCGCGGCAGCGGGCGGGTACCGCGTCCGCACCGCGCCCGCCATCCTCCTCGCCACGACACGGGCGGCAACCGCCACGGAACCGGGCGGGGGCTCATGGTCCACGGCCCGGGCCGGCCGGCCGAACCGGCCGCCCAAGCCGCCCTCCGCCTTCCGGCCCTCGGCCCCACGGCCCCGACCCCCACGGACGCCGGACCCCACGGACGCCGGACCGGGCGGCGCCGGAGCACCCGGCGCTGCGCCCCGAGGGTGATTTCCGGACCGCCGGCGGGACGCCACCGCACGGACCGGGCACGGCCAGTACCTGGGGGCACCTCCCCGAACCGGGCCGCGGCGCCGGACCACCGCGACCCGGCCCCGTCCCACCCCGCACCACACCGGGAGCACCCGCCCCGGAGAACCTCCGTAGCCCCCGTACCCGGAGCACCACGGTCCGGAGCCCGACCCGGGCCAGGACGGGGCGGCCGGGGCGGGCCCGTACACCGCCGGCCGGACCGGGGCGGGCACCCCCGGCCTGCCGAGGAGTGCCCCACCCCGGCCGTCCGGCGGCCCCACCGCCGGTACGCGGGCCCGGACCCCGGGGCCCGCACACGACCACCACACCGCCCGGGCCCGCCCACCGGGCGGGTACGACCATCACCCCACCCCCGGCCGCAGACCTACCGGACACGACCACCACACCACCCCGACCGAAGACCGGCCGGGCACGACCACCACACCACCCCCGGCCCGCGCACCCACCGGACACGACCGTCACCACCACCCGGGCACGGCCGCCACCGACGGCCGGCCACAACCGTCACCCCCGGTCAGGAGGACATCACCGAGATAGGTCTAAACCAATTTTTACCGAGAACTCTTGTCACGGCCCGCCGTGGGCTGATGAGGTATGACCCGGGACACCATCGCGCACCCTGGGAAAGGGAGATGTCGTGAGCAACGAGAGCCTGGCCAACCTCCTGAAGGAGGAGCGCCGCTTCGCACCGCCTGCCGATCTGGCCGCGCACGCCAACGTCACCGCGGAGGCGTACGAGCAGGCGAAGGCTGACCGGCTGGGCTTCTGGGCCACCCAGGCCCGCCGCCTCACCTGGGCCGAGGAGCCCACCGAGACACTCGACTGGTCCAACCCGCCGTTCGCCAAGTGGTTCGCCGACGGCAAGCTCAACGTCGCGTACAACTGCGTGGACCGGCACGTGGAGAACGGTCTCGGCGACCGGGTCGCCATCCACTTCGAGGGCGAGCCGGGCGACTCCCGGTCGATCACCTACGCGGAGCTCCAGCGCGAGGTGTCCCGGGCCGCCAACGCCTTGGTCGAGCTGGGCGTCCGGACGGGTGACCGGGTCGCCATCTACATGCCGATGATCCCGGAGACGGTCGTGGCGATGCTGGCGTGCGCCCGTCTCGGCGCCCCGCACTCGGTGGTGTTCGGCGGCTTCTCCGCCGACGCCCTCGCCACCCGTATCCAGGACGCGGACGCCCGGGTCGTGATCACCGCGGACGGCGGCTACCGCCGCGGCAAGCCCTCGGCGCTCAAGCCCGCCGTGGACGAGGCGCTCACCCGCCCCGGCACCGAGAACGTCCGCAGCGTGGTGGTGGTCCGCCGCACCGGCCAGCCCCTGGAGGAGGCGGGCGGCACCTGGACCGAGGGCCGCGACCTGTGGTGGCACGAGCTGGTGGACCGCCAGTCGGACCAGCACACCCCGCAGGCGTTCGACGCCGAGCACCCGCTGTTCATCCTGTACACCTCCGGTACCACCGGGAAGCCGAAGGGCATCCTGCACACCACCGGCGGCTACCTCACCCAGACGTCGTACACCCACCACGCGGTCTTCGACCTCAAGCCGGAGTCGGACGTCTACTGGTGCACCGCCGACGTCGGCTGGGTCACCGGCCACTCGTACATCGTCTACGGCCCGCTCAGCAACGGCGCGACCGAGGTGCTGTACGAGGGCACCCCGGACACCCCGCACCAGGGCCGCTGGTGGGAGATCGTCCAGAAGTACGGCGTCACCATCCTCTACACCGCGCCCACCGCGATCCGCGCGTGCATGAAGTGGGGCGACGACATCCCGGCCAAGTTCGACCTCAGCTCGCTGCGGGTGCTCGGCTCGGTCGGCGAGCCGATCAACCCCGAGGCGTGGGTCTGGTACCGCAAGCACATCGGCGGGGACACCGCGCCGGTGGTGGACACCTGGTGGCAGACCGAGACCGGCGCGATCATGATCAGCCCGCTGCCGGGCGTCACCGAGACCAAGCCCGGTTCGGCGCAGGTCCCGCTTCCGGGCATCGCGGCCACCGTGGTCGACGACGACGCCAACGAGGTGCCCGACGGCTCCGGCGGTTACCTGGTGCTCACCGAGCCGTGGCCGTCGATGCTCCGCACCATCTGGGGTGACGACCAGCGCTACCTGGACACCTACTGGTCGCGCTTCAGCGGCCGCTACTTCGCCGGCGACGGGGCGAAGAAGGACGAGGACGGCGACATCTGGCTGCTGGGCCGGGTGGACGACGTGATGCTGGTCTCCGGCCACAACATCTCCACCACCGAGGTGGAGTCGGCGCTGGTGTCGCACCCCAAGGTCGCCGAGGCGGCGGTGGTCGGTGCGACCGACCCGCAGACCACCCAGGCCATCTGTGCGTTCGTCATCCTGCGCGGCGGCGCGGCGGAGGACGAGGGCCTGGTGGAGGAGCTGCGGGCGCACGTCGGCAAGCAGCTGGGACCGATCGCCAAGCCCAAGCGCATCCTCCCGGTCGCCGAGCTGCCCAAGACCCGCTCCGGCAAGATCATGCGGCGGCTGCTGCGGGACGTGGCGGAGAACCGGACCCTGGGGGATGTCACGACCCTGACCGACTCGTCCGTGATGGCGCTGATCCAGAGCAAGCTCCCCAGCGCCTCCAGCGACGACTGACCAGGGCGAAGTCGCAGGTCAGCACGGTTGTGGCGGAGAAGGGCGTCCGGTGGCCACCGGGCGCCCTTCGGTCGTCCGGGTTAGAGTGATGATCTGAAGCGCAGGGAATCACGACAGGTACCAGGGCGCGCCGGGAAGTCTGGTCGGCACGAAGACAGGCGCATCCGTCCACCCCAGGAGGTTCCCTCCCGTGGCCCCGCCCTTCCGCTCCACGTTCCTCGGCCGCCAGTCACTGCCCGAACGGCGCTTCGTCACCGACGCCCTGCGCACCGAGACGGTCGGCGGCATCCTGCTGCTGGCCGCAGCGGTCGCCGCGCTGCTGTTCGCCAACACCCCGCTGCGCGACGTCTACGACGACCTCAGGACCTTCTCCTTCGGCCCGGAGGCACTGCACCTGCACCTCTCGGTGGCCTCCTGGGCGAAGGACGGGTTGCTGGCGATCTTCTTCTTCGTCGCCGGCATCGAACTCAAACGCGAACTGGTCGCGGGTGAGCTGCGCGATCCCAAGGCCGCCGCGCTGCCGGTGGTCGCCGCGCTCTGCGGCATGGTCGCCCCGGCGCTGGTGTACGTGGCCGTCAACGCGGCCGGGGGCGGTTCCCTGGACGGCTGGGCGGTGCCCACCGCGACCGACATCGCCTTCGCGCTCGCCGTCCTCGCCGTGATCGGCACCGGGCTCCCCGCGGCGCTGCGCGCCTTCCTGCTCACCCTCGCCGTCGTGGACGACCTGTTCGCCGTCCTGATCATCGTGATCTTCTTCACCGACGAGATCGCGTTCCTCCCCCTGGTCCTGTCCTTCGTGGGCCTGGCCGTCTTCTGGCTCCTCCACCACGAGGGCGTCCGCGGCTGGTACCTCTACGTCCCGCTCGCGGTCGTCATCTGGGCGCTGATGCACGCCGGCGGGGTCCACCCCACGGTGGCCGGTGTGGCCATGGGGCTGATCCTCCGCTGCACCACCCGCGACGGCGAGGAGCACTCCCCCGCCGAGCACATCGAACACCTGGTGCGCCCACTCGCCGCCGGTGTGGCGGTCCCGCTGTTCGCCTTCTTCGCCGCCGGGGTCTCGGTCTCCGGCGACGCGGTCTCCGGCGTCTTCACCCGTCCGGAGACCCTGGGTGTGGTGCTCGGCCTGGTGGTGGGAAAGACGCTGGGGGTGTTCGGCGGGTCCTGGCTGGCCGCCCGGTTCACCCGGGCCGAACTCAACGAGGACCTGGAGTGGGCGGACGTCCTCGCGGTCGCCTCGCTCGCCGGGATCGGGTTCACCGTCTCGCTGCTCATCGACGAACTCGCGTTCACCGAGGACCCGGTGCTGTCCGACCGGGTGAAGGCGGCGGTGCTGATCGGCTCGTTGCTGGCCGCGGTGTGGGCGAGCATCCTGCTCAAGTGGCGCAACGCCCGGTACCGGAAGCTGTGTGCCGAGGAGGACCTGGACGAGGACCTGGACGGCATCCCGGACATCTACGAGCGGGACAACCCGGAGTACCACCTGCGGATGGCGGCAATCCTGGAAGCGCGGGCCGCGGAACACCGACGCCTCGCCGAAGTGGCCGCGGCCAAGGACACCGGTGACCATGGTCCGGCATGATCTGAGAGGCTTTAGACCCACGCGTCAAGTAGAGGAGATGGCGATGAGCGCAGCCGAAGACGGCGGGAACCGCAGCCTCGGCCAGCTGGTGGCCTCGGCGACCACCGAGCTGTCCGCGCTGGTGCACGACGAGATCGCGCTGGCCAAGGCGGAGATCCGGCAGGATGCGAAGCGGGCCGCGTTCGGCAGCGGTGCGATCATGGGCGCCGCGGTCTTCTTCCTTTTCTCCCTTCCGGTGCTCAGCTTCGCGCTGGCCTACGGCTTCCGCGCGTGGACCGACCTCGGTCTGGTCTGGTGCTTCCTCATCGTCGGCGGGATCTACTGGCTGTTCGGCATCGTGCTGGCCGCCTTCGCCATCGCCAAGTTCAAGAAGGTCAAGCCGCCGCAGAAGTCCATCGACTCGGCCAAGCAGACCGCGGCCGTGCTGTCGAACGTCAAGCCGCACCCGCGTGCCACCGTCGACGGCCCCGTGGTGGCCGTCGACGTGACGCGCTCGTCCGTATGACGGTCCCCGACACCGCCGGCGCGCTGGTCCGGCTGGACGGCCCGTGGACCCATCGGGACGTCGCGGCCAACGGCGCGCGGTTCCACATCGCCGAACTCGGCGACGGGCCGCTGGTCCTGCTGCTCCACGGCTTTCCCCAGTTCTGGTGGACCTGGCGGCACCAGCTGACCGCACTCGCCGATGCCGGCTACCGGGCGGTGGCGATGGACCTGCGCGGTGTGGGCGGCAGCGACCGCACCCCGCGCGGCTACGACCCGGCCAACCTCGCGCTCGACATCACCGGGGTGATCCGCTCGCTCGGCGAGCCGGACGCCGCGCTGGTCGGGCACGACCTCGGTGGCTATCTGGCGTGGACCGCGGCCGTCATGCGGCCCAAGCTGGTCCGCCGGCTGGCGGTCGCCTCCTCCCCGCACCCCCGGCGCTGGCGGGCCGCGATGGTCGCCGACCCACGGCAGTCCGCCGCCGGCAGCCACATCTGGGGCTTCCAGCGCCCGTGGATCCCCGAGCGCCGGCTGGTCGCCGACGACGCGGCCCTGGTGGGCCGCCTGATCCGCGACTGGTCCGGTCCCGTCCCTCTGGAGGACGAGGTGCTCGACGTCTACCGGCGGGCCATGTCCATCCCGTCCACCGCGCACTGCTCCATCGAGCCGTACCGCTGGATGGTGCGGTCGCTGGCCCGCCCGGACGGTTTCCAGTTCAACCGGCGGATGAAACTCCCGGTCCGGGTGCCGACGCTGCATCTGCACGGGGCGCTCGACCCGGTGGTACGCACCCGCAGCGCGGCCGGCTCGGGGCAGTACGTGGAGGCTCCGTACCGCTGGCGGCTCTTCGAGGGCCTGGGCCACTTCCCGCACGAGGAGGACCCGGTCGGCTTCTCCACCGAGCTGATCAACTGGCTGCGGGACCCGGAACCCGACCGCTGACCGCGGGCGACCCCCCGGGCCGCCGTACCCGGTGCGGCGCCCGGCCCGCGCGCGGCCCTCGGCCCGCCGAACCCGGAACCCTTCCCGGGCGGCGCCCGGCCCGCCGCCGTACCCGGATCCCGCGCGCGGGACACCGGCCGTGCCCGGACCGCCCGCCCGGTGCCCGAGGGCGCCGGCGCCGTACGGCCGCGGTCCGCGGTACCCGGGCCGTCGTCCCCGCCGGGCGGCGCCGGCCGTGCCGCACCGGCCCGTCAGGCGGCCACCGCAGTGTGCGCGGCCACCCGCTGTGTGCGGCCCGGTCGCGCCGTGACAGTCCCCCGCGTACGCCGGTCCGGGCGCCGGCGTACGCGGGCTCGGCGGTCCGGCGGAGACCGCGGCGGCCACCGGTGGCACCCGCGCCGGGCACCCCCGTCCGCCCCCGGGTCCGCCGTCCTCCGCACCCCGGCCGCCCGACCCGGGCCGGACCGCCCCGATCGTCCTACCAGCGGGTCATTGCCGTACGCATAGGCCGATTGCCGCAACGGAAGGCGATTACCGGCGCCGGGGCCCGGGCACAGTGCCAGGTATGGGCTGGACGCACGACTTCCGTGACGCACCACGCGAACGCAGCTCCGAGACCACCGCCAACGCCGCGCGTGGCTCCCTGGTGGGAGCACCGCCCGGGCGCGTCGGCGAGGTGGCTCCCAGCGTGTCCGAGCGGCGCGGTCCCGGACATCCACCACGTTCCGATCACGACCCGCAGATCGGCATTCCGCGCATCCTCCGCCGCCGCGCCCGCTGGATGTCGGCCCGGCTGCGTCACCCGCGCAGCCGCTGACCCCACGCCGCCGCCCGCCTGTCCCGCCACCGTGCGCCGTCGCGCCGGTGCGCCCGGCCGTACGCGACGTGCGCCTGCGCCCTCGGCGCGCCCGGTGGTACTCGCCGTACCCCTTGCGCCCCGGCGTGCACCGGCTCACTCCTGCGCCCGGGATGCGGACGCCGGTGGGGGTAGCGACACGCCGTGCCCGCCGGCCCTTTCGGTCCCGGCGCGGCCGCCGCTGGAGCCGGCTGGTCGTCACCGGCAGTCGTCTCCGGCAACCCTCGGCGGCGGTCGGCGGCCGACGGCGGTCGTCACCCTGCGCTCCCGCGTGCGCCGGGCGGGCGTCCGGGGCACGCGTCGCACGACGGTGGTGATCCCGCGCGCCACGCGCCGGGTGGGTGCCGGCTTCCCGGTGACGGATGCCCGGGGCCGGGACACACGCCCCACGACGGTGGTGATCCCGCGCGGCACGCGCCGGGTGCCGGCCTCCCGGTGACGGGTGCCCGGGGCCGGGGCGCGGGGTAACGCGGCGCGGCGCAGCCGGGCCGGGGCCCAGGAAGCCCTCCGAGTGGCCGGGCCGCCTCCACGGTCGCCCCCTCGGGATGCGGCCCACGTGGCATGCGACCCCCGGCACCGGACCACCCCCGGAGGGACCACCGGCGGGCAGGCCACCGGCAGGCAGGCCGCCGGCAGGCCCGGCGGTGTCACGGCTCCGCGCGGCGACCAGCGGCGTAACGGCTCCCTGCGGCGAGCAGCCGTGTCACGGCACCACGCCGGCACAGCCGTGTCACGGCATCGCGCGGCGCACAGCCGTGCCCGGCACGAACCCGGCACGGCGGCGCCGGCCGTGGGCTCACATCGCGCAGCCGCCGCTGTCCACCGGCCGGGTGGCGGTGCGGCCCTGCTCGACGTCGCGGCGCACCTCGTCCGCGGTGAGGGCGTAGCCGGTGTTCCGGTCGTCCAGGGACTTGGCGAAGACCACGCCGTAGACCCGCCCCTCCGGGGTGAGCAGCGGGCCGCCGGAGTTGCCCTGGCGGACCGTCGTGTAAAGCGAGTACACGTCGCGGTCCACCTTGCCCCGGTGGTAGATGTCCCAGCCCTTGGCCTCGATCCGGTCGCGGACCCGGGCGGCGCGCACGTCGAACGCGCCGTTCTCCGGGAATCCGGCGACGATGGCGTCGTTGCCGCTGCGCGCGTCCCCCTCGGTGAAGCGCAGGATCGGGGCGCGCAGCCCGGGGACCTTCAGCACCGCGATGTCGCGCTTCCAGTCGTAGAGCACGATCGTGGCGTCGTAGCGCTTGCCCTCGCCGCCGATCTGCACGGTGGGCTCGTCGACCCCGCCGACCACGTGGGCGTTGGTCATCACCCGCTGCGGCGCGAAGACGAAGCCGCTGCCTTCGAGGACCTTCCCGCACCCGGAGGCGGTGCCCACGACCTTGACGATGCTCCGCTGGGCCTCCTTCGTCACCGGGCTGGCGGCCAGCTCCGGGTCGGGGGCCGGCACATCGGTTATGGGCTCGTCCGCGAACGGGGAGAAGACCTGCGGGAAGCCGTTCTGCGCGAGGGTGGCGGAGAAGTCGTTGGCCCAGGTGTTCGCCCCGTCGGGCAGGGCCCGGGTGACGCCCTGGAGCACCTTGGAGCCGCGGACCTCCTTGCTCAGCGTGGGCAGCGTCGTCTCCGCCAGGGCCGAGCCGATCAGCCCGGCCACCACGAGCATGGCCAGCACGTTGACGAGCGCGCCGCCCGTGGCGTCCAGCGCCTGGGCCGGGGACCAGGTGATGTGACGGCGGAGCTTGTTGCCCAGGTGGGTGGTGGCGGCCTGGCCGACCGAGGCGCAGACGATCACCAGGACGATGGCGATGAGCGCGGCGACCGTACTCGGCCGGCCCCCGTCGGTGGCGGCGTCCCAGATGACCGGCAGCACATAGACCGCCGCCAGCCCGCCGCCGATGAAGCCGATCACCGACAGGATGCCGACGACGAACCCCTGCCGGTACCCGACGAAGGCGAACCAGGCGGCGGCGAGCAGCAGCAGAATGTCCAGCACGTTCACCGAAACTTGCCTCGCAATGATCGCCGGGCGGAACACAGCACGGGATTCAACCTCTCATGCGTGCCAGTCGAGCGGCACCCGTCTCGCCCGGTCCCAGGGCCGCTCCCAGCCCGCGAAGTACAGCAGCCGGTCGATCACCCCGGCGGTGAAACCCCACACCAGCGCATCGGCCACCAGGAACGCGGGGCCCTGGTGGCCGCTGGGATGGAACGCCGTCGCCCGGTTCGCCGGGTCCGTGAGGTCGGCCACCGGCACGGTGAAGACCCGGGCCGTCTCCGCCGGGTCCACCGGCGTCACCGGGCTCGGCACCCGCCACCAGCCGAGGACCGGCGTCACCACGAACCGGCTGACCGGGATGTAGAGCCGGGGCAGCACGCCGAAGACCTGCACCCCGGAGGGGTCGAGGCCGGTCTCCTCCTCCGCCTCCCGCAGCGCGGCCCGCAGCGGCCCCTCGCCCTCCGGGTCGCCGTCCTCCGGGTCCAGCGCCCCGCCGGGGAAGGACGGCTGGCCGGCGTGCGAGCGCAGCGACCCGGCCCGCTCCATGAGCAGCAGCTCCGGCCCGCGCGGGCCCTCCCCGAACAGCACCAGCACCGCGGACGGCCGGCCGCCCCGCTCCGGCGGCAGGAACCGGCTCAGCTGCCGGGGTTCGACCGTCTCCGCGACCCGCGCGACCGGGAGCAGCCACTCGGGCAGCCCCTGCGCGCTCACCGCCACGCCGCCACCGAAGGTGCTGGTCACCCGGCCGCCCCCAGCGGGGCGGCCGGCTTGCCCGGGTAGTCGGCGGGCGGTCGCAGCCGCTGGCCCGGCTGCCCGCCCATCTCGTACTTCAGCAGCTTCTTCGCCTTCTCCGGGTCGGTCTCGCCCTCCCCGTACGAGGGGCACAGCGGGGCGATCGGGCAGGCGCCGCAGGCCGGCTTGCGGGCGTGGCAGATGCGGCGGCCGTGGAAGATGATGCGGTGCGAGAGCATCGTCCACTCGCTCTTGGGGAACAGCCCGCACACCTCCGCCTCCACCTTCTCGGGGTCCTCCTGCTCGGTCCACCGCCAGCGCCGCACCAGCCGGCCGAAGTGGGTGTCCACGGTCACGCCCGGCACTCCGAAGGCGTTGCCGAGCACCACGTTGGCGGTCTTGCGGCCCACCCCGGGGAGCGTGACCAGGTCCTCCAGCCGGCCCGGGACCTCGCCGCCGAACCGGTCGCGGATCGCCGCCGAGAGGCCCAGCAGCGACTTGGCCTTCGCACGGAAGAAGCCGGTCGGCCGGATCAGCTGCTCCAGCGCCTCCGGATCGGCCGCCGCCATGTCCTCCGGGGTCGGGTACGCGGCGAAGAGGGCGGGTGTCGTCTGGTTGACCCGCAGATCGGTGGTCTGCGCCGAGAGCACCGTGGCGACCAGCAGCTGGAAGGGGCTGTCGAAGTCCAGCTCCGGGTGGGCGTACGGATAGACCTCGGCGAGCTCGCGGTTGATCCGGCGGGCGCGGCGGACCAGGGCGAGCCGGGACTCCGGCGCGGCGGTGGACCGGCCCGCCCCGGCCGGGCCGCCCGCACGCGCACCTCTGCTCGATTTGCCCGATTCAGCCGCCTTGCCAGCGGCGCCTCGCGGCTGTTCGCCCACAGCGGAATCACGCGGTGCGGTCACTCGTCCGGCCCCCTTGCCCTGTGCTCTCACCGGCCTATTGGACACCCGGCCAGCCTAAGGCCAGGCGCCGACATCCGCCCCGGTCGCACGAAATCGCCCGCCCGATCGGACCCCTGCCGTACGGTGCGGAGGAGGGGTGCGTCAAACTTGTGATTGATCGCACTGTTTTACCGTCCGGCATCATGGACCAAGGTCCCCTGTGTATGTCGCAAGGAGAGTCTCGTGGACGACGTTCTGCGGCGCGCCCCGCTTTTCGCGGCGCTCGATGACGAGCAGGCCGCTGAGCTGCGCGCCTCCATGGGAGAGGTCACCCTCGCACGCGGTGACGCGCTCTTCCACGAAGGGGACCCCGGCGACCGCCTGTACGTGGTCACCGAGGGCAAGGTGAAGCTCCACCGCACCTCGCCCGACGGGCGGGAGAACATGCTCGCCGTGCTGGGCCCCGGCGAGCTGATCGGTGAGCTGTCCCTCTTCGACCCGGGCCCGCGCACCGCCACCGCGACCGCGCTCACCGAGGTGAAGCTGCTCGGTCTGGGCCACGGTGACCTCCAGCCGTGGCTGAACGCCCGCCCCGAGGTCGCCTCCGCACTGCTGCGCGCGGTGGCCCGGCGGCTGCGCAAGACCAACGACCAGATGTCCGACCTGGTCTTCTCGGACGTGCCCGGCCGGGTCGCCCGCGCCCTGCTGGACCTCTCGCGCCGCTTCGGCGTGCAGTCCGAGGAGGGCATCCACGTGGTGCACGACCTCACCCAGGAGGAGCTGGCCCAGCTCGTCGGCGCCTCCCGCGAGACGGTCAACAAGGCGCTCGCCGACTTCGCCGGCCGCGGCTGGCTCCGGCTGGAGGCGCGCGCCGTGATCCTGCTGGACGTCGAGCGGCTGGCCAAGCGCTCCCGCTGACCCGCGGGGCCCCGGTACACCGGCCGGGCCCCCGCCGGACGTGGCCCACACGTCCGGCGGGGGCCCGGTGTCGTGTTGCCGTGTACGGTGCCCTCGGCCCGGTGCCGTGCACGGCGCCACTGCCCACCCGGGGGGGGCGGCCGGTACGCCCCCGGGCCGGCCGCCGTCCCCCGGGTCCGGCCGCCCGGCCCCGCCCGGCTCTCAGATCAGCCCGTGCTCCCGCAGGTAGTCCAGCTGCGCCCGGACCGACAGCTCGGCGGCCGGCCACAGGGAGCGGTCCACGTCCGCGTAGACGTGCGCGACCACCTCCGACGGCTCGCGGAACCCGTTCTCCACCGCCGTCTCCACCTGGGCCAGCCGGTGCGCCCGGTGGGCCAGGTAGAACTCGACCGCGCCCCGGGCGTCGTTGAGCACCGGCCCGTGCCCCGGCAGCACCGTGTCCACCCCGTCGTCCACCGTCAGCGACCGCAGCCGCCGCAGCGAGTCGAGGTAGTCCCCGAGCCGCCCGTCGGGGTGCGCCACCACGGTGGTGCCGCGGCCCAGCACCGTGTCGCCGGTGAGGATCGCGGCGTCGGCCGGGAGGTGGAAGGAGAGCGAGTCGGCGGTGTGCCCCGGGGTGGGGACGACGCGCAGCTCCAGCCCACCGGTGGTGACCACGTCGCCGGCCGCCAGTCCCTCGTCGCCCAGTCGCAGCGCCGGGTCCAGGGCCCGCACCCGGGTCCGGGTCAGCTCGGCGAAACGGGCCGCGCCCTCCGCGTGGTCCGGGTGGCCGTGGGTCAGCAGGGTCAGCGCCACCCGCTTCCCGGCCCGTTCGGCGGTCTCCACGACCGTCCGCAGATGGCCCTCGTCCAGCGGGCCCGGGTCGATCACCACGGCCAGGTCGGAGTCCGGTTCGGCGACGATCCAGGTGTTGGTGCCGTCCAGCGTCATCGCCGAGGGGTTGGGCGCCAGGACACACACCGCGCGCGCGGTGGCGGGTCCCCCGATGGGGCCGCCGCGCGGCTGGCCCGGCAGTGCGGCCGCGTCCGTCATGTGGTCCCTCCGCCCTCGGCGGGCCGCGCGGCGTCCCGCGGCCCGGCGTCCGGTCCGCCCGGGCCCGGGTGTCCCCCGGGGCCGGCGGCACGGCCCGTCGCGTCCCGGTCACCCTCCCCGCCGCCGGTGACGGGCTCGCGGCCCCCGGTGACGCGCCGGGTGAACTCCTCGTGCCCCGGCCAGGACAGCACCAGTTCCTCCCCGACCAGCCGGGCCCGGGCCAGCACCGGGGTCAGGTCCCGCCCGGCGGCCGCGGCCAGCGCCTCGGCGACCGTGCGGTGCCCGCTCAGGTCGCGCAGGGTGGCGATGGTCGGCGGCATCATCAGCAGTTCGCCGCGGTCGTAGCCGGCGGCCGCCTCGCGCGGCGCGATCCACACCGTCCGGTCCGCCTCGGTGGAGGCGTTGCGGGTGCGCTGGCCGGCCGGGAGCGCGGCGACGAAGAACCAGGTGTCGTAGCGGCGCGGTTCGAACTCCGGGGTGATCCAGCGCGCCCAGCCGCCCAGCAGGTCGGAGCGGAGCACCAGCCCCCGGCGGAGCAGGAAGTCGGCGAACGGCAGCTCCCGGGCGACCAGCGCCGCACGATCGGCCTCCCAGTCCGGCCCCGTCGTGTCGGCGACCACGGTGTCCGGCGTGGGGCCGGCGAGCAGCACCCCGGCCTCCTCGAAGGTCTCCCGTACCGCCGCGCAGATCACCGCCTGGGCCGCGGTGGTGTCCCCGTCCAGGCCCAGCCGGCGCGCCCAGACCTCGCGGGACGGCCCGGCCCAGGCCACCTCGCCCTCGTCCCGCGGGTCGACGGACCCGCCCGGATACGCGTACGCGCCTCCGGCGAAGGCCATGGAGGCGCGTCTGCGCAGCATGTAGACATCGGGGCCGGCGGCGCCGTCCCGCAGCAGCAGCACGGTGGCCGCGGCGCGCGGGGTCACCGGCGTCAGCTCGCCGGCGGCGAGCGCCCGGATGCGTTCCGGCCACTCGGGCGGGTACCACTGACCGTTGGTGCCCCGGGTGGCGGCCGGGGTGGAGGGCGAGGACGACATGGCCGGATGCTATGCCGTTACGCGCGGATGTTCGAGGGGGTCCGGCCGGGCGCGGCGCCCTCCGGCGCCGTCCCGCACCGCGGTGTCGCCCCGCCCTGCCGGGGCCGTCCGGCACACTCCGGTGCCCCGGGCCGGCGGCCGTCCGCCATGGGACGCCCGGCTCACGGTCCGCGACACCCCGCCCGAGGCACCCGGCCCGGCCCCGGCGTCAGGCCCTCGGCCCGCAGCGCCCCGCCACGCCATCAGGCCCACGGCCCGGTGTCCGGCCCGTGGGGCGGTCACGCCCCGCCCGGCGCACCGGCTCGTCGCTAGTCCGCGACCTCGACCTGGATCTCGACCTCGACCGGTGCGTCCAGCGGCAGCACCGCGACGCCGACCGCGCTGCGCGCGTGGATCCCCTTGTCGCCGAGCACCTCGCCCAGCAGCTCGCTCGTCCCGTTGACCACGCCGGGCTGCCCGGTGAAGTCCGGGGCCGAGGCGACGAAGCCCACGACCTTCACGACCCGGACGATCCGGTCCAGGTCGCCGATGACCGACTTCACCGCCGCCAGGGCGTTCAGGGCGCAGATCCGGGCCAGTTCCTTGGCCTCGTCCGCGGTCACCTCGGCGCCGACCTTGCCGGTCAGGCCCAGCTTGCCCTCCACCAGCGGAAGCTGGCCGGCGGTGTACACGTACGACCCGCTGCGGACGGCCGGCACGTAGGAGGCCAGCGGCGCCGCCACCGCGGGCAGGCTCAGGCCCAGCTCGGCCAGCTTCGCCTCGACCGCGCTCATGCGGACTTCTCCCGCTTGAGGTAGGCCACCAGCTGCTCGGGGTTGTTCGGGCCCGGCACCACCTGGACGAGCTCCCAGCCGTCCTCGCCCCAGGTGTCCAGAATCTGCTTGGTCGCGTGCACCAGCAGGGGCACCGTCGCGTATTCCCACTTGGTCATGGTGCTGACTGTAATGCCTCTCTCCCGGGGGCTGGTGCGTACTCCGTCCGGGGAGTGGTTAGGCTCCGCAATGTGAGCAGGCTCCATGTCGTCAGTGGCAAGGGCGGAACCGGCAAGACCACGGTCGCCGCCGCACTAGCGCTGGCCCTCGCGGGCGAGGGAAAGCGCACCCTGCTGGTCGAGGTCGAAGGCCGCCAGGGCATCGCTCAGCTCTTCGAGACGGAGGCACTGCCGTACGAGGAGCGGAAGATCGCGGTGGCACCGGGGGGCGGTGAGGTGTACGCCCTCGCCATCGACCCCGAGTACGCGCTGCTCGACTACCTCCACATGTTCTACAAGCTGGGTTCGGCCGGCCGGGCCCTGAAGAAGATCGGCGCGATCGACTTCGCGACGACCATCGCGCCCGGCCTGCGGGACGTACTGCTGACCGGCAAGGCGTGCGAGGCGGTGCGCCGCAAGCACCGCGCCGGGGACTTCGTCTACGACTACGTGGTCATGGACGCGCCGCCCACCGGCCGCATCACCCGGTTCCTCAACGTCAACGACGAGATGGCCGGGCTCGCCCGGACCGGCCCGATACACCATCAGGCCCAGGCGGTCATGCGGGTGCTGAAGTCCCCGGAGACGGCCGTCCACATGGTCACCCTGCTGGAGGAGATGCCGGTCCAGGAGACCGCCGACGGCATCGCCGAGCTGCGCGCCGCCGGGCTGCCGGCCGGCGCGGTGGTGATCAACATGGTGCGCCCCGCGATCCTCGGCCCGGAGGCCGTCCACGCGGCGGCGAACGGGCGGCGCGGGGCCGTGGTGAAGGCGCTCTCGCAGGCCGGACTGGGCGGCGCCCGGCGCGGCGGGCAGGCGGAGCGGCTGATCGAGCCGCTGCTGGAGCAGGCCGTGGAGCACGCCGAACGGGTCGCCCTGGAACGCGCCCAGCGCGCCGAGCTGAGCCGGCTGGAGCTGCCCACGCACGAGCTGGAGCTGCTCCCCGAGGGGATCGACCTCGCCGGGCTCTACCGGCTCGCGGCCGATCTGCGGAAGCAGTGGTCGCTCTGAGCGCCGCCGGGGACGGCGGCCGCCCCGGCCCGGCACCCGCCGGGCCGGCGGCCCGGGAGACCGGCGCCCGGTACGGCCACGGGCCCGGGCGCGGCAGCAGCGGAACGCGCGGGCGGGGCCGCGCGCAGGGAGCGGGAGAAGCGGGAGAAGGTGGGGCGGCATGAGCATGGACGCGGCACCCCGGCTGGAGGCCGACGCACTGCTGGACGATCCGCGGACCCGCATCGTGGTGTGCTGCGGGTCCGGCGGCGTCGGCAAGACGACCACCGCGGCGGCGCTGGGGGTCCGGGCCGCCGAGCGCGGCCGTAAGGTCGTGGTCCTCACCATCGACCCGGCGCGGCGCCTGGCCCAGTCGATGGGCATCGGCTCGCTGGACAACACCCCGCGGGCGGTGCCCGGCATCGACGCCTCCGCGGGCGGCGAACTGCACGCCATGATGCTGGACATGAAGCGCACCTTCGACGAGATCGTCGAGGCGCACGCCGACCCCGAGCGCGCCCGCGCCATCCTGGCCAACCCGTTCTACCAGTCGCTCTCGGCCGGTTTCGCGGGCACCCAGGAGTACATGGCGATGGAGAAGCTGGGGCAGCTCAGGGCCCGCGACGAGTGGGACCTGATCATCGTGGACACCCCGCCGAGCCGCTCCGCGCTGGACTTCCTGGACGCGCCGAAACGTCTCGGCTCCTTCCTCGACGGCAAGCTGATCCGCATCCTCACCGCGCCGGCGAAGGTCGGCGGGCGGGCCGGGCTGAAGATGCTCAACGTCGGGATGTCCGTGGTCAACGGCACGCTCAACAAGCTGCTGGGCGGACAGCTGCTGCGCGACGTGCAGACCTTCGCGGCGGCCATGGACACCATGTTCGGCGGTTTCCGCACCCGTGCCGACGCCACCTACCGGCTGCTCCAGGCGCCGGGGACGGCCTTCCTGGTGGTGGCCGCCCCGGAGCGGGACGCGCTGCGCGAGGCGGCCTACTTCGTCGAGCGGCTGGCGGCCGACCGGATGCCGCTGGCCGGGCTGGTGCTCAACCGGGTGCACGGCAGCGGCGCCGCCCAGCTGTCCGCCGAACGGGCGCTGGCGGCCGCCGAGATGCTCACCGAGCCGGCGGCCGAGGACTGGGCGGAGTACGCGGACGAGGCGGCGGACGACGACCCGCCGGCCGGGGAGCCGGACCCGGCGGACGCCGCCGCCCCGGCCCCCGACGACGCCGGCGGGGCGGCCGGCGACGGCGCCGGTGACGCGGCGGAAAATCTTGCCGCGGCGCGCATGGCGGATCACGAATCCGGGAATGTTGAAGAACGAAGCTCTTCGGCCACGGCGTGGTACGACGGCCCGGAAGCCCCCGGCGACGACTCCCCCACGTCGCCGGAGCAGCTGGCCGCGGGGCTGCTGCGGCTGCACGCCGAGCGGATGCAGGTACTGGCACGCGAACAGCGCACCCGGGACCGCTTCGCCGCGCTCCACCCGAAGGTGCCGGTCGCCGAGGTGGCTGCGCTCCCGGGCGATGTGCACGACCTGGCGGGACTGCGCGAGATCGGTGAGCGGCTGGCGCTCCAGCCCGCCGCGCCCACCACGGCCGGCTGACACCGCCGCGGGCGGGCCCGCCCGCGGCGCGGCTCACGCACCGGCGCACGCCGTCCCCGGCACACCGGTCACACGTCCCCGCGCCCGGGGACCGCCCGCACCTGCGCCGTCCGCCGGACCACCGGCGTGCGCCACCCGCCCGCCCGCGCGTACGCCCGTACACAGCGGCCGGTACCCGGCTGCCGCGCCCGGACGCCGTACCCGTGTGCCGTGCGCGGCGCGGAACGCCGCCCTCCGGAGGTGTACGGGTACGCCGGACGGCCCTGCCACCCGGCGCGTCGGCACCGGACCGCGCCCCGGGCCATGACATCCACGAGGACCCACGCCGTACCACCGCGCCCGGCGACGGCCGGGGCGGCCGCGCGACCGGGGCCCGCCGCCGGCGGGACACCACCGGTGCCACCACAGCCGGCACCCGTGCGCTGACGGGGCGTCAACCGCCGTACCGGACGGGTCCGTTCAGCCGGCGGCGGCGTAGCTGCCGTACTCCTCGTCGTCCTCGACGCTCAGCAGACCCGCGCCACGCTCGTACTCCAGGCGCGCGGTCTCCAGGAGCCTGCGCCAGGAGGTGACCGTCGGGCGGCGGCGCAGCAACGCCCTCCGCTCGCGCTCGGTCATGCCACCCCAGACCCCGAACTCCACCCGGTTGTCCAGGGCGTCGGCGAGGCACTCGGTGCGCACCGGGCACCCCGTGCAGACCGCCTTGGCTCTGTTCTGTGCTGCGCCCTGGACGAACAGTTCGTCCGGATCGGTCGTGCGACAGGCTGCCTGCGCACTCCAGTCGGTAACCCAGCCCATGCTGGTGCCGTCCTCTCCCGAATTGAGGCTCCCCCACGGCGACAAACGGCATATGCACCGTCGCCAGTTGAGGACGTTACGGAAGGTGGCCGGGGCGCAACACCCCCTGCGGGCCCAATCTTGAATGGCCCGAACGGACTATGCGTACGCGGCAGATCACCCAACGGAGTGACCTGAGGGCATAGCAGACCTGTCGGACGTTTCGGGGCAGACTAGTCGCCCCATATCTCTCAATCTCTGACATTCCCCACCAAAGTGGGCATGTCTCATCACTCACTGGAGTGAACACGGGGAGAGCGCG
Organism: Streptomyces pactum; assembly: GCF_016031615.1. Lineage (GTDB taxonomy): Bacteria > Actinomycetota > Actinomycetes > Streptomycetales > Streptomycetaceae > Streptomyces > Streptomyces pactus. The sequence goes on from NZ_JACYXC010000001.1 coordinate 3,471,175, forward strand.
GAACCCCGGTCACGGAGCCGGCCCGGAACAGCGTATGCGAACACCTGCCCCCCTGTCCGGCGATTCGCCACGTAGGCTGCCCCCATGGGTACGAAGCGCTCCGGCGGGGGCCTCTCCACCACGCAGCAGGTCGCCAAGTTCATCGGTGTCAGCACGCTCGCCGGTGCCGTGCTCGCCGGACTCGCCCTGCCGGCCGTCGGGGCGCTGGGCCTCGCCGCCAAGGGCACGGTCGAGGAGTTCGACGAGATCCCGGCGAACCTGAAGACGCCCCCGCTCAGCGAGCGGACCACCATCCTGGACGCCGCCGGTGGCGAGATCGCCAAGGTCTACTCCCGGGACCGCACGGTGGTGCCGCTCAAGGACATCTCCCCCTACATGCAGCAGGCGATCATCGCGATCGAGGACGCCCGCTTCTACGAACACGGGGCGATCGACCTCAAGGGCGTGCTGCGCGCGCTCAACAAGAACGCCCAGGACGGCGGGGTCTCCGAGGGCGCCTCCACCCTGACCCAGCAGTACGTGAAGAACGTCTTCGTCGAGGAGGCCGGCGACGACGCGGAGAAGGTCGCCGAGGCCACCGAGCAGACCATCGGCCGCAAGATCCGCGAGCTGAAGTACGCCATCCAGGTGGAGAAGGAGCTGGGCAAGAAGCGGATCCTGCAGAACTACCTGAACATCACCTTCTTCGGGCAGCAGGCGTACGGGGTCGAGGCGGCCTCCCAGCGCTTCTTCAGCAAGCGCGCCAAGGACCTGAAGCTCCAGGAGGCGGCGCTGCTGGCCGGGCTCGTCCAGTCGCCGAGCCGCTACGACCCGGTCAACGACCCGGAGGAGGCCAAGACCCGCCGCAACATCGTGCTGCAGCGGATGGCCGAGGTGAAGAACATCTCGCAGGCGGAGGCGGACCGGGCGAAGAAGCTGCCGCTGGGCCTGAAGGTGAGCCGTCCGAAGAACGGCTGCATCACCGCGGTGGAGGGCGCCGGCTTCTTCTGCGACTACGTGCGCAAGGTGTTCGTCAACGACCCGGCGTTCGGCAAGACCCGGGAGGAGCGCGTCCAGCGCTGGAACCAGGGCGGCATGACCATCCGCACCACCCTCGACCCGCAGGCCCAGCGATCGGTGCAGAAGGCCATCGCGGACCAGGTGTACGCCGAGGACGACGTGGCCACCGCGGTCACCCTGGTGGAGCCCGGCACCGGCAAGATCCGCGCCATGGGGCAGTCCCGGCCGTACGGCTTCCAGGAGAACCAGACCCAGATCAACCTGTCGGTGGACGAGGCCATGGGCGGCGGCAAGGGCTACCAGCCCGGCTCCACCTTCAAGCCGATCGTGGCCGCCGCCGCGCTGGAGCGGGGCGTCAAGCCGACCAAGTCGTATTCCTCGCCGTACAAGATGCGGTACCCCAGCCCGGTGCAGACCTGCGAGGGGTCCTGGCGCGGCACCGACACCACCCAGAACGAGAACAGTTCCGAGGTGGGCCCGTACGGCATGCAGGAGGCGACCGCCAAGTCGGTCAACACCTACTACGTCCAGCTGATCAGCGACATCGGGGTCTGCCCGGTCACCACGCTCGCCCACAGGATGGGGGTGGACCGGGCCGACGGGCAGAAGATGGAGCAGGTCCCGTCCATCACCCTGGGCACCCAGGAGATGTCCCCGCTCACCATGGCGAACGCCTACGCCACCTTCGCCAACGAGGGCGTGCACTGCACCCCGGTCGCCATCGAGTCGATCACCGGCCCCGGCGGCAAGAAGCTCAAGGTTCCGCAGACCTCGTGCGAGCGGGCGATGTCGAAGAAGACCGCCAGCACCATCAACACCCTGCTCAAGGGGGTCGTCGAGGACGGCACCGGCAAGAAGGCGGGTCTCAGCGGCCGGGACAGCGCGGGCAAGACCGGCACCACCGACTTCCGCTACGCCGCCTGGTTCGTCGGCTACACCCCGAACATGGCGGGCGCCGTCTGGGTCGGTGACCCCGAGCACAAGCGCAAGATGATCGACATCTCCATCGGCGGCCGGCCCTACGACAAGGTCTTCGGTGGCGAGGTGCCCGGACCCATCTGGCGCCAGGCCATGGCCGGCGCCCTGGAGGGCAAGCCGGCGCCGAAGCTGCCGACGGTGAAGGTGAAGGACCCGGCGAAGAAGCGGCCCGACCCGGGGCGCGGGGACGACAAGCCGAGCGGCCGGGCGCACGGCGGCACCGGCGGCGACCCGTGGCCGGACGTCACCATCCCGCCGGGCCTGATCGGCGGTGACGACGGGACCGGGGACGCCGGTGCCATCGGTGGCTGGGACGTCGGCGGCGACCTCGGTGGCGACTTCGGGGACCTCGGCGGCGTCGGGGACCTCGGCGGCCGGAACGGCAACGGGAACGGCAACGGCCGCCGGCCCTGAGCGGACGTGACGGAGCGGCCCCGGCGGCGCCGGGGCCGAAGCTACGGCCTGGCGGGCCGGTGACCAGGGCCTTCATGCCTTCACCGGGCGGGAGCGGTATCAGCCGGGGCCGCCCCGAGGGAAGCCGGTGGGCCGGGGGCGGCCGAGGGCGGTCCCCGGCGGAAGCCGGTGGGCCGGCCGAGGCAGGCCCCGGCGAAACCTGGCGGGCGGGCCGACAACCGGCCCGCTTCCCGTCGCCGGGGCCCCGTGGCCGGCCGGCCACGGACGAGCCGGGACCACCCGGCTCCCGCCGGGCCCCCGGGCCGTCCGCGACACCGGCGGACGGCGGAGGCCCCGCCGGACGGCCTGGCGGGGCGCCGTCAGCCCGCGAGGTGCCGCTTCACCGCGGCAGCCACCCGGCCGCCCTCGGCGCGGCCCGCGACCTTCGGGTTCACGATCTTCATGACCGCGCCCATGGCCCGGGGGCCCTCGGCGCCGCCCGCCGCAGCCTCCCGCACCGCGTCCGCGACCAGCGCGTCCAGCTCCTCGTCGGACAGCTGCTTGGGCAGGTAGTCGGCGAGCACGTCGCCCTCCGCCCGCTCCCGCTCGGCCTGCTCCGGCCGGCCACCCTGGGTGAACGCCTCGGCCGCCTCCCGGCGCTTCTTCGCCTCCCGTGCGACGATCTTCTCCACCTCCGCGTCGGACAGCTCACGGGCGGTGTCGCCCGCCACCTCCTCCTTCTGGATCGCGGAGAGGGTGAGCCGGAGGGTGGAGGAGCGCAGCTCGTCGCGCGCCTTGATCGCGGTGGTGAGGTCGTCCTGAAGCCTGGACTTGAGCGTGGTCATGAGCCCGAGTGTGCCAGCTCCGGCCTGCCGTGACCTGATGATTTCGCCCCTGCCGGGTGTCTGCGACGATGGAGCGCATGCGCGCGCGATACGGAGTACCCCTGGGAATCACGGCGGTCGCCGCCGCCGGCCTCACCTACGCGGCCGGGTTCGAAGTCCGCTCCTTCCGGCTCCGGCGGGTCACCGTGCCGGTCCTGCCGCCCGGGATGCGGCCGCTGCGAGTGCTCCAGGTCTCGGACATCCACATGGTCGGCGGACAGCGGAAGAAGCAGCGCTGGCTGCGGTCGCTCGCCGGGCTCCGCCCGGACTTCGTCGTCAACACCGGCGACAACCTCTCGGACCCCGAGGGCGTGCCGGAGACGCTGGACGCCCTGGGCCCGCTGATGGAGTTCCCCGGCGCCTACGTCTTCGGCTCCAACGACTACTACGGCCCCAAGCTGCGGAACCCGGCCCGCTACCTGATGGAGAAGGCGAGCGGGCGGCACGGGCTGAACGGCAACCCGCCGGCGGTCGGGGCCATCCACAACCCGTGGGAGGAGCTGCGCGACGCCTTCGACGCCGCAGGCTGGGTCGGGCTCTCCAACCGGCGTGACCGCCTCAAGCTGGACGGCCTGGAGATCGCGTTCACCGGCCTGGACGACCCGCACATCAAGCGGGACCGGTACGACGAGGTCGCGGGCGGTCCGGAGGCCGACGCCGATTTCTCCCTCGCCGTGGTCCACGCGCCCTACCTGCGCTCCCTCGACGCCTTCACCGCCGACCGGTACCCGCTGATCCTCGCCGGGCACACCCACGGCGGCCAGCTGTGCATCCCCTTCTACGGGGCCCTGGTCACCAACTGCGACATCGACACCGGCCGGGTCAAGGGTCTCTCCACCCACCGGGCCGGCGGCCACACGTCCTATCTGCACGTCTCCGCCGGCTGCGGCACCAACCGGTACACCCCGGTCCGCTTCGCCTGCCCCCCGGAGGCCACCTTGCTGACCCTGACCCCCCGGGACTGACGCACCGGGGCCCGCCGCCGTACCCCTCGGCTGACCTGCGGCGGTGGGCCCCGATACCGGATTTCACCTTCGGCTCCGCGTGGGCTACAGTAGTGCTCGTTGCTTCGGGGTGTAGCGCAGCTTGGCAGCGCGCTTCGTTCGGGACGAAGAGGTCGTGGGTTCAAATCCCGCCACCCCGACTGAAGGAACACAGATCAGGCCCGGTGCTGAGAAATCAGCACCGGGCCTGATCTGCTTCCGGGCCCGGCGCCGGAGCCCTACCGAGCGCCCGCCCCTCGGAGCCGAGGGCGGCTCGCCTCGGCGGGGTGCGGCGGAAGATCGCCGCAGGGGCCGGCCCTCGCCGTCGTACCACCGGCTCACGCGGTCACCGGAGGTTTTCCGTCCGCGGCCGGGGCGCTGCCGCCCTGACGGCCGCCCCCCGGCGGCCCGGGCCGACCGCATCCCGTGGGCCCCGCGCCGACGACGAACCGGAGCGGGCGTTCCTCCTCTGCGGCCTGCGCGAGGCCTTGCACGGCGTCAACTGCTTCTGCCGGGCTCCGCCTGTCGGTACGGCCTCTCGTCCTGCCTCCTTCCTCGCTCCTGTACGCGACACCGGCCACGGCTCGGCCACCCGCGGAATACCGAGCGCATCGGTGATCACCTTCTGTCGACCACGGTGTCGAGAGCGGCCGGCGATGCGCCGAAGGCGGTGCGGGGCGCCGTCCCGGGCATGCCCGGCAGGGCGACCACGGGCGCGCTTGCGCGGGCAGAGTGACGCAGGTCACGTGCGGCGGTCGATGATTCCGCTCCCCCGGCCCGGTCGTATGAGGGACGACCCGGTTCCGCGGCGCCACGGGGGTGCGACGCGGTCGCCCCGGGACAGCACGGAGCGGAAGAAGGGACACCACCACCATGGCCGAGACCGTCAAAGGCCCCGCCAGCTACTTTCCTTCCATCGAGAAGAAGTACGGCCGTCCGGTAGCGGAGTGGAAGGAGCTCATCCGCTCTTCCCCCCTCACCCGGCACATGGAGCTGGTCAGCTGGCTCAAGACGGAGCACGGGCTGGGCCACGGGCACGCCAACGCGCTGGTCGCGCACACCCTCGCGGAGCAGACCGCCGCGTGAACCGTCCCCCGGACACCTTCAACCGCGGGGCAGGGCACGGGCACGGCCTGCCGCGGCTCGGACGCGGCCCCGGTCCGGTCAGACGGTGATCAGCGACCGCCAGTCCCAGCTGACCTCCACGTCGGACCGCGGGGCCGGCGGGCGGTGGCAGGCGCGGCGTTCGGGCAGCAGTTCGCGGTCGGGCCGGTGCGTGCCGGTGCCCGGGGGGACGAGCGCGGAGGCGGTGAGGTGCTCGATGCGGGCGGCGAAGCCGGGTTCGGGCAGCGGCAGGTCGAGCTCCAGGTCGTCGCGGTAGTCCACCGCGCGGGGCACGTAGGCGAGCACCGCCCGGACCGGCGCCGGCAGGTCACGGCCCTTGGTGAAGCCGCGCAGCACCCGCAGCGCGATGGCCATCTCGTGGTCGGTGGGCGCGTCCTCGTGCAGCGGGTCGACGACCGGCGGGGCCTGGGTACAGGCCTCCTCGTGCCACCAGTTGAGCCAGCCGTGCGCCTGCGCCTCCTCGCCCAGCGCCATGTGGTGCAGGTACAGGCAGTAGGCGGCCGCCGGGTCGCCCGCGCCGGCGGCGAACTGCCACCAGAACTGCGCGCAGTCCGGATGTTCCGCCAGCCGCAGCACGCACCCCAGGACGCGGGCGCCCGGCGGTTCCAGGATGCGCCGGGCGACCAGGTCTCCGAGCAGGGTGAGCGCCCCCGGCCGGGCGATGACCGCTTCGCAGAGGGTGTGCAGATCGCCCGCCATGCGCCCGGCGGCCGCCCGGCGCCCGGTGTGTTCCGCGGGGCCGGCACCGTGCGGGCGCTGCCGCGGGTCCTCGTCGTCGCCCGGGTGCCGGCCGCCACCGTCCAGCCGGTGCCCGCCGGGGGACGGCCGGGAGGGCTGGCGGGTACGGAGCACGTCGTACGGGGCGGTGGGCGCCGCGCCCTGCCCGGCGGCCAGCGGGGGCACGGCGGCGGGCGCGGCACCGTCCTCGCACCCCCCGCGGCGGCCCTGGGCACGGCCCGCCGACAGCCGGGCGGCGATCCGCGCCTCCGCGGCCGGGATGTCGGTCGGCGGGGTGGCGGCCACCAGCGCGCGGGCGAGCAGGCGGTCAATGTGCGAGGTCATCAGCGATTCCTTTGCAGTCCAGGGCCTGGTGCAGGGCCCGGCGGGCCGAGCGGGCGATGGAGCGGACCCCGGCCGCGGTGATGCCCAGGTGCAGGGCGGTCTCGGCGGGGCTGTAGCCGCGGAAGTAGAGCAGGATGATCACGTCCTGCTGGCGCTCCGGGAGGTCCCGGACGGCCTGGCAGAGACTGAGGCTCTCCTCGAACTGACCGATGGGGTCGACCGCGTCGCGCAGCGCGACGGCCTCGAAGGCCGCGGCCTCCAGCACGTACGGACGGCGGCGCCGGGCCCGGGCCAGGTCCAGCGCGCGGTTCTTCATCACCGCCCAGGCGAAGGCCGCGGGGTTCTCCATCCGCAGCACCCGCGGCCAGCAGCGGGCGAGCTGCTCGAACGCGGTGTCCACGGCCTCCTCGGCGTCGGCCCGGTTGTTCAGGATGGTCTCGGCGCGGTGCACATAGGCCTTCCGGTGCAGCTCGTGGAAGGCCCGGAAGTCGGCGGGAAGCTCCATGGACGGCCCGGTCGGCCGGCGTACGGCGCGGCGGTGCAGATGGTCCCGGGTCACCGCGCCTCCCCACCGCGCCGGTCGCGGTCCAGCTCGGAGATCCCGACGCGTACTCCGGCCGCCGCGACGCGACGCAGCAGGGACAGAAGGTCACTCCCGAACACCCGCACGGCGAGCGCGGCGGTGACGAGGTTCCCCAATAATTCGTAATTCACCGGACTTGCTGTCCTTCTGATCGGCACACGGGGCCGCCCCGTCCCGGCCCCGGAAGGACGCTGGTTACGCCCTCTGCCCATCTAGCGGCCACGGACGGCGTTTTGTGCGTCAGTTCTTCTGATTTTCTTATGCGTGCTGACACCCGGGCGACCGGGACGGTCCGGTTCCGTGTCCGCCCGGCCCGGATCGCCTTCGGCGGACGCGGCCGCCGGCGTCCCGGCACACGACGGGTGGACGCCCGCGCCGGGCGGCTCCCGGTCGCCCCCGGAGGTGCGCCGGACCGGTGGCCGGGCGGGCGGTGTCCGGCGTCCGCCCGGGCACGGGAGCGGTGATGGAAACGCCCGAAACCATGCGCCTGGGGCAACCGTCCGGGGCACGAGCGGCCCCCGGGAGGGCACCGGCCTCGGGGTGCAAGCGACCCAAGAGGCGTATGTGGCGCATAACACCCGATCGCAACCGGGCCGTGTCATGTAACACGACCAGCGGACGGCAGTATTGCGCCCATGTCGAATCTCCGCTCAAACATCGCCGCCTGGCTCGGGCGCAAGTATTTCTCGCGCATTCAGCGAAACGGCCTCGACCTGTCCAAGATGTCGTTCCTGCCGGAGTCCACTCTCATGCCGCTGCGCCGTGAGGGCGTGGACCCGGTACCCGCACTGGCCAAGCGCCGGGCCAAGGAGCCGATCAGCAAACTCGCCCTGCCCTTCGGGATGAACGGCTGGCTCGTCACCGGCCACGCGGAGGCCAAAGCCGTCCTCGGCAAGGCCACCGCATTCAGCACCGATTTCACCAACATAGCGGGTAATGCCGGGATTTCCCCCCAGCAGAATCCCGGCGGCCTGGGCTTCAGCGATCCACCGGTCCATACCCGGCTGAGGCGCCTGCTGACACCCGAGTTCACCATGCGCCGTCTGAACCGGCTGACCCCCCGCATCCACGCCCTGGTGGAGGAGCGGCTGGACGCGATGGCCGCGGCCGAGGGGCCCGTGGACCTGGTCCAGGAGTACGCCTTCCCGATCCCGTCCCTGGTCATATGCGAGCTGCTGGGCGTGCCGTACGAGGACCGGGAGGAGTTCCAGCGCCTGAGCACCGCGCGCTTCGACCTCTTCGGCGGCGCCGGCGCCCCCTTCGGGGTCATCTCCGACTCGCTGTCGTACCTCCGCGACATCGTGAAGAAGCAGCGGGAGAACCCCGGTGACGGACTGCTCGGCATGATCGTCCGCGAGCACGGCGACGCCATCGACGACGAGGAGCTGACCGGACTGGCGGACGGGGTGCTCACCGGCGGCCTGGAGACCACCGCCAGCATGATCGCGCTCGGCACCCTGGTCCTGCTCCAGCACCCGGAGCACCTGGCCACGCTGCGGGACGACGACGCCGCGATCGACGGCTTCGTCGAGGAACTGCTGCGCTACCTGACCGTCGTGCAGGTGGCCTTCCCCCGCTTCGCCAAGGAGGACATGGAGATAGCCGGGACGAAGATCTCCCGCGGCGACTTCGTGCTCTGCTCGCTCAGCGGGGCCAACCGCGACGAGGCGCTCGGCCCCGACATGGAGCGCTTCGACCCGCACCGTGAGGGCCCGTCCCACCTCGCCTTCGGGCACGGCATCCACCGCTGCGTGGGCGCCGAACTGGCCCGGATGGAACTGCGTGCCGCGCTCCCCGCGCTGGTGCGGCGGTTCCCCGGCATGCGGCTGGCGGTGGCGCCGGAGGACCTCACGTTCCGCAAGCTCTCCATCGTCTACGGGGTGGACGCGCTGCCGCTGCTGCTGAAGTGACGGCGCACGACGTACCCACCGGGCCGGCGGACCCCCGCCCGGCCGGCCCCGGCACGTCCCCGGCGCGGAGGCGGCACCGACGGTGGCAGCGGCAGCGCCCGGCCCACAAGGCCTCGCCCGACCCGCACCGGCGGGGGCACCACCCGCGCCGTACCCGCTACCGGCGGGAGGCCTTCAGCGAGTACATCAGGGGCACCCGGGGGCTCTCCGCCGGCATCCGGTAGTACCCGTCCTCGCCGCGTCGCAGTGCCGTGTAGCGCTGGAACAGGGTCACCTCGTGCTCGTGCAGGAAGTCGATCCGCAGCCCCGCGCCGGCGAGCGCGGAGACCACGTCCCCGAGCGTGTGCTGCCACTGGTAGTTCCGGTTGTTGACGGTCACCGCCTCGGCGTCGGTGTACGTGCCGGGCGTCTCGTCGACCCAGGCGGTGTGGTCGAAGTAGTCGTGGGCGACCCGGGAGCCGGTCTCGTCGTCGAGCATGTCGGTGACCGGGTGGAACTCCGCGAGGTAGAGGAAGCCGCCCGGCGCCACCAGATGGGCCGCCGTCTCGGCCCAGCGGCGGATGTCGGGAAGCCAGCACAGCGCCCCCACGCCCGTGTAGACGATGTCGTAGGCGGAGTCCGGGACCGCCTCGGCCGCGTCGTACACGTCCGCGGCCACGAAGGAGGCGCGCTCCGGCCCCAGTCCGAGGTCGGCGGCGAGGTCCCGGGCCGCCTCCACGGCCGGCTCGGAGAAGTCCAGGCCCACCACCTGGGCGGCCCCGTGCCGCGCCCAGGAGAGGGTGTCGAGGCCGATGTGGCACTGGAGGTGGAGAAGCGTGCGGCCGGTGACGTCGCCGACCTCCGCCCGCTCGAAGTCGCGGAGGCTGTCCTTGCCGCCGCGGAAGGCGTCGAGGTCGTAGAACTCGCTGGCGACGTGGATCGGAACGCGCTCGTCCCACATCGCACGGTTCACATCACGCCAGTCGTCGGGGGACGCGGGTCGGTGCATATGCCGGAGGTTATCCACAGGTATGGCACGACACCAGCGGGTTACGTGTGGCGCGGCGCAGAATGGGGGGCATGGCTGAGAGCACTGAGTCCATGCCGGACTGGGAGAAGCGCTTCCGGGCGCCACGCGTGGGTCTGCCGGAGTGGGCGGAGGACGCCCCGGACCGCTCGCTGTTCGTGTCCAACGCGACCGGGACGTACGAGCTGTACGCGTGGGACCGGGCGACCGGGGAGCAGCGGCAGGTGACGGACCGCCCCAACGGCACCACCAGCGGCGTGATCTCCCCGGACGGCGAGTGGATCTGGTGGTTCTCGGACACCGACGGCGACGAGTTCGGCATATGGATGCGTCAGCCGTTCGAGCGGGACGGCACGGTTCGGGACGGCACGGGCGGCGGCCGGGGCGGGGACGAGGAGGACGGCACCCGGGTCACGGACCGCGGGGACGAGCCGGCCACTCCGGGGCTGGCACCCTCCTACCCCGCCGGTCTGGCACTCGGCCGCGACGGGACGGCGGTCGTCGGCCGGTCCACCGACGACGACGGTTCCACCATCCACGTCGTACCGCCCGGCGGCACGCCCTGCGAGATCTACCGGCACCGGGAGTCGGCCGGGGTGGGCGACCTCTCCCGGGACGGCACCCTGATCGCGATAGAGCACACCGAGCACGGTGACGCGATGCACTCGGCGATACGGGTGGTCCGGACGGACGGGACGACCGTGGCCGAGCTGGACGACACCAGGGGCGGCACCGAGGAGCTGGGCCTGTCCGTCATGGGCTTCGCCCCCTCCGCCGGGGACGCGCGGCTCCTCGTCGGCCACCAGCGGCGCGGGCGCTGGGAGCCGATGGTGTGGGACCCGCTGACCGGCGAGGAGACCGCGCTCGCCATCGACCTGCCCGGTGACGTCGGCGCCGAGTGGTACCCGGACGGGTCGGCGCTGCTGGTCTCGCACGAGTACCACGCCCGCAGCGAGCTGTGGCGGTACGACCTGGCCACGTCCGCGCTCGTCCGCGTCGAGACACCGGTGGGGACGGTCTCCGGCGCGACCGCGCGGCCGGACGGCACGGTGGAGTTCCTGTGGTCCTCGGCCGCCGAGCCGCCGCAGGTACGGTCCACCAGCGGCCGGGTGGTGCTGGACCCGCCCGGCTTCACCGCCCCCGGCTCGGTCCCGGTGGAGGACATATGGGTGGACGGGCCCGGGGGCCGGGTGCACGCGCTGGTGCAGCGGCCGGCCGGTGAGGGACCGTTCCCGACCGTCTTCGACATCCACGGCGGCCCGACCTGGCACGACAGCGACGCCTTCGCCGCCGGTCCGGCGGCCTGGGTGGACCACGGGTTCGCGGTGGTACGGGTCAACTACCGCGGCTCCACCGGATACGGGCGGGCCTGGACGGACGCGCTCAAGCACCGGGTCGGCCTCATCGAGCTGGAGGACATCGCGGCGGTGCGGGAGTGGGCGGTGGCCTCCGGGCTGGCCGACCCCGGGCGCCTGGTCCTCGCCGGCGGCTCCTGGGGCGGCTATCTGACCCTGCTGGGTCTGGGGACCCAGCCGGACGCCTGGGCGGTGGGCCTGGCGGCGGTGCCGGTGGCCGACTACGTCACGGCCTACCACGACGAGATGGAAGCGCTGAAGGCGATGGACCGGACCCTCCTGGGCGGCACCCCGGAGGAGGTCCCCGAGAGGTTCGCGGCGTCCTCCCCGCTCACCTACGTGGACCAGGTGCGGGCGCCGGTGTTCATCTCCGCCGGGGTGAACGACCCGCGCTGCCCGATACGCCAGATCGACAACTACGTGGCACGGCTGGAGCGGCGCGGCGCCCCGCACGAGGTGTACCGCTACGACGCCGGGCACGGCTCACTGGTGGTCGAGGAGCGGATCAAGCAGCTCCGGCTGGAGATCGGGTTCGCCCTGCGCCATCTGAGCCTTCCGGCCCCTGATCCGGACCGGGCCCGGATTCCGGCTCCGGGCCGGGACGGGGCCCGGTCGGGGACTCCGGCGTGATGCCGAGCGCCAGGTCCCTGGCCACCTCCGCCTCCCGGCGGAAGAGGCGGAACCACATGAAGACCACGAAGCCGGCGAAGAGGAACCACTCACCGGTGTAGCCGAGATTCTGGAACGCCTTGAGGTCCAGTCCGGTGCCCTCGGCCACGGTCGGGGGCACCGGGACCAGGGCCCCGGGCGCCGTGGAGGAGGTGAGCCACGCGTCCTGCACCTCGTAGGGCACGATGTTGACGAGCGAGGCGGCACTGATCACACCCAGCTGTCCCTCCGGCAGTCCGCCACCGGAGCGCGCCCCTCTGGTCCCCTGGTGCTCGGACGCCTGGAGCGCCCCGGTGACCGTCACCCGGCCGGACGGCGGGGCGGGCACCTTGGCGGTGTCGGCCGCGACGTCCGCGTCACCCGGCAGCCAGCCCCGGACGACCGGCACCGCCGCCGGGTCCGGCCGGCCCCCGGCGACGTCGCCCGTCCCGTCGGCACCCCGCCCGGCGCCCCCGCCGTCCGTCCGCAGCAGAGCGAGCACGTAGAAACCGGCCCGGCCGTCTAGCGTGCGGTCCGGCACCAGCATCTGGTGCCGGGGGTCGAAGCGGCCGGTCACGGTGGCCAGCCGTCCCGAGGTCTCCTGGGTGACCGGCAGCAGGTCGCGCAGCGGCACCGCGCGTTCCGCCTCGGCGTTGTTCGCACGATCCTGCTGCTCCCGGTGCGAGTCGACGCGCGCCTCGAAGCGGCTGAGCTGCCAGCTGCCCATGAACAGACACACGGGGATGGACAGCGCGGCGAAGACGTTGATCACCCACCAGCGGGGTGTCAGCAGAAATCGATACACACCACCACGGTACGGGCCGCCCGCCGGTTCCCCCGCACGTGCCCCCGGGCCTGTCCCCCGCTCCCACCCCCCGACCTGCGGACTTCACGGTCGGGGGAAGAGCAGGGCGAGGGGTCCGGTGCGGAAGGCGGTGGTGGCCGAGGCGGCGACCTGCGGGGGCGGTACGACGGTGCCCCTTCCGCGGGCCGGCGGGTGGGACAAGCCCGCGGTCAGCCTCCCGGACCGGCGGACGGGACCGGCGGACGGGACCGGCGGACGGGACCGGCGGACGGGACCGGCGGACGGGACCGGCCACCCCGGCCGGTCCGCCGCCGACGGCCGGCAGACTGCGGACGGCGGCCGGGAACGGCGGACGGGGAACGGCGGGCGGCGGGCGGCTGCGGTGTCAGCCGGCCAGGACGCCGGTGTGGTAGACCGTGCCCGCGCAGGCGTTGGGCACCGTGGTGGTCGCGGCGGCCGGGTCGCCGGCGGCCGGGGTGTAGATGACCTGGACGCTCGCCTCCGGCTGCTCCGTTCCGCCGCCGGCTTCGCCACCCGCTTCGTCCGGGCTGGGCGGTTCCTGCGGGGCCGAGCCCGTGCCGTTGTCCTCGGTGGGTTCCGGTGTGGGCGTCGCGCCGGAGGTGCCGCATCCCGACGGGCCGCCGTCCGCGGCGGGCAGCCAGGCGAACTTGACCTCGTACGCCTGTCCCGGCTGGAGGATCAGCTGGGTCGGCGAGGTGGAGGTGTCGGGGAGCTGGGTGGCCGCGTCACCGGGGGTGTGGTAGACGACGTTGATCCTGGTCGCGTCGGCACTGCCCTGGGCGACCGCGCTCACCGCCCCGGAGCCGTCCACGGTGCAGGCGGTCGCGGAGGTGTTCACGACGCGGAAGGAACCGTAGACGTGGCCGTTGGCGTCGGCGGGGCCGGCGGCACCGCTGCCTTCGAGCTGCGCCCGGGTGCAGACGGGCGAGGTCGCGTTGAGGGTGCTGGAGGGGTTCGGCACACCGGGATCGCTGGACGGGCTCTCGGAGTGCTTCTCCTTCTCGGTCTTCCCCTCCTCCTCCTTGTCCTCCTTGCCGTCCTTCTCCTTCTCGCCGGTCTTGGTGGGCCTGCCCGTCACCGGGTCCTCACCGCCCCCGCCGTGCGTACCGCCCTGCACCCCGGGGGTGCGCTCACTGCTCGCCGCGTTGGCCGACCGGTCGTCGGACGTGCTGACCTCGTTCGCCACGTGGACCAGCGTCGGCAGCGCGGCACCGCCGAGCACCACCGCGGCCACGGCCCCGACCAGTGCCTGGCGTCTGCGCCTGCGGCGGGCGGGCACGGCACGGTGCAGGTGATCCAGCGCGCCGGGGGTCGGCTCCAGGTCGTCCACCGCGCCGCGCAGCAGTCTCCGCAGGGCCTCTTCGTCGATGTCCTCGATGTCGTCGGCCGCGCCGGGGTCGCCACCGGGTCCGGACCCGGTGCCCCGTCCGGCACCCGGGCCCGACGCCGTACCGCGCCCGCCGTTCCCGCCGGCCGCGCGCTCGCCGACGTCGTCCACGCCGGCCGCACCCGCCGAAGCGTCATCGTCCGCGCCCGCCGGACCGTCGGCCTCGCCGCCGGCCGCACCCGGGCCGCCGCCACCATCGGCGGCACGCACGCCATCGCCACCACCGGCCGCACGCGGACTGCCCTCACCATCGGCCGTGGGCTCGCCGTTGTCGCCGGGGGCCGGTCCGGGGCCGGTCGCGGGCTCCTGTGCCGGGCCTTCGTCCTGCCGCGCCTCCGCGGCACCGGCCGCACCGGGTCCCCCGGTTCCGCCGGCCGTGGCGTCGTCACCCGCGGTGCCGTCGGTCCCGGAGGCGCCCTCCGCCCCGCCGGCGGTCTCGGCATGCGCGTGGTGCTCGGGCTCGTGCCCCGGTTCGTGCTTCTCGTGGTTCATGCCGGAGTCTCCATGGCGACGCGCAGCGCGGCGATGCCGCGCGATCCGTACGCCTTGACCGAACCCAGCGATATGCCGAGGGTCTCGGCCACCTGTGCCTCGGTCATGTCGGCGAAGTAGCGCAGCACCAGCACCTCGCGCTGCCGGCGCTGCAGCCCCCTCATCGCCTTGATCAGCTGGTCGCGCTCCAGTTGCTCGTACGCGCCTTCCTCGGCGCTGGCCATGTCGGGCATCGGCTTGGAGAGCAGCTTCAGACCGAGAATGCGCCGGCGCAGCGCCGAGCGGGACAGGTTGACGACGGTCTGCCGCAGGTACGCGAGGGTCTTCTCGGGATCCCGCACCCGGCTGCGCGCGGAGTGGACCCGGATGAACGCCTCCTGGACGACGTCCTCGCACGAGGCGGTGTCGTCCAGGAGCAGTGCCGCGAGCCCGAGCAGCGAGCGGTAGTGCGCCCGGTAGGTCTCGGTCAGATGGTCGACTGTGGTGCCCACGGCCATCGCGTCGTCAGTTTCCCCGCGTTGAGACGGCACCTGCGCGGGGCGTGCGGCAGGCCACGGCGCGATCACCGGCATGCCACCTGACGTGCGAGAACGCGATGGATGCAGTGCTGAGCGGCCCCGTACCGGGGCCGTTGCGATGCCGAATACCTCTGCCACGCCTGTTGGACACGCTTCCCCCACCCAGGGTTGTACGCGCGAGGCATGGCTATGGACGATGCATCAAATGCCCCCATGCGCACCAGCTCTTCCCTTATGCAGCGATTTCACCAGCGCCCCGAGGGGCGGTTACCAAGACGCTCCCCGGGCACCGCCGGTTGCGGCGGAGCGGGGAGCGCATGATCGAACCGAACATCCGACCAGTTCACATGGCTCGACCATCGTAATGGTCGGGAAACTCACACCGCCGCCGGGCCGGTGGCGGCCGGAACCGGTCCGACGCCCCTGCGGAGAAGGCCCGGTGACGGCGGTGGAGCGGGCGCCGGGCCGGCCGCGGTACCGGAGTGCCGGCGGTGCCGCGGTCGTGCGGGCCGCCATGCCGCGAGGTCGGGGCATGGCGGCACCCGCCACGGTAGGACGAGAGTCGTGCGGCGGACGGAGGGCCGGCCGCGCCCCCTACATGAGGACGGCCGCGCCGGTTGTCCGGACGGGCCGCGCGGAAGACGTCCGGACGGCGGTGCGGCGGGACGGGCGCACCGCCGTGCGCAGGAGAAGTGGACGGCCGTGCGCGGACAGGTGGACGGCCGTGCCGCAGACGGACGGACGGCGGGGCCGCGGGTCTCAGGACGGCAGCTCCGCCGCCACCGCCTCGGCGATCTGCACGGCGTTGAGCGCCGCCCCCTTGCGCAGGTTGTCGCCGCAGACGAACAGCTCCAGGGCGCACGGGTCGTCCAGCGACCGCCGGACCCGCCCCACCCAGGTGGGATCGGTGCCCACCACGTCCGCGGGGGTGGGGTACTCCCCCGCCGCCGGGTCGTCGCAGAGCACCACACCCGGTGCCGCCGCCAGGATCTCGTGCGCCCCGGCGACCGTGACCTCGTTCTCGAACCGCGCGTGCACCGCCAGCGAGTGCGTGGTGACCACCGGGACCCGCACGCAGGTCGCGCTCACCTTCAGGTGCGGCAGGCCGAGGATCTTCCGCGACTCGTTCCGCACCTTCAGTTCCTCCGAGGACCACCCGTCCTCGGTGAGCGAACCGGCGAAGGGCACCACGTTGAGCGCCACCGGCGCGGGGAACGGCCCGGTGTCACCGACCGCCCGCCGGACGTCCCCGGGCTGGGTGCCCAGATCGGTGCCGGCGACCCTGGCGTGCTGCTCGCGCAGCGCGTCGATGCCGGCCTGCCCGGCACCGGAGACCGCCTGGTAGGAGGAGACGACCAGCTCGCTCAGGCCGAACGCGGCGTGCAGCGCGCCGATCGCCACGATCATCGACAGCGTGGTGCAGTTGGGGTTGGCGATGATGCCCCGGGGCCGCACCCGGGCGGCGTGCGGGTTCACCTCCGGGACGACCAGCGGTACGTCCGGGTCCATCCGGAAGGCGCCGGAGTTGTCGATCACCACCGCGCCCTTGCCGACCGCGACCGGCGCCCACCGTGCGGACACCTCGTCCGGCACGTCGAACACCGCGAGGTGGACGCCGTCGAACGCGTCCTCGGTGAGCGCGACGACCTCGACCTGCTCACCCCGGACGGCCAGCTTCCGGCCGGCTGAGCGCGGCGAGGCGATCAGCCGGATCTCCCCCCAGATGTCCGCGTGCTCGGAGAGGATGCCGAGCAGCACGGTGCCGACCGCGCCGGTCGCCCCGACCACCGCGAGGGTGGGGCGGCCGGCGCGGCCGGCGGCCGGGTTCATCGGCCGGTCCCTCCGTAGACGACCGCCTCGTCGCTGTCGGAGTCCAGCCCGAAGGCGGTGTGCACGGCCTGCACCGCGTTGTTGACGTCGTCGGCGCGGGTGACCACCGAGATGCGGATCTCGGACGTGGAGATCAGCTCGATGTTCACCCCGGCGTCGGAGAGCGCCTCGAAGAACGCCGCGGTGACGCCCGGGTTCGTCTTCATGCCCGCGCCGACCAGCGAGATCTTGCCGATCTGGTCGTCGTAGCGCAGGGAGTCGAAACCGATCGCCTGCTGCGCCTTGGTCAGCGCCTCCATCGCCTTGTGACCGTCGGTCTTGGGGAGCGTGAAGGAGATGTCGGTGAGACCGGTCGATGCGGCGGAGACGTTCTGCACCACCATGTCGATGTTGATCTCGGCGTTGGAGATGGTCCGGAAGATGGCCGCGGCCTCGCCCGGCTTGTCCGGCACACCGACGACCGTGATCTTGGCCTCGGAGGTGTCGTGAGCGACACCCGAGATGATGGCCTGCTCCACCTTCTGATCCCCTCGCGGCTCGTTGCTGACCCAGGTCCCCTGCAGTCCGGAGAAGGACGAACGGACGTGGATCGGGATGTTGTAACGGCGTGCGTACTCCACACAGCGGTGGAGCAGCACCTTGGAGCCGGAGCTGGCGAGCTCCAGCATGTCCTCGGACGAGATCCAGTCGATCTTGCGGGCCTTCTTCACCACCCGGGGGTCGGCGGTGAACACGCCGTCCACATCGGTGTAGATCTCGCAGACCTCGGCGTCCAGCGCGGCGGC
The DNA here is from genome assembly GCF_016031615.1 of Streptomyces pactum. GTDB lineage: Bacteria > Actinomycetota > Actinomycetes > Streptomycetales > Streptomycetaceae > Streptomyces > Streptomyces pactus. Next base: position 3,488,939 of record NZ_JACYXC010000001.1, read on the forward strand.
GAGCGCCACGGCGGTGGTGTCCGAACCGCCACGGCCCAGCGTGGTGATGTCCTTCTTGTCCTGGGACACACCCTGGAACCCGGCCACGATCGCGATGTTGCCCTCGTCGAGGGCGGTACGGATGCGGCCCGGCGTGACATCGATGATGCGCGCTTTGTTGTGGACCGAGTCGGTGATGACTCCCGCCTGGCTACCGGTGAACGACTGCGCCTCGTGACCGAGGTTTTTGATCGCCATCGCCAGCAGCGCCATGGAGATCCGCTCTCCGGCGGTCAGCAGCATGTCGAACTCGCGCCCGGCAGGGATCGGGGATACCTGCTCGGCGAGATCGATCAGCTCGTCCGTCGTGTCGCCCATCGCGGAAACCACCACCACGACCTGGTGGCCGTTCTTCTTGGCTTCCACGATCCGCTTGGCGACGCGCTTGATGCCTTCGGCATCGGCAACGGATGAGCCTCCGTACTTCTGCACGACAAGGCCCACGTGCGCTCCTCGCAACTGTTAGTAAAACGGTCGACTCAGTCTATCGAGCAAGCGGAATGCGCCATCCGGATATCACCTGGCGAGACAAACCGCTCACCCGGCACAGCCGCCGGAGCACTCACCGTGCATGCACCCGGTCCGCGCGCCCGCCACACCCTGCTCTGCTCAGCCAGCACTCTGCCCGCTGGCCGGAGCGGCACACGGAAAGTAAGCCAGCTCACAACCGTCCGGGAGCGCGCGCCGGGCCGGGACCGCTGCCCCGGCGCGCACCGGCCGGCGATCGTCTGCGCCCCGCCCGGCGGTTCTCTTCCCGCGGTGCGCCCGGCTCCCGGTGGTCGGCCTCCGGTGGTCGGCTTCCGCCGTGCGGGCGGCGGTTCAGGGCCGGGCCCGCTCGGTCGCCGCGACGAGCCAGCGGTCGCCACGACGGGTCAGCGTCGTCTCCATGTACTCGCCGTAGCCGATGACCACGCGTGCCCGGGAGTCCCCGAGCAGTTCGACGGACCGCACCTCCAGCCGCTCGACCTCGGCACGCAGGCGGTCGGTCACCTCGCGCCGCTCGTACTCCCGACGCTCCTCGGGTCCTCGCATACGGGGAACCGCGGCTTGCCCATGAAGCGGGCGCCGGGGACCACCAGTCGGCACGCCGTGTCGAAGTCGTGCAGGGCACAGCTCCGCCAGAAGTCCAGCGTGACCTTCCTCGCCTCGGCCTGGAGCCTCGCCTCATCCGCGGAGTCGCCGTCGTTGCTGAACAGGTGGAACGCTCCGGCACCCAGCAGGACCACCAGCGCCACCACCGCCGCGAGCACCACGGCACGGCGCCTGCCGCCGCCGGGTGCGGCACCCGGCGGCGCGGTGGGTACGGGCGGCACGGCCGCTGGGGCGGCGGCCGGTCGGGCAGGCGGACCGGCGGGCGGGGCGGACGGGAGGGACGGGCCGGCCGACGGGCCTGCGGGCGCGTTCGCCGACAGGACGGCGGGCGGGGGCGGACGGAGCGGACGCGGTGGAGGCGGGGGACGACGTCCGGGGACCGCCTGGTGCCCCGGCGTCGAGCGCCCCGAGCGCCATGGCCAGCCGTCCGGCGAACTCCGGGTCCTGCTCGACGATGATCCGCAACGTCTCGGCCGCCGCCCGGCGCCTGGCCGGTTCCTCCGGCGCCGCCCGCAGCGCCTCCGCGGCCCCCGCCGCCACCGGATTGCGCGCCATGCGTTCCCACACCAGGGTCGCCAGGCGCTGCGCGGCCTCGGCAGTGGCTCCGCCCGCGAGCACCTCCGCGGTGGCGTCGATCGCCTGCCTCGTGCTGTCGGCGTTCTCCACGACTACCCCCCGGCCGGTGTGGACGTACAGAGCCAGCCATGCCCGTCCGCCCGGCGGCTCATTCACCGGTGCCGGGCGGGATGCTCTCGCGGGTCCGCGCACCGCCCCCCGGGCACGCGGCCGTCACAGCGGTCACGGCCGTCGGCACGAACCGAACAGCGGGCGGACGGGGGAGACGGCCCCTGCCCGGGTCAGGACGTGGTCGAGGAGCCCAGCCCCAGCGGGCCGGCGATCTCCGCGGCCATCACCTTGCCGGCCTCTTCCGCCAGCGCCTCGTCGCCGCCGTCGGCGCCGTTGTCGGTGTCCAGTCCGTCCAGCTCGTCCAGCGGACTGTTCAGGCGGACGTGGGCGACCAGCGACTGCAGGGCGCGGAGCGCGGCGGACGCGGTCGGCCCCCAGTTGGACAGGTACGAGAACTGCCACCACCACAGCGCCTCGCTGACCCGCCCGTTGCGGTAGTGCGCCATGCCGTGCCGCAGGTCGGTGACGATGTCGGCGAGGTCGTCGGAGATCCGGCAGGCCACCGGGGCGCTGCGCGGTACGTACGGGTCGAAGACCTCCGAGTAGACGTCGATCGGGTCGAGCAGGCGGGCGAAGCGCTCCCGCAGCTCGTCCACGTCCGGCTCCGGGCCCACGTCGGGCTCGTAGCGCTCCTCGGGAACGATGTCCTCGTGCGCGCCCAGCCGTCCGCCCGCGAGCAGCAGCTGCGAGACCTCCAGCAGCAGGAAGGGCACCGCGCTGTCCGGCTCGTCCCCCTTGGCGACCTCGGTGACCGCCACCAGGAAACTCTCGACCTGGTCGGCGATCTGGACCGCGAAGTCGTCCGGGTTCTGGTGGCTGTCGTGCAGCGTTGCGTCAGACATCGAGAAGTCTTCTCCCTTCGAAGGCCCGCCCCAAGGTGACCTCGTCGGCGTACTCCAGGTCGCCACCGACCGGCAGCCCGCTGGCCAGACGCGTGACCTTCAGCCCCATGGGCTTGATCATCCGCGCCAGGTACGTGGCGGTCGCCTCCCCTTCCAGATTGGGGTCGGTGGCCAGGATCAGCTCGGTGACCGTGCCGTCGGCGAGCCGGGCGAGCAGTTCCCGGATGCGCAGGTCGTCCGGTCCCACGCCCTCGATCGGGCTGATCGCCCCGCCGAGCACGTGGTACCGGCCCCGGAACTCCCGCGTCCGCTCGATCGCGACGACGTCTTTCGGTTCCTCCACCACGCAGATGACGGCCGGGTCCCGGCGCGGGTCCAGGCAGACCCGGCACTGCTCGGCCTCGGCGACGTTCCCGCAGACCGAGCAGAACCGCACCTTCGCCTTGACCTCGGTCAGCGCGTGCGCCAGGCGGCGCACGTCGGCCGGCTCGGCCTGGAGGATGTGGAAGGCGATCCGCTGCGCGCTCTTGGGACCGACACCGGGCAGCCTGCCCAGCTCGTCGATGAGGTCCTGGACCACGCCTTCGTACACGGAACGCTCTCTCTTTCTCCGGTTGGCGTCCGGCGCCTGCGCCGCCGCCGGACGTTACTGCGCTGCGCCGCGCCGGGAACGGCTCAGAAGGGCAGGCCCGGCATGCCGCCCAGCCCCTGGGCGAGCGGACCGAGCTTGCGCTGCTGAAGCTCCTGCGCGGACTGGTTCGCGTCCCGGACCGCCGCGACGATCAGGTCGGCGAGGGTCTCGGTGTCCTCGGGGTCCACCGCCTTCGGGTCGATGACCAGGCCCTGGAGCTCACCGGCCCCGGTCACGGTCGCCTTCACCAGGCCCCCGCCGGCCGAACCCTCCACCGGCGTGCGGGCCAGCTCCTCCTGGGCCGCGGCGAGGTTTTGCTGCATCTTCTGGGCCTGCTGAAGCAGCTGCTGCATGTTGGGCTGGCCGCCACCGGGGATCACGAGTGCGCTCCTGCTGTCGAGTTTCGGTCTGTGCCGCTTCCGATAGCCCGAGCCTACGTGCTCCCCGGGGACTGCGCGCTACCCCGTGGGAACGAGTACACCAACGTCCCGCTACACCTGTGGATGGAGAAACACCGGGACCTCGGGCCCGCCCCCGGCACCGCCCTGCCCGGTCACGGCAGGGGCCTCCCAGCGGGACGCCCCTGGTCCGCCTCTGCCCGCCCGGCGCCGGCATATGCCCGGCGGAACGGAGCGGCCACCGTCCGTCGCCCTTGCCCCCCACCTCGTCCCTCATGCCCCCCACCCGTCCATCGCCCATGGCCCCCGCCCGTCGTCCGTGGCCCACCGCCCGTCGATCGCGGGACGGGCCCGTACGGAAAGCGTCCGCCGGAACGCCGGCGGCGGCCGCGCGCCGGGTCCCGGGTCCCACAAGGGCGCGCCCTCGGGGTCCCGCGGGGGTCGGGCCTCCGGGTCCGGACCCCCGTAGAGGTCGGGCTCCGGGTTCCGGGTCCGCGGGGTCGCTCCAGGCCCCCCGGCGGCCGGAACTCCGGTGGTTCGGCCCGGTCACGGCCCTGCGCGCGGGTACGGAACGGCGCGCCGGACACAACCCGAGCGCGAGCCCGTGGGCAGACCCGTTACCGGTCCGGACCGGGTCCGCGTGCAGACCCAGAGCCGACCCGGCCCGGGGCCGACCCGGGGGCCAGGCCCGCCTCGATCCCGGGTCCGGACCGCAAGCACCGTCCGATCCCGGGTCCGGGCCTTTAGCGCCGTCCGAGCCCGGACCCAGGTCCCCGGCCCGGGCGCGGGTCCGGGTCCGGGACGAGCCCGACCGGGCCGGGGCCGGGGCTACTCGTTGGTGATCTCCTCGATCACCGTGGCCCCCAGCTCCCGCACGATCAGCTCGTGCCCGCTGAGCGCGGACTCGTCCAGGTCCGGGTCGTCCTCGTCCGGGATGTCGTCCTCCGGCGCCACCGGCACCGGCGGCGCCGGCTCCCGGTGTACGGGCGGCGCGGCGGCCGGGGCCACCGGGGACGCGGATACGGCCGGGCCGGGGGCCGGTGCGGCCGGCCGGGGTGCCGCCGGCGCCCCGGTGGGTCCACCGGGCCTCCCGCCCGGGCCGCCGGCCGGACCGGCAGCGCTCGGTGCGCCCGGACCACCGAGGCCGGCACCGCCCCCGCCGAAGCCACCACCGCCGCCACCGAAGCCGGCGCCGAAGCCGGCGCCGGGACCGCCGAAGCCCCCCGGGGGCCGCCCGCGCCGCCGAACCCGCCCCCGCCGTGGCCGCCGGAGCCCGCCATGGCGCCGCCGCCCGGCTGGCCGGCGCCACCCGAGGGATCCACCACGGCCTCGATCCGCCACTGCACCTGGAAGTGCTCGGCCAGTGCCTGCCGCAGCACGTCCTCGCTGCCGCTGTTGGCGAAGCTGTCCCGCGCCCCGGCGTTGGAGAAGCCGACCTGGAGGGTCGTCCCGTCGAATCCCGACACCGAGGCGTTCTGGCTGAGGAGGATCCACGTGAAACGTCGGCGGTTCTTCACCGCCTCCAGGATCTGCGGCCACATCTGCCGCACCTGCACGGCACCCTGCGCCGCCGCCTGGCCACCGCCCTGCGCCTGCTGCGGCGCGGGGGCGGCGGGCGCCTGCGTGCCGGGCGCGGTGAGGCGGGCGCCGCCAGGCACCGGCCCCGGGCCGCCCTGCGGCGCACCGCCCTGGCCGGGCGTCACCGCCGAGGGCCAGCCCCCGGGGCGCCGCGCCGGGGCCGCCGGGGGTGCCGCCGCCTGACCGGGCGCGGCCGCCGTGGGCCAGGCGCCCGGCGCCCCGCCGCCGGGGCCGGCCGCGGGGGCCGGAGCACCGCCGGCGGCCGGCGCCGGGGCGGCCGGACCGCCTGCCGCGGGCCAGGCCCCGGGCCGCTGCCCGCCCTCGGCCGCCGGCGCGGGCACCCCGGCGGGCGGCGCGTCGGCGGCCGGTGCGGGTGCCGCGGCCTGCGCTGCCGGTGCCGGAGCGGCCTGCGGTGCCGGTGCGGCACCGGTGGCCGCCATGGCCGCCCGCGCCGCCGCCGGTCCGGACGGGCCGGTCACCGGAGGGTGCGCGTCCGGCCCCGGTACGTAGCCCATCGCCGGGCCCGGGACCGCGCCGCCGGCTCCCGCGGCCGCCGCGCCGCGCTCCAGCCGCTCCAGCCTGGCCTGCACCGACCGCTCGTCGTCGAAGGCGGCGGGCAGCAGCACCCGGGCGCAGATCAGCTCCAGCTGCAGCCGGGGCGCGGTGGCACCGCGCATCTCGGTGAGCCCCTGGTTGACCAGGTCGGCGGCGCGGCTCAGCTCCGCCGCGCCGAAGACCGAGGCCTGCGCCTGCATCCGCTCGACCACGTCGGCGGGGGCGTCGATCAGCCCCTTCTCCGCCGCGTCCGGCACCGCCGCGAGGATCACCAGGTCCCGCAGCCGCTCCAGCAGGTCAGCCACGAAGCGCCGCGGGTCGTTGCCGCCCTCGACGACCCGGTCGACCACCTCGAAGGCCGCCGCGCCGTCGCCGGCGGCGAACGCCTCCACCACCGAGTCCAGCAGGGAGCCGTCGGTGTAGCCCAGGAGCGAGGTGGCCATGGCATAGGTCACACCGTCCTCGGCGGCACCGGCCAGCAGCTGGTCCATGACCGACATGGAGTCCCGGACCGAGCCCGCGCCGGCCCGCACCACCAGCGGCAGCACCCCGTCCTCGACCGGGATCTTCTCCCGCTCGCAGACCTCGGCCAGGTACTCGCGGAGCGTGCCGGGCGGTACCAGGCGGAACGGGTAGTGGTGGGTGCGCGACCGGATGGTGCCGATGACCTTCTCCGGCTCGGTGGTCGCGAAGATGAACTTCAGGTGCTCCGGCGGCTCCTCGACCACCTTCAGCAGGGCGTTGAACCCCGCCGAGGTGACCATGTGCGCCTCGTCGATGATGTAGATCTTGTAGCGGCTGGAGGCGGGCCCGAAGAACGCCTTCTCGCGCAGCTCACGGGCGTCGTCCACGCCACCGTGGGAGGCCGCGTCGATCTCGATGACGTCGATCGAGCCGGGGCCGTTCCGCGCCAGGTCGAGGCAGGATCGGCACTCGCCGCACGGGGTGGGCGTCGGCCCCTGCTCGCAGTTGAGGCAGCGGGCGAGGATGCGCGCGCTGGTCGTCTTGCCGCAGCCGCGCGGACCGCTGAACAGGTACGCGTGGTTGACCCTGTTGTTCCGCAGCGCCTGCTGCAACGGGGTGGTGACATGCTCCTGCCCGATGACCTCGGCGAAGGTCTCGGGTCGGTAGCGGCGGTAGAGCGCGAGGGACGACACGTCTACGACGATATCGGGAGCCACTGACACGTGGCGTCGATCACATGAACCACAACAGCCTCATCGGTCACAGGGGCCTCACCGGCCCGTCGCACAGGCCCCGCGCGGCCTCACCGGGCCCCGCCCCCACAACGCAAGGGCCCCCCACGTACCCGCCAGAGCCCACTTACCCTTGCTGCCTTCCGGCCCTGGGGGAGTTGGGTGAGATAGCGCCACGTGAGGGGCTGCCCCCTACCCTAGCGGATGCCGGGGCGTGGTGGAGCACCCTCTCCGGCCCCGCACCGCCCGCGGACCCCGTCACGGAGATCCCCCGGGGACAGGGTTCGCGAGCACTCCTTCCGGTCTTGTATTGTTTGCGGCGGAGGATTCGCCTAGTGGCCTAGGGCGCACGCTTGGAAAGCGTGTTGGGGGCAACCCCTCACGAGTTCGAATCTCGTATCCTCCGCCACGGCTGGCAAGCCGTACCGAAGGTCCCGACCGCACCGCGGCCGGGACCTTCGTCGTTCCACGACCTTCGCCGCCCCGGCCGGCCCACACGGCTGTGGGGCAGGGGCGCGGTCCGGGGCGGTCCGGGGCCGCGAACCGGTATGGCCCGGGGAGGCGTACGGCGGCGTCCGCGGCCCGGCCGCCCCTCCGCGGCCGGACGGCGCGGACGCCGGCGCGGACGTCATGCCTCCGGTGTTCCGTCCGCCGTGATCCGGCGGAAGCCGAGGTACGGGAAGAGGGACTCGGGAAGGACGAGCGAGCCGTCCTCCTGCTGGCACTGTTCGAGGAGCGCGGCCAGAGTGCGGCCGATGGGCAGGCCGGAGCCGTTGAGGGTGGCGACGAAGACGGGCTTGCCGTCCTCGCCCCGGGTCCGGATGTTGGCGCGCCGGGCCTGGAAGGTGCCGAAGTTCGAGACCGAGGAGATCTCCCGGTACGTGTTCTGGCTCGGGAGCCAGACCTCGATGTCGTAGGTGAGCCGGGCGGAGAAGCCGGTGTCGCCGGCGGGCAGCTTGATGACCCGGTACGCCAGGCCGAGCTCCTGCAGGCACGCCTCGGCGTGGCCGACCATCGTCTCCAGCTCGGCGTCCGCCGTCTCCGGGTCCACGATCTTGACCATCTCGACCTTGGCGAACTGGTGCTGGCGGATCAGGCCGCGGGTGTCCCGGCCGTACGAACCGGCCTCCGAGCGGAAGCACGGGGTGTGCGCGGTCATGGCCAGCGGCAGCTCCGCCGGCGGGATGATCTCGTCGGCGTAGAGGTTGGTCAGCGGTACCTCGGCCGTCGGGATCAGGAACAGATCGCGCTCGGCCACGCCCGTTTTGAACAGGTCTTCCTCGAACTTCGGCAGCTGCCCGGTGCCGGTCATCGTCCTGCGGGTGACGAGGAACGGCACGGAGTGCTCGACGTACCCGTGCCGACGGGTGTGGATGTCGAGGAAGAGCGTGGCCAGGGCGCGCTCCAGGGCCGCGCCGGCCCCACGCGACACCGCGAAGCGGGGGCCGGACAGCTTCGTCGCCCGGGCGAAGTCCAGGATGCCGGTGGCCTCACCGAGGTCGACGTGGTCCTTCGGCTCGAAGGTGAACACGGGCGGCGTGCCGACGCGCCGTACCTCGACGGCGAACTTCTCGGAGTCGCCGTCCGGGGCCGAGTCGTCCGGCAGGTTCGGAATGCTCAGGAGCAGTTCGCGGAGGTGCGCCTCGATCTCCTCCTGTCCGGCCTCGATGTCGCGGATCCGGTCCTTCAGCTCGCGGGCACGCTCCTTCAGCGCGCTGATGTCCCCGCCCTCCTTCGCGGTCCGCTGGACCTCGCCCGCCACCCGCTTGGACTCCGCCCGCAGTTCGTCGGCGGAGCGGATGTTCTGGTTCCGCCGGGACTGGAGGGACTCCAGCTCGGACAGGTCCAGGGAGTAGCCGCGACGAGCGAGCCGACGAACAGCTTCGGCACCCATGTCGATCAGGGCGCGGGCGTCATGCATGAGGGGAATCCTTCGTGACCGGCGAGTGGGGCGGGATGTCGGAGCGACGGTAGCAACCGCGGCCCCGCGCCGATCCGGAACGCGGCCCCGCCGCCGGCGCGGTGCTCTCCGCGCGGGCGCCGGCACGTGAACACGGGCGGCCGGGACGGGGCGGTCCCGGCCCGCCGGCGGCCGGGGGCACCGCCCGCTCGCCCCGGCCCCGGCCGGCGGCAGGGATCGCCACCCGCTCTCACCGGCCGGCCGGAAACGGTGGCGGCCCTCCGCCGCCCTCCCCGCCCTCTCCGTGACCGCCGCCCGCCTCTCCTGCGACCGCGGTCGGTCCGACGCCCGCCTCCCCCCGCCGCCCGCGGGTCTCGGGCCGTCGGACCGGCCTCGGGCCGTCGGGCGGCCGGGGTGCTCGCCGGGCCGGTCACGCCGGCCGGACCGTGGCGGCGAGCTGCGGAAGGGCGATCAGCAGCAGGACGGTTCCCGCTTCGATCCAGCGGTATTTGGCGCGGATGATCTCGCTGGTCGTCGCCAGGGAGGCCAGCAGCGCGACGGTCGGGTCATGGCCGACCCGTTCGAAGGCCCGGCTCAGCCGCTCTCCGCCCAGTTCCGCCGTGATGTGCTCGAAGTAGCCGGGAACGCCCGCGCCCCGGCTCCGTCCTCCGCGGCGGCGCGGAGCGATGGCGAGGACGAAACAGGCCACGGCCAGCAGGGCGCTGCCGCCCCCGGTCCACCACAGCGGGTCCGGGCCCCAGCCGCCGGTGGCCGGTCCGGCGTCGCCGCTCCGGGTCACCGTGACGAAGACGCCGAGAACCGCCCCGGTGAACCCGAGCAGCACGGCGGCCTTGGTGTCCGCCCTGGTCAGCTCCGTGCCGTTGGCGGCGAGGAAACGCTCCATCGCCGCCACCTTCTCCGGGCTGGGACCGAGCCGGCGCCCGGGGGTCCGGTGGCGGCGGTGCAGCGTCCGGTGCAGGAGCCGGTGGCGCGCGGCGGTGGCGGGTCGCGACGGCCCGCGGGCGGCGCGCGGTGCCCGCCCGCGGGCGCCCGCCGCGGTCCTCGTCACGCCGGCTGTCCGTTCACCGGGCCTCCCGCCCAGCCGTTGGCGTAGGCGTGCGGCCGCGCCCCGGCCGGCCCCGCCGCACCGGCCGCTCCGCCCGCCCCGGTGCCCGGCCGGCCGGGCGCCTGACGGCCCAGGGCGACCAGCCGGTCCCGGAGCAGTTCGGAGAGCTCCTGCCGTTCCTGGTCGGTCAGCTTGCCCAGCATCCCGGCCACCTCGTCCTGCCAGGTGGTCTCACCGCGGAGCAGGCCGGCGTGCCGCACCGCCCAGTCCAGCACCTGGCTCACCTGGTCCGGGTGCCTGACCAGCCAGAGCGCCGCGAGGGACACCGGGCCGTCCCGTACCGCCCGCAGGCAGAACGCGTACTCCTCGGGACTGGTGCCGGCCCAGGACTGCGGCATCTCCGCGTCGCCGGCCTCGCCCAGCCGCAGTTCCTCCTCGTCCTCCCGGGCGGAGATGTCGGTGATCCGGTACGAGAGGCCGCTGGTGGGCAGCGTCTGCGGCACGCCCAGGTGCTGCGTCATCTCGGGCGGGCCGAACCCCCGGCCGTGTGCGGCGTACTGCTCCATGAGGTGGCGCAGCCGCTGGTCGAGGTCCTTGCGCACGGCCGGCCAGCCGTGCGTGGTGTGCGACCGCACCACCTGGACCGGGTCGTGCACCCACCACAGCACCCACACGTCCATCGACTGCCGTCCGTAGCGGCTCGGCAGGCCGACGGTCCGGACGTCCGCGTACTCGCCGAGCCGGACGACGTACGCGCTGTCGTACCCCCACAGCCTGGTACGGCCGGCCCCGGCCCGCTTCGGCTCCGCCGCCGGCGGCGCCCCCGGCGGCGCCGGGGTGCTGCCGCGGACGGCCCCCACCACGTGGTGGAGCCCGTCCCTGTCCCGCAGCACCAGGGAACGGTCCAGCCGGCCGGACCACCGCCGGCGCAGGATCTCCCGCCACGGGGCGTGCGTGGCGCGGGTGAAGAGGGGCTTGTCACTGTCGTCGATCACCGTGTCCTCCCATCCGGGTAGCTGGAGCCGGACCGCGGCGAGACGCCGTTCCGCCAGTCGTCCAGCGCGTAGCGGGCGATGTGCCGGCCGGCCAGGTCCGCGGAGCCCTCCCGGTCCATCTCGACGAACAGGCCCAGCTCCCCGTACCGCATCTCCTGGGCGAGCACGGTGACCAGCGTCTCCACGGCCGCTCGCTCCGTCTCGTCCCCGGTGGCTATGCGGAACCAGGTCAGCAGGGCACCGCGCATGGCGTCGGAGAACGTGTCGTCGTTCAGGGCCCGCCGGACGAGTTCGACGATCCGGGCGGTGTTCTCGCCCACGGTGAGCAGGTTCTCCCGGAACCACAGGGGCCTCCGCAGCAACAGGGGCAAGGTGCCCAGCGCCAGTTCCGCCCCGTCCTCGTCACGGTCGGCCCACGCCGCCAGGCAGGTGAAGACGGCCTCCGGGGCACCTGCGGCGAAGAGTGCGAGCAGCGAGTGGCGCACGGTCCTGTCGACGGTGTACTCCTCGCCGTCCCGCCCCCGGTACGCGCCCCTCAGCAGCCCCAGCGCCAGCTCCGGCCGGGAGATCCCGAAGTCGGTCCGGCAGGCGTACGCGACGGTCCACCGCAGCCGCCAGCTGGTGCTGCGGCTCCAGTCCCTGAGCCGGTACTTGACCTCACCGGCCAGGACCGGGTCCTCCGCCGCCATGCCCAGGGCGTGCGCGGCGATGGTACGGCTGGTGGGACGCTCGGAGTCGGCCAGTTCGCGTATGTGCCGCAGCGCCCGGCGCCCGCCGCCCCAGCCGGCAGCCATACCCATGACCCGGCCGACCGGTTCGGCCAGCTCCGGCTCCCTGCCGGAGACCGCGTTCAGCCAGTCGGTCAGCAGGCCGGGCAGCTGCCCGTACTGCCGCCACACGTGCTTCAGCACCGCCTCGCCCTGGCGGTGCCGGGTGAACCGCACCGGCTCCACGGCGTAGCCGTAACGGGAGCCCGTCCGTATCTCCCGCGGGCCGGACCGGGCCCCCACCTTCCGCATCAGCTCGTCCAGCGACCGGCGGAAGACGAACCGCGGGTTGGGCCGGGGGGTGTCCCGGCGCGGCGCCGGGCCCTGGTCACCGTCCGCGCCACCGTCCCGCAGGACGGAGTCCAGCCGGCCGTCCGCCACCGCCAGGAGGCGTTCGGCCTCCTCCTGGACGATCCGGTGGTCCAGCCCCTCGAAGACGCAGGTGGCCAGGAGGAACGCCAGTCCGTCGGGGTCCTCCCGCAGGCCTTTGACCAGATCGGGCGCCGCCTCTTCCGCGCCGAAACTCAACCGGTCGCGGAGCCCGGCGGCATCCGGTCCGTCCTCGCCCTCCTCCCGTACCGCGGCCACCAGTTCGACGACCTGGGCCGGCACCAGTTCGGCCGCGAGCACGTCGTCCAGCAGCCCGGGCTCCAGCCGGCCCAGCAGCCGGGCACGCTCCGCCCGGTCGGGCACCGCGGTCGTGAACAGCGCGTCGAAAACGGCGCGGGGCGGGGGCGGCACGCACCGCACGGGAGAGACGTGGAGGTCGCGCGCCAGCCCGCGGACGAGCTCCGGGTCGTCGGGCAGCACGATCACCATGCAGGCGTCGGCGTCGCCCAGCAGGCGCCGCAGGTTCGCCAGCACGGCCGGTCCCAGCGGGTGGTGGGGCAGCAGCCCGTGCACGAGATACCCGCGGGTCCCGGTGTGGGTCGGTCGCCAGGTCGACAGGTCGACGTCGCTGTCGAGGGCCCGCAGGCCCATGCTGCCGCCGGTACGGCGGGACAGCAGGTTCAGCGCGGCGGTGCGGCGCCCGGTACCGGGTTCTCCGAAGAGGAACAGCACGCCGGTGGCCAGCTCGGACAGGGCGGCGGAGAACCACGCGGGCTCGGCGAATCCCGACTGGGCCGCCAGGATCTCCAGCGCGGAGATCGGGCCCTCGTGCGCCTCCACCGGGCGGCCGCCGGGCCCGGCCGCCGCACCGATGTTCTCCACCCGCTGGCCGCCCCGTACGGAGCCGGTGTTGATGTTGCCGTAGGGGGCGTGGATGACGATGCGCCGCGCGCCGGCGTACCGGGAGCCGGGCCGGTCGGCGAGCACTTCGTCCAGGTCGTCGAGATCGTCGAACTCGTCGTAGCCGGGGTGGTGTTCGGCCTCCGGAGCGGCCGGGCCGGCGGGGGCGGACGAGTCGGCGGGGCCGGACGGGACGGCCGGACCGGGCTGGCCCTCGGGACCGGACGGGCCGGCGGACCGGGATTCGCCCGGCGGCAGACCGCCGGACGCCGGCTCGCCGGGCGGGAGTTCCGCGCCGCTCACCGACGGCCCTCGTACTTGTCGCCGTGGACGGTGTCGCCCTGGTTGCCGTGGACCGTGCCCGCCTTGTTCCCGCCGATGTAGTCACCGCCGCCGGTCGCGACGTGGTCACCACCGACGGACCCGATGTGGTCACCACCTCCGGTCCCGATGTGGTCACCGCCGCCGGTCTCGACGTAGTCACCGCCGACGGTCCCGATGGTGCTGACCCGCTGGCCGCCGTGCACGGTGCCGGTGTTCAGGTTTCCCCCGTGGGCCTGGTAGGTCACCGCGTGATGGGGCGCCCCGCGTCCGGGGGCGTGCGGGTCCTCACCGGCGTCCTCGGTGCCGCGCCGGGCCTCGTGGTCCTCGACCACCCGGTCGCCCAGGATGCGCCGGTCGTAGAGGTTCCCCGACGGCGCGGGCACGTACAGCCAGGCCCGCTGGTCGAACTGCTTGCCCTCGACGGTCGCCGGTACCTCGATGAAGTGGTCGGTGTGCCGCCCGGTGTATCCGCCGGCCACGGCGTCCTGGTAGCACCGGTCCGACAGGATGGCGGCGACCTGGGTGACGTTCTCGTTGGACGCCGCCAGCACGGCCTTGACCGGGCGGGAGTCGAGCAGCCGGTGCGTGTCGTTGCGCGGGGTGCCGTTGCCGTCGAACTCCTCCCCGGAGTCGGGCAGCGGGCCGATGTGCAGGCTGACCCGGAACCGGAGGCGCACCGCGCCCGTGGAGTGCACCGTGAACTCGGTCAGCACGTCCTGGAGGGTGTGGAGCCAGGGGTGGATCACGAACGGCATCCACGCCGGGTCGAAGCCGAAGACGTAACCGTCCCCCGTGGACGCGGGGAACCTCTGCTCCTTCCAGACCTGCTCGATACCGGCCCGCTCGAACGCCCGCTGCAGCAGTTGCGGGACGGCCCGGCTGATCACCCCGTGCTCGATCGCGGGGTACCCGGTGAAGTCCTTGGCGTCGACGGCCACGATCCCCCGGTAGGGAGGGAGGTGGCGGCTTCGCGTGTGGGGCATGGCAGTGGCTTCGGGCAGCGGCTGGTGGAACTGCGACATCACGACTCCTTGGCTTCCCCGGACGGGTTCGTCACGTCCGAGCATCGCGGGGTTACCCACCGCGGTGTGCTCACTCTGCGCGGAAGGCCGGTGACAGGCGTCACAGGGGCCCGGAAGCCGGGCACTTCAGCCGCAACGGCCCGCGGCCGCGCGGTGCTTCGGGCGGGGCCACCCGCGGGGCCCGGCGCTTCGGGTGTGGCAACCCGCGGTGGCCCGGCGCCTGAGACGTCACGGCTCCCGGCCGCACGGCGCGTCAGCCGGAACGGCCCGCGGCCGCCCGGCGCAGTGCGGGCAGATCGCCGATGAAGACGCGCTTCCGGCCGGTACGGACCTGGTAGGGCTCCAGCTCGGAGAGGCCCGCGGTGACCGTGTTGCGCGAGACCCGCAGGTGCTGCGCGAGTTCGTCGCGGGTCAGGGCGAGCTCCAGGCAGCGCCCCGGGGGGATCGCCGAGTGCCCCGAGATGTCGGCGAGGCTCACCAGGGACGCCGCCAGGCGGGTGACCACATCACCCCCGCCACGGGCGCGGTCGGACTCCCGCAGCCTGCTCAGGGCGTAACGCACCAGTACGGGGTACAGGTCGTGGTCCGTGACGAACCGCAGGAACACCGTCTTGCTCAGGACGGCGACCGAGCAGTCCGATATCGCCTGCACACTCGCCGACCGCTCGCCGTCGTCGAGCACCGCCACCTCGCCCAGCAGTTCTCCGGGACCGCGGAACGCCAGCAGGGTGAGGTCCCCGCCGCGTTCCCGCCGGATCACCTTGGCCACTCCGCCGCGCAGGGCGAGCACGTGGGTGCCCGGTTCCCCCTGCCGCAGCAGCACGTCACCGACGGGGTGGCGACGCTCGAACGATTGCCTGAGCATGCCGGTCCAAACCTCTTCGCCCACCAGGCCACGCAGCGTCAGACCTGCTGGATCCGATACTCCCGCCACCCGATCGGTCATGCGACGACCCTAGAAGAGCACCCCGTCCGCTGCCAGACGCCCGCCCGCCTCCGGAACACCGGGAGCCGCTGCCGACGGCACTCTCCACGGATCTCCGGGGCCGGGCGCGGCGTCACCGCCGAGGGGAGAGGCGCGCAGGGCGTGGGGCACGGCCGGCGTCGGTGTACCTAGCTCCACCCCCGATCCGGGTCGTGGGCCCCATGTGGGCGGCGGGCGGCGTCCGTAGCGTCGGGGACGGCGCGGGGGGCGCGCCGTTCGAGGGGAAATCGAGAGGACCACCATGTTCCGTCGTACGGGCCGCACCGCCGGCCCCGCCACAAGTGCCGAGGCCCTGCGGCTGGTTCGGGTGAGCAAGGTCTACGGATCCGCCGGGAACGCCGTGACGGCGCTGGACCGGGTGAGCCTGGCGCTGCCCGCCGGCAGCTTCACCGCGGTGATGGGCCCGTCGGGGTCCGGCAAGTCCACGCTGCTGCAGTGCGCCGCCGGGCTCGACCGGCCGGACAGCGGGGTGGTGATGGTGGACGGGGAGGAGATGACCGGCGGCGACGAGACGGCGCTGACGAAGTTCCGGCGCCGGCGGATCGGCTTCGTCTTCCAGCAGTACAACCTGCTGCCCACGCTCACCGTGGCGCAGAACACCACGCTGCCCGCGAAGTTCGCCGGGCGCCGGGTGGACCCGGCCCGGGTCCGGGAGGTCCTCACCCAGGTGGGACTCGGCGACCGGCTCCACCACCGCCCCGACCAGCTCTCCGGCGGTCAGCAGCAGCGGGTGGCCATCGCCCGGGCGCTGGTCACCGAACCGCGCGTGATCTTCGCCGACGAGCCGACCGGCGCCCTGGACATGCGCAGCGCGCGGGATGTGCTGGGCCTGCTCCGGGAGACGGTACGGGTGCACGGCCGCACCGTGGTGATGGTGACCCACGACCCGGTGGCCGCCTCGTACGCCGACTCCGTGTGGTTCCTCGCCGACGGCCGGCTCGCCGGGCAGCTCGTCGGGCCCACGGTGGACGCGGTCGCCGAGCACCTGGCGCACCTGGGCGACCGGGCCGCCGCGGCCCGGGCGGACGACGGCGCCCCCACCGGGGCGTACGGCGACGCCGGCCCGGGGCAGCACGGCGGCGCCACCACCGGGCGGTACGGCGACGCCGGCCCGGGGGCGCACGGTGGCGCCTCCGCCCGTACGGCCGACGGGCCTCCGGGGCACCGGCCGGGTCCGGCGGCGTCCCACCGGCGGACGGAGGGCTGACCGGTGCTCACCCTGGCCCTGAACTCCGTACGGCAGCGCCCCGGGCGGTTCCTCGCCACCGCGCTCTCCGCCTTCCTCGGCGCCGTGATCACCATGACGTTCAACTCCCTGCACGACACCGCCGTCGCCGCCGACACCGACGCCGCCGGCTCCGAGACGCTCCACCTCACCGCCTCGGTGGTCGGCGGCTACGGCACGCTGCTGGTGTTCTTCGCCATCGCCTCCGCGCTCACCGTCAACGTCCGGCAGCGCGCCGAGGAGATCCGCCTGCTCCGCTGCACCGGGGCCACCCCCGCGCAGATCAGGCTGATGGTGGTGGGCGAGGCGGTGGCGGTCGCGCTGATCGGACTGCTGGCGGCGGTCGGCCCCGCGATGCTCGCCGGCCGGGCCCTGCTGGAGATGTTCCGGGACACCGACCAGGTGGCGGACGACGTGACGTACACCTTCGGACCGGTCGCGGTCGCGGCGGGCGTCACCACCGTCCTGGTGGCGTCGGCGGGCGCGGCGTTCCTGGCGGTGCGCCGGGCGACCCGGGCGGCGGCCGGCGCGGGTGCCGGTGCGCGCCGGCACCGGCTGCGGCTCCTCGGGGGTGTCGCCGCGCTGCTCATCGGCACGGCGTCGGCCGCCACCACCTTCGCGATGGACGCCGGCGGGCCGGAGCTGATGGCACCGCCGGCGTACGGCGCCATCGTGCTCTCCGTCGCCTTCGCGGCCTTCTCCCCGGCCCTGCTGCGGGTGGTGCCGGCCCGGCTGGAGGGTCTGGTCACCGCGGTCGCCGGGGTGAGCGGATACCTCGCGGTGCACTCCGTGCGGCAGCGCGCCACCCAGCTCGCCGGGGTGCTGATGCCGCTGATCGTCTTCACCGGGGTGGCCACCGCCACCCTCTCCATGCAGGCCGCGGAGAACGACGCGCTCGACGCCTCGGGCGTGACCCGGTCGGTGGAGGACAAGAACCTGGAGACGCTGAACCTGGTGGTGGTCGGCATCATCGTGGTGTTCGCCTGCGTCATGCTGATCAACAGCCTCTACGCGGCGACCTCGTACCGCGGCCCGGAGTTCGGCCGGCAGCGTCTCGCCGGGGCGGTGCCGGGCCAGGTCCTCACCGCGGTCGGCACCGAGGCCGCGCTGCTCACGGTGGTCGGCGTGTTCTTCGGCACGATCGCCGCGCTGGCCGGGACGGTGCCGTTCACCCTGGTCCGCACCGACCGGGTGCTGCCCGAGCAGGCGCCGTGGATCTGGCTGGGAACCGTCGCGATCGGCGCGGTGGCCACCGTGGTCACCAGCGTGGCCACCGCCCGCCGGTCCCTGCGCACCCCGGCCGTCATCGCCGCCCGCGTGGTGTCCTGACGGCGGGACCCCGGCGGGCGGGTACACCGGGACCGCCCCGCCCGCCGGGGGTACGGCGGGCGGGGCCGCCGCGCGCGGCACGCCCCGGTGGTCGGTGGTCGGTGGTCCGGGGACGGGGCGCGGGTACGTCGGGCCGCGGTCGCCGGCAGGTCGGCCGGGGGTCGGGGGTTCCGGGGGAACGCGGTTCCACGGTGGTCCTGGGGCCGCGGTTCCACGGTGGTCCAGGGGGCCGCGGTTCCGGGGTTCCGGGGTTTCGCGGTGCCCGGGGGCGAGGCGGATACGGGCTCCTGTGCCCGGGGAGCGGGGACAGGCCGCGGCGAGGGCGGGGCCGCCGCGCCCCGGCCGAGTCCGGCCCGCGCACCCCACCCCCGGCCGGAGACCCGCCCCCGGCCGGGACCCGCCCCCCGGCCGTACGGGCACGGCCGTTCGCCCGCCCCTCCACGGCAACGGCCCGGGGCCCCTGGCCCCGGTACCGCCTTCCCGGCGGTACGGCCCGGGCTCCCGCCCCCGGCGGTCACGGCCTGGGTACGGCCCGGGCATGACGGGAGCCGCACCCGGGCACTGTCGTCCGGCTCACACCCACCCACCCCAAATACGCATACGAGATGCGTATTTGTTAGCGTCGGCGTGTGCGGCTGACGAAGTTCACGGATCTGGCGCTGCGCGCCGTCATGCGGCTCGCGATCCCCGGGGGGAGCGAGGCGGTGACCACGCGCGCTGTGGCGGAGGTGATGGATGTCCCCTACGCCCACATGGCGAAGGCGATCACCCGCCTCCAGCACCTCGGCGTGGTGGAGGCCCGGCGCGGCCGGGGCGGCGGGCTCGCCCTGACCTCCCTGGGCCGGCACGCCTCGGTCGGCTGGCTGGTCCGCGAGCTGGAGGGCGAGGACGAGGTCGTCGCCTGCGAGGGCGACCCGCCCTGCCCGCTGCGTGGTGCCTGCCGGCTCCGCCGGGCGCTGCGCGAGGCCCAGGAGGCGTTCTACGCCACGCTCGACCCGCTGACCGTGGCCGACCTGGTCACCTCGCCCACCGGCCCGGCCCTGATCGGTCTGACCGGCCGACCGGACCGCCCCGCCGTGGCCCGCCCCGGCTGACCGGCGCGCCGCCGCGCCACCCGTCGCACCCCTCTCGCGGCACCCGCGCGGCCCGCGCCCACACCCGCTCCGCGCCCGCGGGCGGCACCGGCGGACCCGCCCACGTATTGGCGGACCCGGCCCGCACACCGGCGGGCCCGGCCGGCCGCCGGCGCGCCCGTACGGCGCCGTGCGCCTGCGCGCGCCGTCGGCCGGCCGGCGGCCGTGGAGCCACCCGCGCCCCCGAGCGCCCCTCGACAACGCCTCCGGGAACGCCCTGAGGGCCGTCGAACCCCCCACCCGAGAGCCACCCCGGGAACCACCCCTCGACCGCCGCCCGGCTGGGCCCCCCACCGCCGGGAGACCTTCCCCGACGGGCCGGCCCCTGCCCGGGCGGCGACCGACCACCGTAAAACACGAAGATCATTAACCAATTTGATCTTCCGGCCCGCCCGGCCCGGATGCCGGGATCACCAAGGAGAAGCCATGCTGTCCGAACAGTCCGCCCCGGTCGTCCGGGCCACCCTGCCCGCGGTGGGGGCCGCCATCGGCGAGATCACCGAACTCTTCTACCGGAAGCTGTTCGCCGACCGCCCGGAGCTGCTGCGCGACCTGTTCAACCGGGGCAACCAGGCCAGCGGCGACCAGCAGCGGGCCCTCGCCGGGTCCATCGCGGCCTTCGCCGGCATGCTGCTGGAGCACCCCGAGGTGCGGCCCGGCGAGGGTCTCGCCCGGATCGCCCACAAGCACGCCTCGCTCGGCATCTCGGCCGACCAGTACCCGCTCGTCCACCGCCACCTGTTCGCCGCCATAGCCGAGGTGCTGGGCGACGCCGTCACCCCCGAGGTGGCCGCCGCCTGGGACGAGGTCTACTGGCTGATGGCCGACGCGCTGATCGCCCTGGAGACCCGGCTGTACCAGCAGGCCGGCACGTCCCCGGAGCACATCTGGCAGCGGATGGAGATCGTCGAGCGCCGCGAGGAGACCCCCGACGCGGTGTCGTTCGTCCTGCGTCGCGCGGACGGCGCGCCGGCCGGCCCGTTCCGGCCCGGCCAGTACGTGAGCGTCCGGGTACAACTGCCCGACGGCGCCCGGCAGATCCGCCAGTACAGCCTCTCCTCCGCGCCGGGCGACACGCACTGGCGCATCACCGTCAAGCGGGTCCGCGGCGGCGCGGGCCCGGACGGCGAGGTCTCCTCCTGGCTGCACGAGCACGCCCGGGCCGGCGACCTGCTGTCCGTCTCCATGCCGTTCGGGGACCTGGTGCTGCCCGACGGGGACGGCCCGCTGCTGCTGGCGTCCGCGGGCATCGGGACCACCCCGATGCTGTCGATGCTGGCCCACCTGGCCGGGACCGGGTCCGAGCGGCCGGTGACCGTGGTCCACGCCGATCGCTCCCCCGCCGGCCACGCCCACCGCCAGGAGCTGCGGGAGCTGGTCCACGCCCTGCCCCAGGCGTCCCTGCACCTGTGGTACGAGGAGCCCGGCACCGCGCCGGCCGACGGAACCGGCTCCCCGGCCGGCACGGCCGCCTCCGGGCCGGA
The DNA here is from genome assembly GCF_016031615.1 of Streptomyces pactum. Classification (GTDB taxonomy): domain Bacteria; phylum Actinomycetota; class Actinomycetes; order Streptomycetales; family Streptomycetaceae; genus Streptomyces; species Streptomyces pactus. The sequence goes on from NZ_JACYXC010000001.1 coordinate 3,509,417, forward strand.
CGCCGCGGCCCTCGCCGGTGCGGCGGACGCGGCGGCCCCGGTCGGACAGGTGACCGTCTCCGCCGGACCGGTCGACCTCGACGCGCTGAAGCTGCCTGAGGGCCTGACCGCCTACCTGTGCGGCCCGCTCCCGTTCATGCGGGCGGTCCGGGGCGACCTGCTCCGGCGCGGGGTGCCCGCCGCGTCGATCCACTACGAGGTGTTCGGCCCCGACCTCTGGCTCGGACGGCCGTGACTCCGCGCCCACGGGGCCGCCGGCCCGGCCCGCAGGAGGGCCGGACAGGCCGGTCGGACCCGTGACGGCGGGCGACCGGTGCGGCGGTGGGGCGGTGGACCGGTGGTCCACCCGGGCGATGGTCGACCCGGTGGCGGATCACCCACCGCTGGGGCGGTGGCCGGTGCGGCCGGTATCCCCGCCCCGCCCCGGCACCACGTAGGCTCGTGGGGAAACCTGGGAAACCTGGCCGCCGGGAGCGCCCCCGGACCGCCCGGAGGACCGCGGACCGCCCCGAGCACCGCCCCACCCGGTCCGCGGGTCCGCCGTGCGGCCGGACCGCCGACCCCACCGGACCGCCGGGGACGTGCCCCGTCCCCGCCGACCCGGAACCGCGTCACCCGACCGCCCGGCCGCCGGACCACGCGGAGGAGGAGCGAGCGTTGACCGAACGGAAACCGCCCGGCGTCAGCTTCGAGACCTGGGCCGACCGCCAGATCCGGGAGGCCGAGGAGCGCGGCGAGTTCAACGAGCTGCCCGGCTTCGGCAAGCCGCTCCCCGGGCTGGACCGGCCCTACGACGACGAGTGGTGGGTCAAGGAGAAGATGCGCCGGGAACAGCTCTCCTACCTGCCGCCCGCCCTGGCACTCCGCAAGGAGGCCGAGGACACGCTCGCCGCCGTCGAACGGGCCCGGTCCGAACGGCAGGTCCGCGAGATCCTCGCCGGGATCAACGAGAAGATCGCCGCGGCGCTCCGGCGCCCCCCGCCGGGCCCGCCGCTGCAGCTGACCCCGTTCGACATCGAGCAGGTGGTCACCGACTGGCGGGCGCGCCGGCCCGACTGACCGCCCGGCGGCGGCCACGCCCCGGATCCGGCCCGGGGGTCCCGCCCCACCGGCCCGGGGGGTGTCCCGCCCTGCCGCACGACGCTGCGGCACGCCCCCGTGGCATGACCGCCGCGCCGCGACCGGCCACTCAGAAGGCCGGCCGGTCCGGCGCGGGACGGTCCACCACCGCGGCACGGACGTCACGGCACCGGCGGCCACCCCACAGGCCGTCGCCGCACGGACATCACGGCACAGGCGACACAACACAGGCCACCAGCGTGTGAGGGTCCGGCGAGCGAGGCCCGGGCCGGCAGGGTTGCCGACCACCGGTGCCGGACCCACCACCCCGGTGACGGTCGTGGCCTGGTGCCTCGCTCGTCCGGGCCGGCCCCATCCACACCCCGGCACCGGGTCACCGCGGGACGGCTGCCCGGAGAGACCCGGCACGGCCGCCAGGACCCGCGGCCGTACGCGCCGCCCCGGCGACGGCCGTCACCGGGGCCGCCACGGGGCCGCGAGGCTCCGCCCCGCTCAGGGCGGCGGCGATACGGGCCGCGGAGGTGCCCAGCCCCGTCGGCCCGGCGGACCAGCGGTGGCGTCCCGCGTCGGCACGCAGCTCCTCCTCGCCGTAGCGGCGGCACTCCCGGTGCCAGACCAGGATTCCGGAGAGCCAGTTCTGGAGTTCGCGCACATAACCGTCGAGCACCTCCCGGGCTTCCGCGGACAGCTGGAAGTCGTCGTAGAGCACCGGGAGTTCATGGGCGGCAACGTGCTGGAACTGGCGCATCCGGGACGTCATCAGGTCGTCCACGATACCGAGTGCCGTCGGGTAGTCCACGTCGAAGAAGTTCTGCACCACCAGGACGCCGTTGTGCACCTCGCCCTCGTACTCGATCTCCTTCTGGTACGAGAAGACGTCATTGAGCAGGCAGGCGTAGTCCGCGGCGGCGTTCTCCAGCGAGCGCATGGGGCCGCTGCGGTAGATCTCGGGCGGCACCCGCCGGCCGTGGCCCAGCCTGCACAGGCTCATCGTCAGGTCGGAGCCGAACGTCAGCCGGCGCATCTCGATGTAGTCCACCGGGTCGGGGATGCGGTTCTCCGCCTGGTTGGCCAGCTCCCACAGCCAGCTGCCGGTCATCTTCTCGATCGCGGTACGGAAGGCCCGCCGCGCCTCCGGGGTCATCGGCCGCGCGGTGCGCGCCCAGAGGTCGGCCAGCCCCCGCTCCAGCGCGTTCACCGGCTCCGGAACGGCGTGCGCGGGGTCCAGCGGCATGAAGGACGACAGCCGTTCGGTCGCCACCCGGGCCCCGGCCAGGTCCCGGGTCCGGCCGAACACCACCGGGTAGTAGTCGTCCCCGTAGGTGCCCCAGGTGAGCCAGCCGGAGGTGAGGTCCAGCCCCTCCGGGGTGGCGTCCGGGTGGATGCCCGCGGCGCACAGCGGCAGGTCGTAGCCGATCAGCTGCGCCTCGCTCCACACGTCCGAGCCGGCCACCCCGGGCTGCGGCCCGAGCATGCCCATCCGGTGCGCCCACACGACCACGTTGCGCCGGGCGGCGTCCAGGTGCGGGCTGCGGACCGCGGTGAACGGCATGAAGAAGTCGGGCAGCAGGGACGGTCCGACCCGCTGGAAGGGGACGTGCCGGTGACCGCGCAGCCGGTTGCCGGTGGCCGTGATCAGCGCCCTGATGTCCAGCGCCGAGGTGCCCAGGCCGCGCGGGCCCCCGAGCAACCCGCCCGCGGCCGCCGCGAAGCCGGCCGCGCCCGCCGGACCGCCGGCCACCGGGGGCCCGGCGGGCGCGGCGCCCTCGTTCATGTAGCGGCTGGACCGCAGGTGCCACTCGTGACCGCCGGACTGCCAGTCCTGGAGCCCCTTCACATAGGCGAGCACCCGCGCGCACTCGTCCGGGCCGAGCCCGGACTCGGCGAACAGCGGCGGCAGTTCGGTCAGCGTGGTGTGCTCGAACTGCTGCAACCGGGCGGTGAGCAGGTCGTTCACCGCGTCCGCCGCCTGCTGGGTGGTGCACCCCAGGAAGGTCTCCAGAACCAGCACGCCGTTGCTTAGCTCCCCCTCCTCCTCGGTCTCCCGCTGGTACGAGAACAGGTCGTTGCGCAGGTGCACAGCGTCGGAGAACGTGTCCTTGAGCACCCGCAGCGGACGGGAGCCGGCCACCGCGGCCGGGACCTCGGCGCCCGCCGCGTACTCCACCAGGCCGGCCGACCAGGGCGCGCCGCCCACCTTCCGCCGCATCTCGATGTACTCGACGGGGTTGGGCACCCGGCCCGCGTTGATGTTGGACAGCTCCCAGAGCGACTCGTTGAGCAGGTTCTCGGTGCTCTCGGCGAACCGCGCCCGCCACTCGGCGGACATCCCGGGCACGGTCCGGGCCCACAGGTCCGCCAGCCCCGACTCCACCGGGTTCCGCGGCTCGGGCACGGGGGCCGAGGGATCCATCGGCATGAAGGCCGGCAGCCGGTCGAGGTACTCCTTCCCGCCCGCCCGGTCCTGGGTGCGCTTGAACGTCTCCAGGAAGTGGTCGTCGAAGAAGAAGACCCACACGTACCAGTCGGTCACCAACGACAGCGCCGGCCCGTCGCAGTCCGGGTGGGTGTAGGCGCAGAGCAGGGCGTAGTCGTGGGAGTCGAGGTCGCTCTCCTCCCAGATGCCCGACCCCTCCAGCATGCCCTGCTCCCGCGCCCACCGCTTCGTGTGCGTCCGCGCCTCCTCCAGGTGCGGGTTGAGGCGTGCGGGGTACGGCACGTAGAAGCTCGGTAACGTGAACGGCTGACTCATGGCATCCGGCCCTTCCCAGACTCCGTCGCATGCCCGCACGAGGGCACCGACGACCGCGACGACGGCCGCCGCCGACCACGGGCGACGGGGCAGCGCTACCCCACCCCGGCTCTGTCACTCGGTCCGCCCATCAGATCGACCTTTCCGGGTGAAGAACCGGGGAACGGCTGGACATCGGCACACGCGGCCCACCGGGCCCGTCAGGCGCGGGGCCGGGTTACGGGGCCGGGTCCCGGCGGACGGAGACGGGGCCCGGGGGCGTGCGTGCGGACGCGGCCCGGCGGGCCGAGGCGGCCCTAGCCGGCGGACGCGGTGCCGTCGGCCGTGGAGCCACCCTCTGCCGGAGCCCCGTCCCCGCCGGTCATGGCGCCGGCCGGGACATCGGCCGGAGCATCCGCCGTGGCACCGCCCGTGGAGCCGTCACCGCCGGACGGCGTGACCCACTCGACCAACTCGACCGGGACGCCGTTGGGGTCGGCGACCATGAACAGCCGCTCCCCCCACGGCTCCTCGCGCAGCGGCAGGGTGATCTCCACCCCCTCCGCCCGCAGCCGGGCCTCCTCCTCCGCCAGGTCCTCGACGGTGAAGACGACGATCACGCCCTGGGCGGACCGGTGGCGTATGTCCTCCGGCAGCACCTCGATGCCACGCCGGAGCAGCACGATGCCGGGGGCGTCGTCGCGGCCGAGCGAGACGAAGCCGTCGGCCTCCATCTCGGTCCGGAAGCCGAAGTGGTGGGTGAAGAAGTCGGCGGACGCCTGGACGTCCTCGACGGTGAGCGAGATCGCGGAGGCGGTGATGCGCACAGGGCTCCTTACGGCGGAGAGCAACGGTGGGGACGGCAATGGAGACGGAGGTGCAGAGGGAGGGGGAGAGAGAAGGGTGCGGGACGAGGTCCGGGGTCGGGTGCGGGAGTGCGGGCAGCACGGCGGAGGTAACCCCGTCCACACGGGACGACCGAGCCCCCTCGTTTGTGTCGAACCTAAATTTAGTCGCGACCCACGTTGGCGTCAACGTAAAATGAGAACCGACCTAAAAAATGTCCGGCGCAGGAGGACCCACCGTGAGCAGAGGCAACCCCGGGCTGCGGGAGCAGAAGAAGCGCGAAACCCGGCAGAGCATCTCCGACCACGCCACCCGGCTCTTCCTGGAGCGCGGATTCGACGCGACGACCATCGCCGACATCGCGGCGGCCTCCCGGGTGGCCAAGATGACGGTCACCAACTACTTCCCCCGCAAGGAGGACCTCGCCCTCGACCACCACGAGGCGTTCGTCGCCGGGCTCGCGGACACCGTCGCGGAACGGGCGCCCGGTGAGTCGGCACTCGCCGCGCTCCGCCGCTCCTTCCTGGACGCGGTGGACCGCAGGGACCCGGTGATCGGCTTCTCCGGACCGGAGTTCGCCCGGATGGTGGCCGGCAGCCCCACGCTGGTGGTCCGCCTCCGCGAACTGCACCAGCAACGGGAGGAGGCACTGGCGGCGGCGCTCGCGGCGGAGACCGGCGCCGGCCCGGACGACATCGCGCCCCGGGTGGCGGCTGCCCAGCTCGGCGGCGCCCACCGGGTCCTCTTCGCGGAGTTGCAGCGGCGGGTGCTGGCCGGCCACGACGAGGAGCGGACGGCGGCCGAGATGGCCCTGCTGGGCCGCGAGACGTTCACCATGCTCGAACCCGCCCTCGGTGACTACGCGGTACGCGCGGACTGAACCGCCGCCCCGGCGATCCGTCCCGCGCGCCCTCGCCGGGACGCACCCGATGGGACCCCGGAGTCCGGCAGCTGCCACCGGCAGGCGGTGGACGGCCGGGCACGACGGCGCCCGAGGCGACGGCACACCGATCACCGGCACAGCGCTGCGCGGCACGGCACCGGCCCGCCCCCGGCGCCGACCCGGCGTGCCGGGGCCCGCCCGGCACCGGGCGGCCGAGTGGCGGGAGTCCGGGGACGCCCGGAGAATGACGGCAACGCACCGCGCCGGACCCCCGTGATCCGCATCGGGTGCCGTGCGCCCCAGCGGCCGCGAACGCGCCCCCGGCCGCCGAAGCCACCCCATCGGCCACAAACCCACCCCACCGGCCGCGAACCCACCCCTGACGGCCCACGACGAGCCGCGACGAACCCGGATCAGCCCCCGACCACGAACCTGGCGGTCCCCGACCGACCCCGGCGGTCCCCGACGGACCGCGACGCACCGCGACGGGAGGGCCCGTGAACACCACCGTTCGGCTCGCCCAGCAGCCGGAGGCCGACGAACTGCTCGGCCGCAGCCCGCTGGCGCTGCTCACCGGCATGCTCCTGGACCAGCAGATCCCCATGGAGTGGGCGTTCTCCGGGCCGTACACCATCGCCCGGCGGCTGGGCCGGGACGACCTGGACGCGCACGAGATCGCCGCCCACGACCCCGAGCGGTTCGCCTCGCTGCTCGCCGAGAAACCGGCCGTGCACCGGTACCCCGGCTCGATGGCCAAGCGGGTGCAGCAGTTGTGCCAGTACCTGGTGGAGCACTACGACGGGGACGCCGCCGCGGTCTGGCGGGACGCTCCCAGCGGTGCGGAACTGCTGCGCCGGCTGAACGCGCTGCCCGGTTTCGGCCGGCAGAAGGCGCAGATCTTCCTGGCCCTGCTCGGCAAGCGGTGCGGGGTGCGGCCGGAGGGCTGGCGGGAGGCCGCCGGCCCGTACGGCGAAGCGGGTGCGTACCGTTCGGTCGCCGACATCACCGGCCCCTCCTCGCTGGAGAAGGTGCGGGCGTACAAGCAACAGGCCAAGCGCGCCGCCCGCCGGGCGGCGGAGCAGGGCGGCTGACGGGGCACCGTCGGCGGTCAAGTCGGCGCGGACGACGCGTACTTCGGCCGTGTCCGGCCCGTTGTGCCCCGGGCGCTCCCGGGGCAGGATGCAGCGACCCGGGGCGTGCCACGCCCCCAGCTGTTCGCCGGAAGGATGACTTCTGTGGACATACGGACCCTGCCCCCCGCCCGCCGGGCGCTCGCGGCACTGGCCGCGGTGGCCCTCGCCACCCCCATGCTTCTCTCCTCCGCCTCCTCCGCGGGGGCCGCCTCCCCGGAGCGCGGCGGCGACCCCGCGAAGCGGGCGGCGAAGCTGGCCCGCCAGCTGGTGAAGAACTCCTCCGCCCGGGACGCCCGTGAGCACCTGGAGAGATTCCAGGCCATCGCCGAGCGGTCGAACGGCCACCGGGCGGCCGGCTCGCCGGGGCACGAGGCGTCCGCCGCCTACGTCCACCGCCTGCTCGGCAAGGCCGGCTACCGGGTCAGCTACCAGCCGTTCGAGTTCGTCTACGTGGAGACCCTGGCCGAGAAGCTGTCGGTGACCGCGCCGACGCCGCGGGATGTCCCGGTCAAGGTCATGACGTACACCCGGAGCACCCCGGTGGGCGGCGTCCGGGCGGCGGTGACCCCCGTGCCGGTGGACGACACCACCGGTTGCGAGGCCGGCGACTACGCCGCCGGGGCCTTCACCGGCAAGATCGCCCTCATCCGGCGGGGCGGCTGCTCCTTCGCCGAGAAGCAGGCCGCGGCGGCGGACGCGGGCGCGGTCGCCGCGATCGTCTACAACAACGTGCCCGGCTCCCTGTCCGGCACCCTCGGCGACCCGGCGGCCGGCCGCATCCCGACCGGCGGGGTCAGCCAGGCGGACGGCGAGGCGCTGGCGGCCGAGGCCGGACGCGGCGAGGTCACGGTCAACCTGGAGATCCGGGAGTTCCAGGAGAAGCGGGTCACCCGCAACGTCATCGCCGAGACCAAGGGCGGTGACCCGGACCGGACGGTGATGCTCGGCGCCCACCTGGACTCGGTGTCCGCCGGCCCCGGCATCAACGACAACGGCTCGGGCTCCGCGGGGCTGCTGGAGGTCGCCCTGGAGCTGGCCCGGACCCACCAGAAGCCGGCCAACAAGGTGCGCTTCGCCTGGTGGTCGGCGGAGGAGCTGAACCTGCTCGGCTCCAAGGCGTACGTGGCCGGCCTCAGCGAGGCGGAGCGCGACCGGATCGCCCTCTACCTCAACTTCGACATGATCGCCTCGCCGAACTACGCCCAGTTCGTCTACGACGGCGACAACTCCGACGGGGTCGGCGAGCCCGCCGGTCCGGAGGGCTCGGCCCAACTGGAGAAGCAGATCAACGACTTCCTCGACCGGCGGGGCAGCGCCCACGAGGGCACCGACTTCACCGGCCGCTCGGACTACGGCCCGTTCATCGCGGTGGGCATCCCCTCCGGCGGCACCTTCACCGGTGCCGAGGTCGTCAAGACGGCGGCCCAGGCCGAGAAGTTCGGCGGTACGGCGGGCCAGTCGTACGACCCCTGCTACCACATGGCCTGCGACGACATCGACAACATCCACATGGGGGCGTTCGAGACCAACATCGACGTGATCGCGCACTCGGTCGGCTCCTACGCCTACGATCTGCGTCCGCTCTCCGAGCCGGTGACGACGGTGCCCACCCGGGGCGAGGCCGGCAGCGGCGGCGGTCTGCACGAGGACCACGGCCACGACCCGGTGACCGAGTGACACCCCGCCGGGACCACTGACGGCCCGCACCGCGCCGGTGGCCACCACCGGCGCGGACCCGGGTCGGGCCGCGCGGGGCGCCACGCCCGGCGCGGCCCGCGCGCCCGCACGACTGTCCACAGCCTGTGGACAATGTTCCGGCGACGGGCACGCGGAGCTCCCGGCCCGCTCCCCACCGGACCCGCAGCCGCCCGGTCCGCTCCGGCTCCGGGGACCCCCCGACCGCCGGGACCCGCCCCGACCGGCCGGAACCCGCCCCGGTCCGCCGAGCCCACCGCGACCCGCCCCGGCCCACCAGGAGGCGCCCCGGCAGACCGCGGCCCGCCGAAACCGGACCGCACAGGGGTCAGTTTCCCGAGCCGCTCCCGAAATCCCCCTGTTTGACACCATCACACTCCTGCGCCGTGGCTGCGCCGGAACCCACTTGACCGGTAGGCTTTCCGTGTGATCTTCAAGCGCATCGGAAACGGGCGGCCGTACCCCGACCACGGCCGGGAAAGCACCCGCCAGTGGGCGGATGTTGCCCCACGCCCGGTACGTCTTGACCAGTTGGTCACCACCAAGCAGCAGCTCGACCTGGAGACGCTGCTCGCGGAGGACTCGACCTTCTACGGGGACCTCTTCGCCCACGTCGTGAAGTGGCAGGGCGACCTCTACCTGGAGGACGGCCTGCACCGTGCGGTGCGGGCGGCGCTCCAGCAGCGCCAGGTGCTCCACGCCCGCGTGCTCGAACTGGACTGACCCGCCCCGCCGGCACCGGTGGCCCCTTCCGAGGGCACCGCACAACCGGCATCCCGGGCCGCCGCCGCCCGGCTCCTTCCCCGGAACCGCCGTTCCGCGCCCCGGGCCCCGACGGGCGTCCGCTCCCCCGCCACCGGCCCCCGCGTTCACACCCCGACGCCGGCGTCCGTCACCCGAACGGACCCCGGCCCGCACCCCCGGCCACGCACCCGCCCGCCACGGCACTCGCCCCCGCCGCGCTGTCCGCAACGGCGCGCACGACCGCGCACGGCCGCGTGCGACGGCGCCCCGGACGGCCGGACGGATCCGGCCGCTCCCGCCCCGCCGCCGGCGAACCGGTTCCCCGCCCCCGTACCCCTGCCGTCCCGTGCCCGCGGCGAGCCGCGTGCCGCGCCCTCCGGGTGACTCTTTCGGGTAGGGCACAGCCGAACCGTTGATCATTTAGTAGGCATGAGATGCTCGCAGCGTTACGCTGCGCACATGAGCATGCTCACGCCTCCTGGAATGGGCGGAAAGTACCGCATCACGGGCAATCGCTACCCTCGTATGCGCCGGCCCCAAGGTCGGCGCAGAGTCGTGCTCGCCGCCGCCGGCGCGACCGTCGCCCTGGGCCTCACCGGCTGGGGAACGCTGCAGCTCATCGACGTGTTCTCAGGCGGCAGCGACACCGCGCAGGCCGCCGGACGGAACGGTACGCCGTGCGAGCGGACCGGGCCCCGGACCACCGCGCAGGGCGCCTCCGCACCGGCCGCCGGCACCGCCGCGTCCGCCGGGAAGAAGCTCCCGAAACCGGCCGACATCACGGTCAACGTCTACAACGCCACCAAGCGGACCGGGCTCGCCAAGGAGACCGCCGACGCGCTGAAGAAGCGCGGCTTCACCATCGGGAAGGTGGGGAACGCCCCGGCCGCGTACGACAAGAAGGTGCGGAACACGGGTCTGCTGCTCGGTGCCCCGTCCGCCACCCGGGGGCCGTTCGACGTGCTCGCCGCGCAGGTGCCCGGCACCACCACCAGGAACGACGCCCGCACGGGGAAGGACATCGACCTCATCATCGGGGACCGCTTCACGGCCCTGACCGCGCCCAAGGACGCCGACCGGACGCTGGCGGCACTCGCCGCCCCGAAGCCGGCACCCTCCGCCAAGGGCTGCTGAAGCCCGCGGCGCACCGGCCGGGGCCGGCGGTCCGGAAGGACGCCGCCGGCCGGTCCGCGGTGCGCCGGACCGGCCGGGCCCGCCGCGCGGCGCGGGGCTCGTCCCCGGCCGCCCGCGTGGTGCCCGTTCGGGGAAGCGGGCGGGCACCGGCCCGCGCGCGGGTCAGCCCGCCGCGCCGTACATGCGGTCGCCCGCGTCGCCCAGTCCCGGGACGATGTAGCCCTGGCTGTTGAGCCGCTCGTCCACCGAGGCCGTCACCACGGTGACCGGCGTCCCGGCCAGCTCCCGTTCCATCACCTCGACGCCCTCGGGGGCCGCCAGCAGGCAGAGCGCCGTGACGTCGTCGGCGCCCCGCGAGATCAGTTCCTTGATCGCGGCGACCAGGGTGCCGCCGGTCGCCAGCATCGGGTCGAGCACGTACACCTGGCGGCCCGAGAGGTCGTCGGGCATCCGGGTGGCGTAGGTGGACGCCTGCAGGGTCTCCTCGTCGCGGATCATTCCGAGGAAGCCCACCTCGGCGGTCGGCAGCAGCCGCACCATGCCGTCGAGCATGCCCAGCCCGGCCCGGAGGATCGGCACCACCAGCGGTCGCGGCCGGGCCAGCCGGACCCCGGTCGTCCGCGTCACGGGGGTGTCGATATCGACCTGCTCGGTGCGCACGTCACGGGTCGCCTCGTACGCCAGGAGCGTGACGAGTTCGTCGGCGAGCCGCCGGAAGGTGGGGGAATCGGTGCGCTTGTCGCGCAGCGTGGTGAGTTTGTGCGCCACCAGCGGGTGGTCGACGACATGGATCCGCATGACAACGACATTAACCGAGCCGGTACCCCACGGTTCCCGCCCGCCCCGTCCGGCACCGCCGCCACGTGCCCCTGAACACCGTCACGCACCACCGCCACACGCCTCCGGAACCCCGTCCGGCACCGGCCGCCACACCACCTCGCGCCGAGGTCCTCGCCCGGACCCCCGCCGCCCGGGCCCGGCACCCCGGGCCGCCCGTCCGCCCTCCACCCGTCCGCCGCGCTCCGGTACCGCCCGCGCCCCGGTCCGGCGCCCCGGCCGGCGTCCTCCGGTCGCCGACGCACGGGTCCGGAGGCCGCCCGCCACCCGGGGCCGGCGGAGCCCGCCGGGGCGTGCCGGTGGGGTGACCACCGGGTTCGGGCGGTGGCATCAAACCGTCGGCCGGGGGGAAGGTGGGCACATACGCCCCGGGTTTTCCGGGCGAGGACCTCGGCGCGAGGTGGTGTGGCTCATGGTGGACCGAGACCGGAACGACGACGAGACGGCACGAATAGACGCGGAACGGCGACGGCGCCGCGCCCAGTTCCTGCGTGAGCTCAACGAGGCGAAGGAACTGCGGGACCGGGTGCAGCCCCGGCGCGCCCGCAGCGCGCGGATGCGTCAGGCGATGCGCATGCGGACGTTTCGGTGGTAGTGGGCGACATCTCGTAGGAAGGCCCACGACGCAGCGCGGAAGACCTCTCGCGACGCCGTTGTTTCTGCCACGATTCCGAATTGGGCGGGGCGTTGTCCCGCCCGCCCCGGCACGCCTATGACCAGTGGGAGAGTCACGGTGTACTTCGCCGCACTGCTCGCGCGCACCGAAGACGGGTGGCAAGCGAGCGACACGGAGCTCGACGATGTGGAGTCCCTGACGGACCTGATCGACCTGGCCCGCTCGGCCTCGGTCGATGACGACACGGTGCTGGCCCTCATCGAGCAGGAGGACGCCTGGTTCGGTGTGGTCCGCCTGGACGGTGAGGACGATCCGCGGATCTACGTCTCGGACGCGGCCGCCGCGGCCCGCAGCTCGTACGGGGCCATGCTCACCGACGAGCTGCTCGGCCAGGACGGGAACCAGGGGGACGACCTCGACGCCCTGGACCTGGACGGCACCGAGGAAGGGGAACCCGACCCGGCCGACGACGACGAGGAGCCGTCGGGCGACCGGCGGGCCCGGCAGGGCCCGCTCGGTGACCTCGCGCTCCTCGCCGACCTGGGGGTCGACGAGAAGGAACTGCTGTCCCTGGACGGGGACGCGCTCAGCGCGATCGCCGACACCCTGGGCTGCACGGACGTCCTGGAGGCGGTGCGCTGACCCGACAGCCGCGAGGCGCGCACCCGGCGCGCGGAGCGCCTCGCTGAGCACACCGCGAGACACCCGGGCGGCGGGCGCGCGGGCCCCGGCGGGCGACCGCCGGCGTCCGTGCACCCGCCGCCGTTCCGTTCCGGTCCGGCCCTGGACGCACCCTCCGGGCCGGCCCGTGTCCGCCGGTCCGGCCCGTATCCGCCGACCGGGCCCGTACTCACCGGCCGGGCACGTACCCGCCGGCCCGGCCGTAGCGGCCGGCCCGGTGCCCGCCGGGCCGCCCGTAGCCGCCGCGCGCCTTCGGGGACGGGTTCCGCACCCGCCGCCGTCCGCTCCCCGGCGCGTCCCGCACACTGATCACATGACCGAGCCGCCCCACCCACTGCCCCCGCCGTGCCCGGCGGCCCCGACCCGGTGCGTGACCCTGGCGCGATGCCATGCGGCTGGCGCTGGCCGAGGCGGAACGGGCGGTGGCCGGCGGTGACGTACCGGTGGGCGCGGTGGTCCTGGCACCGGACGGCAGGGTGATCGGCGCCGGGCACAACGAGCGGGAGGCCACCGGCGACCCCACCGCGCACGCCGAGGTCCTCGCCCTGCGCGCGGCGGCCCGCACCCTGGGCGGCGCCTCCGCCCCCGGGGAGCGGCACGACGGCGCCACCGCGCACGCCTCCGAGGACCCGCCCGGCACCACCACCACCGCCGCCCGGGGCCCGCACGGCGGCGGTGCCGCGGAGCGGGCGGGCGGCCGGCGCGAGTGGCGGCTGACCGGCTGCACCCTGGTGGTGACCCTGGAGCCGTGCACCATGTGCGCGGGCGCGGCGGTGCTCTCCCGGGTGGACCGGATCGTGTACGGCGCGGTGGACGAGAAGGCGGGTGCGGCCGGCTCGCTGTGGGACGTGGTCCGCGACCGGCGGCTCAACCACCGCCCGGAGGTGATCCAGGGCGTGCTGGCGGGGGAGTGCGCCGCACTGCTCACCCGCTTCTTCCGCGCCGGCGGACGCTGATCCGGTCCGGAACCGATTTAGGTGCACGGCCCGCTGTCCGCTAAGCTCTCTCTCGGTAGCGTGTCCGAGCGGCCGAAGGAGCACGCCTCGAAAGCGTGTGAGGGGGCAACTCCTCCGTGGGTTCAAATCCCACCGCTACCGCTTCAGGCCAAGGGCCCCACCTCACCCGGTGGGGCCCTTCGGCGTATCCGGCGCCCGCGACCGGGCACACCGGGCGGCCGGCGAACCGGCGGCCCCCGTGCCCCGTCATCCCGCGACCGTCGCCGTTCCCCGGCACCCGCGCAGGTCGCCGCCCCGCCGCCCGCGCCCCGCGTCGCCGCGCGGCGCCCTCCCGTACCCGCCGCCCCCGGGCGCACGCCCGCGTGCGGCGCACCGCGCCCGCCGGTCAGGCCAGGGCGTGGGCCACCACCCGGGGCAGCGGGCCGATGCCGAGGAGCCCGGCGACGGTGTCGCGGGTCAGCCGGTGCCAGGCCGGCGCCCGGCGGAGCATCGCGTGGTCGCCGCCGGGAAGCACCAGGGCGCACGCCTGCGCACCGGCCTGCCGGGCCCGGCGGACCAGCTCCACACTGGCCCGCGGGTCGGTCGTACGGTCCTCGTCGCCGTGGAGCAGCACCACCCGCCGGCCGCCGAGCTGGTCCACCGGGTCCTCGGGCGGGCACCACGGGGCGAGCCCGACGACGGCGCGGACCGAGGGGTGACCGGCCACCCGGAGCGCGGCCCGGCCGCCCATCGAGTGGCCGACCAGGACCACCGGGACGGGGCCGGCCAGGCGGGCCAGCTCGGTCAGCGCCTGTTCGGCGTCGCGGGCGGCGTCGCGCCGCTCACCGTTCCAGCCGCGGTGCCGGTAGCGGACCCAGCCGGTCACCACCCCGGTCCGCCGGGTGGCGCGGGCTATTGCCTGTTCGAAGGGGCGCATCCGCACCGCGGGCAGGTTCCACTCCCCGGGCCGGGCCAGCCCGTGCTCCCGGCCGCCGTGCAGCAGCAGGACCGCGGCGCGCGGCGGGGCGGCGGTCGCGGGCAGGACCAGGGCGCTGTGCCGTGGCTGCCGGCGGGTCTCCGGTTCGGACACTGCCTGGTCCCCTCCTGTCGAACGGACGCGGACGCCCCGCCCCGGCGGACGTGCGCCGTACCGCGACGGGCGTGCGCCGCGCCGCGGTGGACATGGCCCACGCCGCGCGAGCGCGCCCCGGGCCGCGACGGGCGTCCGCCGGGCCGCGGTGGGCGAGCGCCGTGCCGCTGTAAGAATGATCGCACCATCGGCCCGGACGGGCGGGCGTCTGGATAGACTCACGCGACGCACCGGGGACCGCAGGGGAGGCGGCAGGCGATGGCACAGGCGAAGAAGGTCGCGCTTTACATGATCATCGTCTTCGTCCTGTACACCATCATCAAAACCCCGGAGGAAGCCGCCGACCTCGTCCAAGTAGGCTTCGAGGGCATCTCCGATGCCGCGCAGAGCATCGGCGACTTCATGACCGCGCTGATCCGCTGACCCACCGTCCGCCCGGTTCCGGCCGCCCCGCCGGCCCCGGGCCGCCCTGGTCCCCGGGCCCCCGGCCCGCCCCGGCCGGTGCTCCCGGTTCCGCCGGCCCCCGCCGATACGCTGCCGCGCCGCCCTGTTCCGCCCCCTCTCCCCGAGGCCGCCCGGAGGTCCGCAGTGATACGCCACCTGGTCCTGTTCAAGCTCAACGACGGTGTGAAGCGCGACGAGCCGCGCGTGGTCGCCGGCGTCCAGGCGTTC
This sequence comes from Streptomyces pactum, assembly GCF_016031615.1. Taxonomy (GTDB): domain Bacteria; phylum Actinomycetota; class Actinomycetes; order Streptomycetales; family Streptomycetaceae; genus Streptomyces; species Streptomyces pactus. The sequence goes on from NZ_JACYXC010000001.1 coordinate 3,524,494, forward strand.
GAGGCGCTGCCGGGGGTCATCCCCGAGCTGGAGTCCTGGGAGTGCGCCTGGAACATCACCGACCGGCCGATCGCCTACGACTTCGCGATCAACTCCGCGGTGGCCGACACCGAGGCGCTGAAGCGTTACATCGAGCACCCGGCGCACCAGGAGGCCGCCGCCCTGTGGCGCGAATTCGCCACCTGGGTGATCGCCGACTACGAGATCTGACCCGGGCTCCGGGCGGCCCCGCCCGGCCCGGTCACCGCCCCAGCACCCCTCGCCACCGCGGCGAGGGGTCCTTTTTGTCGCCAACACGGCGTTATGTAGATGCTTGCACACAGTGGACATGTCTTGTGATGCTATGAGCGCTCTTGCCGGGAGTATGGACCGCGAAGGGATGGCGAACGTGTCGGCCCGTACCGTGCCCAGTCCGTCCACCCCCGGCGAGAACGGCCCCCCGAGCACCCCCAAGAGCCGGGGGGCGGACGCCCGGGCGCTCACCCAGGTGCTCTTCGCCCAGCTCGTCGGGCTGGAGCCGGGAACGCCCGAGCACAGCCGGGTACGCGACGCCCTGATCGAGGCCAACCTGCCGCTGGTGCGCTACGCCGCGGCGCGCTTCCGCAGCCGCAACGAGCCCATGGAGGACATCATCCAGGTGGGCACCATCGGTCTGATCAACGCGATCGACCGGTTCGACCCGGGGCGCGGGGTGCAGTTCCCGACCTTCGCGATGCCCACCGTGGTCGGCGAGATCAAACGGTACTTCCGGGACAACGTGCGCACCGTGCACGTCCCGCGCCGCCTCCACGAGCTGTGGGTGCAGGTGAACAGTGCCACCGAGGACCTGACCGTGCAGCACGGCCGCTCGCCCACCACCGCCGAGATCGCCGAACGGCTCAAGCTGGGCGAGGACGAGGTGCTGGCCTGCATCGAGGCGGGGCGCTCGTACCACGCCACCTCGCTGGAGGCGGCGCAGGAGGGCGACGGAATGCCCGGCCTGCTGGACCGGCTGGGCTACGAGGACCCGGCGCTGGCCGGCGTCGAGCACCGCGACCTGGTGCGCCATCTGCTGGTCCAGCTGCCCGAGCGGGAGCAGCGCATCCTTTTGCTCCGTTACTACAGCAACCTCACCCAGTCACAGATCAGCGCCGAGCTGGGCGTATCCCAGATGCATGTGTCCCGGCTGCTGTCCCGGAGCTTCGCCCGGCTCAGATCCGCAAATCGGATCGATTCCTAACCGGCACGGGGGACCCGTACCCGCCGGGTTCCGGGCAAGATTGTCGATATGGCGCTACAGCGCGTTGCCGACATGTGACATTCTGCAGAAACCGCGTTTGGCGGGGCCCGACCTCCGGTATTCAGGGGGAGGCTGCGTTCAAACACTCGGAGCGCGCTGCTGAGATCCGTCCGCGACCTCAAGGGGGTGGCATGTCCGCAGAACTGGGCAGCTCGAAGGTGCTCACCGATGACGCACCGCACGTGCTTGACGACTGCGACGCCATCGACACCCGGACCCTCTCCCGCACCCTGTTCCTGCGGCTCGCCGCGCTCGACCGGGACAGCGCGGAACGTGCCTACGTACGTGACACCCTCATCGAGCTGAACCTCCCGTTGGTCCGGTACGCGGCGGCGCGTTTTCGCAGCCGCAACGAACCGATGGAGGACATCATCCAGGTCGGCACCATCGGTCTGATCAAGGCGATCGACCGGTTCGACTGCGAGCGCGGCGTGGAGTTCCCGACGTTCGCGATGCCGACCGTGGTGGGCGAGATCAAGCGGTTCTTCCGCGACACCAGCTGGTCGGTGCGGGTGCCGCGCCGGCTCCAGGAGCTGCGGCTGGCCCTCACCAAGGCCAGCGACGACCTCTCCCAGCAGCTGGACCGCTCCCCGACCGTCACCGAACTGGCCACCACGCTGGGGGTGTCGGAGGAGGACGTGGTCGACGGGCTGGCGGTCGGCAACGCGTACACCGCCAGCTCGCTGGACTCCCCCTCCCCCGAGGAGGACGGCGGCGAGGGGTCGCTGGCGGACCGGCTGGGCTACGAGGACAGCGCGCTGGAGGGCGTGGAGTACCGCGAGTCGCTCAAGCCGCTGCTGGCCAAACTGCCGCCCCGGGAGCGGCAGATCATCATGCTGCGCTTCTTCGCGAACATGACGCAGTCACAGATCGGCGAGGAGGTCGGCATCTCCCAGATGCACGTCTCCCGGCTGCTGACGCGCACCCTGGCCCAGCTCCGCGAGGGCCTGATCTCGGACTGACCCCGGGCGCGCCCGGTCAGGCCGGTACGGCCCGGTCCCGGCGCCCCGGGCCCGTTCCACCACGGCACTGTCCCGGCCCGTCCCACGACGGGGGCGGGCCGGGACAGGACCGAGGTCGAGGTCGGTGGTCGATCGGGGTCGGGGTGGTGGTCCGGGTCGAGGGCCGGATGTCACCACGTCGGCGGCGGGCCGGGGAGAGGGCCGTCCGCTCCCCCGGCGGGCCGGGGCGAGGGTGGCACCGCGCCGGCGCCACGCTCCGAGGTGTTCCGCCGGGGCCGGCCGGCCGCCGGTCAGCCCAGCGCCAGCCAGGCCACCACCGCGACGACCGCGAGCACCGCGACCACGCCGACGATCAGGCCGGTACGCGACCCGCCGGAGGAACCGGCGGCCGCTCGCTGCGGCTGCTGGGCGCCCTCGTCCACGAAGGCACGGAACATCTGGGTGCTGCCCGCGGGATCCTCGTTGCCGTACGTGCCGTGAGGGTCGTTGCGGTACGGGCCATGGGGGTTGTTCGCCATGGGCCACGACCCTAGCGAACCGGCCGGGAGGCCGCACAACCCCCCGCCCGCACGGCGGTTGACCGTCGGCCACGCCCCCTCCCCGCGCCCGGCCCGGTCCGACGCCGCGGGGGCATGCCGGGGCGTCACCTCCTCCCCTGCCCGACGCCGCGAGAGGTGCCGGGGCGTCATCTCCTCCCCCTGCCGCCACCCTGGCCGCCTTCTCCCCGGCTGCCGCGGTGGTTCCCCAGTTCTCTACCCCACCCCCTCTCCCGCCCGCCCTCCCGGTCTTCCCTGCCTCCCGCCGTCGGCCACCGTGCTCCCCGGCCGCCACCGCCGCCCCGGGCCGGCGACACGTCCCGGGGAACGCCGCGTCCTCATGGCGGACACCGCCCCTCAGTCCCCGCCCGGTCCACGCGGCCCGGTCCACGCGGCCTGGCCCATAGGGCCCGGTCCCTCCATGCGGCCGGTCGGGCCCGCCCGGTCCGGTACCGCGCCCCGACCGTCCGCCGGGGCACGGCGCCCCCGCCACACCGCCCGCCGCCCCCGCCACGACCCTGCCGCCGGCTGCCGGACCCACCCGCCGCAGCCGCTCGCCACCGGACTTGACCGAGGCCAGGCAAGGGCTTTGTCAGCAATTTACTCCGCAAACCTCCTTTTCATTTGCCTACAGCAACTAACCGGCCTACGGTTGCTTGAAGCAACCGAATGCATCCCACACCCAGGAGTGACCGCCCGTGGCCGAGCCGCGCCAGTACAAGGAACTGGCCCGACAGCTGAACGCCATCGGCATCGTCAAGCGCGACCTGGCCCGGGTGCTGCCGTCCGACTGTCCGCCGGCCTCCGCGGTCGTGCTCACCGTGCTCGACCGCTACGGAGAGATGCGCATGAGCAAACTCGCCGAGTTGCTGGCCATCGACATGTCCGTGACCAGCCGCCATGTCGCGCACGTCGAGGCCCGCGGCTGGATCGACCGGTACCCGGACCCGCTGGACGGGCGGTCCCGCCTGCTGCGGCTCAACCCCGGCGGCAAGGCCCTGCTCGACCAGGTCTCCGAGCGCTACACCGAGGCGCTGGCCACCTGCCTGGCCGACTGGTCCGACGACGACGTCGGCCGGCTCAGTGAACTGCTGTCCCGGCTGCGGGGCGCTTTCGGTGACTGCCGGGCACGGAACTGCCGGACCCCGGCGAGCGGTGCCGCCCCGGCCGGGGTGACCGCACCGGCCCAGGGCACGCCGGTGGCCGGAGGTGCGCCGCCGGTCGGCGCGACGGCACCGGCCGGAGGTACGCCCGCGGCGCCGCCTCCGCCCGTACGCCCGCACACCCCCCGTACTCAGTATTCGTAAAGGAAGTTCATGGCAACCACCACACCGGACGGCGGTGTGCGGGAACCCGCGGGGCGCCCCGGCCACGCCAGGCACCACGGGGCCGGCACCGCCGACGCGCCGATGACCCACCGGCAGATCATGGAGGCCCTCTCCGGCCTGCTGCTGGGCATGTTCGTGGCGATCCTGTCGTCCACCATCGTCTCCAACGCCCTGCCGGAGATCATCGCCGATCTCCACGGCAGCCAGTCCTCCTACACCTGGGTGGTCACCGCCGCGCTGCTGGCGATGACGGCCGCCACCCCGCTGTGGGGCAAGCTCTCCGACCTGTTCAGCAAGAAGCTGCTGGTCCAGGCGTCGCTGGTGATCTACGTGGCGGGCTCGGTGGTCGCCGGCCTGTCGCAGAGCGCTGGCATGCTGATCGCCTGCCGGGTCGTCCAGGGCATAGGTGTGGGCGGTCTGTCCGCCCTCGCCCAGATCGTGATGGCCGCGATGATCTCGCCGCGCGAGCGCGGCCGGTACAGCGGCTACCTCGGCGCCACCTTCGCCGTCGCCACCGTCGGCGGTCCGCTGCTCGGCGGTGTCATCACCGACACCTCGTGGCTCGGCTGGCGCTGGTGCTTCTACGTCGGCGTGCCGTTCGCGGTGATCGCCCTGGTGGTCCTCCAGAAGACCCTGAAGCTGCCCGTGGTGAAGCGGGACGTCAAGGTGGACTGGGCCGGCGCCTTCTTCATCAGCGCGGCCGTCTCCCTGCTGCTCATCTGGGTCACCCTGGCCGGTGACAACTACGACTGGATCTCCTGGCAGACCGGTGCGATGGTCGGCGGTTCGGTGGTCCTCGGCGGGATCTTCGTCCTGGTGGAGTCCCGGGCGAGCGAGCCGATCGTGCCGCTGCGGCTGTTCCGCAACAAGACGATCACCCTCGCCTCGCTGGCCTCGCTCTTCGTCGGCATCGCGATGTTCTCCGGCACCGTCTTCTTCAGCCAGTACTTCCAACTGGCCCGGGGCGAGTCGCCGACCATGTCCGGCGTGCTGACCATCCCGATGATCGGCGGGCTGTTCGTCTCCTCCACGGTCTCCGGCCAGATCATCACCAAGACCGGCCGCTGGAAGGCGTGGCTGGTCGCCGGCGGCGCGCTGGTCACCGCGGGCCTCGGCCTGCTGGGCACCATGCGCTACGACACCCCCTACTGGCACATCGCGGTGTACATGACACTGCTGGGCCTGGGTATCGGCATGATGATGCAGAACCTGGTGCTGGCCACCCAGAACCAGGTGGCGCCGCAGGACCTCGGCGCCGCCAGCTCGGTGGTCACCTTCTTCCGCTCCCTCGGCGGTGCGGTCGGTGTCTCCGCGCTCGGCGCGGTGATGGCCAACCGGGTCACCCGCTACGTCAAGGACGGGCTCGCCGAACTGGGCCCGGAGGGCGCCGCCGCGAGCCACGGCGGTACCGCCGGCGGGGCCATCCCGGACCTGGACAAGATGCCGCCGCCGCTGCGCGAGGTGGTGGAGAGCGCCTACGGGCACGGCGTCGCGGACATCTTCCTGTTCGCCGCGCCGGCCGCCCTGATCGCCTTCATCCTCTCCGTCTTCATCAAGGAGGTCGCGCTGAAGACCACCCTGGGCGGGACGGAACGGGCCGGCATGCCGGACACCCCGGCCGCCGCCCGGGTCCCCGCCGCGGAGAGCGCGGACGTACCGGCCGGCGCCACCAGCGGCTCGCCCGCCGACGGCGCGCGGGACGGCAGGGGATAGCCCCGATGTCACCCGCCTCCCCCGGCGGGTGACCAGGACCCCGGACGCCGGGCACGCGTCGAGCGGAGACGTGCCCGGCGGCCCGGACCGGGACCGTACCGGCCACGGACGGTCCCGGGGACACGGTCCGGGCGGCAGCGGGACCACAGGCAGGGGACGGCCTGCCCGCGCCGCCCGGACCGGCACGAGCCGGGCCGGTTCTCCGGCCCGGCCTCCGTGCGTACGGCCCGGCTTCCGTGCGTACGGCCCGGCTTCCGTGCGTACGAGGCGTACGGGGCCTACGAGGTCCTCCGCGCATGAGGGCCTACCGGCGTACGGACTCCCGCGCATACCGGCGCACCGGCGTACGGACCTTCCGCGCGTACCGACGCACCGGCACACGGGCCTTCCGCGCGTATCGGCTTCCACGGCCACCGACGGGGCCGACGCACCGTTGCTCGCGGCCGTGCCGCCTTGCCCGGGAAACGGCCGCACCGGCGGGGCGGGCGGCGGGTCCCGATGGCCGGCAGCGGCTTCCCGCACCCGTACGGCGCCGGGACCGGCACCCGGTACGGCACCGGGACCGGTACGGCGTCAAGGCACCGGCACCCGGAACGGCACCGGCACGGGCCGCCGCGCTACCGCGGCCGGTCGCGCATCGCCTCGATCCCGGCGATCACCGTGTCGAGCGCGAAGGCGAAGTCCCGGTCGTGCCGCTCCTCGATGGTGCGGCCGCTCCGCATCTCCTCGAACTGGTTGGCCGCCAGCAGGGTCTCCTGGAACTCCGGCCGGGCCTCGACCGTCCGCAGCACGTCCCGGAAGTAGTCGTCCATGCTGACGCCGGCCTCGCGGCACCGGGCCCGCAGCAGCCCCTCGATGGTGGCGAAACCGTAGACGAACTGGAAGACGGCGGAAAGCGCGCCGGTCCGCTGGTCCGCCGGGAGACCGCTGCGCACGACCACCCGCAGCGTCGCGCTGGAGATGGCCAGGGAGCGGGGGCCCACGTTGAGGTACCGGCCGATCAGCTGGGTCACCCACGGGTGACGGACCAGCAGCGAGCGGTACTCCACGGCGATCTGCCGCAACTGCGCCCGCCAGTCACCCTCCGCGCCCACCGGGGCGTCCGCCGGGTCCGCGGTGTCCGCCGGAACCGGGGTGCCTGCCGGGTCCGGAGTGACCGCCGGGCCCCCGGCGTCCGGCGCCGGGCCGGAGAGGGCCCCGCCGTCCGCCGCGGGAACCGTCTCCGGCAGCACCACCTCGCCGTGCACCTGGTCGAGCGCGAGTTCCAGCAGGTCGTCCTTGGTGTCCACGTACCAGTAGACGGACATCGCGGTGACGCCCAGCTCGGCGGCGAGCCGCCGCATGGAGAACTTCGCCAGCCCCTCGTCGTCCAGCAGCCGGACCGTGACGGCGACGATCCGGTCGCGGTCCAGCCCGGCCGCCTGGTCCCGCCCGTGGCCGGTACCGGTGCCCTGCTCGGGGTCCGGCCGGCGACGGGCAGCCGGCCGGTCCGAGAGCCAGACACTGCTGTGCGTACGGCCGGCGCGGCCGACGGAGGCCATGGCACGTTCTCCTTCCGGCCCGGGGGTGGTGCTTCCCTTCGATGCTATGGCGGTCACCGGCCGGGGGTCGTCCGCTCCGCCCGGCGGAGCAGCAGCGCCGCCAGCACACCGCCCGCCAGCACCGCGGCCGCGCCCACCAGCTGGCTGGTCTCCACCCCGGAGGCGAAGGCGTCGGCCACCGCCTGCCGGTCCTGCGGGGTGCGGGCGGCCTCGACCGCGTCCGGCAGCGACGAGGCACCGGCGGCGACGGCCGGCAGCAGCGCCACGAACCGGGAGTTGAGCACCGCGCCCAGCACGGCCACACCGAGACCGTTGCCGAACTCGGTGAGCGTGCCGTTGACCCCGGCGCCCACACCGGCCTTCTCCGGCGGGATCGCCGACATGATCGCGGTGGCCATGGCCGGCATGGATATCGCGATGCCGATACCCATCAGCACCAGCCCGACGAGCATCCCGGAGTAGTCGTCCGCGCCCAGCGTGGCGATGGCCGCGAGGCCGCCCGCGATCGTGCCCATGCCGATCACGATGGTGAGCGGCGTGCCGAGCTTCGGCAGCAGCCGCGCGCCCACGCCCGAGACGTTGAGCACCACGATCACCAGCGCGAGGGGCGCGGTGCGCAGCCCGGCGTCCAGCGGGTCGTACCCGAGGACGAACTGGAGGTGCTGGGTGAGCAGGAAGAGCGAGCCGCCCATGCCGAAGGCGACCAGGATGCCGCCGGCCACCGCGCCGACGAAGCGGCGGTCGGCGAAGAACGCCATGTCCAGCATCGGATACGGGATGCGGCTCTCCCACACCGCGAACACGGCGAGCACCACCACTCCGACGGCGGCGGACACCAGCACCTTGGCGGACGTCCAGCCGTCCTCCGGCCCGGAGATGATGGCGAAGACGACCCCGGTCATACCGATGGTGGAGAGCAGCGCACCCACCAGGTCGGGCCGGTCACCGGACGGGTTCTTCGACTCCGGGACCATCTTGAGCACGGCCACCAGCCCGATCGCCGCGACCGGGATGTTGATCAGGAAGATCGAGCCCCACCAGAAGTGGTCCAGCAGGACGCCGCCGATCAGCGGACCGCCCGCGAAACCGAGCGAGCTGACCGCACCCCACACACCGATCGCCTTGGTGCGCTCGCTCTCGTCGAAGATCTGCACCACCACCGCGAGCGTGGTGGTCATCAGCACCGCACCGCCGATGCCCATGCCCGCGCGGGCGGCGATCAGCTGGCCGGCGCTCTCCGACATCCCGGCGATGAACGATCCGATCCCGAACAGGGCCAGCCCGATGGCGAGCATCTTCTTGCGCCCGTAACGGTCGGCGGCGCTGCCCGCGGTGAGCAGCAGACCCGACTGGACCAGGGAGTACGCGTTGATCATCCACTGGATGTCCGCGGTGGAGGCGTCCATCTCCCGGGTGAGGGAGGGGATGGCGACGTTGAGCACCGTGTTGTCCAGCAGCACGGTGAGCTGCGCCAGACAGATGACGCCCAGGATCAGCCAGCGCTGCGGATGACCACCGCCCGACGTCGGTGGTGTGGTGGATTCCTCTGCAGCTGTCGCCGACATGACGGCGCCCCCCTTGTACGGTGTACGGCGTATGGGTACAGCTGTACACCGTACAAGTGGTCGGATCCGCTTGTACAACACTTTTCGTGGCCACCGGCGCACGGAGCGGGAGGCACGCGCCCCCGGGCGCGCAGGGGATGGGCGGGAGACCGGGGAGGTCGGTCGCGGGACCGGGAGAACGGGGAGCGGCACGGCGCGGCGCGGCGGCCGGGCGGTACCGGCGGCAGGACCGGCTGCCGGACACCGGGGCCGCCGTCGCCGCGGGGACCACCCCCAGGCCTACCGGGGGCAATGCCGGGTCGGGAGCCCGAGGCACCCGGGGTTCCGGGGCGAGGCCGGTGCGGAAGGACGCCGGGCGCGGGCGCCGAAGACGCCGGAGGGAGAGACGCCAGGGGCGGAGAACGACCGAGGGCCCGGCATCGTAATGATGCCGGGCCCTCGGGTGCGAGTAGCGGGGACAGGATTTGAACCTGCGACCTCTGGGTTATGAGCCCAGCGAGCTACCGAGCTGCTCCACCCCGCGTCGGTAGGTGTAACCCTACGGCAATCCCCCGTCGATAGGAAATCCATTCCCTGCGGCCCCGCCGTACGGCCTTCCGCACGGGTCCCGGAGCCCCGGCCCCGCCGTTGTGACCGGGCAGACCCGGCGGACCGGGTGGGCCGGGTGGACCGGCGGACCCGGCCGACGGCCCGACCGGCCCGGCCCCGCCATCCGCACCCGACCGGCCCGGCTCACCCCGCCCGGCCTCCTGGCCGGCTCCGCCGCCCGCCGTACGGCCCGGGCCCGAGGCGCACGGCCCGGGCGGCGGGGCGCACGGGGCACACGGTCCGCTCTCCGGTGGTGGTTACTTTGCAACGGCGCCGTCTCAGCCCCGCTGCGGGTGGATCTTGACGCCGGGATATGCCATCCACGCCGGACATGATGACCGGGCGACGCCCCCACCGCCGCGCCCGGCCCACCCGCCGCGGCAGCCCGCCGCCGCACCGGGTCCACCCGGGCCGCACCCGCCACGCACACCACAGCACCGACCCACGGGGAATCACCATGCGCATACACCGATCCGCCGCCGTACTCGCCTGTGTCACCGGCTTCGCCCTGCTGGGCACGGCCTGCAACGAGAACAACGCCCAGGGCGGGGGCACCGAGACCCCGACGAAGGGTCCCGCGCCGACGGCGAGCAAGCCGGTGGACGGCGACGCCGGCAAGACCCTGGCCCTGGGCGAGCGGACCACCGTGAGCTACCAGCGCGGCTCCGGGCGCGGCACCGTGCTGAGCGTCACGGCGAAGAGCGTGACCAAGGGCACCGTGTCGGACCTCGACGCGGTGCGGCTGGACGCCGAGGAGCGCGGGATGCAGCCGTACTACGTCACCTTCGACTTCGAGAACACCGGGAAGAGCACCCTCGAATACCCCTTCCTGGCCGGCGCCGCCAAGCTGCGGGACAGCCGCGGCGAGGACGGCACCTCGACCGTCACCGTGGGGGACGAGGTGAAGGAGTGCCCGGCCGCCCCGGTGGACTCCTTCGCCCCCGGCGCCAAGGTCACCCAGTGCGCGGTCTTCCTCCTGCCCGAGGGCGAGCAGCCCTCGGTGATCGTCTACACCGGGGACTACGACAAGGAGCCGGTGTTCTGGCGGGCCGGGAAGTGACGGGGTGACGGACCGCCGGAGCCCCGGACGGGTGTCTCCGGCACCGGCGCCCCGGGTGTCCTGTGATGCCGGCCCCAACCCGGTCGGCGCCACACCTCGTTGCGGAGGCGGCCGGCGACGGGCGGCAGGCGCCTTCCGCGGGCGGCCGCCGGCCGGTGCCTCGGCGGCGGCCGGTGGCGGGCGCCGTGGCCCACCGCACGGCTGCCGTCCCCGCCCTCACCCTCACTGTCACGACGGCGGTCATACCCGCCGCCCCACCACCGTCACCGCAAACGCCAGAGGCCCCTTCCGTGATCGGAAGGGGCCTCTCGGCTGCTGCGCGCTCGGCAGGATTCGAACCTGCAACCTCTTGATCCGTAGTCAAGTGCTCTATCCGTTAAGCTACGAGCGCTTGGCTTCCCGGCGGTTTTTCTTGCCGGTCGGCGTTGCGGGAACAACATTACATGACCTGCGGCGTGAGGCGAAATCCATTCCCCTCACCCCCTCTGACCTGCACAAACGGCCGGACGCAAGATCGTTCAGGGTCGACCCGCGGCGCCCGGGGGCGTGGTGGAACCGGGACCGCGCGCCGCGCGAGGGCGCGCGCGGCGCGGACACGGGGCGTAGCGACGGCGGGACGCGCGACGCCGGTGGCACGGACGGTGCGCACGGGAACGGGACACCGTGCCGGAACGCCGGACGGGCCCGCGGCCCCGGCAGACGCCGGACGGCCCCGCAGACCCGACCCGACATCCGCCGGGCGGACCCGGCGGCGCACACCGGGCGGTCCCGCGGAGACGGCACACGCCGGGCGGAACATGACGAAGGGCCCCCGGTCGGATCGACCGGGGGCCCTCGTACCTGCGGAGGCGGAGGGATTTGAACCCTCGATGGGCGGTAAAACCCAAACCGCATTAGCAGTGCGGCGCCATAGACCGGACTAGGCGACGCCTCCAGCACAGCACCACACTCGCGCGGGCGCGATGCGGCGTGTGTGCAGATGATGGCACAGCCGGACGGCCGACCACCAATCGCGTTCTACGGTACTAGGCCGCCGGGTGGAGCGGCAAAGCCCTTGATGTGCCGCTTCCGTCCGGTACGGCCGCCGCCCGGTACGGCCTCCCCCCTCCCGTGTCACTCCCGCGCCGTCCCTCCCCCGCTGTCCCTCGGCCCCCCTCTCCCCCTCCCTCTCCTTGTGTTCCCTGCCGCCCGCACCGCCGGTCGCCGCGCCGGCCGCACCCGGCCCGTACCGCCCCTCACCGATCCGGGGGGCGCAGCCGTCCCCACGGGCTCGGCCCCCCCACGGACCCCGCCCCCCGGCCGCTTCATGTGCCGCTTCCGTCCGGTACGGCCGCCACCTCGAACACCGCAGCGCCCGGGCGGCGGCGCAACGCGCGGGGCGTACCCGCGTTAGAGAGGACGGCAGGGCAGTGCGCCCTGTCCTCCGTACCCCGGGAGTGCCCGTCATGCCGTTGCGCCGCCTCGCCCTCGCCACCGCCGTGACCGCCGCCGCCATGGCGTCCGTACCGGCCGCCGCCACACCGCTGCCGGACCCGCTGCCGGCCCGGTACGCGCCGGACGCCGCCGCGCACTCCCGCCCCACAACCGCCCCCGGCGGCCCGGCCACCACCGACCAGCTGACCACCGCCGGCCGCCCGACCACCACCGACCACCTGGTCGTCACCGTCTCCGGCACCGGCATCCGGGCCCACGACGGGACGTACACCGTGGACTGTCACCCGAGCGGGGGCACCCATACGGCGGCCGGTGCCGCGTGCGACCGGCTGGACGAGGTGGCGCGGTGGGGCCGGGACCCGTTCGCGCCGGTGCCGCGGGGCACCCACTGCACCATGCAGTACGGGGGGCCGGCCACCGCGCGGGTGGTGGGCGTCTGGTCCGGGCGGCCGGTGAGCGCCCGGTTCAGCCGGGCGGACGGCTGCGAGATCGCGCGCTGGAACCGGCTGGTGCCGCTCCTTCCCGCGACCCACGCGTGACGGAACCCACATGTCCGGGGTGCGGCGAGTCGCACAAGGCCGTGGCAGTACCTCCCCGACTTCCCCCGCTGCCGCGGCACACCCTGCCCGTAGACTCCCTCCTAGTGACACTCCACGGACCGAACGGCAGGATGGCCGCGAGTGTCGGCAAGGTGCGGTAACCAGGGAGGAAGCGTCGTCGTGAGCAGCAGGCCATCCCGAGGCGCTGCTCGCCTCGCAGCCATACTCGACGCCCTCCCCGACGCGTTGTTGCTGGTCAACTGCAACGGGACGGTCGTCAACGCCAATCACATCGCGCTGGAGACCTTCGAGACGCCGGGCACCGCGCTGGTCGGCCGCGGGCTGCTGGACCTGCTGCCGTCGTTCGATTCCAAGCGCATCCCCGGTTCGATGCGCCGCCCGGACGACCGGGAGGGCGGCCGCACCCGGCCGACCCGGATGATCGCCCGGCGCACCGACGGGGTGCAGTTCCCGGTGGAGGTCACCAGCGCCAACCTGGAGGACGGCCGCACCCCCTACGCCGACCACCACAGCTACACCGGCGACGAGTTGCTGATGCTGGTGGTGCGCGACCTCACCGGCACGCTGGACACCGAGGCCGAACTCGCCCGGCAGCAGCGGCAGACCGAGATGATCCTGCGCGCCGCCGCCGAGGGCGTGGTCGGCGTCGACACCGAGGGCAAGGTCGTCCTGGTCAACCCGGCCGCCGCGCAGATCCTGGGGTTCCGCGCCAGCGACCTGGGCGGCCGGGAACTCCACCCGCTGGTGCACCACTCGCGGCCGGACGGCACACCGTTCCCGTACGAGGAGTCCCCGGTCGCCGACACCCTCCGCTCCGGCCGCAAGCACCGGGTCCGCAACCAGGTGCTGTGGGCCAAGGACGGCAGCCAGGTGCCGGTGGACCTCACCACCGCCCCGGTGCGCGACGGGGACCAGCTGGTCGGCGCGGTGATGACGTTCACCGACCGGCGCCCCTACGACGAGATGGTGGCGCAGCAGAACAAGCGCTACGACGACATGCTCGCCGAGCAGAACGAGCGCTACGACACCATGCTCGCCGAACAGGAGGAGCGGTACCGGGCGCTGGAGGCGGAGCAGAACGAGCGCTACGACGCCATGCTCGCCGAGCAGAACGAGCGTTACGACGCCATGCTGGCCGAGCAGGAGGAGCGGTACCGGGCGCTGGAGGAGCGGCACACCCGTGAGGTGCGGTCGCTCGGCTCCCGCAACGCCCAGCTGCTGGCGGTGCTCGACGGCTCGCTGCGCGGTCCGCTGCTGGAGCTGCGCCGCGAACTCGGCACGCTCGCCGACGACCCGGCCGGGCAGCTGTGGCCGGAGGCCAACCAGATCCTGCATCACCTCGCCGCCGGCTACGCCCGGATGACCACGCTGGTGGACAACGTGCTCAGCTACCAGCGGCTGGAGGGAGGACAGGACGAGCCCGTCTTCCGCGAGGTCTCGCTGGACGGGGTGGTGGCGGCCGGGGTGGACGGCGCGGTCGAGCTGATCGGCCCGGGACGCGCGCAGTTCGCGGTGCACGCGCCGCCGATCCGCGCCGAGGTGGACCCGGAGCGGCTGGCGCAGGCGCTGGCGCACCTGATCGCGGACGTCGCCGGGGTGGACCCGACCGGCCACGCGATGGGCGGTGCCACCGGCGACTCCACCATCGTGGTCGCCGCGGCACAGCGCGGCGAGGTGGTGCGCATCGAGGTGCGCGGGCCCTACCCGGGCGGCCACCCGGTGCACGGTCCGATCGTGCGCGGCGTGGTGCGGCGGCACGGCGGCGTCCTCCAGACCCACCAGCTGCCGGGGACCGGCGGGACCGCCTTCGTCCTGGAGGTGCCGCTGACGGCCGCGGCCCGGGAGGCGGCGGCCGGGGACGGCGCGGCGGCGGGCCGTGCGCCGGCGGGCGGCACCTCCGGCGGCGGCTCCGGCACGGTGGCCGGCGCTACGGCGGGCGGCGGCACGGCGGGTGGCGGTACGGCGGGCGGCGGTACGGCGGGCGGCGGTACGGCGGGCGGCGGTACGGCGGGTGGCGGCACGGTGGCCGGCGCCGCGGCGTCCCCTGACGGTGCCTCGGGGACCCCCGACGGCGTACCGGGGGCCCCTGACGGGGTTTCGGGTGCCGTGCGGCCGGGGCCGGCCGGCGGACCCGCGGACGGCAAGGCCACGGGCGGTGCCGGTGCCGCCGGGGCGGCGGCACCGGACGGTACCGGCGAGGTGGACACCACCGGGGCCGTCGCGGGCGCGCCGTCCGGCCGCCGGGCCCGGCGGGCCGGTGCTCCGGCGGGCGGTACGGACGGCGCCGGCACCCGGGCCGGGGACACCCTGGCCGGAGGCACCGCGGGCGGAGGCACCGCGGGCGGGGCGGACGGCGCGCTGCCGGGCGGCGGCGCCGCCGGGCTGCACGGCGACGGCGCTGACGGCAACACCCCGGTCCCCCCGGTCGGCGCTCCCGGCGTGCCCGGCGGCCCCGGTGCACTCGGCGTCCCCCGCGCCGTACCCGGCGTGCCCGGTGGGCCGGGCGTTCCGGGTGGGCCCGGTGGGCCGGGCGTTCCGGGTGGGCCCGGCGTTGCCGGTGGGCCCGGCGTGCCGACCCCGGCCGGCGGGGTTCCGGCCCACGGTCTTCCGGCCGGCGGCCCGGCGCACGGCGCGAGCCCGGCGGCCGACGGTGACGCGGAGGGCACGGACGGGTCGGGTACGGCGATGCTGCCGCCGCCGACCGGCCGGCGCCGGGCCCGCCCCCGGCCGCAGGAGGGACCGCACCCGGCGGCCGGCGTGCCCGGCCCGGACGCCGGCCCCGGCACGCCCGGACACGGCCCCGGCCCGGACGCCGGCCCCGGTGACCCGGCCCTCCCCGGTGACCCCGCCCGGGGCGCCGGCCCCACCCCGCCGGGCACCGCGCTGCCGGCGCCCGGCGGCCCCTACCCCGCGCCGACCGGCCGGCGGGCGCGCCGCAGCCACGCGGGACCGGCCGAGCGGACCGAGGCCGCGCCGGCGCCCGGCGGTCAGCCGGCCGGCCGCGCCGCGTTCGCGCTGCCGCCCGCCGCCGCCGACGCCGCCCGCGCCCAGGGGCCCGGACCGGCCGGCATGGCACCGGTCGCGCCGGGGGCCCACGCACCCGCCGCCCCGGGCGTACCGGGCCACCGCGGCCCGGCCACGGCCGGCCACGGCCCGTCCGGGCCGGTACCGGGAGACCACCGGGCCCCCGCGGAGCAGGGCGCCCCCGGACCCCGGGGCGTCCCGGGGAACCCGGGGGTTCCGGGCGACCAGGGTGTTCCCGGCGCTCGGGGTGTCCCCGGGGGCCGGGGCGCCGAGCCGCCGGCCGGTCCGGTCGCCGCCCTGCCCGCCCAGGCCGGCCCGGTCGAGCCGCCGTTCCCCGCCCAGGTCCCGCCGGGCACCGGCCGGCGCCGCGCCCGCCGCACGCTGGCCGAGGTGCCCGGCGACGCACCGGTGGGTCAGGGCCAGGGGCGGCCGGCCGCGCACGCCGCCGAACCGTCCGGCGCCCGGGCGCCGTTCGCCCTGCCCCCGGCCGCGGCCGACCGCGCGCCGCACGGCGACCTCCCCGCCGGGCTGGGCCCGGCCGGGCTGCTGCCGGCCCAGGGCCGGCCCGGTGCGGCCCCGGCGGCGGACGCCGCCCCTCCGCGGGACGCCTGGGGCGGACCGGCCGCCACCCCGCCGGCGGACACGCCGCACGGCGGGGTGCCCGGGACGGGGCACCGCCGGGTGCCCCCGGCCGGGCCCGCACCGCACGGCGGCCGGCCGCCGGCCGCCGGGGCGCAGCCCGGGGACGCGTGGCCGCCGGCCGGTCCGGGCACCGCCCCGGCCGCCGGTCCCGGGGCCGCAGGAGGCCCGGTCGGCGCGGCCGGGCCGGGGACGGCCGCCCCCGGTACGCCCGGTGGCCGCTCCGCGACCGGCCCGCTCGGCGGTCGGCCGGCACCCGGTGGGCCGGCGCCCGGACGACCCGACGTACCCGGAGAGAATCCGGCCGGCCCGCCGCGGCCCGCCGGCGTACCGCACCCGTCCGGCCCCGGGGCGGCCGGACCGGAACCGGCACGGCCCGCAGCGCCCGCCGCCCCCGGATTCACCGGCGCGCCCGCGCGGCCCGGTGCCCCCGGCCCGGTCCCGCACCCCGGCCACGACGGCACCGGCGAGGAGGCGGGCGCGGCGGCCGTGCCCGCGCTGCCCGCCGCCCGCAGCGCGCCCGACGACCTCGGGTACGCCCCGGAGAACCCCTATCCGCAGGCACCGGGGCAGCCCGCGCCGGCCGGCGGGCCCATGGGGGTCGAGGAGGGCACCGGACGCCGCCGGGCCCGGCGGTCGCTCGCCGCCGACCCCCCGCGGCAGCCGCTGCCCGGGGACGTCCCGGAGGGATACGGCACCCCGGCCGGCCCCGACGGCCCGGCTCCCGGTACCGCCGCGCCCGGTACCGGTGGCCACCGCGCCGCAGGACCGGCGTCCGGGGCCGCCGGGCCGGAGCACGTGCCCGGCCGCGCGCCGGGCCACGGACTCGGCCCCGGCGACCCGGCCGGCCCCGCCACCCCGTCCGGCGGGGTGCCCGCCCGGTCGCATGCCGCCCACGGTCCCGAGGACCCGCCCGGCCTGCCCCCGGCGCGCCGCGCTGTCCGCACCGCCCGCCCCCGGCCAGGCGTACGACCCGGACGCCTCCCAGGGCCGGTCGATCAGCGTGCGCACCCTGGGGCAGGGCGTGGCGTTCACCCAGCACCCCGGCGAGCAGCAGGGCCGGCCCGGTCAGGCCGGCGCGGGCTCCGGACGGCGGCGCAAGCTGGCGGCGCGGCCCGAACCGGCCGAGGACCCGGCCGCGCCCGCGGCGCTGGAACCGGCGGGCCGCCGCCGTGCCCAGCCCGCGCCCGGACAGCCGCACCTGCCCGGGCCGGGACAGCCGCACCTGCCGGGACCGGCCGCCGCCGCACCGGGGCGGGCCTTCGCCATCGGCGCGCCGGACGAGGGGGCCGAGGGGCCCGAGCCGCTCGACGGCCCCAACGGCGCGGTGGAGGTGGTGGACGACCGGATGCCGCCGCTCGACGACGAGCTGCCGCCGGAGCCGCTGGACAACCCGCGCCGGCTGCTGGTCTGGCCGGCGCCGGACATCTCCACCCAGCAGGCGCTGAGCGACCGCGGCTACCGGCCGGTGATCGTCAACTCCCGGGAGGAGGTGGACGCGCAGATCGCGGCCTACCCGGCCGCGCTGTTCGTGGACCCGCTGACCGGACCGGTCACCCGGACCGCCCTGCAGGCGCTGCGGAACGCGGCGGTGGCCGCCGAGGTGCCCGTACTGGTCACGGCCGGCCTCGGCCAGGCCACCCGGGAGGCGGCGTACGGCGCGGACCCGGCCGTCCTGCTCAAGGCGCTGGCCCCGCGGGACGGCGAACAGCACCCGGCCCGGGTGCTGCTGATCGAGGAACAGGAGCCGATCGCCGCCGCGCTGACCGCGACCCTGGAGCGGCGCGGCATGCAGGTCGCCCGGGCCGGCACCGACGCGGACGCGGTCGCCCTCGCCACCCAGACACGGCCGAACCTGGTGGTGATGGACCTGATGCAGGTGCGCCGCCGCCGGGCCGGCATCGTGGACTGGCTCCGCGGCAACGGGCTGCTCAACCGCACCCCGCTGGTGGTGTACACCTCGGCCGGCATCGACCCCGGCCAGCTCTCCCGGCTGGCGTCCGGCGAGACGGTGCTCTTCCTCGCCGAACGCTCCACCAGCGCGGAGGTGCAGGCGAGGATCGTGGACCTGCTGGCGAAGATCGGCACCAACTGAGCGACGGCGGCCCGGCCCGAGCCCGCCCGGTCCGCCCGTATCCGGTGCGGGGCCGGCCGTCGAAGCGGGGGCCGGTCGCCGGTGCGAGGGCCGGTCGCCGATGCGCCGTTGCTCCGGCCGTAGCGAGTGCGGGGGTCGCCGCCGTGCGGGTCCGGCCGTAACAGGGGTACGGGAGCCCGTCACCGCGGTACGGGTCCGGCCCCCGTCAACACGGAGCACGGCGGCCCTGGCATGCGGGTCCAGCCACCACGGAACCCGGGCGCGGCGGCCGGGACGTACAGGTCCGGCCGTACCGGGGAACGGGAGCCGGCCGCCGCCGGCCCGGCGCACGGTGCCCGGCCGCCGGCCGGTACGGGCCGGTCGCCTTCCGGGGTGACCTGCGCTCTCCCGGCGCCGGACACCGGTCCCTCCGGGCCGCGTCCCCTACGAAAGGACCCCCGCCCGGACCGGCACAGCTCACCGGCCGCGCCGGGGCCGCCTGCGGGGACGCCCGCTCCTCGTCACGCAGGTCGCCCGTCCGCCCCTCCCTCCGCACGAGACCCGGTGCGTCGTGGGCCGGCCACCGGCCCGTACGGGGAGACCCGGCGGGAGGACGAAGCCGACCACCGGCCCGTAGGGGCGCCCGGCCGGGAACGGAGCCGGTCGCCGGTCCGCCCGGACCGACCCGTACGGGTACGCCACGCGGCCGCGGCCGGCCGACGGCCGCCCCTACGGGCTACGCGTCGCCCACCGACGGCCCGCCCACGCCCGCGACGGGTCGGTACCGGGAGGCGTCACCGGGCCGCCTCACCCCCGTCGCCCGCCGGCCCCCCACCGGCCGGGAGGGGTCGCCGCCGGGCCGTGCCGGGTGTGGGTTCCACCGGCCCGTCACCCGATCACGCCGGTCTCGTCCGCCGCGCCGGTCTCGACCGCCGCCTCGGGCCCGTCCGTCTCGTTCGGTCACCCGGCCACGTCGGTCACCCGGGTACCCGGCGGCGTCGGTCACTCAGTGGCGTCGGTCACGTCGGTCACGTCCAGGTCGCCCTCGGCGTACTGCCTCCGGATCACCTTCTTGTCGAACTTGCCGACGCTGGTCTTGGGCACCGCCGGGATCAGCGCCCACCGCTCCGGCAGCTGCCAGCGGGCGACACGTTCGGCGAGGAACGCCCTCAGCTCCGGGTACCCGGCGGTGGCGCCTTCCTTCAGCACCACGGTGGCGAGCGGGCGTTCGCCCCACTTCTCGTCGGGCACGGCGACCACCGCGGCCTCAGCGACGTCCGGGTGCCCCATCAGGTGGTTCTCCAGGTCCACCGAGGAGATCCACTCGCCGCCCGACTTGATGACGTCCTTGGCCCGGTCGGTGAGGGTGAGGAAGCCGTCCGGGCTGATGGTGCCGACGTCGCCGGTGCGCAGCCAGCCGTCCTCGCTGAACTTGTCGTCCGGACGGAAGGGCTCCTCGGCGGCGCCGCCGAAGTACGCGCCCGCGATCCACGGGCCGCGCACCTCCAGCTCACCGGCGGACTCGCCGTCCCAGGGCTGGAAACCACCACCGGGCGCGGCCAGCCGGGCCTCCACCGAGGCGGGGAAACGGCCCTGGGTGGCCCGGTACCCCCACGCCTCCTCCTCGGACACTCCGGCGGGCGGATGGGCGACCGTGCCGAGCGGCGAGGTCTCGGTCATGCCCCAGGCGTGGATGACGCGCAGCCCGTGCCGCTCCTGGAACGCCCGCATCAGCGCGGGCGGACAGGCCGCCCCGCCGATGACCACGCTGCGCAGCGAGGAGACGTCACGGGGACGGGCGTCGAGTTCGGCGAGCAGGCCCTGGAAGATGGTGGGCACCGCGGCGGCGATGGTGGGCCGCACCGTCTCGATCATCTCGGCGAGCGGCGCCGGCTGGAGGAAGCGGTCCGGCATCAGCATCGAGGTGCCGGCCATGAACGACGCGTGCGGGGTGCCCCACGCGTTGACGTGGAACATCGGCACCACCGGCAGCAGCAGGTCGGCGGCGCCCAGGGCGAACGCCTCGGCGGAGTTGACCTGCATCGAGTGCAGGTAGATCGAGCGGTGGCTGTAGGCCACGCCCTTGGGGTCGCCGGTGGTTCCGGAGGTGTAGCAGAGCGCGGCGGCGTCCCGCTCGTCCACCTCCGGCCAGTCGTACGCGACCGGGCGGCCCGCGATCAGCTCCTCGTAGTCGTGCACCCGGGCGGCGCATCCCGCCAGCGGGGTCAGGTCCCCCGGCCCGCTGACGACCACGTGCTCCACGGTGGGCAGCTGGGGCAGCAGCGGCGCGAGCAGCGGGACCAGCGAACCGTTGACGATGATCACCCGGTCGGCGGCGTGGTTGACGATCCAGGCCAGCTGGTCCGCCGGCAGCCGCAGGTTGAGCGTGTGGAGCACCGCCCCCATGGAGGGGATCGCCAGGTACGCCTCCATGTGCTCGGCGTTGTTCCACATCAGGGTGGCCACCCGCTGGTCCCCGTCCACCCCCAGCTCGTCCCCCAGCGCGTGCGCCAGCTGCGCCGCCCGTGCGCCGACCTCCCCGAAGGTGCGCCGCACCGGTGCCTGGCCCGGCACCCCGGTCCACGTGGTGACGGTGGAGCCGCTGTGCACGGTCGAGCCGTGCCGCAGGATGCGGCTCACGGTCAGGGGAACGTCCTGCATCGTGCTCAACACGGGGGAGCCTCCCGAGGGCGAGGTTACGCGCGGGTAAGGGTTCCGCTGATTGTGCTGTCATACCTAGCGGTATGTCACTACCTGCGAAGACGCGGTTCGGTGAAGCCGCCCGCCGCGCGGGCCGGGCGAGCCGGCCTTCCGACCGGCGGAAACGGGCCCCGCGACCCGGCGGGAACACCCCTACGGCCCGACGGGGACATCCCCCCTACGGGTCGGACACCGGCCCTGCGGGTACACCCCTCCGGGCCGACGTGAACGCCCTCCGGGACGGCGGGCCGGACCTGCACCCGGCGGAGTCGGATCTGGACCGGTGGTGGTGAGTCCTGCTGCGGTCCGGTGCCGGCCCCCCGCCGCCCCGCGCCCCGCGCTCGTTCGCCCTGCGCCCCGCGCCCGGTCGCGCCACGCCCCGCCGCCCCCGCCCGTACGCGCGACCGTCCGCCCGTACGCGCGACCGCCCGGCCGGCTCGACCCGGGCCGGCCCCTGCTCCTGCCCGCGTGGCGCCGCCCGGCACGAGCACGCCCGGCCCCGACCCCGGCCCCCGGCCCTCCCCCCGTCCGCCCTGCTCGCCCCTGCGCGTCCTTGTCGTACCGCCCAACGCCGGTGCTCGCGGACCGGTCGCCGGTACGCCGGTCATCCTGCTGCCGGGAGTCCCGGTCCCCGCCGCGCATCCCGCACCCCCACCCGTACCCACGGGGTGTCACCCACCGGTGTCCGCACCCGCCGGTGAACGCACCCGCCGGGTACCGCTCATCCGCGGGGCGTCCCGCGCCCGGCCGGTTCAGCGGGCGTGGAGCAGCTCGGGGTCCTCCCGCAGTTTGCCGAGCGCCCGGGAGACCGCGCTCTTGACCGTGCCCACCGACACCCCGAGCACCTCCGCCGTCTGCGCCTCGCTCAGGTCCTCGTAATACCTGAGGACGACCATGGCCCGCTGGCGTGCGGGGAGCCTGAGCACCGCGCGCCACATCGCGTCCCGCAGCATCTGCCGTTCCGCCGGGTCGGTGGCCGGTACCGGCTCGGGCTCCGGCAGCTCCGCGCAGATGAACTCGTCGATCCGGCGCTTGCGCCACTGCGACGTGCGGGTGTTCAGCAGCGCCCGCCGGACGTAGCCGTCCAGGGCCCGGTGGTCCTCGATCCCCTCCCACGCCAGATACGTCTTGGTCAGCGCGGTCTGCAGCAGATCCTCCGCGTCGCAGTGGCTGGCGGTCAGCGAACGGGCGGTACGCATCAGTGCCGGCCCCCGGTCCCGGAGGTAGGAGGTGAACGTCGGGAACCCAGCGCTGGATGCGGTGGTGCATACGGGGGTGGTCATGGCCTCCACGCTAGGAGTGCCGCACCACCTGACGTATCGGCCGTAGGTGCCGAAGCCGGGTCACCCTCTGGTTGTAGGGGTGGTGCAAGCACCACCTCCTGGGGTCGGAGGAGGTGGTGCCCGCCCCTCAGGGTTGTTCCGGGCGGGGCCCCGGCCGGGGGCCCCGGCCCGGCTCACCGGACGATGGCGACGGGGGCGTCCACCAGGTTCCGGTCGATGCGCAGGGTCCGCCCACCGTGCCGCTCGCCGACGTTGCCCGCGTACTGGTGGATGCGGCGGTGCGGGTGCCAGGCCGAGGAGCTCAGCGCCGGCTCGCCGTACAGGGCGGCCTTCTTCCCCCAGCGCGCGAACCACATGGCGGAGGGCAGGTCGCGGACGCCGGACCGCCGGGCGCTCTCCAGGTGGCGGATGCCGGAGTTGGCGCTGCTGTAGAAGCCGGGGAAGTAGCCGCGGGAACGCACCTCGCGGTTCCAGCCCCGGATGTACTGCAGGGTGGACCGGGCGCACTTGGTGTTCTTCCGGTCGTACGCCTCCATGTCGAGGTAGAGCGCGCTGCGCTTGATCATCCCGAGCTCCTGCGCGCGGCGGACCGCGTCGCGCCCCTCCCGGCGGCCCTGCTCCCAGGGCCGGCTGCCCATCCTTACGTCCCACTTGGACTTGTTGCGGACGCACGGGGACTGGGAGCCGACGTAGACCGGGAGCAGCTCCCAGCCCAGTTCCCTCGCCCCCAGCGCCCAGGCGCGGCTGAGCAGCGGCTGCTTGACGCAGTGCCGGCCGCGACCGCCGTAGTAGATGCCCACCGCCCGGTACGGCGAGGAGCGCCAGGCGCGCAGCGTCGCCAGCGAGGGGGCGTGGCAGGTGTCGAAGGCACGGCCCTTGAAGATCCGGGCGCCGTACACCTGCGGGTCGGGCAGCATCCCGGCCACCCGCGCCTCCGCTTCCTCCTCCGGCGCTCCCGGAGCCTCGGGGGCGGCCGGGGTCAGGGGTGTCTCGGGGACCCCCGAGGTACCGGATGCCTGAGCCGGCCCGGTGGTCCCAGTGGTCCCGGGTACCGGGGACGCGCCCGGACGGGCGGCCTCGGCGGACCCGGACGGGGACTGGGGGGTGGCCCCCGGGCCGGTCCGCGGGTCGGCGGCGGACTGCGGTCCCGGGTCGGTCAGCGCACCGCGGCCGGCCGCCGGGCCGGGCCGGAGCGGGTGGGGTGCGGGGCGGACGGATTCCGGCGCCCTGACCCGCGACCCGCCGGGCACGGGCTGCACCACGGCGGGCGGCGGCGCCGCGTGGGCCTGCTGCGGGGCGGCCGCCCGGGAGACCGCACCGGCCGTGGACGCGGTGGCGGGTACGGCACCGGTCACGGAGGCGGTGGCGGGGACGGCGCTGCCGACCGCCAGCCCGGTCAGCGCCGCACAGAGGCCGACCACATATCTGATGATCCCTTTTTGTCGGTCCATACCGGGAGTGAAGGCGCCGGTCACCGCCGGACCCGGGTGACACGCCCGCACCGGCCCCGTGGTTCAGCCGTCTGCCCCGCCGCGCGGTCTGACCGTCTACCTCACCTGAATCCCTTGGGTCACGTCACCGCATCACCACAACTCGCCGTTCCCGTCATCGGTGCTGTCCCGGCGCCGGTGCGCCGCTGAGGCAGAAATGCCCCCGGCCGGCCGGGCACATTCCCCTCAAGACAGCGATTCCCCCGCAGGTATGACCATCAGCACTCAAACCCCCCATGCCTCCGCAAGCCCCCGTGCTGCGACCGAGAACCCCGGCCGGCGGCACCGCTTTCCGGGCAGCCCGGGCCGAAGTCCCCTGGGGCCCGAGGCACTCCCGAGCGAGGGGTGCGCGCGCCGGGGCCGCGACCGCGTGGCGCGGCGGACCGTCCGCACCGCCCACCACGATCACGTCCCACTCATCTTTTTTCGCGCCGCCCGGCCTTCTCCTGTGCCGATACGACGATCCGCTCTTCCCCCGGCCGCCCGGGCCGGCCGACCCCCCGTGACCGGTGGGCCACGGACGGGCCGGACACACCGGCCGACGGCAGCGGACAGGGGCGGTACGCAGGCCACCCCGCGCCTGCGCGGGGACCACGCCGATTCGGGCTGGGCGGAGGACGCCGACCAGCTGGTGGTGGGCACGTCCGCGGTGATCGAGTGGCGCGGCGGCGGACCCGACGTCCGGTGAGCCGCGCCGGAGACCGGTCCGAGGCGGCGTCCTCGTCACCCTGCCGTTGCAGCGCGTCCTAGCCGGCCTGGTCGGCCTGCCGGATGCCGTCCAGGTAGGCGTCCAGGTATTCGCTCTCGGTCAGCCAGGTGCAGGTGTCAGGGCGCGGGTCTGCTTCCACGTCGCCGTCCGCGTCGGTGGCCCGCTCGTTCGGTGACCGCGTCGACGCAGAGCTCCATGTCCCTTTCCTTCTGCGCGGCGGCCTCCTCCTCGGTGAGCGACGACTTCAGGGTGTGGCCGGTCCGGCTGGGTCCGGGCCTGTCGGTGTTGCCCTCGATGCTGGAGCAGCCGGCCAGGAGCACGGCGGTGGTGGGCACGGCGAGCAGGGTGGCGATGAGGCGGATGCGCATGGGTCCCCCTGGTGGCTGGTGGTGGGACGCATCATGCGGGGCGCGGGGGCGGTGTGGGGTGGCGTGATGGAATTGTGGCCGGGACCTGAACCAAGGCCGCTGGTCGGTGATTTGCAGGAGCCCGGAGTAGTAGGCGTGCTCTTTCGGGACGCCGGTCATCGATCGCGGCGCTTCCCGGTGTCCGTCCGCAGCGGCTCGTCGGTTCCGCGGCGCGAACGCGGTGCCGGCCCGGTTCAACTGGGCGCGCACCGGGTCCAGCCGGTACAGCCGACCGGGCCGCTCGCGAGCCGCGCGGAGGTCAGGGACGCCGGAGGCGGATCATGGCCGGGCTCCAGAGCGAGGGAACCGCTCCATCCGGCGGCAGGGGAGCCGTCCGGGCCGGAGCGGGGGACGAGGCCCGGGAGGAGATCAGCTCCCGGTAGTCCGTGTCCGGCCCGGGCGCGGGGGTGGCGCGGGGCCTGCGCACCTGTGAACGCCGCGCCTCCGCCGACACCCGGCCCAGCTCGGGTGCGGCCTGTGCCGCCAGCCAGTCCGGGCCGTGCAGTGCGGACTCCAGGTCGTCCGGGGCGCGCTGCGGATCCTTGATGTGGTCGGCGATCACCAGGCCACGGACGAAGCGCAGCACGGCCCGGTCGCCGGGCCGTTCGATCCAGGTGCTCAACGCCATGTCGCAGCAGCGCAGCGCGGTCTTCGGCTGCCGGAGCAGCAGGGCCGAGCACACGTCCATCAGCCAGGCATCCGGGGTGAACGATCCTCCGCCGCTGACGCGCCAGGACATCGCCGCGCGATACAGCTCGTACCCCTCATCCGCGTCGAGAAGCCGGAGGCACTGTTCGCGCCACCACGAAGCGGGGCGCCCGGCGAGCCGCGCAGACGTTGCACCCATGCCCGGCACTCTACCGATCAGGAGGCAGGCTCCCGCCAGGGTCATGTGTTCCGGTGGAGCCGCCCGTCCATGACCGGGCGGAGGCCGAGGAGCGCCCCCGGTGCCGCGACCCCGGGGTCGCGCTCCTCCTTGTGCTGCCGGCACGGTCCCCACTTCTCCCGACCGCCGCTGGGCGGCCCGGTCCTCCCCGGCCTGTGGGCCACGGATGGGCCAACGTACTGGTCAGCAGGGGGAAACGGGCGGTACGGGGGTGAGACAGAACGCACGCCGAAGGGGTGCCCCTGTCCGGAGGCACCCCTTCTGAGCTGCGGTGTTGCTGCCTGGGCGGAGGCTGTGGGATTTGAACCCACGGTGACATCGCTGCCACGACGGTTTTCAAGACCGTTCCCTTAGGCCGCTCGGGCAAGCCTCCCCGCACCGCTCCGTGGAGGCGGTGCGGGACTCAGCCTAGCGCGTCAGCTGTCGCCCTTGCGCTCCCCCAACGTCAGCTGAACCGTGGACTCCTTGCCGTCCCGTTCATACGTCAGGGTGACCTTGTCGCCGGGGCGGTGGGTCCAGATCTCACTGATGAGCGTGGGGCCGCTGTCGATCAGCATGTCGTCCAGCTTGGTGATGACGTCGCCGGGCTTCAGCCCCGCCTTGTCGGCCGGGCCGCCGGCGATCACCGCGTCGGTGCCGTCGGCGCCGGACGGGGCGATCGTGGCGCCGTCGGCGGTGTCCTTCATGGTGACGGTCGCCCCGATCACCGGGTAGACCGGCTCACCGGTCCTGATCAGCTGGTCGGCGACGTTCTTCGCCTGGTTGATCGGGATGGCGAAGCCCAGGCCGATGGAGCCGGACTGCTGGGCCCCGCCGAAGCCGCCGCCGTTCCCGGCGGACTGGATCGCGGAGTTCACCCCGATCACCGCCCCGTCGGCGTTGAGCAGCGGCCCTCCGGAGTTGCCCGGGTTGATGGAGGCGTCGGTCTGCAGCGCGCTCATGTACGAGGAGTTGCTGCCGCCGCCGTCGCTGGAGGCCACCGGGCGGTTCTTGGCGCTGACGATGCCGGTGGTGACGGTCCCGGAGAGGCCGAAGGGCGCGCCGATGGCCACCGTCGCGTCGCCGACCGCCACCTGGTCGGAGTTGCCGAGCGGCAGCGGGGCGAGCCGGGCGCCGGGGGCGTTCTTGAGCTTGATCACGGCCACGTCGTAGCCCTCGGCCCGGCCGACGACCTCCGCGTCGTACCGCTTGCCGTCGGAGAAGGTGACGGACAGCTCCCCGCTCTCCGCCGCGGAGGCCACCACGTGGTTGTTGGTGAGGATGTGGCCTTCCTTGTCGTAGACGAAGCCGGTGCCGGTGCCGCCCTCGCCGCTGCTGCCGTGCGCCTCGATCGTCACCACGCTGGGCAGCGCCTTGTTGGCGATGGCGGAGACCGAACCGGGCGCCCGGCTGCCGGCCTTGGGGTCGCCGGGCGCGGAGAGCGTGGTGGAGCCGGTGCCGCTGTCCCGCTCGGCGGCCCAGTAGCCGACGCCGCCGCCGATCCCGCCCGCGACGAGGACGGCCGCCAGCACCGCGGCCACCACCCCGCCGGAACGGCGGCGGGGTGCGGGCGCACCGCCGGGGGTCTGCAGCGGGGCGCTGCCCCAGTCGCCGCCGCCCGGTCCGCCGGCACCGGCCGGGGGCGCGCCGCCGTCCGCGGCCCACCAGCCGCCGGGGCCCGCCGCGTGCGGGGTGGCGGCGGGCGCGGGGGGCGGCGGTGGGCACCGGGCCGGGGTGCGGGGGCGCCGGCCGGCGGCTGCGGCGCGGCGGCCACCGGGTCCGCGGCGGGTGCGGCGGGCGGGGCGGCCGGGGCGGCGGGCGGCGGTGCGGGCGAGGCCAGGTCGTAGTCGGCGCCCGGGTCTGGGGGGCGCGGCGGGCCCGGCCGGGGGGGGGGCACCGGCCGCGGTGGTGCCGGCGGTCACCGCGGTGTCCGCGGGCGCGGCGGCGGGACCGGTCGCGGCACCGGTGGACGGGGAGGCGGGGGCGTCCGCCCCCGGGCCGGCCGGCGCCGGGGCGTCCGCGGCGGGCGCCTGACCGGGCTGCGCGGGTACCGTACGCGGATCGGGCGCGGGATCAGGCGCGGGCGGCACGGCGGGGCCCTGCTTCTCGGTGCTCACGACTCTCTCCTCATCAGGTACACGACAGTTTGTTGACGGCCCAGGACGCGTACGAGCATCACCGCAAATCTTTTCCCACGACGCGTCAGACCCCCGTAAGGAGCGGACACCGCCGGGGCCGCCGCCTTTTATGCCGGACGAAATAGCGCACAACCGGCAAACAGGAACCCGTTTCCCGTACTCCTGCCCGACGGTGGGACGATGAAGCGGTGACCTACCCTCGCCCGGACCGGAACGGCCGACCAGGACCACGGGACATCTCGGTGATCGCTCACCGCGGGGCCTCCGAGGACGCCCCGGAGCACACCCTGTCCGCCTACCGGCGCGCGATCGAGGACGGCGCCGACGGCCTGGAATGCGATGTGCGGATGACCGCCGACGGGCACCTGGTCTGCGTCCACGACCGCCGCGTCAACCGCACCTCCAACGGCCGCGGCGCGGTCTCCTCGCTGGAGCTGTCCGACCTCACCGCACTGGACTTCGGCTCCTGGAAGGGGCAGGCCACCGACCGCGAGGCACCCGACCGGGAGGCTCCGGCGGAGCGGACCGGCGGCCCCCGGCGGACCGGCCGCGGGCCGCACGGGCCCGGCCGCCCGGCCACGGACCCCGGCCCGGCCGCCCCCGGCCGGTCCGCGGACCCCGGCGACCACACCTCCGTGCTCACCCTGGAACGGCTGCTGGAGCTGGTCAGCGACGCCGGCCGCAGGGTGGAGCTCGCCATCGAGACCAAGCACCCCACCCGCTGGGCGGGCCGGGTCGAGGAGCGCCTGCTGGAGCTGCTGCGCCGCTTCGGCCTGGACACCCCGCCGCCGCACGAGCCCTCCCCGGTACGGGTGATGAGCTTCTCCGCGCGGTCGCTGCAGCGGGTACGGGCGGGCGCTCCCGGCCTGCCCACCGTTTTCCTGATGCAGTTCGCGCTGCCCCGCCACCGGGAGGGCCAGCTGCCGGCGGGGGTGGACATCGCCGGGCCGAGCATCCGGATCGTACGGAACCACCCGGCCTATGTGGTCCGGTGGCAGCGGGCGGGGCACGCGGTGCACGTCTGGACCGTGGACGAGCCCGAGGACGTGGAGATCTGCGCCCGCCTCGGGGTGGACGCAATCATCACCAACCGGCCCAAACACGTACTGTCCCAGCTCGGCCGCATCTAGCGTACCCGGGGGCGATGACGAGGAGTGCACCGGCGCGTTCGGTACGTGTTCGACCGCGGCGTGTGCGTCACCCGATGCCAGTTGGCCGGTTTCCGTTCCAGCTCAGCCGGGCATCCATCCCGTGGCGTGGGGCGAAGGAGGTCTCGGGGGTGGCGTTGGTGGTGGCACAGGAAGTGCCGACGTCGTCGAGCATGGCCGTACCCCATGGCCCTGCCGGCGTGGCTCGGGCAAGGCGCCGGATGCGCGGCGATCTGCGGCGGACCGGAGTTCCGGACGCGGTCATCGACGATGCCGTGCTGATCCTCTCGGAACTGCTCAGCAACGCGTGCCGGCACGGCCGGCCGCTGGAGCGGGACGCGTACCGCGGCGGCGGGCACGACCGGCCCCACGGGCACGGCAGGCCGGGCGGGGACGACGGGCACGACACGTACGACGACGGCGCGGACGGGGCCGTCCGCGCCGCCTGGCGGATCGACGAACGCGCCCGCCTCACGGTCGAGGTGACGGACGGTGGCGGACCCACAAGACCGGTTCCGGCCACTCCTTCGATCACGTCCCGCGGCGGCCGCGGGCTCAACATCATCACCGCGCTCTCCGAGAACTGGGGCGTACGGGATGGTTCGGGCGAAGTGACGGTCTGGGCCACGCTGTCCGCGCGCGACCCGTTCGCCGCGCGGGTCGGCCGCCCGTCCGGCCCGGTGGCCACCGGCACCGGTCGGCGGCGTGTCGCGACCGCCGAGCTGGGACCCGAACTCGGCCCTGATCTGGGCCTGCTCGATCTCGACGGGCTGGCCTGACCGACGCGCCGCGGGCGACGGGCTAGGCTCGCGCCCGTATCTGCTCTGCCGTACGCGTCCTCCCGGCGCCCGGCCGGCGTGCGGGTGACGGGCCACGGACGACCGGACACCGGGGACCGGAGACCGTTGCCGGGACCGGTGACCGTTGCCGGCGACCGGTGACCTTTGCCGGTGACCGGCCGCGGGGCGGTTCCGCACCCGGACCCGGCAGGCCCGGGACGAGCGGACCTCGCGGCGGCCCCGGCCCCGGCCCCGCGCCGGTCGTCCGCCCCGGGCGGCGCGCTCCGGGCCCCGGCCGCGACCGGCCCCGGGGTCTCGCGCCGCGGGTTCCGGAACCCGCACCACGGGCTCCGGGCTCCGGGCTCCGGGCTCCGGGCTCCGGGCTCCGGGCTCCGGGCTCCGGGCTCCGGGCTCCGGGCTCCGGGAGGACCGTACGCGCACGGGCACCGGTACGCCGCGTCACCGAAGATCAGAGCCGTACCTACCGGGAGACAGCCACACCATGGCCAAGAAGCGCCGCCCCCAGAAGACGACCGCAGCAGCACGGGCCAGCGCCGGGAGCGCCGACGCCACCTACCCGGTGGTGGGCGCCCGGGAGCCCTGCCCGTGCGGCTCGGGCCGCCGGTACAAGGCGTGCCACGGCCGGGCCGCCGCGCACGCCGTGACCGAACTCGTGCAGCGCCCGTTCGAGGGGCTGCCCGGGGAGTGCGACTGGGTGGCGCTGCGCGAGCTGGTGCCCGCCGCCACCGCCGAACTCCGCCTGAAGGACGGGCTGCCGGACGGCGTACCGTCCGTCACCCTGGCCACCGTGCTGCCGATGGCATGGCCCGCGTTGCGCCGGGACAACGGCGCCGTGCTGCTGGGCCTGCAGAACGACACCGCCTCCGGCGACATCAGCCGCGACCTGGCCGACACCCTGCAGCGCGCCCTGACCGCCGAACCGGGCACCCCGGTGGCCGCCGCCCGCGCCTCGGCCGAGGGCCCCCGGCTCCAGGACCTGCTCGACCTGGACGCCCCCTTCACCCCCGTGGTGCACGAGGGGTTCGAGTTCTGGGTGGAGGACGCGGAGGCCGCCGGCGGCGAGGTCGCGGCCTCGCTGGAGCGCGCCAACGCCGCCGCGATCCCGACCGTCCGGCTCACCGGCGTGACGGCCGCCTACTGGTGCCGTACCCCGGAGAAGAACCACCTGCGCTGGGTGATGGCGCACCCGGAGGAGAAGCTGCTGGACGCCCTGGCGCGGCTGCACGCCGCCGGGGCCTCCTCGCTCGGCGAGGGCACCCGGCTCGTCGGCTCCTTCCGCGCCCACGGCCTGACCGTGCCGGTGTGGGACCTGCCGACCGCGGTCGGCGCCGAGGACGTGGAGAAGCCGGCGGTCGCCTTCGCGGAGCGCCTCGGCGAGGCACTCTCCTCCGACACGCCGCTCACCGGTGAGGAACGGCGGGCACGCGGCGGGCTCACCAATCGACAGGTAACTCTGAGCTGACACTGATATCAATAGTGATCCTGGGTAACAAAAGAGACCGGTAGAGAGTGACTCTGCTCACAACTCCCGTCAATATCGGGGAATTGGGCGTCCGGAAATCCGCGATGGAATTTGCGAACCGCCGATCTCTTGTTACGGTTCTAGAAGCCCGGTCGCTGGTGCATCCCCCGTCGCCAGCGACCGGGCGCTTCCATGCCCGGAACCGCCCGCACGCCCCGCCCGGCCGCTCGTAACGGCCGGAGGACGGTGGCGAGTTGCCTCAGAGGCAAGAAGGCCCCCGGCCGCCCCGGACAGCCGTCCGGACGCCTTCCCGTCCGACCGGCGCACGCCCCCCGGGCCCCCTTCCATAACATCGCACGGATCACCGGATGTGTGGTCGAAGTCGTTTCCGACTTCCGCCGGACCGCCGGTGTGGACCGTTACCCGTGCGGTGTCGCACTTCTTCTCCCCGGGGTGCGCGACGCCCCGCGCCCACCGCCTCCTGCGGCACTTCCGCTAACACGCCGGTATCACCGGTCGGTGCCGTGCACTTCATCGCCCTTCCGCCGTTCCGCCGCGGCGCGCATTTCGGTTCACCGTTCCCCCGGGCCGGTTACCGAAGCCGGCGCGGGGCGGAGCGGGAGGGAAGCGGGGGCGGGGGAGCCGGGCGCCGGTAACGGGCCATCGGCCCCGGTCCGCCGCCCCGCCGGGACCGGCGGGGGTCTCGTCCCCGCGGGCGCGGATCCGGGTCCGGGGTTCCGGGCGCCGGGTGGGGGCGTGGACGCCGTACGGATACACGGCGCCCGGGTCTCTCCGGCCCGGCGGAAGGGGCGGACGCGCCCGCCCCGGACGGTGACGGTTCAGGGCGCGGCCGGCCCCGGAGCACGACCGTGGACCGGTGCGCCCGGGCGCCCAGGGTCGGCATTCGGACATTCACCCACCGTTGCGCCGCGATGACATTTGTGGTTGCGCACCCGGTGCCACCGCGCCGCAGAGGCCGCCCGCCGCCCGCCGCCCGGACACGATCCCCCCACGCGGGCACCAGGCACCGCACACCGGCCACCGGCGCGGCGTCCGTCAGGCGGGGGTACCGGGAGCGATCAGCCCCGCGGTGCGGGGATCGGGGGACCGGGCGCTCCCGGGGGCCCGGGGTGCGGGCGGAGGCCGGCGCACCGGTACCTGCCGTGGGACGGGGAACCGGTACGCGGGCCGTGACAGGGGCGGCCGACGCAGACACGGGCACGGACACGGCGTACCGGTACGGGCCGGCACCGGCGGACGGGCGATGTACGGATGCGGATGTACAGGTGCACGGGTGGCGGACACGGGTGCGGGTCGGCGTCCCTGTCCCCCCGGGAGCGGGACGCCGGCCGCGCGCGGCGCCCCGCCACGGGCCGGCGGGGCGCCGGACCGGCACGGCCCGCCGCACACCGCCGCGCCCCGGAAGGAGCACCCGGGCGGTCACCGGCGCGCCCCGGGTGCCCGGCGTACCTCGCCGATGTGCCGGCGCGCACCGGAACGGGTGCGCCCGCACGTCGCGCACCCGCGGGCCGCAAACGGCCGACGGGTGGGGGCCGGGCCGTGCGGCGTACCTCCGCTCACGCCGCCGTACCCGGACACCCCCGCCGCCACCCGCGGCGGCACGCCGCCGGTGCGGACCGGGTCAGTACGCGAGCCGGCTGCCGCCGCCCGGCGCGCTCGTGCTCGCCTCGACCAGTGCGTCGAGCACCGCGCCGACCTGCGGGAGCCACTGGTCGGCGGCGCGCCGATGCGGTGCCCGCTCCCAGCGCACCTGGCCGCCACCGGTCCGCGACGGCGGCAGTACCAGGTAGCCGCCCTCGCCGTGGAAGCGCAGCGATCCGGGAACCCAGTCCTGGTTGTGGAGGAGTTCGCCGAGTTCTTCCAGGTCGTAGGGGGCGACCAGCAGGGCCCAGCGGGTGGGACCGGCCACCACCGGGCCGACCCGCACCCCGGCCCGGTCCAGTACGGCCAGGGCGCGTGCCGCCGCCACCGCTGGAAGGCTCACGGCGCAGGGGCCGCGGCCACCGGTGGCCAGGACGACCGGAGCGTTGGGTCGGTTCGTCCACCACCAGCGCACCATCCGCGCGTCGGTGGTGGCGGCGAGCAGGCCGGGGTCGAACGGGTGGGCGCCGGGCACCGCGCAGTCGGGGTGCGGGCAGCCGCATTCGTCAGGGCGCCCGCCCCCGCCCTGCCGCAGGCCGACGCCGGGTACCACCGGCCATCGCCACTGCGTGGCGCAGGTGAGCGCCGCGCGCAGCACCGCCTGCCCACCGCTCTGTCGCAGAAGAGGGAACTTGCGTCGCCTTCCGGGGAGGTCGCGCATGAACGCTCGTCCTTTCCGTGAACGCCGAGGGCCGTATCCGTCGCACTACAGGGCATTGCGTGGCACTGGTGGCGCTGTTCGGAACCGATGGGTCCGTCACACCACGTGGATCACTAGTCACTGCGCGTACAAGGCAGCGCATCACGCCGCGGGCCGAGCGTGGAACGTGGCGGGGGGTGGCGTGCGCCTGGCGCTTGCCGCCTGTCCTGTGCTCGGTGCTCTGACCCGCCACTCGGGGATGGGCACGGCCGCCACCGGCTAGGACGCCCGGCGCCACCGCAGGGTTCCAGGGCGACACGAACTGCCCCTGCCCTTCTCCGATTACGTACCCACTGAGGTGGATATGACGCGCTGTCGAAGGAGGCCAGTCGAACTCAACACGGAAGGGCGCTGGGCTTTTTTCGGCCAACTTGATTTCCCTGCAAACACCACCGACCCCACCGGGACAATGCTGGACATCCCCTTGTCCGTGCGTGTAGACCTGGAAGCCGGTAGCGCGCAGCGCGAACAGGGGGTTTGCGATGCTATGGAGCGGTACGCGCCCTCCTGGTAGCCGGGCGGCGGTGGTGGAAAGATGCCGCTATCTCCTTCAAACCGGGACAGAATCCTCAGCGAGAGCCGGCCGGAGCCCCCTGCGGCCGTCATGGTCCCGCGAGCCCGCGGAGGCAGAGAACCATGAGTCCGCACCACTCCCATAAAGTGGCTGGAATCGATCCATCCGTCCCTCCTCCTGCCCACACTGCGGACCCGGTCGCCGCCGCCTCCGCGCCACCGCCCCCGCCCGACGCCGTGGTTCTCGACCGGCTGGCGGGGTGGGTCTCGGACCTCACCACGCTCCACGAACTGACCGAACGCCTCGCGCGCACCACCACCCTGGACAGCGCGCTCCACGAACTCCTGCGCGCCGGTGCCGCCCTCGTCGGGGCCCGCCGGGGACTGGTCGCCCTGGAACCCGCCGACGGGCTCGGCCCGGTCACCACCATCGGCCTGGGGCTGGGCCGCGCCGACCTCGGCCACATCGAGACCATCCCCCGCGGCACCGCCTCCGCCGGCCACCTCCTGGACGGGCTCCCCGCGCCGCACGCCCCGCGCCCCGAGGTCGTCCACCCCGACCTGGCGAGCGAGGAGGACCTCGACCCCCGGCACCGCGAGGTGGCGGCCCGGCTCGGTTACGCGGCCAGTTACGCGGTGCCGCTCGACCCGCTCGGCCCGTCCGGCACCGACGCCGCGCCCGGCACCGACGCCCCCGGGCCGATCGTCCCGCCGGCCGCTCCGGGGCCGGCGGAACCCGTGGCGCCGGAACCCGCGGGGTTCCACGGGGGCGCGCCGTCCCCCGCCCGGCCCGGGACCTCAGGGGCGGAGTGCCCGGGGGAGGCCGGCCGGCCGGCCTCCGCCACCACCAGCGGCACCGGGACCGGGCTCGGCACCCCGGTACCGCCGGGACCGTCCGGTGCCGGCGTGCCGGGAGCCGGGGCGGACGTCCCGGGGGCCGGCCCGGGAACCCCCGGCGCCGGCGGCGGGGTACCCGGAACCGGTCCCGGCGGCCCGCCCCGGGCCGCGGCAGCGGCGCCGGACACCGTCGGCGGCGTATCCCGGCCCGGCGGCGCGACCCGGACCGGCGACACTGCCGGGCCCGCCGGCGTGACCGGGGTGCCGGGGCCCGCCCCCGCGGCCGGACGCGGTTGCGCCACCCCCGGCCGGCTCGGCGGTGCGGTGTGGCTGTACGACGAGCCGACGCAGCCGGTCGAACGCCAGCGCCATCTGCTCGCGCTGTACTGCCGGTACGCCGCCGAACACCTCGCCCGGCTGCTGGAACTCACCCGGGCCCGCGCCGCCCTCGCCACCCTCCGCGACGGACTGCTGCCCGCCCGGCTCCCCCGTACCGCCGGGGTCCGGCTGGCCGTACGGCACCGGGCGGCCCGGGACGGCGGCGGCGACTGGTACGACGCCCTGCCGCTCCCGGAGGGGGCGCTCGGGCTCGCCGTCGGCGCGGTCTCCGGTTCGGGGCCCAGCGCGGTCGCGGCGATGGGCCGGCTGCGGGCCTCCCTGCGCGCGTACGCGGTGATGGAGGGCGAGGACCCGGTGGCGGTCCTCTCCGACCTCGAACTGCTGCTCCGCCTCACCGAGCCGGCCCGCACCGCCACCGCCCTCTTCGCGTACTGCGAGCCGGAGCTGCGCAGGGTGGTGCTGGCCGGTGCCGGGCACTGCCCGCCGCTCATCATCGGCGAGCACCGCACCGAGTACGTGGAGACGTCGCTCTCCGCCCCGCTGGGCATGCTCTCGTGCTGGGAGGCGCCCAGTGTGAGCATCGAGCCCGCCCCTGGAGAAACGCTCCTGTTGTACAGCGACGGTCTGCTGCACCGCGCCGGGGATCCGATGGACCGGTCCTTCGCCCGGCTGCACGCGGCGGCGGCCGGGGTGCCCCGGGCGCTGCGGCACGATCCGGACGCGGTGGTGGACCACGTGCTGCGGACGGTGCTGCCGGACGGCGGGACCGCCGGGGACCGCACCGAGGACGTCGTGCTGCTCGCCGCGCACTTCGTCTGAGCGTCGCCCGCACCGCGCGTACCGTGACCCGCCCGTGCCGCACCCGGGGCCTGCACCCCCCGCCGCGGGCGTCCCGCGCAGGGCCCGCGCCCCCGTGCCCGGTGGGATTCGCCGGATACGTCACACCCCCCACCGGGGCTCACCCACGGCACCTACGATGGGCGGGGTCCCATTCGAGGAGGAATACGTGACCGAGGAGCCGACCGCCGAGTCCCTGGCAACCCCGGAGGACGAGGCACCGATCAAGCAGCGGAAGAACGGCCTGTACCCGGGCGTCTCCGACGAGCTGGCCGCGAACATGCGGTCCGGCTGGGCCGACACCGAGCTGCGCGATCTGCAGCCGATCGAGCAGGCCCCGCACACCGCCCGGCGCCGGGCCGCGCTGTCCGCGCGATTCCCCGGCGAGCGCCTGGTCGTCCCGGCCGGCAACCTGCGCACCCGGTCCAACGACACCGAGTACCCCTTCCGCGCCTCCACCGAGTACGTGTACCTCACCGGTGACCAGACGCACGACGGTGTGCTGGTCCTGGAGCCGACCGGCGCCGAGGGCCACACCGCCACCGTCTACCTGCTGCCGCGCTCCGACCGGGAGAACGGCGAGTTCTGGCTGGACGGCCAGGGCGAGCTGTGGGTCGGCCGCCGGCACAGCCTGGCCGAGGCCGAGCAGCTGCTGGGCATCCCGGCCGCGGACGTGCGCGAGCTGCCCGCCGCGCTGGCGGGGGCCACCGGCCCGGTCCGCGTCGTGCGCGGCCACGACGCCGGCATCGAGGCCGCCCTCGGGGAGAAGACGACCGCCGCGCGCGACGAGGAGCTGCGGGTCTTCCTCAGCGAGCTGCGCCTGGTCAAGGACGAGTGGGAGATCGGCCAGCTGCAGGCGGCGGTGGACTCCACCGTGCGCGGCTTCGAGGACGTCGTGAAGGTCCTCGACAAGGCCGAGGCCACCTCCGAGCGCTACATCGAAGGAACGTTCTTCCTCCGCGCCCGGGTCGAGGGCAACGACGTCGGCTACGGCTCCATCTGCGCGGCCGGCCCGCACGCCACCACCCTGCACTGGGTCCGCAACGACGGCGACGTGCGCTCCGGTGACCTGCTGCTGCTCGACGCGGGTGTGGAGACGCGCAGCCTGTACACCGCCGACGTCACCCGTACCCTGCCGATCAACGGCCGCTTCAACGCGCTGCAGCGCAAGATCTACGACGCGGTGTACGAGGCCCAGGAGGCCGGTATCGCGGCGGTCCGGCCGGGCGCCCGCTACCTGGACTTCCACGAGGCCGCGCAGCGGGTGCTGGCCACCCGGCTGGTCGAGTGGGGCCTGCTCGGGGACATGGACGTGGAGAAGGTCCTGGAGCTGGGCCTCCAGCGCCGCTGGACGCTGCACGGCACCGGCCACATGCTCGGCCTCGACGTGCACGACTGCGCCGCCGCCCGCCGGGAGACCTACGCCGACGGCACGCTGGAGCCCGGCATGTGCCTGACCGTGGAGCCGGGCCTGTACTTCCAGGCCGACGACCTGACCGTGCCCGAGGAGTACCGCGGCATCGGCGTCCGGATCGAGGACGACATCCTGGTCACCGAGGACGGCAACCGGAACCTGTCCGCCGGGCTGCCGCGCACCGCGGACGAGATCGAGGCGTGGATGGCCCGCCTCAAGGGCTGATCCGGCCCCGCGGCCCCGCGGCCCGCACCGGCGGTGGACGGCCGGGAACCCGAGCGGTTCCCGGCCGTCCCCGTCCATTCTCGTGCGTCGCGTACGCGCCGTCTCCGGTGCCCCGTACCGCCCCGCGTGCCCCGGGGGTCCCGGATGTCCCGGGTGTCCCGGTGCCCGGGCGGCCCGCGTCCCCGCGTGCCGTCGTCCCCCGTCCTTCACCCCGTCGTCCGGCCGTGCAGCACCAGCGCCCAGGTCAGGCAGGCGAAGGCCGCCGCGGAGAGCACCGCCCGGACGGTGTTCCACCGCACCCACACCGCCTCGAACCGCTCGCGCACCGCCGCCGGATCGGCGATCCGTTCCACCGCCCCGGCCGCGGCCAGCTCGTCGTTGAGCGGGATGTTCACCGCCACCGTGATCACGAACATGGCGAGGTACAGCGCCAGGGCCGCGATCAGCCACGGCAGCACCCGCCGCCCCGCACCGGCCGGGAGGTGGCAGACCACCGCCGCGCCGGTGAGCAGCAGCGCGCCCAGGAAGGTGGCGAGGAACCAGCCGTTGACGATCGCCACGTTGATGCGCTGCATGGTCTCCACGAAGGTCCGGTCACCGGCCTTGCGCAGCCCCGGCATCACCGCGCAGGCGAAGGCGTGGAACAGCCCGGCGCTCAGCCCGGTCGCCACCGTCGCCGCGATCAGCGTTCCGCCCCGTACCAGCGCCGACATGCCGCTTCCCCCGTCCTTCGGCCGTGTTCCCATCCGTTCGGCCCGGCGCGGTCGGCCTGCCTCCCCACCGGGTTCCCCAGTCAATCCGGCGGCGCGCCGGCCGCCCATCGCCGAGCCGCTCGGTTCCATACGCGGGCGTCCACGGGCGGACCCGGGAGGAGTGCGGCCGGAGCGGACGCGGGGCGGCAACGGACGGACGGGCCGGGGCGGTTCCCGGGACCCGGCCGCCTACGCTGAGGCCATGGACGTACTGGCGGGCCTGCTCGACGGGCCGCGGGCGCGGGGGGCGTTTCTGCTGCGGGCGGTCTTCGACCCGCCGTGGTCGATACGGATCCAGGACGAGGCGCCGCTGACCCTGGTGGCGATGGGCCGGGGCACGGCGTGGGCGCTCCCGGAACGGGGCGGGGCGCGCCGGCTCGGGCCGGGTGACGTGGCGATCCTCCGGGGTCCCGACCCGTACGTCTTCGCCGACGACCCGGGCACCGAGCCGCGCATCGTCATCCACCCCGACGGGCGCTCCACCACCACCGACGGCGCCGCCCTGTGCGAGCGCATGGAGCTGGGGGTGCGGACCTGGGGCGGGAGTGCGGACGGCGGCACCGTGATGCTCATCGGCACCTACCGGGTGGGCGGCGAGATCAGCCGGCGGCTGCTGGGGGTGCTCCCCGCACTGCTCGTGCTCCCCGCGGACACCTGGGACTCCCCGCTGCTGCCCATCCTGGAAGAGGAGATCGCCAGGGACCGGCCCGGCCAGGAGGTGGTGCTCGACCGGCTGCTGGACCTGCTGCTGATCGCCGCGCTGCGGGCCTGGTTCTCCCGGCCGGAGGCCGGCGCCCCGGCCTGGTACCGCGCCCAGGGCGACCCGGTGGTGGGGCGGGCGCTGCGGCTGCTGCACGACGACCCGGCGCACCCGTGGACGGTGGCCGCGCTGGCGTCGGCGGTGGGCGTCTCCCGGGCGGCCCTGGCCCGGCGCTTCACCGAGCTGGTGGGCGAGCCGCCGATGGGCTATCTGACCGGCTGGCGGCTGGCCCTCGCCGCCGATCTGCTCCGTACACCGGACCTCACCCTGGAGGCGGTGGCCCGCCGGGTGGGGTACGGGAGCGCCTTCGCGCTGAGCGCCGCGTTCAAACGGGTCCGCGGGGTGAGCCCGCAGGAGTACCGGACGGGGACCGCCGCGGGGGACCGCCCGGCACCGGGCTGAGCGCGGGCCGGCCCGGGGCCGGGCGGAGCGTGGGCCCCTGCGCCGCCGGGCGGAGCGCGGACTCCTCCGCGGCCGGGCGGAGCGTGGGCCGGCCCGGCGGACGCCACGGCGCCGGGCCGCAGCTCCCGGCCCGCCGCCCCCGGGCGGGCCCGGGCACCGGGCTCCCAACGGGCTCAGGCGCCGGGTGCGTTCCGGCGGGCTCAGGCGCCGGGTTCCGGGCGGACCGCCTCCAGTACGTCCACGCAGCGCCCCAGCAGCGCGATCAGGGTCGCCCGCTCCTCCTCGGTGAACTCCGCGGCGAGCGCCCGTTCCACCCGCACCGCCCGGACGTCCGCGTCCGCCGTCACCTCGCGTCCCCGTTCGGTGAGCCGGGTCTCCAGCACATTGCCGTGCCAGGCGTGCGGGGTGCGCTCCACCAGCCCGCGCTCCTGGAGGTTCTTCAGCACCGTGTTCATGGTGGGCGGGGTGACGGCGCAGGCGCGCGCCAGGGCGGCGGCCGACATGCCCGGGTTCTCCGAGAGCAGCAGCAGCGCGGCGTACTGCGGCACGGTGAGCCCGGCCGGCCTGAGAGCGGCGTGCTTGGTGGCGTTGAGGGCCTGCTCGGCGCGCTTGAGGTAGGAGCCGAGACGTTCGGAGGCGGGCATCGACGTCATCTCCGCATCGTATTGACCCTCCCGGCCGGCCCCCACGGCCCGCCCGCCCCCCTCGGCCCGCGCCCCTCCGTACGGGCTCTTCCCCTCGGTACGGGCCGTACCCCTCGGTGCGGGTCGTTCCACGCCCCGCGCCACGTGCCGCCCGTACGGCCCTGCACCACAGCCGGCCCTCCGTACGCCCTCCCTCGGTACGCACCCACACGCCGTCCACCCGTACGCCCCCGTCACGCGCCGTCCGGCCGTCCGTCGGTACCGCGCCGGCGCCGGGCACCCCTCGCCGCCAGGACGCTCCGGCCCCGGGGCCCGGGACCCCACCGCCGCACCCTGACCGAAGCACCTTGTCGATCATTAGAACTCTTACTATCGTTTGAATGCACACACAGAGATGAGTCCTTCAGACAGGAGATCTCGTTCCATGCCGCATGCCCGCCGCACCCTCGCCGCCGCGGGGCTGGCCCTCCTCGCCGGCCTGACCCTGGCGCCGAGCGCCCCGGCCGCGACCGGCCCGCACCCGACCGACGGGCGGACGACCGACGGTCGTACGACTGCCGGGCGGACGACCGACGCACCGACGGCCGCCGACCACACCGACCGGGCCGATCGGTCCGGCCGGGCCCGGGTCTCCACCGCGTACGTCCTCCCCGGCGACCGGGTCTATCCCGAGGGGATCGGCGCGGACCCGCGCTCCGGGGCGCTGTACGTCTCCTCCTTCACCACCGGCACGATCTACCGGATCACCCCCGGCCGGCAGGCCGCCGAGGTGTTCCTCCCGGCCGGTACGGACGGCCGGACGACCGCCGGCGGGCTGAAGGTGGACCGGGCCGGGCGGCTGTGGGTGGTGGACCGTGGCGGGGTGTCCGTCTACGCCACCGGGACCCGGCGGCTGCTCGCCCGCTTCGAGACCGCCGGCCCCGGGTCGTGGCTCAACGACGTGGCCCTCGCCCCGGACGGCACCGCGTACCTCACCGACAGCACGCTCGGCGTGGTGCACCACGTCACCCCGGCACAGCTGCGGAAGGCCATGGCCACCGGCCGCCCGGCCGCCCTGCACACCGCCTTCGACCTCGCGGCGGCGCTCGACGGGCTCCCGCCCGGCTTCGCCCTCAACGGGATCGCCGCGGACCCCTCCGGCCGCTACCTGCTGACCGTGGACATGGTGGGCGGCGGCCTGTACCGGCTGGACCCCGCCTCGGGCGGCGTGAGCCGGGTCGACCTGCACGGCGCCGTCCTCACGCACGCCGACGGGCTGGAGCTGCGCCACGGCACCCTGTGGGTGGCCCACAACAGCAGCAACACCATCAGCAGGCTGCGGCTCTCCGCCGACGCCGGGAGCGCCCGCCTGGAACGCAGGCTGACCGATCCCGCGCTCCAGGTCCCCACCACACTGGTCCGCCGCGACGGGCATCTGCTGGTGGTCCGCTCCCAGTTCGACAAGGGCGGCCCGATGGGGCCGGGCACCCCCGAGGCGCCGTTCACGGTCGCCGCCGTGCACGGGATCTGACCCACACGCCGTGCGCGGGGTCCGCCCCACGGGGGTGGGCGGGCGTTCCCCCGGCCGCCCGCCCCCTTCGTACCGGTCCGTGGCGGAACGCGCCGTACGGCCGTGACGGCCGTCACCGGCGGTACCCCGGCAGGAGGCGGAGCCGTACCGTCCGCCTGGTTACTCAGCTCACTTGGGTAGCGGAACCCAGGTCCGGCCCGCCGCCTCCGCCTAGCCTCCCGATCATGAGTTCCGCAGAGCAGACCGCCGGCCCGCCCGGCGAGCCGGGGACCCCGCAGAAGCCGGGAGGCACCACGTCACTGGTGGTCGGCGCGGCCGCCGTGACGATGCTCGGCTTCCCGTCGCTGCCGGAGTCGGTCCCGCCGTGGTTCCGCTTCCTCCCCCTGTACTTCATCGTTCCCGCCGGGATCTGCGCCATGGTGCTGGGCGCCGTCGCTCTGCGGGACCTGCGCACGCCACCGGCCACCGGGCGCTCCGGCCGGCGCCGGGCCCGGGCCGGCCTGGTACTCGGCGCGGTCGCCGTCGTCATTCCGCTGGCCGTGATCGTCCGGGCGTACTGGCAACTGGGGCAGGCCTCCGGCTGAACCACCCGCCGAGTGCCCGGGCCGGCGCCGCCACCCTGCGCTCCCGGTTCCGCCCGGCCCGGGGCGGGGCGGCGCCGCACCCGCGCGGGTGTCCCGGTCGGCCGGCCCCGCCCGTTGCCGGGAAACGGCCCGCCGGGCTACTCACGTCCGGTTGAGTAGCCGCGCCCAAGCGGAGCGTTCCGCCCCCCGGCTGGCTTCCGGACCATGAACGCAGCACAGCAGATCGCCGAGCCGCTGGACGGAACGACGGCCCCGCCGAAGACGAGAGGCACCACGTCACTGGTGATGGGCGTCCTCGCCGTCGTCCTGTTCCTCTGCCCGTGGTTACCGGAAACCGTCTCCCACTGGATCCGCTTCCTGCCCGTCTACTTCGTCGTGCCCACCGCGATCGGCGCCGTCGTCTCCGGCGCCTTCGCCCTGCGGCGTATGCGCGGTGACGAGGGAGCGGACCACCGGCGTGCCCGGGCCGGGCTGACGCTCGGGACGGTGGTCCTCGTCGCATCGCTGGCCGTACTCCTCTGGGCGTACTGGGCGCTGAATCAGGCGTACTCCTGACACCCGGGTGCCAGGACTCCGGCACGGCCAACGGCCTTCCCCCGCCCGGGGCGTGACAACCGGTACGGGCAGACGTCGTGGCGCCGTCCCGGCCGGGAAGGCGCCAGGCCGGGGCGGCGGGGTTCGTACGGGGGTGCGGTTCGCGCGCGGAGTGAGATTCGTGCGCGGAGTGAGGTTCGTGCGCGGCGGGGTTCGCGCTCGGGCGGCGGTCGTCGGCAGCGGGTCGGCGCCCGGCTCCCCTCCTTCGCGTCGGTCAGGACGCCTTGAGCAGGGCCCCCTCACGCCACTTGAGGATCTTGTCGAAGCTGACCACCGCGCCGGAGCACCCGGAGCGGTTGCGGTAGCGGACGTGGTCGGTGAGCGCCTCGATCAGGAAGAGGCCGCGACCGTGCTCGGCGTGGACCGGGGCGGGGGGACACCGGCGGGGCGGGGACGCGCGGGGCGGGGCGGGTACTCGGACCTCCAGCTCGGCCGGGGGCCCGGCCGGTTCCGGGAGGCGGGACGACAGGCCGGCCGGGCCGGGATCGCCGTCGGCTGCCGGGGCGTCGAGGAAACCGGGGCCGGAGTCGGTGACCTCGATCCGGCAGGTGTCGCCGTCGATGTACGCCGTCACCCGGTAATGCCGGCCGGCCTCGTCGGCACCGCCGTGTTCCACCGCGTTGGCACATGCCTCGGTCAGGGCGAGCGAGAGGTCGTGGGAGATCTCCGGATCGACACCGGCCGCCTCCATGGTGCCCAGGAGCAGCCGCCGGGCCAGGGGCACACTCGCGGCCTCACGGCGCAGATGGAGAGACCACCAGATGCTCATGCTCCAGCCTCCCGACCGCGGCTCGACCTATCGATACCTATTGCCGGGGTATGGGCCCCGTAAGCGTGTGCAGATTGTGACTCCACTCATTCAGCGGCAGCGCGCCGCCCGGCTCCCGGTGTATGAGGCCCCGCCAAGGCCGTTCGGGTGCAATCCGCGTATATACCGCGCCCTTTCCACTCCCGGCGCACCCCGGCGCACGCCTCTGATTCCGTGCGCCGGGTGGTCGTTCGGGGCACCGGGGACCCGGGCGTCGCCCGGTGGCGGTCGGCGCCGGTTCGGTCCCGGTGGTGGTCGGCGCCGGGCCGGTCGCGGTGGCGCACCCGCCCGCGGTCACCGACGGGGACGGGGGTCACCGACGGCGGTGTCGTGAGCCGGCCCGGGTGACCGTTCCAGGGGTCTCCCCCCGAGTCACAGCGGGCACGGAAGCACGCCGGTGGTCCCGGCGGCCGGGGCGGCTTCGGCCCACCCACCGGGTCGCCCCGGCGGACCCAGGCCGCCCCCGGGTCGCCCCGGCGGGTCCCGGCCGGGACGTCGCCCGGAGCACCGGCCGGGCGTGCGGTCGGGGGCGGGGTTGGGGCGCCCACGCCGGGCGCCAGGCGCCGGGCGTCAGACGGGAGAGGGGCATCACGGTTGCCGGGCGGCCGGTCACCGGTGGCCCGGCGGTGCGACCGGTGTCCCGTCCGGGCGGGCCGACCGGTACCCGCCCGGGCGGGCTGATCGCGGGTGCGCGGACGCGGTGATCGCGGGGGCCCGGGCGCGGTGATCGCGGGTGCCCGGGCGGGCTGATCGCGGGTGCGCGGACGCGGTGATCGCGGACGCGCGGGCGCGTGGGCGGGCGGACCCTGGCGTCCGGCCGGGCCCCGTCCGGTGCGATGATGGCGCAGCCATGTCTGTCCTTCCGCCGCCCGGCCGCCGCACCGCGGGGAGCACCGTGCCCCCGGGGCCGGTCCTGCGTGCGGGTACGGATCTCCGGCTGCTGCGGGCCGCCCTGTTCACCACGGTGTGTGTGCTGCTCTCGGCCGCCG
The DNA here is from genome assembly GCF_016031615.1 of Streptomyces pactum. Lineage (GTDB taxonomy): Bacteria > Actinomycetota > Actinomycetes > Streptomycetales > Streptomycetaceae > Streptomyces > Streptomyces pactus. The sequence goes on from NZ_JACYXC010000001.1 coordinate 3,569,369, forward strand.
GACACGGTCTGGCCTCCTGCGCCCCGGTGCCGCTGTGGACGCTGGGCGCCGGCGGGGTGGCGGTCTTCGTGGTCGTCATGGCCTCGGCCGGACGGGAGCGCTCGCTGCCCGCGATCGCCGCGGGGCTGGCGCTGGGACAGCTAGGGCTGCACGCCCTGTTCAGCCTGGGCCAGCACGGCACGGCCACCACCGGGCGGATCGTCGCCGGGGCGGACGGCCGGGTGGTCGCGCTCGCCGAGAAGATGGTCTGCAACTCGGGCCCCGGCGGACTGAGCTACCCCGAGGCGCTGCGGATCGTACGGACCGCCGGCATCGACCCGGCCACCAACCCCGCCCTCGTCGCGCACGGCGGCACCGGCGGGGCGGCCGGCGGCGCCATGGACGGGCCGGCCTGGTTCGGGCGGGCCCTCGCCACCCCGCACTCCTCCTGGCCGGGCTCGCTGCTGCCGTCGCCCGCGATGCTCCTCGCCCATCTGTTCGCCGCCCTGGTCGCCGGCTGGCTGCTGCGGCGCGGTGAGGCCGCGCTCTGGCGGCTGGTACGGCTCTCCCTGGAGGGCGTGTGCGTACGGCCGCTGCGGGCGGCGCTGCGCCTGGTCCGCCTGCTGTACGCGGGACTGACGACCCGGACGGCGACCGCCCCCGGGCCGGTACGGCGACGTGACGCACCGGACGGGCCCGCGCCCGGTGCGCTGGTGCTCCAGCACAGTGTGATCCGGCGGGGTCCGCCGCGGTACGCCCTGGCGGCCTGACCGGCACGGCATCCACCGCCGTCCCGCCCCCCTCCCTCCCCTCTCCACTCCTGCCCCGCCACCCGCCGTTCCCCGCCGCCCGCACCGCGTGCGACGGTCCGGGCGAGCGCCGTCGGCGCCCCCGCGCGCCCCGGCGTACGTCCGTCGGGACGACGTACCCGGCGGTGGCGGAACCGGACGCGACGTACCGCTCCGGGCCCGGCACGGCGCGGCGCCACCGCGCGCGGCGCGCGCCACCAGGGCCGCGAGCGGCTCGGTACGCGGACCACGGCCGGCGGGGGTGAGCGGAGCACCGGGGCGGGGGCGTACGGAGCCGGGCGACGGGAGGGCCGTCGGCCGCGGCCGATGCCGGGCGGCGCCGCCCGCCGGAAGGCCGCCGCCATCCGCCGCGCGCACCCGCATCCCGGTGCGCCGCCCCCGTACGCCACATCCGTCACGTCCCACTCAGGAGTCATGCCGTGAACGCCATGCGTCTGCGCCGTCTCGCCGTCGTCGGCACCCTCGCCGCCGGTACCGTCGCCCTGTTCGCCACCCCCGCCCTCGCCCACGTCGGCGTGCAGCCCGGACAGGCCGAGAAGGGCGGCTACAGCGTCGTCACCTTCAAGGTGCCCAACGAACGGGACGACGCCTCGACGGTCAAGCTGGAGGTCACCGTCCCCACCGACCACCCGCTCGCCTCGGTGATGCCGCAGCCGGTCCCGGGATGGGACGTGAAGGTGACCAGGACCAAGCTCGACACCCCCCTCGAAGTCCACGGCAAGAAGATCAACGAAGCCGTCAGCAAGGTCACCTGGACCGCCGACGGCAAGGGCATCGAGCCGGGCACCTTCCAGCAGTTCCCGGTCTCCATGGGACAGCTGCCCGAGGACGCCGACCAGCTCGTCTTCAAGGCGCTCCAGACGTACGACAACAAGGAGGTCGTGCGCTGGATCGAGGAGCCGAAGGAAGGCGCGCCGGAGCCGGAGAGCCCGGCCCCGGTGCTGAAGCTGGTGGAGCCCGCCGAGGGGTCCGACCACCACGGTTCGGACGCCGCGAAGGGCGAGGACGCCGGCCGGGACAAGGACGACGACGCCGGGAAGGCCGAGGAGTCCGCCGACGGCGGGGACGAGGACGGCACCGACACCACCGCCCGGGTGCTGGGGATCGCCGGCATCGTGATCGGCGCCGCCGGCACCGCGTTCGGCGCGCTCGCGCTGCGCCGCCGCTCCGCCTGACCGGACCGCCCGCCGGGGCCCGCACCCCGACAGGGGACCCGGCCCTGTCGGGGGACCCTGCCCTGTCGGGGACCCCCGACAGGAGCCCACCCCGGCAGGGGCCCGGGCCCGGCAGGGGTCCCGGTCCCGGCGGGCCGCCCGTACGAGGTCCGGGGCGGTCCCGGCGACGGGGAGGGCGTACGCGCCGGCTCACGGCCCGCACGCCCTCCCCGCCCGGGGCGGCCCGCGCCCCTCACGCTCATCTATTCCGGAGAAAGACCACATGCGCATCAAGATCCTGGCGGCCCTGACCGCCACGGCCGCCGCCCTCACCCTCACCGCCTGCGGCGGCGACGGCGGGGACAAGGGTGCCGGCAAGGACGGCGGCGACTCCGTCGCCGAGGTGTCCGGCACCACCAAGCGGAAGTCGGCCATCGTCCTCGACACCCCCAGGTCCAAGCCCGACCTGGTGCTGAAGGACACCGAGGGCAAGGAGTACGACCTGCTGGAGCGGACCAAGGGCCGCCCGACGCTGGTCTACTTCGGCTACACCTACTGCCCCGACGTCTGCTCCCTGGTGATGAGCAACATCGCCATCGCGGAGGCCAAGCTGTCACCGGCCGAGCGGGAGAAGCTCCAGGTGATCTTCGTGACCACCGACCCGGCCCGGGACACCCCCAAGCGGATGCGCGCCTGGCTCGACGGCCAGGGCGGCAAGGACTTCGTCGGCCTGACCGGTGACTTCGACACCATCCAGGCCGCCGCCCGTCCGCTGGGCATCTTCGTGGAGAAGCCCAAGAAGGAGAAGGACGGCAGCATCACCGTGCAGCACGGCGCCGAGGTGGTCGCCTTCTCCCCGAAGGACGACCGGGGGCGCTGGATTTACACCACGGAGACCACCTCCGAGACCTACGCCAAGGACCTTCCCAAGATCGTCAAGGGCGTGAACCCGTGACCCGGGCGGCAGCGGCGCGGCGCACGGCACGGTCGGCCGCACGGCGTACGGCACGGGTGGTGGCCGGTGGCCGCCCGGCGCACACCGCAACCGCTCCGCGCCCCGCACCCGCTCCGCGCCCCGGGCGTGGAGCCCGGGGCTCGCGGTGGTACGCGGCCGCGGCGGTCTCCGTCACCACCTCCCTCGGGCTGGTCCTCACCGCCTGCGCCGGCGAGGACGGCGGCACCGCGGACGACGGCGGGGGCAAGGCGGCCGGCGGGCGGCCCGAGCTGGCGGTCAGCGGCGCCTACATGCCGCAGCCGGCCATGCCCGACATGGCCGCCGGTTTCCTGACCGTACGGAACGAGGGCGGCGCGTCCGACCGGCTGACCGCGGTGACCACCCCGCTCTCCCCCGACGTGACCCTGCACACCACCGAGGGCACCGCCATGCGCCGGGTCGCCGAGCTGGAGGTACCGGCCGAGGGCGAGCTGCGGCTGGCCAGCGGCGGCAGCCACCTGATGCTCGGGAAGCTCGCCCACCGGCCGAAGGTGGGGGAGACGGTGCGGTTCACCCTCCACTTCGCCACCTCCGGGCCGATCTCGGTCGATGTGCCGGTGAAGCCGACGACCTACCGCCCCGCGGACTGAGGACCGACACCCGATGACCTCCCGCCCGTTCCCCCCGCCGCCCGCTCCCCCGGCACGCCCCGGCCCCGGCGGACGCCCCAGGGTCCGCCGCCGTTCCCGCGGCCCGTACCGTCGCCGGGACGGCCACCGGTCCGGCAGACCCCGCCGCCACCGGTCCCGCGGGCCGTGACGTCACCGGGGCGGCCGCCGGTCCCGCGGCCCGTGCTGCCGCGACCGGTGCCGCAGCACCCTTTGACGCAGCGACCTTTGACGCAGCGACCTGCGCCGTCGCGGGCCGCGCCGCCGTGGCCGGTGCCGCCGCGGGCCCGGCCCGCCCGGTCGTGCGGCGGGCGACCGGCCGGCGACCGGTCGCCGGCCGGCAGGTCGTCCGGCGCCCGCTCGTCCGACGGCTGCCGGCCCTGGTCGGCGCGCTGCTCCTGGCCCTGCTCGGCGTGCTCGGGCCCGGCGCCGGCGCGGCCTCCGCCCATGCGGCGCTGACCTCGACCGACCCGGCCGAGGGCAGCGTGCTGCCGACCGCCCCGGAGCGGGTGACCCTCACCTTCTCCGAGGGCGTGCTGCTCTCCGACGACTCGATCCGGGTGCTCGACCCGCGGGGCAAGCGGGTGGACGCCGGCGAGCCCGGCCATGTGGACGGCAGGTCGTCCACGGCCACCGTGGCGCTGCACACCGGGCTGCCGGACGGCACCTTCACGGTGGCCTGGAAGGCGGTGTCGGAGGACAGCCACCCGGTGGGCGGCGCCTTCACGTTCTCCATCGGCGCGCCGTCGAAGACCACCGTGTCGGTGCCGGCGACCGCCGAGCCGGACGGCACGGTGGAGCTGCTGTACGACGGCGCCCGGTACGCCGCCTACGCGGGCTTCGTGCTGCTGGTCGGCGGGGCGCTCTTCGCCGGGCTGTGCCGGTCCTCCCGGCCGGTGGAACGGGTGGCGGCCGGCGGCTGGGCGACGCTGTTCACGGCGACCCTGCTGCTGTTGCTGCTGCGCGGGCCGTACGCCGCCGGGGACGGCATCGGGGCGGCGTTCGACCTGGGCGTGCTGGACGAGGTGCTCTCCACCAAGCCCGGCGCGGCCCTGCTCTCCCGGCTGCTGCTGCTCGGCGCGGCGGCGGTGTTCCTCGCCGTGCTCTTCGGCTCGTACACCCGGCGGGCGGCCGCCACCGACGGCGGTACCGCCGGGGACGGAGGTACCGCCGGCGACGGAGGTACCGCCCGCGTCGGCGGTACGACCGGGAGCGGAGGTACGGCCCGCGACGGCGGTACGGCGCCCGACGACGCCACGGCCGACGCCTCCACCGACGGTGACGGTACGGCCGACGGTACCGCCGGTGATGGATCGGCGGGTGACGGTTCGGCCGGCGAGGGTACGGCCGGGACGGACCCGGCCCGCGCGGGATCCGGCCGGCCGGCGGCGGGGCAGCCCGGTTCCGGGCGGCGTCCGGAACCAACGGCCGATCCCCAGGCGCGGCGCGACCTGGCCTTCGGACTGGCCATCGGCGGCGCGGTGGTGGCGGCCGGGCTCGGCGCCACCTGGGCGATGGCCGAGCACGCCTCCGTCGGCATCCAGCCCTGGCTGGCCATGCCCCTCGACGTCGCGCACCTGCTCGCCGTGGCGGTCTGGCTGGGCGGGCTGGTGGCCCTGCTGGTGACCCTGCGGGCGGGTGAACCGATCACCGCCGGCCAGGTCCGGCGCTTCTCCCGGGCGGCGTTCGGCTCCGTGCTGGTCCTGACCGGTACCGGCCTCTACCAGTCCTGGCGGCAGGTGGGCAGCTGGGAGGCGCTGACGGACACCGAGTACGGGCGGTGGCTGCTGGTGAAGGTGGCCCTGGTCGCCGTCCTCGTGGGCGTCGCCGCCGGCTCCCGCCGCTGGACCGCCCGCCTCGCCGATCCGGCTCCGGCCCCCGGTCGGGACCCGGAACCGCGGGCCGCGACGGAACCGGCGACGGCCACCGGACCGGCCCCGGCGGGACCCGCCCCGGCCGGACCGGCGGCGGCGGTCCCGGTGGCGGCGCTCCGCACCGGCGGGGAGCGGCCGGACCCGGGTGCGGACCCCGATGACGGCCCGGCCGGCCCGGGCGGCGCCCCTGACACCGCCACGACCACGGCCTCCGGCGCCGGCACGAGCCCCGAGCCCGACGCGGACCCGGACCCGAACCCGGACGGGGGTCCGGGCACCGGCGCGGAGGAGTCCGCCGACCCGGTGCGTGCCGCCCAGTTGGCGCGGCAGCGCGCCGCGATGCGCCGGACCGCCTCCCGGCGCCGCCGGGACAGCGACCCGCACCGCGCCGCGCTGCACCGCTCGGTCCTGGTCGAGACGGCCGTGGCGGTGGTGCTGCTGGCGGTCACCACGGTGCTCACCGGCACCCAGCCGGGGCGGGCGGAGACCGAACAGGCCGCGGCCCGGGGCGGCGCTCCGGTCGCCGGCCCGGTCACCGTGAAGATCCCGTACGACACCGGGAGCAAGAGCGGCCGGGGGACCGCCGAGATCACCCTCGACCCGGCCCGCAAGGGCGACAACGAGGTGCACGTCTTCCTCACCGACGCGGCCGGCCGGCCGGTGGACGTGGCGGAGCTGAAGGTGTCGCTCACCGAGCCGAAGCAGAAGATCGGCCCCCTCCCGGTGGCGCTGAAGCGCCTCTCGACCGGGCACTGGAGCACGACCGGACAGCAGGTGCCGATACCCGGCACGTGGCAGCTGTCCATGACCGTGCGGACCTCCGACATCGACCAGGTGACCGAGACCGAGACCGTGAAGGTCGGCCCATGACCCAGCAGAAGAACCGGCGCACCCCGCGGCAGAACGGGCAGCCCCGGGCGGAGGGCGCCCGCGACGGCGCCCGGAACACCGGGACGACACCGCCCGCACAGCCCTCCCGGGACGCCGCCGGGAAGAAGGCCCGCCCGGCGGAGGCCCGGAAGCAGGACGCCCCGAAGCCGGTCGCCGCGGCGGCCGGCCGGACCCCGGACGACCACCGGACGGACGACCGCCGGAGTGACGGCCGCCGGACGGACAGCCGGACCGATCCCCGCGCCGGCCGCCGGGCGGGCGACCCCGGCCCGGACCCCGCGCCGCCGTCGCTGACCCGCCGCCGGCTGCTCGGCACCGCGGGCGCCGCCGGTGCCGCCGGGCTGGTCGTGGGCGGTGCGGCGGGCGCGGTGGGCGCCGAGGTGGTGCGCGAGGACGCGCCGACGCCGCTCAGCAGTGTCGGCGCCACCTCGGTGGACTTCCGTGGTGACCGGCACCAGCCGGGCATCACCACGCCGATGCAGGCCCGCGGCCACCTGCTCGCCTTCGACCTGGCCCCGGGCGTGGACCGCAGGGCCGTCATCGCCCTGCTGCGCCGCTGGTCTGCGACGGCGGAGCGGCTGATGGCGGGTGAGCCGCAGTCCGGTGGCGCGGACACCGGGATCGCGCTGGACGCCGGGCCCTCCTCGCTCACCGTCACCTTCGGCTTCGGACGCTCCTTCTTCGGCCGGACCGGGCTCACCGCCCGCCTGCCCGAGGCGCTGGCACCGCTGCCGGACTTCTCGGCGGACGTGCTCGACCCCCGGCGCAGCAACGGTGATCTGTGGGTGCAGATCGGGGCGGACGACGCGCTGGTCGCGTTCCACGCGCTGCGGGCGGTCCAGCGGGACGCCGGTGACGCCGCCCGGCTGCGCTGGCAGATGAACGGGTTCAACCGCAGCCCCGGGGCCACCGCGCGGCCGATGACCACCCGCAACCTGATGGGCCAGGTCGACGGCACGAACAATCCCAAGCCGGGCGACCCGGACTTCGCCCGGCGGGTGTTCGTCCCCGCCGACGGGTCGCCGGGGTGGATGGCGGGCGGCTCGTACGCGGTGGTCCGGCGCATCCGGATGTTGCTGGACTCCTGGGACAACCTGTCGCTGGAGCGGCAGGAGAAGGTGATCGGCCGCCGCAAGTCCGACGGGGCACCGCTGTCCGGCGGGACGGAGACCACACCGGTGGACCTGGCGAAGCTGACGCCGGAGGGCTCGCTGGCCATCGCGGGGGACGCCCACGTACGGGTCGCGGCGCCGGAGTCCAACCAGGGCGCGGCGATGCTGCGGCGTCCCTTCTCGTACCACGACGGATTCCTGGACGACGGGGCACCGGACGCGGGGCTGCTCTTCATCGCCTGGCAGGCGGACCCGATGAAGGGCTTCGTTCCGGTGCAGCGGAAGCTGGACCGGGGCGACGGGCTGTCGCGGTTCCTGCGGCACGAGGCGAGCGGGCTCTTCGCGGTACCGCCGGCCCCGGAACCGGGCTCCTACGTGGGCCGCGCCCTGCTGGAGGGCTGACCCGGCCGGGAGCTCGCCCCCGCCCGGGCCCGGCCCGGGGAACGGCCCCGGAGCCGCTCCGTGCCGGGGCCCCGGCCCCGTGGCCGTATCCCGCCCGAAGCCCCGGCCCGCCCCCCGGGTCCGGCTGCGGGCCGTTCCCCCGAGAGCCCCGGCCTCGCGGCCGGGGCGGCCAACGGGACCGGAACGGCGCACCCGCCGGAGGGCCGTCCACCGCCCCCCGCCACCACCGCCCCTCCCACCACCGGCAGCGGCGCCCGGCGCCGAGCCGGCGCGAAGCCCGGGGCCGGGCCCGAGGGCACGGACCCCGGGGCCCGGCCCGGGGGCGCGTGCCCGGTCCGCCCGCGTGCCCACCCGCCCGGCCGCACTGCTCACGCCCCCCTCCGCACCCCTCACGCCGCTCGTCGCACCGCTCACGCGCCCCTCGCGCCGGAGCACGCCCGAGCGCGCCGGACACCGCGCCCTCCGGGCTCCGGCGGTTACGTCCACCGGGCCCGTCCTACGGTCCGGACGGCGCCACGGGGGCCGCCCTGCGTGGGTATCGTGGGAGCCTCCTCCGATCGCAGCGCAGGGAGAGCCTCACCGTGATGTCGGTCAGCCGCTACACCTACCTCGGTCCCGAAGGCACCTTCACCGAAGCCGCGCTGCGGACGCTGCCCGAGGCGGCCACCCGCGAACTGGTGCCGATGGTCTCCGTACCGGCCGCGCTGGACGCCGTGCGCTCGGGGTCGGCCGCCGCCGCCCTGGTCCCGATCGAGAACTCGGTGGAGGGCGGGGTCACCGCCACCCTCGACGAACTCGCCACCGGCGAACCGCTGATGATCTACCGCGAGGTCCTGCTGCCGATCGCGTTCGCCCTGCTGGTCCGCCCCGGCACCGCGCTGGCCGACGTGAAGACCGTGACCGGACACCCGGTGGCCCAGCCGCAGGTGCGCAACTGGCTCGCGGCGCACCTCCCGGACGCCCAGTGGGAGTCCGCGGCGTCCAACGCGGACGGTGCCCGGCTGGTCCAGGAGGGCCGTTACGACGCGGCGTTCGCCGGGGAGTTCGCGGCGGCCCGGTACGGGCTGGAGCCCCTGGTCTCGGAGATCCACGACGCGGAGAACGCGGTCACGCGGTTCGTGCTGGTGGGCCGGCCGGCCCGGCCCGCGGCGTGGACCGGCGCCGACAAGACCTCGGTGGTGATCTGGCTCGGCGACGACCATCCCGGTGCGCTGCTGGAACTGCTCCAGGAGTACGCGGCGCGCGGCGTGAACATGATGAGGATCGAGTCCCGGCCGACCGGTCAGGGGATGGGCCGCTACTGCTTCTCGGTGGACTGCGAGGGTCACATCAACGACCGGCGGGTGGCGTCGGTGCTGATGGGACTCAAGCGGATCTGCCCCAAGGTCCGCTTCCTGGGCTCGTACCCGCGGGCGGGGGTGGACCCGTCGATGGTCGGGCCGCTGCGTCCCGGCACCTCCGACGACGAGTTCGTGGCGGCGGCGGAGTGGGTGGCACGCTGCCAGGACGGCCGGGCCGCCTGACCTCGCGGGCCCCGGACCCCGCCGGACCCCGCCGCTCTCCGCCCGCACCGGCCCCGGACGCCACCGGTCTCCGCCCGCACCGGCCCCGGACGTCACCGGTCTCCGTCCGCACCGGCCCCCGGTCGCGCTCCGGTCCGCACCGGCTCCCGCCCCCTTCCCGTCGTCCGTCCTTCCTGCCTTCCCTTCGCCATCCCTTCTCCGTCCTCCTCCGCCCCACATCCCTCCTCGCCGTCCTCTCCGCCCTGCTCGATGCCTCCTGCCCGGTTCCGCCGCCGCGACGGCAGGCCGGAGCCACCCAGCCCGGCGGGCGTTATCCCCAGGACGGTGAAGTTATCCACAGGCATCCGGGCGACGCTGGGGACAAGTCGACAGATCCACCCTGCGGAGCGGCTCTCCTCACCCAGTGCATCCATCGGTCAGCCTGGTGTGTCCACAGCCTCGCCCGCCGCCACCGACCCTGGGAACCACCCGAATTCCGGTGTTCACCCCTTTCGGGTCACGGAAAATTAATCGCCCCCACCCCAAAGAGCGAGTGCGTGAGGTTTGACCCAGGAATCCGCCGGTCATGCCCAACAATGCGGAATGATCGATTCCGAAATCCACAGAACTCACACACAGCCTGTGGATAACCGACCGGAAACCCACAGCCCCTGTGGACAAGCGTCATCCGCGAACCCGGTCCGCCACTCTCAACTCGTCGCTTTCGCAAGGGAGTACGGCACGGCGGGTCAGCGCGACAAGCACCCTATGCCCCTTTTCGGGGATGCCGGAAAATTTCCTTGACCGGACCATCTGGGCACAATTCCGGCACTTTCCCGCCCCTGGGACAGCCCCCCTCGCCGTCCCACGCCCTGCCGCCCCTTCCCGCACCCGCACTCCCTCTCCCCTGGCCCCCGGCCCGCGGCCCCCGCCCGTGGCCGGTCCCGGAGCGGCGGCGACCGTGCCTCCTCCCGGCCGGGGAACCCGTGGCCGCGCCCCGGCCGCGAGGGGCGACGGGGCGGCCCGCCCGCATATCGGTCGTGGCGCCGGAGCCCGCGCCGGTAATCTGGGGTCGTGATTGACCTGCGCCTGCTCCGCGAGGACCCTGACCGTGTGCGCGCCTCCCAGCGTGCCCGTGGAGAGGACGTCGGCATCGTCGACGAGCTCCTCTCCGCCGACGAGCGGCGCAGGGCATCCGGCGTCCGCTTCGACGAACTGCGCGCCGAGCAGAAGTCGCTCGGCAAGCTCATCCCCAAGGCCGCCGGGGAGGAGAAGGCCGAGCTGCTGAAGAAGGCGGGCGAGCTGTCCGCCGCCGTCAAGGCCGCCGACGCCGACCGGGACCGGGCCGAGGCGGAGGCCCAGGCGCTGCTGCGCCGGCTGGGCAACCTCGTCCACCCCGACGTGCCGGTGGGCGGTGAGGACGACTTCGCCGTCCTGGAGACGCACGGCACCATCCGCGACTTCGAGGCCGAGGGCTTCACGCCCAAGGACCACCTGGAGCTGGGTCAGGCGCTGGGCGCCATCGACGTGGAGCGGGGCGCCAAGGTGTCCGGCTCGCGCTTCTACTACCTGACCGGGGTCGGCGCCCTGCTGGAGCTGGCGCTGGTCAACGCGGCCATCGCGCAGGCCACCGCGGCCGGGTTCACGCCGATGCTGACCCCCGCGCTGGTCCGCCCGCAGGCCATGGAGGGCACCGGCTTCCTCGGCCAGGCCTCGGAGGACGTCTACCACCTGGAGAAGGACGACCGTTACCTGGTCGGCACCTCCGAGGTCCCGCTCGCCGCGTACCACATGGACGAGATCATCGACGCGGACGAACTCCCGCTGCGGTACGCCGGGTTCTCCACCTGCTTCCGCCGCGAGGCGGGCTCGTACGGCAAGGACACCCGCGGCATCTTCCGGGTCCACCAGTTCGACAAGGTCGAGATGTTCTCCTTCGTCGCGCCGGAGGACGCCGAGGCCGAGCACCGGCGGCTGCTGGAGTGGGAGAAGCAGTGGCTGACCGGCCTGGAGCTGCCGTTCCAGGTGATCGACGTGGCCACCGGCGACCTGGGCGCCTCGGCCTCGCGGAAGTTCGACTGTGAGGCGTGGATCCCCACCCAGGGCAAGTACCGCGAGCTGACCTCGACCTCCAACTGCGACGAGTTCCAGGCCCGCCGCCTCGCGGTGCGGATGCGCGAGGCCGCGGACGGCGGCAAGCAGCAGGTCCGTCCGCTGGCCACGCTCAACGGCACGCTCTGCGCGGTGCCGCGGACCATCGTGGCGATCCTGGAGAACCACCAGCAGGCCGACGGTTCGGTCCGCGTGCCGGAGGTCCTCCGCCCGTACCTGGGCGGCCGGGAGCTGCTGGAACCCGTCGCCCGGTGAGCACCGCCGCCGACAGCGGCCCGGAGGCCGGCCCCGCCGGCTCCGGGCCCTACGACGCGGGGCCCGGTACCGCCCCGGTGAGCACCGCGGCCAGCGAAGGGTCCGTGGCGCAGGCGTCCGCCGTGCGGCCGCCTGCGGCGGCCGGGCCCTCGACGGAGGTCCCGCCGGCGGACCAACCGCCGGCGGCGGAGCACGGCGCGGCCGGCCCGGCAGCGGCGACGACCGCGCCCCGCCCCACCCCCGGAGCGGTCACCGCCGACCCGGCTCCCGCGGTGTCACCCGCGACGACCGCGGTGACCGGCCCCGCGCCCCGGACCGCCGCGGCCGAGGTCCCCGCCGCCCGTACCGCCCGGCCGGCCCGGACCGCGCGTCCCGCCGGGCCGCTGCCGTACCGGCTGGTGGCGACCGACCTCGACGGGACGCTGCTCCGCTCCGACCGGACGATCTCCGCGCGCACCCGGGACGCACTCGCGGCGGCGACCGCCGCGGGCGCCGCGCACCTGGTGGTCACCGGCCGCTCGGTGCCCTGGACCCGCCACATACTGGACGACCTCGACTACCGCGGCCTCGCCGTGTGCGGGCAGGGCGGTCAGCTGTACCACGCCGGGGAGCACCGGCTGCTGACCTCGGTCACGCTCGACCGGCAGGTCGCCGCCACGGCCATCAGCAGGATCGAGGCGGAGATCGGCCCGCTGCTGCTGGCCGTGAGCCGCGACGGGCTGGACGGGGAGGTGCTCTTCTCCCCGGGGTACCGGACCGGCGACGAGCTGCCCCGGCACACCTTCACCGACCCGGACGAGGCGTGGTCCGCGCCCCTCAACAAGATCTACATCCAGCATCCGCGGCTGCGGGACGACGAACTGGCCGAGGCGGCGACCGCGGCCGCCGGGGGCCTGGTCGGCGTCGCCCTGTCCGGCCCGGACATCGTCGAACTGCTGCCGCTGGGCCTCACCAAGGCGACCGGACTCTCCATGGCCGCCCGCCGGCTGGGGGTGAAGGCGGCCGACACCATAGCGTTCGGCGACATGCCCAACGACATCCCGATGCTCCGCTGGGCCGGGTACGGGGTCGCGATGGCCGGCGCCCACCCGCGGCTCGCGGCGGTGGCCGACGAGGTGACGGCCGGCAACGACGAGGACGGCATCGCGGTGGTGCTGGAACGGCTGTACCGGACGGCCTGACCGGCACGGCCCGGCCGGCCACGGCCCCGGACCCCGCCCGCGCGCCGGGCCCACCGCGTACCGCCGCGGTGGGCCCGGTGGCGCCACGGCCAGGTGGCCACGACGGCCCGGTTGGTCGACGGCCCTGTGGTCACGACGGCCCTCGGCAGCCCGATGCCCCGGAGGTCGCGACGGCCCGGCGTTCCCTGCCTGGTGCTCCCGGCCCCGGGGCACGGCGCTCCCGGTCCGGTGCGGCGGTCAGAGGGCCGGCGGACGGGCCGGCGCGGCTCAGCCGAAGAGCTTGACCGCCTGGTAGTAGGTCCACGCCGTGCTGTTGCAGGAGGTCTGGGTGGCCCCGCTGTAACGGTTGCAGACCCGCTTGAGGTCCTCGTAGAAGGCGCTGTCCAGACGCGACTTGTTGGCGTCGAAGGTGCCCATCGCCTTGTAGTTGCGGTAGCCGAAGTCGTGCCGCGCGCAGGAGAGCTTGAACGGGAAGCCGAACGGGTTGTCCGGAGAGGTGCTGCAGTAGTCGGTGCTCCAGTTGAACCCGTACGCCGACCAGGCGCCCTGGTTGTTACGCGCGTTGAGCCACGCGTTGTAGCTGGTGGAGCTGGTCTGCGTCCAGCTCGACAGCACCTGGGCCTTGTCGGCGGGCGCCGCCTGCGCGGGCGAGGCCAGGGCCATCGTGGCGGCGGCGGTGATGGCGGTGGCGGCGAGGCTGGTGGTCAACCGGCGCATGCGGTTCCTCCGGGGTGGGTGATGTTCCGTCACACTGACGGTTCCTGGGGGGAGTCGGCGCGGAAACGAGCCAATGCCCCATAGGGTTCGGCGGGTACCTGACAAACGTCAACCTCCCGGCGGTCATTGGCATGAACAGGCCGTTAAGGTCAGTTACGCGCGTAGCTACCGGCCGCGAGGGGAAGGGTCGCCTGCCGGTTTCCGGACACATCCCACCCGTCGCCCCTTTGCCCCCATCGGACCCGTCCGACCCACCCGACCCACCCGACCCACCCGACCCACCCGGCCCAACGGGCCCAACGGGCCCATCGGCTCGATCGGCTCGATCGGCTCGATCGGCTCCGTCCGACCCGTCCCGTCCTGTCGGACCCGCCCGTCCTGCCGGCCCCGCCCCTTGCCGGGTCGCCGGGGCACCCGGCCGCCGGATCGGCCCGGGGATCGGCCCGGGAGGCACCGGACGGCCCGCTCGCAGGCGCCCCCGGCGAGGGGGGCTTCCCCACCACGGCGGTAGCGTGACGCGGTGACCTTGGATGACCTCCGCGCGTTCGTCGCCGTCTGCGAGTCCGGCAGCCTCAGCGCCGTCGCCCGGGAACTGGGCTGCACCCAGTCGGCGGTCAGCCAGCGGGTCAAGCGGCTGGAGCGGGAGCTGGGCATCACCCTGCTGGAGCGGCAGCCGCGCGGGGTCTCCCCCACCCAGGCCGGCCGGGTGCTGCACCGTTCGGCGGCCGAGGGGCTGGGCGGCCTGGACCAGGCGCTGCGGCTGCTGCGCGACATGCGCCGGGGCGGTGGCGGCACGGTGCGGGTCACCACCGGCGCGACGACGGTACGGCACTTCATGTCCGCCGGGGTGGTGGCCTTCCGGGACCGCCACCCGGACGTGAACCTGGAGTTCCAGACCGAGAACTCCACCCGCGCCTGCCTCGCGGCGCTCGCCGCCAACGCCGCCGACCTGGCCTGGATCACCATCCGCCCGCCGGTCCGGGGCGTCGAGCAGCGCCCGGTCACCGAACTGCCCTGGGTGCTCGCCGTGCGGGCCGACGATCCGCTCGCGGCGCACCCCGAGATCGGCCCGGAGCAGCTCGCCACGATCCGCCACATCCGGCTGCCGGAGAACTCCACCTCGCGGCTGCGCCTGGACGAGTACCTCACCCGGCAGGGCTCGGGCCCGGTCTCCACCACCAGCGTCGCCGACTGGGACACCGCCATCCTGCTGGCCGAACTCGGCCTGGGGCACGCGGTGGTGCCCGCCCTGCCCGGTTGGCACGAGACCGCGCGCCGCGATCTGCGGTTGATCCCGATCCCCTGGCTGCCGCCGCTGGCCGCGGGGTGGGCGGTGCGCCAGTGGGACGCGCTGAGCCCGGTCGCGGTGGCCTTCGCGGAGACCGTCGCGGCCGCGCTCCACCGGGCACCCGGCGACGCCCGCTGAGACGGCCCGGGGCACCGGTCACCTCGCCTCCGCGGGCCCGCCGAGGCGTCCGGGGCCCCGGCCGCCGGCGCTTCCGCGAGGCCGGAGAAGGCGGCCCGGGGCGTCGCTCCCGCACGCTTCCGGGAGGCCGCCCCCGGCCCCGCTCGGGCGGGTACGGCGGACCCGCAGCGGTCGCGCCCGTACCGACCGTAAGATCACCGCACCGGGCCGCTCCATCGGCTGACGGGCCGGGCGGCGGAGCGACTCCGGGGCCCGGGACGTCGGATGGACTTCACAGGTCGTTCCGGTACCACCGCAACGAGGAGCCACCCCTTCATGACGCGCATCGAGGTTCCTGGCCGACTGGCCGCGTACTACGAGGACTATGCCGGCGGGCCGGAGTGGATCGCCGCGCTGCCGGAGCTGATCACGGAGTTCCTGGAGCGGTGGGACCTGCGTCCGGACGGGGCCCCGGCACACGGCCACGCCGCCCTGGTGCTGCCGGTGACCGGCAAGGACGGCACCCCCGCCGCGGTGAAGTTCCAGCAGGTCACCGAGGAGACGGCGGGCGAGGCGGCCGGGCTGCGCGCCTGGGCGGGCCAGGGAGCGGTACGCCTGCTGGACCACGACCCGGCCAGCGGCACCATGCTGCTGGAACGGCTGGACGCCCGGCGGTCACTGGCCTCCGTCCCCGACGACCAGGCCGCCCTGCTGAAACTCGCGGAGCTGATGGCCCGGCTGACCGGCACCCCGGCCCCGGACGGGCTGCGCACCCTGGCCGGCATCACCGACGCGCTCCTCGACGAGGTGCCCGGACTGCTGGAGCGGGTGGCCGACGCGGACCACCGCCGGCTGCTGGAGAGCTGCCTCGCGGCGGTCCGGGAGGTGCGCGGCGAACCGGGCGACCGGCTGCTCCACTGGGACCTGCACTACGAGAACGTGCTCGCCCCACTGCCCGGCTCCGGCCGTGGCCCCTGGCTCGCCATCGACCCCAAGCCGCTCGCCGGCGACCCCGGCTTCGAGCTGCTGCCCGCCCTGTACAACCGCTGGGACGACGTCCTGGCCACCGGGGACACGGCCCGCGCCGTGCGCCGGCGCTTCGACCTGCTCACCGAGATCACCGGCCAGGAGCGGCAGCGCGCGCTGCGCTGGACCCTCGCCCGGGTGCTGGAGAACGCGGCGTGGGAGTTGCGCGACGAGGACCCCGAACTGCCGGAGGAACACCTGGTCATCGCCGGGACGCTGCTGGCCGCCGCCGGCGACTGACGGCTCCCGGGACGGCCCCGGCCCTGGACGGCCCCGGCCCTGGACGGTCCCGGCCCGGCTCGGCCCCGGCCCGGGACGGCCCACGGGCGCGGGTCCGGGCGCCGGGGTGGCGGAACACGGCTGCTGCCGCCCGGGCACACGACGAGGCCCCGCCCCTCCGTGGAACCAGGAGGAGCGGGGCCGGTACGCGTCTCGCGGCGCGCGCGGAACCGTGGGTCATCCGGTCACGCGCGGCACGCGGGCCTGCCGCACGGCGCGGCTCGTCGGACGGGAGGCCCGGTCACACCGGCCGAGCCGGCGTGGCGCGCAGGCACCTACCGTCCCGCGAGCCACCGCCCCGGCGGAAGCCGGGGCCGACGAGCCGACGGGTCAGACGAGCCAGCCCAGGAAGTGGGTGACGCCGTGGAGCAGGCTGGTGACGATGTTCATGGTTCTCCTTGTACGTGAAACGTTCGATGTGGGACCACCCCGGGCAGGTCGCGGCAAGAGACGTGCCGCCCGGCACCCGGGACGCGGCGACGGTCTGCAGCCCCTCACTCGCGTAACGTCAGCATCGCCTGGTTGACGAACACCGCGACAGCTTTCCCGGGTTGGATCACGCGTTCCGACGAACAGCCGCTCGCGCGTTCGCCTGTTCGCCCCGACTCCGGCCCGGCGTCAGCTAGTTACCGGCTGGCGGGCGCCCGGACGGGACCGGCGGACCGATTGGCCGGAAGCTGACGCGGCCGCCCAGCGGTACCGGACGTCCGGGCGGAGTACGGTGAACGGACACATCACAAAAGGGGGGTACGACATGGCCACAGTGTTGATCGCGCTGATCGTCCTGGCGCTGGCTTCCGTCGTCATGACAGTGATGCTGTCGCGTCGTGGACAGAGCTCGGCCACGCCGGTCGTGCCGGTGGCGGTGGGCCGCCAGGCCCGCACCCCGGACGAACCGGCCGCCTATCACCCCGAGGGGCTCGGGCGCCCGCACAGCAGCCGTCTGTTCTGATCGCCCCCGGCCACCGGCCGGTACGGACAGCCGACCCCGCGCCCGGAGCGCGGGGTCGGACGCGTCCGGGGCCCGCGTCAGCCGAGCCGGGCGAACGCCTCGGTGATCTCCGTGCGTCCGGCGCCGGAGGCCAGCAGCAGCCGGAGCAGCACCCGCGCCTTGTACGGGTCCAGCAGGCCGCCGTTGATCAGCCCGCGGCGCTGCAGATCGGCCTCCGACCCGACCGCGCCGTACGTCTCGCGCAGCACCGAGCCGCTGCCGCAGCGCGAGGTCAGCACCACCGGGAGGCGTTCGGCCAGGCCACCGAGGACCGGAGCCGACACGGCCGGCGCGTGCCCCACCCCGAACCCGGCGACCACCAGCCCCTGGTGACCGGCGGCGAGGGCCTCCAGCGCGCCGCCGTCGTCGTCCAGGGAGAGGGTGTACAGGGCGACCCGGGTGGCGGCCAGCCGCGCCCGGTCGAACACCGCCGGACCCGGTGCGGACCGCGGCAGCCGCGCGGAGAGCGAGCCCGCAGGCGACGACGCGGCGCCCGGGACCGAGGGGACATCCGGAGCCGAGGGGACACCAGAGGGCGACGCGGCGCCCGGGGCGGGCGGGAAGAGCGGGTCCGGACGGCGCGGCACCCCGAGCACCCGGACCCGCCCCTCGATGACGTGCCCGACCGGCCCCAGGTCGGGGGAGGCGAAGGTCGCGGTGCTCGTACTGTGCGTCTTCCGTACCCAACGGGCCGCGTGGACCTCGTCGTTGAAGACCACCAGCACGCCCAGCTCCCGCGCCTGGGGCGCGGCGGCGACCCGGACGGCGGCCAGCAGGTTCGCCGGTCCGTCCGCCCCGGCCAGGGTGGGGTTGCGCATGGCGCCGGTGAAGACCAGCGGGGCCTGGTGCGGCCACACCAGGTCGGCGAGGAAGGCGGTCTCCTCAAGGGTGTCGGTGCCCTGGGTGACCACCACTCCGGTGGCGCCCGCGGCCACCGCGTCCGACGCGCTGTCGAGCAGGTCGAGAACGTGCCCGAAGGTCAGGCTCGCGCTGGGCACCGCCTGGACGTCGTGCACCTCGACCGGCTCCCCGACCCCGGCCAGCCCGGGGACGGCGGCGGTGAGGTCGGCCCCGGTCAGCCGGGTGACCACGCCCCCGCCGGGAGCGCCCTTGCCGACCCCGCCCATCGCGATGGTCCCGCCGAGGGTGAACAGTGCGACCGTCACGTGCTGAGCCTCTCGCTCGTCCTCGGTCCCGGGGCCTCGTCGTCCCGGTCCGCCGCTCACCCTAGGCGCTGTTTCCCCGGCCGGCTGCCGGCAGGGGGATATCCGATTGCCACCGACCTGCTGACCGGATAGGAAGCGTGCATGCTGAAGGGCGAGAGGGTCGGGCTCAGGGCCCGGCACGAGGACGACATCCCGGTCCTGCGGGCCGAGCTCTACGACGACGTGGTCAACTCCTCTCGTGCCGAGGGGCAGCCGTGGCGGCCGATCACGCCCGGCTCGAAGGACCCCCGGCTCGTGGTGGACGACACGGTGCAAGGACACGTCCCCTTCTCCGTGGTGGAGCTGGCCGGCGGCACGCTCATCGGTACCGCGACGCTGTGGGGGATCGACACCCACCACCGGTCCGCCCACATCGGGCTGGGTCTGCTGCCGGACGCCCGCGGCAAGGGCTACGGCACCGACATCGTCGCGACGCTGTGCCACTACGGCTTCACCGTGCGCGGCCTGCACCGGCTGCAGATCGAGACGCTGGCGGACAACACCGCGATGCTGCGCTCGGCCGAGCGCAACGGCTTCGTCCGCGAGGGTGTGCTCCGCTCCTCCGCCTGGGTGCTCGGCGAGTTCCTGGACGAGGTGGTGCTCGGGCTCCTCGCCGAGGACTGGAAGCGGCACGGGACGGCGCAGGCCGCCGCCCGGGCCTGAGCGGCGGCGACACGGCGACCGGCGCCGGCGCGGCACCCGCCCCCGGGCCCCGCGCACCGGCCGCAACGGGAGCGGAGGGGCCGGAGGCCGAGGGCCGGAGCGGGACCCAGGGCCCGGTTCCCGGTGGTGAACCCTCCGCTCCGGCGGCATTCCCGCACCCGCCGGCCCGGTCCACGCGACGGCGTACGCGTCGCACCGGGGGCGGCGACCGCCGGGATCAGGTCGTACTGGGCGTCCGGCCGGTGAACTTCTCGACCAGTTCCGGCGGGGCCGCCTGTGACCAGGAATCGACCAGGATGTCACGCAGCTCGGCCAGGTCGTCCAGGGCGGCGATGCGTACCCGCACCCAGTTGGAGCCCGCCTCGTGCGGGGGCACCCAGAACTTCTCCGGCTCGGCGGCGATCAGCTCTTCCCGCTCGTGCCGGGGGCAGCGCACCGCGAACGAGGTCTCGTCGTCCGGGATGGTCACGAACATCCTTCCCGCGACCCGGAAGGTGGGCATCTGCCACGCCTCCTTCTCCACGGTCTCCGGCAGGGACAGGGCGATGCGCCGGACGTCATCGGAATCGGTCATGCCCCTACCGTATGCAGGGCACCGACACCGGGTCCGGCACCGTCGGCTTCCCGCCACCCGCAGCGGAGGCAGGGCAACCCGGCATTGCTGCCACCGGCCCTCCGTTCCACGATGGAGGCCATGTCTCCACGGACCATTCCCGCCGTCCCCTCCGACGGCGTTCCGGGCCCGGACCCCGCCGGGGTGCCCGTCGTGCTCGCGGACCTTCCGTTCCCCTGACCCGGCCGGCGGCCACCGCGCCCCGCCCCCCGCGGCACCACCGGTCCGCCCGTCCGCCGCCCCGCCCCGCGGCACCACCGGTCCGTCCGCTCACCAGTCGGCACCTCAAGGCCCACCGAGCCAAGGAGTTCCGCTGTGCAGATCGCCATCCTGCTCTACGAGGGGTTCACCGCGCTCGACGCCATCGGCCCGTACGAATCACTGAGCCATATCCCCGGAACCAGTACGGTGTTCGTGGCCGAGCGGCCCGGGCCGGTCGGCAACGACAACGGCCACCTGCGGGTCCGCGTCGAGGCGGCGCTCGACGACGTGCCGCGGCCCGACGTCCTGCTGGTGCCCGGCAGCGGGCGGTACGCCGAGCAGCAGACGAACCCGGCCGTGCTCGACTGGCTCCGGTCCGCCGACCGCACGTCCGCCTGGACCGCTTCGGTGTGCACCGGTTCGCTGATCCTGGCCGCGGCCGGACTGCTCACCGGCCGCCGGGCCACCACCCACTGGTACGGCCTGGCGGAGCTGGGCGACCTGGGCGCGCTGCCCACCGACGCCCGGTACGTCTTCGACGGGAAGTACGTGACCGCGGCCGGGGTCTCGGCGGGGATCGACATGGGGCTGGCGCTCAGCGGCCGGATCGCCGGGGCCACGCACGCCCAGACCGTCCAGCTGCTGATGCAGTACGAGCCGCGGCCGCCGTACGCCGCGGGCGATCCGGCGACGGCGCCCGCGGGGATCGTCGCCGCGGCCCGCAGGACGCTGGCCGCGGTCATCGGCTGACGGCCCTTCCCCGGCCCAGGAGAACCCCGGAGCACGTCCACCGGACCCGGCCCTGCAGCGGGTTCCTCCCGGAGCCGGTCCCGCAGCGGGTTCCTCCCGGAACCGGTTTCTCGCGGGGCCTGCCCCGCGGTGCTCCCGGAGCCGGCCCCGGCGCCCGGACCCGGGCGCAGCCGTCACCCCTCCCCGCCCGTCGCCGCGGTCACTCCTCCCCGGCCACGGTCAGCGAGCGCAGCTTCCGCCCCGCGTACCAGGTCGCCGCGCAGGTGACCGTGGTGAGGAGCACCACGGCGGTCGGCAGGGCCACCTCGGAGGTCACCTGGTCTCCGCCGGCTATCCGCTGGGCGAGGCTGAGGGCCCACTGCTGGACGCTGAGGGTCCGGGCCCCGGCGACCAGGTTGCCGAAGACCGACTCCCAGACCAGGGCGTAGACGAGTCCGGCCACCACCGCGTGCCGGGTGACCGTGCCCAGCAGCAGGAATATCGCGCTGTAGGCGACGGAGGCCGCCGCCGCGGCGACGGTGTAGGCGGTCGCCATCCGCTGGCTGTCGCCGTTGAGGATCAGTCCCGCGAGGTACGTGGGCACCGCGGAGAAGGTCACCGTGACGCCGATGGCGACGATCAGCTTGGTGAAGATGATGGTGGGCCGCTTGACCGGCTTGGCGAGCAGGTAGATGACCGAGCCGTCGTCGATCTCCGGGCTGATCGCGCCCGTTCCGGCGATGACGCCGATCAGCGGCACCATGGTGGCGAGCGCGAAGCCGCCGAGGATGCCGTCCGCGGTGGCGTCGTCGGCACCGGTCAGCGCCCGTACCGCCACCGCGATGACGATGAGCAGCACCGGCAGGGTGGCGAGCAGCAGCGCGCGGCGGGGGCCGAGGAGGGCCCGGTAGGTGAGCCGGGCGACGGTCGGGTGGTAGAGCGAGGACATCGCTGAAGGCTCCTTTCAGGCCGCGACGAGGTACGAGAAGACGCTTTCCAGGGACTCGTCGGACGGCGAGACCGTCAGCAGCCGGATGTCCAGGTCGCGGGCGACCCGCGGCAGCAAGGCCGTGAACCGGGCGAAGTCCACCGCCTGGACGCGCAGTTCGCCCTCCCGGACGTCGACCTCGATGCCGGCGGTGGAGGGGTCGGCGATCAGCGCGGCGGCGAGCCGGCGGTCGTCGGAGGAGCGGACGACGTAGCGGTGCGGGCGGTCGGTCATCAGCCGCCGGATCTTGCGGAAGTCGCCCGAGGCGGCGTGCCGTCCGGCGACCACCACCTCGATGTGGGCGGCGAGCTGTTCGACCTCTTCGAGGATGTGCGAGGAGAAGAGCACCGTGCGGCCCTCCTGTCCCATCCGTCGCAGCAGGTCCATCAGCTGCATCCGCTGGCGGGGGTCCATCCCGTTGAAGGGTTCGTCGAGCAGCAGCACCGACGGGTCGTGCACCAGGGCGGACGCCATCTTCACGCGCTGCCGCATGCCCTTGCTGTAGGTGGAGATCTTCCGGGTGGCGGCGTGCTCCATCTCGACCGTGGCCAGAGCCTGGCGGGCAGCGGCCACCGGCTTCTCCAGGCCGTGCAGTTCGGCGTTGGCCAGGACGAACTCCCGGCCGGTGAGGAAGTCGTACATGGCCTCGCGCTCGGGGACCAGGCCGATCTTCCGGTAGGCGGTCTCGTTCTGCCAGATGGGCTCGGAGTCCAGGGTGACGGCGCCGCTGGAGGGGGGCAGGAAGCCGGCCATCATGTTGATCAGCGTGGACTTCCCGGCGCCGTTGGGGCCGAGCAGGCCGGTCACGCCCGGTCCGATCTCCATGCTGACGTCGTTGACGGCGACCACGTTGCCGAACCAGCGGGACACGTTGTCGATGCGGATGATGCTCATCGGCGCTCCCCGTGCGGGAGGGGGGTGGTGGCGGGCCCGGTGGGGTCGGCCGGGGACGAGGGACGGGGGCAGCTCACAGCCCGGCCTTTCGGTAGCGGCGCATCAGCAGACCGTAGGAGCCGGCGATCAGGCCGAGGACGACGAGGAGGTAGACGGTTCCGGTGGCGGCGTCGGGTCCGTATCCGCCGGGGAAGGACGATTCGGCGCCCAGGAACGCGGTCTGCACGCCGTCGACCAGGGTGATCGGCGAGAACAGGCCGAGCCAGCCGATGGCGCCGGTGCTGTCCTGGTCCAGGGCGGTGCCCTGGACGGCGCTCACCGCGCCGTAGGTGATGGTGAGCACGGCGATGACGGCGGCGACGCCGAAGCCCCGGCGCGGGGTGAGGGCGGCGATGACCAGGCCGATGCCGGCGAAGAGCAGGGAGAGCAGAGCCACGGAGACCAGTCCTTGTGCCAGCCCCGCCGTCTGTTCGGCGAAGTCCAGCTTGGCGAGCAGGGCACCCACGTAGAGGATCAGCACGGGCGCGCCGGTGAGCAGGAAGAGCGCGCAGGTCAGCGCCGCGAACTTGGCGAGCACGTAGTCGGCCGTCTCGATGGGGCGGGAGAAGTACAGCGGCACGGTCTTGAAGCGCAGGTCCCGGGAGACCGCCTGGGGGGCCTGCGCGGCGACGTAGAGGCCGATGACCGCCTGCAGGTAGATGGCGTACCGGGTGTACTCCAGGGGGAGTTCGTCGGTCTTGGCGAAGACGGCCACCGACACCAGGATCACGGCGGGCACGCACATCACCGCCAGCAGGATCATCGGCAGCACCTTCGACCTGGCCGAGCGGCCCAGTCCGTACGCCCCGCGCAGGCTCTGCGTGAACAGGGAGCGGCGGGCGTAGGAGCGGCCCAGCCGGGCGCCCTCGTAGTGGCGGTAACCGATGTTGTGGATGACATTGACGTCGGGCCTGCTCATCGGCTCACGCCCTCCTTCTGCGGCTCGCGCGGGTCGTCGGGG
Organism: Streptomyces pactum; assembly: GCF_016031615.1. Lineage (GTDB taxonomy): Bacteria > Actinomycetota > Actinomycetes > Streptomycetales > Streptomycetaceae > Streptomyces > Streptomyces pactus. The sequence continues at coordinate 3,592,953 of NZ_JACYXC010000001.1, forward strand.
GCGGCGCCGGGGCCCGCGGCCGGCCCCGGGGTGGTGCCGGGGCCGGCCCCCGGGCCGCCGGTGGTGTCGTCGGAGCGGAAGATCTCGGCTATGCGGTGGCGCCGCTGCTCCATGCGGATCAGGCCCACGCCCAGCTCCACGACCGCGTCCCGGACCGCGTCGTACGCGCCCGGGCCGCTCCCGTCCTTGTCTTCCGCCGCCTGGACCAGCAGGGACATGCCCTCGCGGCGCACCGTCAGGCCGGCCGCGGTCAGCAGCTCCAGCAGCCGGTCCTCGTGGTCGGTGACCTCGACCGCCAGCGCGGCGGTGGCCTGGGTGAAGTCCTTGGTGGAGCTGGAGCGCAGCAGCTTGCCGCCGTCGATGACCACGACGTGGTCGCAGGTGCGTTCCAGTTCGCCCAGGAGGTGGGAGGTGACCAGCACCGAGATGCCGAAGTCGGTGTGGACCCGGCGGATCAGGCCGAGCATCTCGTCCCGGCCGACCGGGTCCAGTCCGTTGGTGGGCTCGTCCAGCAGCACCAGCCGGGGGTCGTGCACCAGCGCCTGGGCGAGCTTGACCCGCTGCTTCATGCCGGTGGAGTAGCCGCCGATGGGGCGGTAGCGCTCCTCGTACAGGCCGACGTGGCGCAGCGTGTCGGCGGTGCGCTCGCGCGCGGCGCTGGGCGGCAGGCCGGACATGCGGGCCATGTGGACGACGAACTCGGTGGCCGAGACGTCGGGCGGCAGGCAGTCGTGTTCGGGCATGTATCCGACGCGCTCGCGGATGGCGCTGCCCTCGGTGGCCACGTCCAGGCCGAGCACCCGGGCGCTCCCCTCGGTGGCGGGGGAGAGACCCAGCAGGATCTTGATCAGCGTGGACTTGCCGGCTCCGTTGGCACCCACCAGGCCCGTGACGCCCGGGGTGATGTCGACGGAGAGCCGGTCCAGAGCGGTGACCCGGGGGTACCGCTTGCTCAGGCTTTCGGTGGCGATGACAGTCACGTGTTCGACCGTAGGGGCCGCGACGCCGTCACGCGTCAGCCCAGACGATGGACTCGGCGTCCTCCTCCGGGCTGAGGAACCCGTAGGGGCGAGGGCGCCGGGACGTACCCCAACCCCCGGGGTTACCGATGGTAACGCCTGGCCGGGCAGGCCTGCCGGCTCTCCGGGGCGCGACCGGCCCCGCCGCGCGCCACCACGCACCCCCACCTGCCGTTACCGGCGGTATCCACAGGCGCTGTGCGACCCTTGACGCCACCGCCGGAGGTTGCCACATTCATCAGTGTCACGTTGATCGGTACGGATGCGCGGCGCCCCTCGCGGGCGCCGCCGGGGGTGGGTGGTGGGGATGGACGGCGATGGACCGGGTGACGGACGCACGGCCCACCACGGGCCGGCGAAGCGGCGGATGAGCGGGTACGACGGGCGGACGGCGGAAGGAGGCCACATGGTGGCGGAAGCGGCGGGCGGCGCCGAGCGCCGGATCCGTACGGGCGGGGTGGAGCTGTGCGTCGCCGAGTGGGGCGATCCGGCCGCGCCGACCGTGCTGCTGGTGCACGGCTACCCGGACAGCAAGGAGGTGTGGAGCCGGGTCGCCCGGCGGCTCGCCGGCCGGTTCCACGTGGTCGCCTACGACGTGCGGGGCTGCGGCCGGTCCAGCGCCCCCGCCCCGCTGCGCGGCGGCTTCACGCTGGAGCGCCTCACCGACGACTTCCTGGCGGTGGCCGACGCGGTCAGCCCGGACCGCCCCGTGCACCTGGTCGGCCACGACTGGGGCTCGGTGCAGGGGTGGGAGTTCGTGACCGTGCCGCGCACCGAGGGCCGCATCGCCTCCTTCACCTCCATCTCCGGCCCGTCCCTGGACCACTTCGGCCACTGGCTCAAGCGGCGGGCCACCCGGCCCACCCCGCGCGCCCTGGCCCAGTTGCTCGGCCAGGGCGCCAAGTCCTGGTACGTGTACGGGCTGCACACCCCGGTGCTCCCGGAGGCGCTGTGGCGCGGGCCGCTCGGCCGGCGCTGGCCCGCGCTGCTGGAGCGGCTGGAGAAGGTGCCCTCCGACGACTACCCGACCGCCTCGCTGCCCCGGGACGCGGCCCACGGAGCCTGGCTGTACCGGGACAACGTCCGCCCCCGGCTGCGCCGGCCGCGCGAGGACGCGTTCGCCCACGCCCCGGTCCAGCTGATCGTCGCGACCGGTGACTCCTTCCTCTCTCCCCGGCTCTACGACGACCTCGACCGCTGGGCGCCGGATCTCACCCGCCGCACGCTGGACGCCAAGCACTGGGTGCCGCGCACCCGGCCGGACCAGGTCGCCGACTGGATCGCCGAGTTCGTCACCGAGCGGGAGGAGGGCGGCGGCGGGGCCGCGTCGGCCGCACGCCGGGCGAAGCCGTTCGCCGACCGGTTCGGCGGCCGGCTGGTCCTGGTCACCGGCGCGGCCAGCGGCATTGGGCGGGCGACCGCCCTCGCGTTCGCCGAGACGGGCGCCCGGGTGGTGGCGGTGGACCGCGACACCGAGGGCGCGGCCCGCACCGCCGAGCTGGCGCGGCTGCTCGGCGCGCCCGGGGCCTGGGCGGAGACCGTGGACGTCTCCGACGGGGCGGCGATGGAGAAGCTCGCCGACAAGGTCACCGGCGAGTACGGCGTGGTGGACATCCTGGTGAACAACGCCGGGATCGGCATGGCCGGCTCCTTCATGGACACCACCACCGAGGACTGGCGGGCCCTGCTCGACGTCAACCTGTGGGGGGTCATCCACGGGTGCCGGATCTTCGGCCGGCGGATGGCCGAGCGGGGCCAGGGCGGCCACATCGTCAACACCGCCTCGCTCGCCGCCTACCAGCCCTCCCGCTCGCTGCCCGCCTACAGCACGTCCAAGGCGGCGGTGCTGATGCTCAGCGAATGCCTCCGGGCCGAGCTGGCCGGCCAGGGCATCGGGGTCTCCGCGATATGCCCCGGCTTCGTGCGGACCAACATCACCGCCACCGCCCGCTTCACCGGTGTCCCGGAGGAGGAGCAGCGGCGCCGGCGGGAGAGGTCCACCCGGCTCTACGCCCGTCGGGACTACCCGCCGGAGAAGGTCGCCCAGGCGGTGCTGCGGGCGGTGGCGCGGAACGAGGCGGTGGTCCCGGTCACCCCGGAGGCGCGGATCGCTCGGGTGCTGGGCCGCATATCCCCCAAGGCGCTGCGGGGACTGGCCCGGCTCCAGCTCCCCTCCTGACCGGGACGGCGTCCGGGCCCGGGAGCGGGCGGCGGGGCGCCGCCGGGGGTGCTCGCCCCGCGCCGGACCGGCCGGGGGTGCTCGCCCCGCGGACCGGCCGGGGCGCGTGACCCGGCGGGGACGGCCCGGCGGCACGCCGTGTCCCGGGCCCGCTCACGGACGGTGCGGGGACCGGGCGGGCACGGAATGCCGGGCCGGCGGCCGGCGCGCTGACCGGGCCGGGGCAGGTGGGTCCGGAGCCGGACCGGAAGGCCCCGGGCCCAGGTGGAGTGGGTCCGAGGGGCCGGGGTCTTGGTGGCCCGGGGTCTTGGCGGACGCGGGTCCGGGGCGGGCTGGGTGGGCGGCGCCGCGTCGGCGCCGGGGCCGGAGCCCGGTGGGCGCGGGTCCGGGCGGGCCGCATGCGACGCGGGGGCCGGGTGGGCCGGCGTGGGGCCGAGGCGGGCCGGGACCGGGTGGGGCCGGGTGGGGCCGGCGCGGGGGCCGCCTCACAGGCCGGGGGCACCCCAGACGGGGAACCAGCGGGACAGGTCCTGCTCGATCCGCAGGTCGTCCGTGAGGAGCGACCGCACCTGGAGTTCCAGCGCGTTGTCCCGCCGCTCCGCACCGCCGGGCACCGGCGCGAAGGGGTAGAAGGTGCCGCGCTTGTACAGGTAGATCAGCGCCAGCACCCGCTCCCCCACCCCCGCCTCCGGCTGCTGGGGGCGGGGACTGCGGAAGACCATCAGCGAGCAGAGGAGTTGCGGGCCGAACCCGCCGTCCTGGAGGGCGGTGTTGACCGCGTGCAGATCGTTGACCAGCGCCGCCGCGTCACCGGGCGGCTGACGGGAGAGGAGCCAGGTGTATCCGTAGGTGTCCCGGCTGAACTCCACCGGAACGCCGCCCCGGTGGGTGTCCGCGTCCAGCAGGGCCCGTACGTCCTGCCGCAGTTGCTCGAAGGCGCCTCCCTCCACACTGGCGAAGCAGACCGCCCCCTCACCGGTGGGGGTGAGTCCGAGGGCCGCTTCCAGGGTGATCGCGGCCGAGGGAAGCCCGAAGAGCTGGTCCAGGTCGGGGCGGACCGGCTTGCTGCGGCCGAGGATGACGTCCCACAGTCCCACCGCTCAGCCCCTTCCCAGCTGGACGGAGATCCGGCCGAGCTGGTCCAGGCGCTGCTCCAGCGTCGGGTGCGAGGAGAACAGCCGCGCCATGCTCGCGCCCGACAGCGCCGGGGCGAAGTAGAAGGCGTTGTACGGTTCGGCCTGCCGCAGATCACGCGTGGGGATGCGGGCCATCTGCCCGGTGACCTTGGTGAGCGCCGAGGCCAGGGCCGAGGGGCGGCCGGTGAGGAGCGCGGCGGCCCGGTCGGCGGACAGTTCGCGGTACCGGGACAGCAGCCGGGTCAGCAGGAAGCTGATGGCGTAGACGACCGCGCTGACCAGCGGAATCAGCAGCATAAGGATCGCGGTGTTGCTGTCGCGGTTGTTGCCCCGGGTGAACCCGCCCCACAGCGCGACCCGGGTGATCATGCCCGCCAGCACACCGAGGAACGACGCGATGGTCATCACCGCCACATCACGATGGGCCACATGGGACAGCTCGTGGGCCAGCACGCCTTCCAGTTCGTCCGGCTCCAGCCGCCGCATCAGCCCGGTGGTGGCGCACACCAGCGCCCGGCGCTGGTTGCGTCCGGTGGCGAAGGCGTTGGGCACGTCGGTGTCGGCGACCGCCACCCTGGGCTTGGGCATGTCGGCGAGCGCGCACAGCCGGTCCACCGCGCCGTGCAGCTCCGGTGCCTGCTCCGGGGTCACCTCCCGGGCCCCCATGCTGAAGGCGGCGATCCGGTCGCTGAACCAGAACTGCGCGACGAACATGGCACCCGCGATCAGCACGATCAGCGGCCAGGAGTTGCCGAGCAGCACCACCAGCACGCCGACGAAGACGACGTACAGCAGTCCGATGAGGAACATCGTGCCGACCATGCGGCCCGCCAGACCGCGGTCGGGAGCGAATCGGGTACGCGCCATGAGGACCGACCTCCACCCTCGATTCTGCACCCTTTGCCCGATTCCGCGCCGTGGCACCCCGCGGCGGCCCCGGAGCCGCCGGGCCTGAGTCGGGAGGTCTGGACCGGGAGGGCCGAGGGCCCGGGGCCGGGCTCGGGGCGAGGCGGGGGAGGCAGCGGAACGGGGAGGCCGAGGCCGGGCCCCCGCACCCGGGGGCCCGTCGGGCCGGCCCCGCCCCCCGCCGGTGCCACCAGGGCCCCCGAGGCCCACCGGGATCCCGACGCCTGCCCGGAGCTGCCGGGTTGCGGGAGCCCCCCCGTGACGGACAGGGCCCCGGGGGCGGCCGGGGCCAGCGCCCACCGCGGGCCACTGGACACTGGACGGCCTCGAAGAGGCCGGCCGCGGCCGCCCCACGAAGACCGGCGCCCGATGCCGGAGGGGGCGGCCGGCGGGGCGGGACGAACGGTGGAGGGGCCGGGCGGTGGCAGGAGGGTTCGGGGAGCCGGAAGGAGGGGCGGAGGGGGCGGGGGGGCAGGGGGCCGGGGGGGGGGAGGGGCCCCCGGAGGGCTGAGCCCCCCGAGGCAGCCCTCGGGACAGCCCCCCACGGGTCGGCCCGCCGGGAGGGCAGTCCGTCGGGAGGGCAGTCCGCCGGGAGGGCGGCCCGCCGGGAGGGCGGCCCGCCGGGGCTCGGCGCCCGGGGTCAGCCCGCCAGCTGTGCCGGCCCCTCCGTGGCGATCCGCTCGAACACCTGGAGGTCGGTGTCGAAGTCCGAGTCCGGGATCGGCCAGTGGATCACGATCTCGTCGAAGCCGAGTTCCGCGTAGGAGCCCGCGAAGTCCACGAAGGCGTCCAGCGACTCCAGCGGCCGGTTGCGGTCCGGGGTGAAACCCGTGAGCAGGATCTTCTCCGGCTCGGCGGCGTCCCGTCCGGTCTCCGAGCACGCCGCCCGCAGCCCCTCGACCTGGCGGGCCACCGCGGCCACCGACTCCGCCGGGGTACCGGTGTCCGCGATCTTCGGGTCGCCGGTGGTCACCCATGCCTGGCCGTACCGGGCCGCGAGCCGGAGACCGCGCGGTCCGGTCGCGGCGACCGCGAAGGGCAGCCGGGGCCGCTGCACGCAGCCGGGAATGTTCCGTACCTCCTGAGCCACGTAGTACGTACCCTCGTAGGAGACGACTTCGTGGGTGAGCAGCCGGTCGAGCAGCGGCACGAACTCGCCGAAGCGGTCGGCGCGCTCGCGCGGCGTCCACGCCGCCTCCCCCTCGCGGATCAGCGCCGAGGCGTCGAACCCGGAACCGCCCGCTCCGATCCCCAGGGTGAAGCGCCCGCCGGAGATGTCGTCCAGGGAGATCAGTTCCTTGGCGAGCGTCACCGGATGGCGGAAGTTGGGGGAGGTGACCAGGGTGCCCAGCCGCAGCCGGGAGGTCGCCTCGGCGGCGGCGGTGAGGGTGGGAAGCGCGCCGAACCACGGCCGGTCCCGGAAGGAGCGCCACGAGAGGTGGTCATAGGTGTACGCGGTGTGGAACCCCAGCTCCTCGGCCCTCCGCCACACCTCCCGGCCGCCCTGGGACCAACGCCGGACAGGAAGGATCACAGTGCTCAGTCGCATGCGGTCGAGCGTAAGCGGGGAGCGGTTTCCCCGTGGCGGTGGGCGGCCCACCGTCCAGCGCCGGCGAGGCCGGGCACCGGCCGGGACGCGTCGGCCGGCCGGTACCGTCTCCGCGCGCGACCCGGAGGTGGCGGCACGCGACGGATGGGACGGGCCGGGCCCGGCGCCGGCGGGTTCCGGGACGCCGGCAGACGACCGGCCGCGTTCCGGGCCGGCGCGGGTGCGGTGGCGGGCCCGGCGAACGGATGCGGCCGGGGCTCACGGGGCGGAAGGTGGAGAAGTGATGGCCAATACACGCACCCCGTGGGGCACTCGCGTCAGGCATATGCGGGAGGATGGGTGACGTGACTCCAGCTACCGAGCAGCCCTCGACTCCGGCCGTGGACCGTACGGCTCCCGCCCTCCCCGTCACACCGCGCCTGATCGCCACCGATCTCGACGGCACCCTGCTCCGCGACGACAAGACGGTTTCCGAGCGGACCATCGCGGCACTGGCGGCCGCCGAGCAGGCCGGCATCGAGGTCTTCTTCGTCACCGGGCGGCCGGCCCGCTGGATGGACGTGGTGCGGGAGCACGTCCACGGCCACGGGCTGGCCATCTGCGCCAACGGCGCCGCGGTGGTGGACCTGCGCAACGGCGGCCGGCTGGTCGATGTGCACCCGCTGGAGCGCACGGACGCGTTCGCGGTGGCGGAGGCGCTCCGCGAGGCGACCCCGGGGGTCTCGTTCGCGGTGGAACGCACCAGCGGCATCCACTACGAACCGCGGTACCCCCCGTTCCACCTGGACCCGGGCGCCGTGATCGCCCCGGTGGAGGAGCTGCTGGCGGCGGACAACGTGTACGCGCGCCACCCGATCCTCAAGCTCCTCGCCCACCACTCCGAGCAGAACCCCGACGACTTCCTGGAGCTGGCCCGCAAGGCTGCGGGGCACCAGGCCGCGTTCACCCGCTCCAGCCCCACCGCCCTGCTGGAGATCAGCGGCCTGGGGGTGAGCAAGGCGAGCACCCTCGCGCGCTGCTGCGCGGAGCGGGGCATCGCGCCGGAGGAGGTCGTGGCCTTCGGCGACATGCCGAACGACCTGGAGATGCTGGGCTGGGCGGGCACCTCGTACGCCATGGCCAACGCCCACCCCTCGGTCCTCGCCGCGACCACGCACCGGACGGACGAGAACAACGAGGACGGGGTGGCCGTCGCCATCGAGCGGATCCTGGGCCTCTGAGCGGACGCCCCGGCCACCTGCGCCGACGGTCGTCCAGGGGTCGGAGGCCTGGAGGCCGGGGGCGACCAGGGGCCGGGGCCGGAGATCGGGAGGCCAGGGGTAGCGGGCAGAGGGCAGAGGATCCGGGGCCAGGAGGCCGCGGGCGGAGACCGGGGGCAGAGAGCCGGAGGCCGGGCGGTCAGCGTTCGTCGGCGGTGGAGCGCAGCCTCACCCCGTGCTCACCGAGCCATCGCACGGGGTCGACCGCGGAACCGAACTCCGGCGTCCTGCGGACCTCGAAGTGCAGATGCGGCCCGGAGGAGTTGCCGGTGTTCCCGGATAGCCCCAGCGGCTCACCGGTGCGGACCCGCTCGCCCTCGGTGACGAGGACGGTGGCCAGGTGTGCGTACTGCGTGAACATGCCGTTCGGGTGGCGGACCACCAGGCTCATCCCGAACGGACCGCCGCAGCCCATCGAGACCACCTCGCCCTCCCCGGCCGAGCGCACCCGCGTGCCCACCGGGACCGCGAAGTCCTGTCCGGTGTGCCCGTGCGACCAGCGGCTGCCGGAGCTGCCGAACCCGGCCGACAACTGGTACGACGCCACCGGCACGGTCCAGGTCCCGTGCCCCCCGGCGGGGCCGCCGCGGTCCGGGGCCGCCGGGGCGTCGGCCCGCGCGCCGGCCCGCGGCCGGGCGCCGAAGTCCAGTTCCGGCCCCGGGCCGTGGAGGGCGCGCGGAGACCGTTGACCGGCCGCCCCGTTCGCCACCGGCAGGCCGGCCGCGACCGCCACCCCCGCCGCGGTGCCGGACAGGGCCGCACCCTCGCCGCCGAGGGCCGGCAGGCCGTGTTCTCCGGTGCCGTACAGGTCCCGGGCGGCGGCGTCGCGGCCGGTGTGCACCGAGCGGTCCGCCACGACGTCGCTGACCCGGGTCGCCCCAGGCGTACCGGACGCCCCGGCCACATCACCGGTCCCGGGCATGCCGGCCACCCCAGGGGTAGCGGTGATCCCGGACGTTCCGGCCGGCCCCCTCGTCCCGGTGTCGGACGTCCCGGCGGCACCGCCCCCGTGAACGCCACCGGTCCCCCGGCCGCCACCTGCCCCCTGACCGGCAACGGCACCGTGAACCCTGCCGGTACCGGGCGCCGTGTCCGGTCCCCGAGCGGCCCCCGCCCCGTCCCCACCGGCCGTGCCGCCGGACGGTGACGACGGTCCGGTGTCCCGCGCCGGGTCCTGCCCGGCCGGCCGACCACCACCACCCTGGCCGTCCCCGGAACGGCCGTCCCCGGAAGCCTCCGCATCCTCGCGGCGGTCCGGTCCGCCCGGGCCGACCGGGCCGCCGGGAGCGTGCGGGCCGGTGACGTCGCCGGGGAGCAGCACCCCGGAGCGGTCCGCGAGCGGCACCGCCATCCCGATCCCCGGCACCGTGACACCGGGCAGGGTGAGGCCCGGCAGCAGCAGCCGGGTCGGCGTGTCCGGCGCCCCCGGACCGGTTGCCGCGCCGGTTCCGGGGCCGGGACCGGCGGCCGGCGGCACGGTCCGGTCCGTCGTCCCGCCGGCCTCCGTCCGGTCCGTCGTCCCGCCGTCCGTCCCCCCGCCGTACCGGGTGCTGCCGCCGGCGCCGTCCCGCCCGGCCCCGGTGCCGGACCGGTCGTCCGGGCCCGCCGGCGAGCCGTGGCCGGGGCGGTCCGGCGGGAGGGCCGCCGCCGCGCGCCGGGCCTCCGGCAGCACCAGGCAGCGCCCCTGCTCCGCCACCTCGTCCGCGACCTCGCGCAGTTCCTCCCGTGCCTGGGCGAGCCGTTGTTCGGTGGCCCACCGGTCGGCGCCGAGCTGCCGCAGCCGGCGGTCGAGTCCGTCCGCGGCCCGCGCGGCGGCCCGCGCCTGCCGGTTGAGCCGCTCGTTCTCCGCCGACACCTCACGGAGTCTGCTCACCAACGAGCGGTCCCGGACCGCCTGCCGCAGGCTGGCGGTGTCGAAGGCGTTCAGGCTGCGGAGCGCGTTGGGCAGCACCCCGCTGCGGTACTGCGCCCGGGCCAGCCGTCCGGCGGCCTTCCGCAACCGCGCCTCGGTACCGCGCTCCCGGCGCAGCTGCCGGCCGATCCGCTCGGCCTCCGCCCGTCTGTCGCGGGCCAGCGCCCGGTCCCGGTCGTACCGCGACTCGGTGCGGACCAGCAGCCTGCTCAGCCGCAGCACCTCCTCGCCCAGCCGCAGCCCGCGCGCCGGGGCCGCCGCCTGCCTGGAGACGCCCCTGGTGGCCCGGACCGGCAGGCCCGCCGGTCCGGCCGGTGACGGCAGCCGTCGCCCGAACGACGTGGACACGGAGGACGCGGAGAAGGCGGCGGGCAGGGAGGAGGCGGTGGGCACGGAGGCCGCCGTGGACGTGGAGGCCGCCCGTCCGGTGTTCGCGCCCCGGTACGCGGCCCCGGCCGTGGCGCCACCGGATGCGGACCCGGCCACCACGGCGTCCCGCCCGGCCGGAGACGTACCGGGCCGGTCGCCGCTGGTCGCCGTCCCGGGACGGTCGGCGGCGGAGCCGCCCCCGGAGCCACCGGCGAGCGCCGGCGCCGGCAGCACACCGCACAGGACGGCCACCGCGAGCGTGCGGGCAGCACGTACGGACCTCGGGCTTCCTCGGAACGGGAGACGCATGACGGCGATGCTGGCCCGATAGGGGTACGGCAAACGGGGCGCCACGCCCGAACCGCCCGCACCACACACCGTTCGGAGTACGAAAGTCCTACTTACGGGCAACGGCTCCCCCGGCCCGCGGCACCGTGCTCCGCCAGGCCCCACACCGCCGGCGCCGCTGGACTCGCGGCGCCGGCCCCTCCGGGTCCGCGATCGGCTCCGCCAGGGTCCGCGAGACCGGCTCGGCCCGGGCCCGGGTCGGGCCTCGCACCCGGCACCGACACCCGGCCGCACCCCGACCCCGCCCGGGTCTCGGCGTGACCCCGGGCCGGGCCCGGGTGACCAGCGCCGTACCAGGTTCCGCCGACCAACCCCACCGGCCGCACGCAACCGGCCCGGCCCGGACCCCGGCCCGGTGGCCTCCGTGAACCACCGCCACGGCGCGGCCGGCGAGCCGGCTCCCTTCCGGGTCCTGCGCACCACCTCCGTACCAGGTCCTGTCCCCCACCTCCGGCCGGCCCCACTCCCCTCACCGCCTCGGCCGAGCCCCACGCCGTCACCGCGAACCACCCCGACCGTGCACCGGACCGTCACCGCGAACCACCCCGACCGTGCGCCGGACCGTCACCGCGAACCACCCCGACGGTGCGCGGGGCCGGCTGCCGGCGCCGCACCAGAACCCCACCGCCGCTCCTGGCCCTGCCCGGCGCACCACGTCGTACGAGACCCGGAAGCCCTCGGTGCCGGGCTTGCCGGGGCCGTCGGGCCCGCCGGGCTTGCCGGGCAGGCGGGACCACCCGGACCGTCCCTGTGCCGCGGTCCCGGTTCGCCGACCCGTACGAGGGTCCGCACCACCACTGCTGCCGACCCGCGCCGCGCCGTGACTTCCGTAGCGGGCCGTTCCCGGGGCCGCGCCGCCCCCTCCGCCCCGGGTTCCGCGCGGTCACCGCCACGGAGGCCGGCCCCACTCAGCCGCGCGCGTGCGGGGCACCCCGCCGGTCCCGCCGCCCGCGCCGATGCGGGGGCCGTGCATGAGGACTGCCGCCGGAGCGTACGTGAGGGCCACCACCGTGGCGTACGCGCATGCTGCCGCCCGCCGGGCAGCACGACGGTGCCGGGCGCCGGGCGGCACCGGAACGGGCCGCGGCGCTACCGGACGGACCGCGGCGGTACCGGACGGACCAAACGCACGCGAAGGTGTCACCGCGCCGGAGGCACCGGCCGGACGGGACCGGGCCCGGCCGCCCCGTCACAGCGGGGCCTCCCAGACCAGCGACGTTCCCGCGCCGTCCGGGCCGATCCCCGGCCCGAGGACGCACGAGCCGCCCAGCGCCTGTGCGCGCCGGGCCAGGTTGCGCAGCCCGCTGCGGCGGCCCTCCGGCGGAATGCCGACCCCGTCGTCGGCGACCCGCAGCCGTACCCCGTCCCGGCCGTCCGGGAGGGTCACCGTGGCGTCCACCGTGACCTCGATGCGTCCGGCCCGGGCGTGCCGCAGTGCGTTCGACAGCGCCTCGCGCAATGCCGCGACCAGGTTCTTCGCGGTCAGCTCGCCGACCCGCGCGTCCACCGCGCCGAGGAAGGTCACCGACGGCTGGAAGCCCAGCGGAACGGCGGCGGTGCCGATCTCCCGCAGCACCCGCGTCCGCAGCCCGGACGGTGCCTCCGCCGGTCCCTGCTGAAGCGCGAAGATCGCGGTCCGCACCTCGTGGATGGTGGCGTCGAGTTCGTCCACCGCCTTGCCGATCCGCTCCCGCACCTCCGGCGCACCGGCCTGGCGCTGGGCGCTCTCCAGCATCATCCCGGTGGCGAAGAGCCGCTGGATGACCAGGTCGTGCAGGTCCCTGGCGATCCGGTCCCGGTCCTCGAAGACCGCCAGCCGCTCCCGGTCGCGCTGCGCCTCGGCGAGCACCAGTGCCATGGCGGCCTGGGCGGCGAACTGGGTGGCCAGAGTGCGTTCGAGGTCGGTGAACGGCCGGTCCCCGCGCCACCGCGGCACGGCCAGGATGCCCAGCACCCGGTCTCCGCTGCGCAGCGGCAGCATCATGCTGGGGCCGAAGCGTTCGGCGACGCCGGTGGTCATCCGGGGGTCGGTGGCCGAGTCCTCGACGAAGACCGGTTCGCCCGCCAGCAGCCGGGGCACGATCGCCGCCCGTGGTGGGACGACGGTGCCGATGAGGCCGGCGGGATCGTCCGCGGCGGCGGCGACGATCTCCAGTCCGCCGTTCTCCTCCGGGACCAGCACGATGCCCGCAGCCGAACCGGCGAGCCGCCGGGCCTGCTCGGCCACCACGGACAGGGCGTCCTCGGCGTCCGCCCCGGAGAGCAGCGCGGTGGTGACCGCGACCGACCCGTCGATCCAGCGCTCCCGCTGCCGGGTCGCCTCGTGGAGCCGGGCGTTGCCGATGGCGATCCCGGCCTCGGTCGCCAGCACCGTGACCATGCCGAGGTCGGACGGACTGAACCGGCCACCGCCGCGCTTGCCCGCCAGATACAGCTCGGCGAACGGACTGCCCTGCACCCGGATCGGCACCCGCAGCCGTTCCATCGGGCCGGGCCGGGGAGCCTCCGGGGGTCCGGCGAGGTACGCGGCGAGCGCGGGCCGTTCCGCCTCCGGCACCCCGTACCCGATGAGGTCGCCCAGCCCGTGTCCGGACGGGTCCAGCACCCCGACGGCGGCCTGCCGGGCATCGGCGAACTCGGCCGCGGTACGGGCGATCCGGTCGAGCATGGAGTGGACGTCCAGCTCGCTGCCGATGGTGCGCATCGCCTCCAGCAGCCGCGGCACCCGGGCGGTCACCTCCGTGGACAGACCCCGCAGACCCCGGGTCGCCTCGGTGGCCGCGTCCAGTGAGTCGGGCGTGCCGACGGGGGTCGGCGTACCGGGCGAGGACGGTGCGCCGGTCGCGGCCGGGGGCACCGGCGCAGGTCCCGGCCCGTCACCCGGTGAGGCGTTCGTCCCGGATCCGGCGTCCGGTTCCCCGCCGCGCCCGGTCTGCGGCCCGTCACCAGGGCCGGCCCCGGTTCCGTCAACCGGCCCGGCGCCGGCCCCCCGTGCGGCATCCGGCCCGGACCCGGGCCTCCGCGCGGGGCCCGGCCCGTCGTCGGGCGCGGGGCCCGGCCCGTCGTCGGGCGCGGGGCCCGGTGCGCGGTCGGACGCGGGGGCAGGATCGTCGGGCACGGGGCCGCGGCCCCGTCTCGGGTGGGCGCCCCGGTCCGGGTCCGGGGCACCGTGCGGTGCTGCCGTGGCTCCCATGCCGCGAGGCTATGTGCGATATGGAGGGAATACGGGCGTCACGCGAGGAGTACTCCGGGTTTGTCCTCCGGCCGCCGCGTCCCTCCCGTGGCCGCCCCGCCGTCCGGGTGCTTCGCGGCGCCCCCACCGCCGTCCGTGCCACCACCCGTACGGGGTGTGCACGCGTGCGTTCCCCACCACCCGCACGGGGACCGCACCCATGCCTCCACCACCACTGCGCAACCGTACGGGCGCCACCTCGCCACCACGGGCCACCGCACCGGCACGGCGGCCAACACCAGGCACCCCGGGCCGCCGCACCTTCCCCACGACCACGACCTGAGCCGCGTCGACTGGTCCGGTCGTCCGCGACGCGCCGCCCGCCACCTCGCCACCACACGGAGCCGGACGTTCCACCAGCTCGCCACCATCCGCGGCCTCCCGCGCCCGGGCGCACCGCCACCTCGCCGCATGCCACCGGGCCGCCCGCCGCGCCGGCACCGCATCCCGTGAACCCGCCTCCCCCGCGTCGCTACCCCACCCCGGGAGCCCTGCCCGCCGCCCCCGACACCGCGTTCCGCGGCGTCGGTGGCCGCACCGGACCGGACCGGCCGTCCGCCCCGGGCGCGACCGGGGCCGTCCGCCGTACCTCGCGAACCGTTCACTCCGGCCCGGTCACCGCGGGCCCGCCCACCGCGGGGCCTGCCGCCACCCGGCCCGCCATCACCGGATCGTCCGAGACCGGACCCCCCGTCCCCGGGCCGCCCGACACCGGGCCTGCCGGACCCGCGGCGGCGCCGCCCGTGTCCGCCACGTCCACGTCCACCATGCCCACGGCGCCCCGCGCCGTACCTCCGGCGGCCTGCGCCGCGCCCGTGGCGGCGCGGGCCGCCGCTTCCACGAGGTGCTCGCGGGCGAGCATCTCCCGGAAGGGGCCGTCGGTGGCCGCCAGTTCCTCGTACCGGCCCTGCTGGACGACGCGTCCGGCGGCGAGCACGATCACCTCGTCCACCGCGCCGCCGGCCAGCCCCGCGAGCCGGTGGGTGATGAGCACGGTGGTCCGCCCCTCGGTGGCCGCCAGCAGGTCCGCGGTGAGCGCGTCGGCGGTCGCGGTGTCCAGGTGCTCGGCCGGCTCGTCCAGGACGAGGACCGGGAAGTCGGCGAGGAGGGCCCGGGCCAGCGCGAGCCGCTGCCGCTGCCCGCCCGACAGCCGGGCGCCGAACTCCCCGACCGGCGTGTCCAGCCCCTGCGGCAGCCCGTCCACCCACTCCAGCAGCCGGGCCGCGCGCAGAGCGGCCCGCAGCCGCTCGTCCTCCGTGCCGCCGTCCACGGCCGGGGAGCGGGCCCCGGCCGTCCCGCCGGCCCCACCGGCACCGGTCGCCCCGGCGTCCCCGGCCGCAGTACCGGACCCGACCGATGCGCTGCCCCCCGCCGCCCCCGGCAGCCCCTGGACCCCTGCCCCCGACGGCTGCGCCGCGGGAGCGGGCAGCGCCAGCCGCAGGTTCTCGCGGAGCGAGGTGTGGAACAGGTGGGCGTCCTGCGCGCACAGGCCGACCAGGCGCCGCACCCCCTCCCCGGTCAGCGCGGTGGCGTCCCGGCCGGCGAGGGTGTACGTACCGGACTCGGCGTCCAGGAAGCGCAGCAGCACCTGGGCCACCGTCGTCTTGCCCGCGCCCGACGCACCGACCACCGCCACCCGCCGGCCGGCCGTCAGCCGCAGCCGGAAGTCCCGCAGCGCCGGGGTGGCGGCGCCCGGGTAGCGGGCGGTCAGGCCCTCGACGACCAGCGGGAACGGCGACGCGGGGGCCGGTTCGGTGCCGTCCACCACCGGCTCGGGGGCGTTCAGCACCTCGTCCACGCGCTGCGCGGACCGGCGCACCCGCTGCCGGTACTGCACCGCCACCGGCAGCCCGGCGACCGCCTCGAACGCGGCGAGCGGGGTGAGCACCACGGCCGCCAGCCACACCCCGGACAGCCGTCCGTCGGCGACCGCCGCCGACCCGGCCCAGGCGGCGGCCGTCACGGTCAGCCCGCAGACCAGGGCGGACAGCCCCGCACCGGTCGCGGTGGCGGCGGCGGCGCGGCGCGCGATCCCGGTGAGGATACGGTCGGCGCGGCGCACCGCCGCCAGTCGGCGCGGCAGCGCCCCGGCGACCGTCAGTTCCGCGGTACCGGCGAGCAGGTCCACCACCTCGGTGCTCAGCGCGCCGCGGGCGGGGGCCAGCCGGCGTTCCGCCCGCCGGGCGACCGCCCCGGAGACCGCCGGCACCACCACACCGGCGGTGAGCAGTCCGGCCGCCAGCACCAGCCCGGCCTCCGGCAGCAGCCACCCGGTGAAGGCGACCGAGGCACCGCCGACCACCACCGCCGAGCCCACCGGCAGCAGCCAGCGCAGCACGTGGTCCTGGAGGGCGTCCACGTCCCCGACCACCCGGGCCAGCAGATCCCCGCGCCGGGTGTCGCGCAGCCCGGCCGGCGCCAGCCGCTCCAGCCGCCGGTACACGGCCACCCGCGTCCCGGCCAGCACCCGCAGCGCGGCGTCGTGGGACACCAGGCGTTCGGCGTACCGGAAGACGGCACGGCCGATGCCGAACGCGCGGGTCGCGGTCACGGCCACCATGAGGTGAAGGACGGGGGGCTGTTCGGACGCGCGGGAGATCAGCCAGCCGGAGACGGCCATCAGTCCCACCGCGCTGCCCAGCGCCAGGCTGCCGAGCAGCAGCGCGAGCGCGAAGCGGGTGGCCTCCCGCCGGAGCGGGAGCAGCGCCCCCGGGGACGCGTCCACGCCGCCCGACGCCCGCCGGCGCGCGTCCGGGCCGGGCGGCACGGCGACCGGCGGCGCCCCCGCCCCCGTACCCGGCACACCCCTCTCCTCCTCCACCGGCACCGGTCCCCGCACACCGTCGCCCAGCGGCACCGACGCCTGGTCCGGCACCGCGCCACCGTCGCCCACCGGCGCCGGTTCCCCGGCCGGACCCCGCACACCGTCCCCCACCCGACCACGGCCCACCGGACCACGGCCGGCCGGAGCCGGCGGGTCCCCGCCGGCCGGGACCGAGACCGGGTCCGAGTCCAGATACGGCACCGGGACCGGGCCCAGGTCCTGCACCGGGTCCGGGTCCGGGCCCGTGACGGCCGTAGCCGGCCCACCGCCGCCCGCCCCGATGACCGGCAGTCCACCACCGGCCGCAGCGGACCGCCCACCGCCCCCCGGGGCCGGAACCGGAACGGAAACCGGCCGGCCCGTACCCCCGGGGCCGGAACCGGAACGGAAACCGGCAGCCCCTGTAGCCGCCGGGGCCGGCGGCACCGCCTCATCCGCCGCGCCCGGCCCTCCCCCGTCCACCGGCCCGCCGATGGTGATCACCCGGTCGGCGACCGCCAGCAGGGCCGGGCGGTGGACGACGAGCAGCACCGTACGGCCGGCCGCGAGCCGCCGGACCGCGTCCACCACGGCGGCCTCGGTCGCCCCGTCCAGGCTCGCCGTCGGCTCGTCCAGCAGCAGCACCGGACGGTCCGCCAGGAACGCCCGGGCCAGCGCGAGCCGCTGCCGCTGTCCGGCGGAGAGGCCACCGCCGCCCTCCCCGAGCACCGCCTCGGTGCCGCCCGGGAGCGCCTCGGTGAACTCCAGCGCGCCGGCCGCCCGCAGGGCCTCCCGTACCGCCGCGTCGTCCGCGTCCGGCCGGGCCAGCCGGACGTTCTCGGCGACCGTGCCGGCGAACAGGTACGGGCGCTGGGGGACCCACGCCACCTGTCGCCACCAGCTCTCCGGCCGCAGGTCCGCCAGGTCCGCGCCCCCGACCAGCACCCGGCCCCGGGTGGGCGGGACCAGGCCGAGAACGGTGTCGAGCAGGGTGCTCTTCCCGCTCCCGCTGGGCCCGACCAGGGCCACCGTCTCGCCGGCGCGCACGGTGAAGGACGTGGCGGCCAGGGCGGGTCCGGTACGGCCCGGACGCACCACCTCCACCCCCTCGACCGCGAGCACCACCCCGCCGGGACCCGGCAACCGCGCCTCACCGCCGTTCCCGCCGGGACCGTCCCCACCGGAACCCCCGATCCCGCCGGAGGCCCCGGGCACGTCTCCGTCCCCGTCCCCGATCACCGCGAACACCCGGTCCGCGGCCGCGAGCCCCTCCGCCGCCGCGTGGTAGTGGGCGCCCACCTGGCGCAGCGGCAGGTACGCCTCCGGCGCGAGGATCAGCACCACCAGTCCGGTGGCGAGGTCGAGGTCGCCGTGGACCAGCCGCATCCCGATGCCGACGGCCACCAGCGCCACCGAGAGGGTGGCGAGCAGTTCCAGCGCGAAGGAGGAGAGGAAGGCCAGCCGCAGCGTGCGCAGGGTGGCCCGCCGGTGGTCGGCGGTGATCTCCCTGATGGAAGCGGCCTGGGCCCGGGCCCGGCCGAAGATCTTGAGCGTGGGCAGTCCGGCCACCACGTCGAGGAAGTGGCCGGAGAGCTGGGTGAGCAGCCGCCACTGCCGGTCCATGCGGCTCTGGGTGGCCCAGCCGATGAGCACCATGAACAGCGGGATCAGCGGCAGGGTGGCCGCGATGATCAGCGCGGAGACCCAGTCGGCGGTGACGATCCGGGCGAGCACCGCACACGGCACCACCACGGCGAGGCCCAGCTGCGGCAGGTAGCGGGCGAAGTAGTCGTCCAGCGCGTCGACACCGCGGGTCGCCAGGGTGGTCAGCTCCCCGGTGTCCCACCCCCGACCGTCCGCCACGGCCCCACCCCCCGCCGGAGCGCCGCCGCCGGGGACGGACGCGCCCCCGCCGCGGCACCCTCACCGCCGGCACCGCCACCGGCACCACGACGGTCCCCCGGTGGACCGGCCCGGGACCGACCGCTCATCTCCCGGCCCGCCCCCACCCGGCCGGCCTCCGCCGAGCCGGGTCGCCCGGGTCAGCAGCCGCATCCGCAGCTCGGACTTGACCGCGGCGCTGGTGCGGTGCGCGGCGAGTTCGGTGAGCCAGGAGACCGCCGCGCGGCCGGCGGACACCGCCGCCAGCCACACCAGCGGGGTGACCAGCTCACCCGGGCCCCGCCCCTGCTCGAAGGCGCCGACCACCACCTGGGCGATGAGCGTGGCCTGGGCGACGACGAGCCCGGCACCGGCCAGCCCGAGCGCCACCGACGCGGCGAGGAAGCCGCGGGTGGCCCGGGCGTGACGGAGCAGACGGGGGTCCACCGGCTTCACCGCGCCGCCCTCCTCAGTGCCCGGCGGGGATGTGCTGGGTGCCGATCCGCTTGCGGAACACCCAGTAGGTCCACGCCTGGTAGGCGATCACCAGCGGTGTCATGAAGGCCGCCACCCAGGTCATGATCTTGAGGGTGTACGGACCGGACGCCGCGTTCTCGGCGGTCAGGTTCCACCGCGGGTCGAGCGTGGAGGGCATGACGTCGGGGAAGAGCGCGAGGAAGAGCATCGCCACGGCCGCCGCGATGGTGACCCCGGAGAACGCGAACGCCCAGCCCTCCCGGCCGCGGGCGTTGGCCGCCAGCGCGGCGAGCAGCGCGGCCACCGCGACGCACAGCGCCGCCAGGCTGCCCGCGTCGCCGTGCTCGGCCTGGGTCCAGCCGAGGAACGCCACCGCCAGCACCGCCGCCGCGGCGCCCAGCCCCATCGCCTGGCGCCGGGCCCGGACCCGGATGTCGCCGACCGTCTTCAGCGCCGCGAACACCGCGCCGTGGAAGGTGAACAGCACCAGCGTGACCGCGCCGCCGAGCAGCGCGTACGGGCCGAGCAGGTCGGTCACGTCACCGGCGTAGTTCTTGTCCGGTCCGATCGGCACCCCGCGCACGATGTTGGCGAACGCCACACCCCACAGGAACGCCGGGATCAGCGAGCACCAGAAGATCGCGTGTTCCCAGTTGCGCTGCCACCGCTCCTCGGGCCGCTTGTGCCGGTACTCGAAGGCGACGCCGCGCACGATCAGGCACACCAGGATGGCCAGCAGCGGCAGGTAGAAGCCGCTGAAGAGGGTGGCGTACCAGTCCGGGAAGGCGGCGAAGGTGGCGCCGCCGGCGGTCAGCAGCCAGACCTCGTTGCCGTCCCACACCGGACCGATGGTGTTGATCAGGACCCGGCGTTCGGTGCGGTCCTTCGCCAGCGTGCGGGTGAGCACGCCGATGCCGAAGTCGAAGCCCTCCAGGAAGAAGTAGCCGATCCACAGGACGGCGATGAGCAGGAACCAGATGTCGTGCAGGTGCATGGTCCTCGATCTCCTCTGCGGCCGGTCAGTACGCGAAGGTCAGCGGCTTGTCGGCGTCCGCGCCGGCCGGGTCCCCGCCGGGGGTGCCCGACGGCGGGCCGGAGGGCAGCCGCAGCTTCGGGTCGGTGGCCGGCGGCCGCTCGGACACGTCCGGGCCCGCCTTGGCGTACTTGGCCAGCAGCCGTACCTCGATCACCGCGAGCACCCCGTACAGCAGGGTGAAGACGGACATCGAGACGATGACCTCGGTGGTGCTGACACCGGGGGAGACGGCGTCGCCGGTCTTCATCAGCCCGTACACCGCCCACGGCTGGCGGCCCATCTCGGTGAAGATCCAGCCGAACGAGTTGGCGATCAGCGGGAAGCCCATGGTGAGGATGCCGATCCGCCAGGACCAGCGGGTGAGGAAGGGGTTCAGCTCGCGGGTGCGGGTGAGCATCAGCCGCGGCACCTCCTCCTCGCCGGTGCGGTACTCCGGTGCCAGCCACCGCTTGCGGCGGGTGGTCCACAGGCCGACCAGTCCGGCGAGGAACGAGGTCATGCCGAAGCCGATCATCAGCCGGAAGCCCCAGAAGGCCATGAAGATGTCGGGGATGTAGTCCTCGGGCTCCCCGCCGTACAGCTCGGCCTGACGCTCGGCGATGTCGTTGATGCCGGGCACCGGGTCGGTGAAGTTGTTGTGGGCGAGGAAGGACAGGACGCCGGGGATCTCCAGCTCGGTGCTGTTGTGCCCCTCGTCCACGTCACCGACCGCGAAGATCGCGAACGGGGCCGGGGACTCGGTCTCCCACAGCGCCTCGGCGGCGGCCATCTTCATCGGCTGCTGCTCGAACATCACCTTGCCCAGGGAGTCGCCGCTGAGCGCGGTGCCCGCGCCGGCGATCACCGCCAGCACCAGGCCGGTGCGGAGCGAGGAGCGCATCGCGCCGATCTGCTTGCGGCGCCGGTCGGTCAGCTCCTCGCCCCGGTCCTGGGCCCGCTTGGCGCGCCACAGGTGGAAGGAGGCGATGCCGACGACGAAGGCGGCGCCGGTGAGGAAGGCGGCGGTGAGGGTGTGGAAGACCACGACCAGGGTGGTGTTCTGGGTGAGCACCGCCCAGATGTCGGTGAGCTGCGCCTTCCCGGTGGCCTCGTCGATCGTGTAGCCGACCGGGTGCTGCATCCAGGAGTTGGCGGCCAGGATGAAGTACGAGGACAGGACCGTGCCGACGGCGACGATCCAGATGCAGGCGCAGTGGAGCTTCTTCGGCAGCTTGTCCCAGCCGAAGATCCACAGGCCGATGAAGGTGGACTCGAAGAAGAAGGCGATGAGCGCCTCCATCGCGAGCGGGGCACCGAAGACATCACCGACGAAGCGGGAGTAGTCCGACCAGTTCATGCCGAACTGGAACTCCTGCACGATGCCGGTGACCACCCCCATCGCGATGTTGATCAGGAAGAGCTTTCCCCAGAACTTGGTGGCGTGGAAGTACTTCTCCTTGCCGGTCCGTACCCAGGCCGTCTCCATGCCCGCGGTGAACGCGGCCAGGCTGATGGTCAGCGGAACGAAGAGAAAGTGGTAGACGGTCGTGATGCCGAACTGCCATCGCGCCAGTGTCTCCGGCGCCAGAGCCAGATCCACGTCGTTCTCCTTACCGTCGTGCTCGCAGCGTGGCCGCAGCCACAGACCCCTCCGCGGTTGCTCCCCCACAAAGCGACAGAAATCGCCATCGCTTGTGAACGCGTTCACATTCACAAGCAATTATGGCGCACACGTTTTCGGACCCTCCTACCGGGGGGTGGGAGGGGGCGAAAGTGGTCAGTTGTGAGAAGCTGCGCGTTTGGACCCGGGTGTTTCGGCCACCGGCCGGCCATGGGCCCGGTCCGCCCCTGGCCGGATCGCCTACGCCCCGCCGGGCGGCCTCACGGGGCGCGGCGGCCCCGCCGGGCGGAGCCCTCCGGCGTCCGGGACGCACCGGCAGCGGCACCCCGGCGACGGCACAAGCGGAACCCCACGAACGGAACCGGAACGCCCCCGCCGCGCGATGCGTAACCCGCACCACGCAGCCACGGCCGGCACCGTCGGGATACCGAACCCGCACCGCGCAGCCACGGCCGGCACCGCGCGGATACCCAACTCGCACCGCGCGGGGATACGGGGGCCGGCCCCGCGGGGCGGGCGCCGTACGACGCGGAACGGCCCCGCCGGCGGAGCGCCCGGCGGGGCCGTTAAGGGGGGGCCGGCCCCGCCTCCGCGTCACCGCGTGGCGTCCCGGCGTCACGACCGGGGCCGACGCACCACGGGCCCGGCGCGTCACCGCGGGGCGGATGCGACAGCCGGCGCGTCACCATGGGACGACGCGTCACGGGTCCGGTGCGTCACCGCGGGGCGGACACCTCACGGGCCCGGCGCGTCACCGGTGGGGCCGGCGCGTCACAGGCCGGCCCGGAACTCCTCCGCGGCCCGGAGGAACAGGTCGTTGCCCTCCACCTCGCCGATGGAGATCCGCACGCCCTCGTCCCCGTACGGCCGGACGATCACGCCGGCCTTCTCACAGGCGGCGGCGAAGTCCTGGGTGCGCTCCCCCAGCCGCAGCCAGACGAAGTTCGCCTGCGAGTCCGGCACCGTCCAGCCCTGCGCGGTGAGCGCCGCCGAGACCCGGGCCCGCTCGGCCACCAGGGCCTCCACCCGCTCGCGCAGCAGGTCCTCGCTGCGCAGCGAGGCCACCGCGGCGTCCTGGGCGAGCTGGCTCACGCCGAACGGCACCGCCGTCTTGCGCAGCGCCGCCGCCACCGGCTCGTGCGCCACCGCGAAGCCGACCCGCAGCCCGGCCAGGCCGTACGCCTTGGAGAAGGTGCGCAGCACGCAGACGTTCGGCCGGTCCCGGTAGAGCTCGATGCCGTCCGGCACCTGCTCGTCGCGGATGAACTCCCGGTACGCCTCGTCGACCACCACCAGCACGTCGGCGGGCACCCGGTCCAGGAAACGCTCCAGCTCGGCGCGGCGGATCGCGGTGCCGGTGGGGTTGTTCGGGTTGCAGACGAAGATCAGCCGGGTGCGGTCGGTGATCGCGGCGGCCATCGCCTCCAGGTCGTGGCCCTCGTGCTCGTCCAGCGGCACCTGCACCGAGGTGGCCCCGGCCACCTGCGTGACGATCGGGTAGGCCTCGAAGGACCGCCAGGCGTACATCACCTCGTCCCCCGGTCCGGCGGTGGACTGCACCAGCTGCTGGGCGATGCCCACCGAGCCGGTCCCGGTCGCCAGGTGCTCCACCGGCACGTCGAACCGCTCGGACAGCTCCGCCATCAGCGCGGTGCAGGCCATGTCGGGGTAGCGGTTGAACGACGCGGCGGCCCGGGTGGCGCTCTCCAGCACCCCCGGCAGCGGCGGGTAGGGGTTCTCGTTGGAGGACAGTTTGAAGGCGGCCGGGCCGCCCGCCGCGGCGGGCTTCCCCGGCCGGTAGGTGGGAATGCCGTCCAGTGCGGCACGCAGCTTGGGGCTCTTCTCGGACACCGCGGGTCCTCCTCGACCGTCCGTGCTCATCAATACTGCACACCTTAAGAGGATTGGCCCGGTCGCCGTAAGGCGTGGGCGGTCCGGAGCGGACCCGTGGGGCGCCGGCGGCCTCCCCGCCGGGGGAGCGCGCCGTGATATGCCACGCGCTGGTGGCGAGCGCCTTGGCGCGCATCCCTCGTACAGGTGAGTTGAGACCTCTTCGAAACCTGGGCCAATCGACAGGCGTAGATATGTCATGGGCCCGCAGAGTCCTCCTGCTGCTCCCAACTTCCTTTGTTTCCAAGGGGCAGAGTCGTTTCCGCTCTTGCAGAATCGTGCCTGCCGACCCCTTTTCGTTGTACCCGTCAGGGGTGCCACCGGAGCCCTACTATCGGCACGCCATGACAGCAGCAGGGAAGCACCAGGTGAGCGGCCCCACCAGCCGCCGGTTGGGGCGGGCGGGCATCCGGGACGTTGCCGCCGCGGCCGGCGTCTCCATCACGACTGTCTCCGACGCCCTCAACGGCAAGGGCCGGCTACCGGACGCCACGCGCCGCCACGTCCGCGAGGTCGCCGAGCGGCTCGGCTACCGGCCGTCCGCCGCCGCCCGCACGCTCCGCACCGGGAAATCCGGCCTGATCGGTCTCACCGTGACCACCTACGGCGACGAACCGTTCACCTTCACCGAGTTCGCGTACTTCGCCGAGATGGCGCGGGCCGCCACCTCGGCCGCCCTCGCCCGCGGGTACGCGCTCGTCATCCTGCCCGCCACCTCCCGCCACGACGTGTGGTCCAACGTCGCCCTGGACGGCACCGTGGTGATCGACCCGTCCGACCAGGACCCGGTCGTCGCCGAGCTGCTCCGGCAGGGCATCCCGGTGGTCAGCGACGGCCGCCCGGCGGGCGCCCTGCCGGTCACCGCCTGGGTGGACAACGACCACGAGGCCGCCGTCACCGATCTGCTGGAGCACCTGGCCGAGGCCGGCGCCCGCCGGGTCGGCCTGCTCACCGGGACCACCACCGACACCTACACCCGGCTGTCCACCGCCGCGTACCTCAAGTGGTGCGAGCGGGTCGGCCAGGACCCGGTGTACGAGGAGTACCCGGCCCACGACCCGTGCGCCGGGGCCGTCGCCGCGGACCGGTTACTGGCCCGCCCGGACCGGCCGGACGCGGTCTACGGCCTCTTCGACCCCAACGGCACGGACCTGCTGGCCGCCGCCCGCCGCTACGGCCTGCGCGTCCCCGACGACCTGCTGCTGGTCTGCTGCAGCGAGTCGGCCGTCTACGCGGCCACCGACCCGCCGATCACCACCCTCTCCCTCAAACCCCGCCGGATCGGCACCGCCGTGGTGCAGCTGCTGATCGACGCCATCGAGGGCCACGACGCGGGCCGCCCGGTGGAGCGGGTGATACCGACCGAGCTGATGGTGCGGACCTCCTCGCAGCGGCGGCCACCGCGCACCACGGTCAGCCCGCCACGCGGTCCCACCCGGGGCTGAACCGCCCCCGGCGCCCCGGCGTCGGTAGTCTGTGCCGCACCGCGACCCGGTCAATCCAGGAGAAATGACCGGCGGAGTGGAGCCTGGTCCCGATTGACGGCACCCTGGTGCGTCACAAGCCCGGACCGTCGTTCCTATGATGGGCGGATGACACCGGGGAACCGCCCTCGACCAGGCACGGTCCTCATAGGTGCACGGGAGCGCGATGGTGGAGGGGTCGATGACTCAGGGGGCCGGTCAAGGACCCACGGCACGGACCACGGCGGCGGTGCCGCCCGGGCCCGGCTACGCCACGCCGCCCGGTCCTCCCCCGGTACGCGCACGCCCCTACGCCACCCCGCGGCCGGCCGCCACCTCCGCCCAGCCGCCCACCCCCCCGCCGAGGTCCCCGACCTCCCCGAGTACACCCCGACCGAGCGCAGCCTCCCGGCGATGGGTCCCGGTCACACCATGGTGGACCGCCCGCTGGTGCCGCCGGAGGACCGGCCCACCGTGACCCTCACCCCCGTGCCCGACCCGGCCCGCACCGGTGACGCGCCCACCGGCCCCGGCCCGCTCTACGTCGTCGGCGACGTGCACGGCTACCTCGACGAACTGCTCGCGGCGCTCGCCGCCGAGGGGCTCGTCGACGCCGACGGCAATTGGTCGGCGGGGAACACCCGGCTGTGGTTCCTCGGCGACTTCACCGACCGCGGCCCGGACGGCATCGGCGTCATCGACCTGGTGATGCAGCTCTCCGCCCAGGCCGCCGCCGCCGGCGGCTACTGCAAGGCCCTGATGGGCAACCACGAGCTGCTGCTGATCGGCGCCAAGCGGTTCGGCGACACCCCGGTCAGCTCCGGCGCGGGCACCGCCTCCTTCCAGGCCGCCTGGCTGCTCAACGGCGGCCAGCGCACCGACATGGAGCGGCTCCAGGACCACCACCTGCAGTGGATGTCCCGGCTCGACGCGATGGCCGAGGAGGACGGGCACCTGCTGGTGCACTCCGACACCACCGCCTACCTGGAGTACGGCGACTCCATCGAGGCGGTCAACGACGCGGTGACCGAGGCGCTGCAGCGCAGCGACGCCGACGAGTGCTGGGACCTGTTCCGCAAGTTCACCAAGCGCTTCGCCTTCCGCGACGAGGAGGCCGGGCCGATGGCGGTGCGGGAACTGCTCCAGACCTACGGCGGGCAGCGCATCGTGCACGGCCACAGCCCCATCCCGTACCTGCTGGGAGAGGTCGGCTCCGAGGACGGCGAGGACGGCGGCGCGCCGCCGGTGGAGGGCCCGCACGTCTACGCCGACGACCTCGCCATCGCCATGGACGGCGGCGTCACCATGGCCGGCAAGCTCCTGGTCGTCCAACTGCCGCTGCCGGCCTGACCGTCCGCCGCGGCGCGGGGGCCGGCCGGCGCCCGCCGGAGAGCATGCCGGTCCGGACGCGTGGTGTGCCGGTGGATGTGCCGGTGGATGTGCCGGCGGTACGGATGCCGGGCGGTGCCGGACCTGTTCCGGGCCGGTGCCGGCGAATCCGGATCCCCGTCGGTGCCTGGCGATGCCGGGCGGCGCGCCGAGCGGGGGTGCCGCGGGCCGCGTCCGCCGGCCGCACCGGGACGCCCGGGTGCGCTCCGGCGGCCCGCCGGCAGTGCCGTACGCCGGTCGGGAGGGCGGCGACAACCGGAACGGAGTGATCCATTCATATCACCTATCGGGTGAACTGCCGTTCGGAGCCGCCGTCTTCGCCGTGGCCCGTGCCTACGCTCCCGAGCGGAGGTGATTCGCCGGATGAGCGCATACGGATTGCCGCGGCCCCCTGCGGCCCGGCGCGACGCACTGGACGTCAGCGACTTCGTGTACGCGGCGACGGGTGCGCGGGTGCGGCGGCTGACGCTGCCCGACGGGGAGCACTGGTTTCCCGCCGCCGATGTCTGCCGGCAACTCGGGTACACCACGACCCGGAAGGCGCTGCTGGACCATGTGCCGGAGGCCCACCGAGAAATTCTGGAGACTGTGACTGGACGTCACAGTCTGGGCGTTCCCGCAGGTAGACAGTGGCGTCGAGACTTGCAGATGATCGATCTCCAGGGACTGGTCCTCCTCGTCAACGGCTGTACCAAACCCTCTTGCCGCCCGTTCAAGGAGTGGGTCTCGGAGGTGATATCCACCCTCCAGCGAACCGGCTCCTACGCGCTGGAACCACCGGAACCGCCGGACCCCGTGCCGCGTCGGCGATCAGGGTCCGTCCCGGCCCCGGCCGACGAGGCCGATGACATCGCGGCGGCGCTCGCGCGGATGGAGGCGCGGGACGCGCGCTTCCGGGCCGAGGTGCGGGACGCGCTGCGCCGCGTGGAGCAGGCCTGCACGGCCATGGCCCGGAGCATGCCCGGCACCGGGTGCCGGCCGGATTCCGGCGGCGGCGACGACCGTCCCGACCCACGGGCCCTGCGGCTGCGGACCGAGGATCTCTTCGCGCAGTGGAAGGCGCGGCTGCGCATCACCGAGGACGTCTGGGCGGTGGCCGTCACCCTGCTGCCCGCCCTGGCGGAGACCGGCCGGGTGAGCCCCGCGCCGGAGGACCTGGCGGCGCGGACCGGCCTGACCGTGCAGCGCGTCCACGCCTGTCTGCGCTTCCTGCAGAAGCACCGCTGCATCCGGCAGAGCGGTCTGACCCCGGAGGGCGTGCCGGTGTACGTGGCCGAACTGCCGCCCCGCCGCTGACGCCGACGACGGCGGGAGCGGCGGGGCGCCGGGCGGCCGGGCCGGGAGCGGCGCGCGACGGCCGGGGACCGGTCCACCGGCCGGGTCACGACACGGTGGGGGCTTCGGCGTCCAGCCCCGGCAGGTTCTTGCGCAGCGCCCTCTCCCAGCTGCCGTCGCGCACCATCTTCTCCAGCGCGTCCGAGATCTTCTTCTTGAGCGGGCTGCCCTTCCGCACGCCGATGGCGTACCGCTCCTCGCTGAGGCCGAACCCGCCGAGTCGGAAGGTGCCGCGCTCCCGGGCGGCGAGGCCGGCGAGGATCGCGTCGTCCGTGGTGACGGCGTCCACCGCGCCGTTGCGCAACTCGGTCAGACAGCTGTTGAGGCTGCTCAGCTCCTGGAGTTCCGCCTCCGGCGCCACCGTCGCCTTGAGGTTCCGCGCGGGAGTGCTCCCGAGGACCGAGCAGACCTTTCTGCCGTTGAGGTCGGCGGCGGACCGCACGGCCGTGTCGTCGGCCCGCAGCAGCACGTCCTGGTGCGCCACCAGATAGGGGCCGGCGAAGTCCACCCGCCGGGTCCGGTCCTGGGTGATGGTGTACGTCGCGACCAGGAAGTCCACGGTGCCGTTCTGCAGCATCGTCTCGCGCTGGGCGCTGGTCACCGGCCGCCACTCGATGTTCTCGGGGCGGTACCCGAGCGACTCGGCCACATAGGTGGCGGTGTCCACCTCGAATCCCGCGTAGCTGCCGTCCGTGCCCTTGACCGACAGGCCGGGCTGGTCGGCCTTGACCCCGATGGTGATCTTCTTCCCGCCGGGCTGCTCCGGGCCGTCCCCCTTTCCGCCACCGGTGTCGGTCCCCTCCGTCCCGGCGGGCGACTCCCGTCCCTGGTCGGCCCGGCCCTTGCCGCCCGGGTCGGAACCGGACGGGTCGGAGCCGGACGGCAGCAGCGACCACACCAGGGTGCCGGCGAGCGCCACCGCGCCGAGGGCGGCCGCGGAGAGCCACACCCTCCGGCGGCGGGCCGGTGCGGGCGGCCGCCGGAGGGCTTCGGGGGCCGGGTACGGCAGTGGGACGGAGACCGGTGCGGGGGCGACGGCCGGCGGGGCCCCGGCGCCCGGGAACCCCGCCGCGGCGGACGGCGCGGGGCCGGTCGGCGCGGGGCCCGCCACGGGTCCGTCCGGCGCCGGGCCCGGCCGCCCGCCCGGGGGCGGCGTCCCCGGGCCGGACGGGAACCCGGTGCCGGACGGGAACCCCGGGCCGGACCGGGATCCGGTGCCGGACGGGGTCGCCAAACCGGACGGGGTCCCTGCCGGTACGCCCGGCATACCCGGCGCGGGCCCGAAACCGGGTGCGACGGGGGCGGGCGCGGCCCGGGGTGCGGACCCCGGTCCCGGACCCGCGGCCGTCGGTGGACCGGACGCCGCGGCACCCGGTGCGCCCCTCGGCGGGGCACCGCCCCCCGGCGTGTTCCCGGCCGGCTGGCCCGGCACCACGGCACCCGGACCCGGCTCGCTTCCGCCCGGCGGACCGGGCGCTGCGGCACCCGGGGACGGGGCCTTCCCGGCCGGCGCCCCCGGGGCGACGGCGCCCGGTCCCGGGGCCCCCGCGGCGCGGGCCAGCAACAGGTCCAGTGCCTCCGCGTCCGGGCGGGACGACGGGTCGCGGACGAGCACCGCGGTCAGCGCCTCCGTCAGCGGGCCGGCGTTCCGCGGTGGCGGCACGTCCTCACCGAGGACGGCGGCGAGGGTGGCGAGGGTGTTGCCACGGCGCAGCGGGTTCCGCCCCTCGACGGCGACGTAGAGCGTCAGGGCGAGCGACCACAGGTCGGCCGCGGGGCCGCCCTCCCCGCCCGCCACCCGCTCGGGTGCCATGTAGTCGGGGGTGCCGATGAGCGCGCCCACCGCCGTGAGCGCGGTGGAGCCCTGGACGGCCGCGATGCCGAAGTCGGTGAGGAGGGGCCGCCCGTCGGGACGCAGCAGGATGTTGGCCGGTTTGATGTCCCGGTGCTGGATGTCCGCCGCGTGCGCCGCGCACAGTCCGGCCAGCACCCCGCGGCCCAGGTCCGCCGCCTCGGCGGGGCCGAGCGGCCCGTCGGCGAGGCGGTCGTGGAGCGATCCGCCGGTCACCAGCTCCATGACCAGCCAGGGGAACGGGTACTCGGAGCCGTCCACGATGTGGTGGATCGTCACCACGTTGGGGTGACTGATCCGGGCCAGTGCGCGGGCCTCGCGCAGCACCCGGGACCGCAGGGCGTCCGCCGCCGCGGGGTCGTACTCGACGAGGCCGGGGTCGGACGGGCGTACCTCCTTGACCGCCACCTCCCGGTGCAGCACCAGGTCCCGTGCCCGCCACACCAGTCCCATGCCGCCGCCCCCGAGCCGCGCCAGCAGCTCGAAGCGGCCGTCGATCACCCGCGCCACTCCGCCCCCTTCACCCCGGTCGCCCCGCCGCCGCCCCGGTCGCCCCGCGCTCGGCCCAGACTCTGCCACAGGAGCCGTGCGCGGGGAGCCTCCGTTCCGGCTACACGTTTCCCGAGCGCCTCACCGGTGTCCTTCCCGGTCCGGCGGGCGGGGACGCGGACCGGACGCCCCGGACCGACCGCCGGGCCGGGTCCGGCCCCGGACCGGACCCGACTGGACCCGGACCGGGGTGACGGGCGTACGGCCGGCGCCCCGCGGCGGGCCGGTGGGCGCACGGCCGGCACGGGAACGGGCGCGCCGGCCGTGCGCGGGACGGGCGGACGGGCGGACGGGCGGACGGGCGGACGGGCGGACGGGGCAGCGTGCGCGGGACGGCGCGCGGCGCGCGGGGTCAGTCCGCGATGGGCAGGTAGACCCGGTTGCCGGCCTCCGCGAACTCCCGGGACTTCTCCGCCATCCCGGCCTCGATCTCGTCCATCTCCCCGCCGTGCTGCCGGCGGATGTCCTGGGAAATCTTCATCGAGCAGAACTTCGGTCCGCACATGGAGCAGAAGTGCGCGGTCTTCGCCGGCTCGGCGGGCAGTGTCTCGTCGTGGAAGGACCGGGCGGTGTCCGGGTCGAGTGCCAGGTTGAACTGGTCCTCCCAGCGGAACTCGAACCGCGCGTCGGAGAGCGCGTCGTCCCACTCCTGGGCGCCCGGGTGTCCCTTGGCCAGGTCCGCGGCGTGCGCCGCGATCTTGTACGTGATGACACCGGTCTTCACGTCGTCCCGGTCGGGCAGGCCCAGGTGCTCCTTGGGCGTGACGTAGCAGAGCATCGCCGTGCCCCACCAGGCGATCATCGCCGCGCCGATGCCCGAGGTGATGTGGTCGTAGGCCGCCGCCACATCGGTGGTGAGCGGGCCGAGGGTGTAGAACGGCGCCTCCTCGCAGATCTCCTGCTGGAGGTCGATGTTCTCCTTGATCTTGTGCATCGGGACGTGGCCCGGGCCTTCGATCATGGTCTGCACGTGGTGGGCCTTGGCGATCCGGTTCAGCTCGCCGAGCGTCTTCAACTCCGCGAACTGCGCCTCGTCGTTGGCGTCCGCGATGGACCCGGGCCGCAGCCCGTCACCGAGCGAGAAGGTCACGTCGTACGCGGCGAGGATCTCGCAGAGCTCCTCGAAGTTCTCGTACAGGAAGCTCTCCTTGTGGTGCGCCAGGCACCACGCGGCCATGATCGAGCCGCCGCGCGAGACGATGCCGGTCTTGCGGCGGGCGGTCAGCGGGACGTACCGCAGCAGCACGCCGGCGTGCACGGTCATGTAGTCCACGCCCTGCTCGGCCTGCTCGATGACGGTGTCCTTGTAGATCTCCCAGGTCAGCTCCTCGGCCTTGCCGTCCACCTTCTCCAGCGCCTGGTAGAGCGGGACGGTGCCGATCGGCACCGGGGAGTTGCGCAGCACCCACTCGCGGGTGGTGTGGATGTTGCGGCCGGTGGACAGGTCCATGACCGTGTCGGCGCCCCAGCGGGTGGCCCAGGTCATCTTCTCCACCTCCTCCTCGATGGAGGAGGTGACCGCGGAGTTGCCGATGTTGGCGTTCACCTTCACCAGGAACTTCTTGCCGATGATCATCGGCTCGATCTCCGGGTGGTTGATGTTCGCCGGGAGGACGGCGCGGCCGGCGGCGATCTCCTCGCGCACCGTCTCCGGCGAGACGTTCTCCCGCAGCGCCACGTACTCCATCTCGGCGGTGATCTCACCGCGCCGGGCGTACGCCAGCTGTGTCACCGCGGCCCCGCCCCGGCCGCGGCGGGGCTGCCTCGGACGGCCGGGGAAGACCGCGTCGAGGTTCCGCAGCCCGCCGCGGGGCGAGGTGTGTTTGATCCCGTCGTCCTCCGGGCGCACCGGGCGCCCGGCGTACTCCTCGGTGTCCCCCCGGCCGATGATCCAGTTCTCCCGGAGCGGGGGGAGGCCGCGCCGCACGTCGGTCTCCACGGCGGGGTCGGTGTACGGGCCGGAGGTGTCGTAAAGCCGCACGTCGCGGCCGTTGGTGAGGTGCACGCGCCGCACCGGGACCCGCAGGTCGGGGCGGGACCCGACCACGTAGTCCTTGTGCCAGCCGACCTGCTCGGCCCCGCTGGAGGCAGGCGTGTGCGCATCCTGAACGGTCATCAGACCTACTCCCTACGCCGGCATTACCCGGTAACAGGTTCAGCGGTCGGCGCAGCGGTGTCCGTGGACGGGGTGCCGGCTCGGCCGGTCGCCCTCACGGAGGTCAGCGCCCTCTCAGCCCGGTGCTCCGAGCTCCCGCGATTGCAAAGGTGGCACGAGGCTAACGGTTGTCCGGGCGTGCTGGCCAGGGGGCCCGCGTTCTCTTGCGATGATCGGGCCGTGACCCCCACACCTGAGGACCACGCGAACCGCCGCCCGAACGAGTCGTACGGCCCCGGCCCCACCCGACGGCCGCACCACGACCGGGCTCCCGGTACGGTCCCCGGCCCCGCCGCGGTGCCGCCCGGTTCCGGCCCGGTGCCGCCCGGTTCCGCTCCCGTGCCGCCCGGTGTCCCTCCGGTGCCGCCCGGTGCTGCTCCGGTGCCGCCCGGCCGGCGCCGGGGGGCCGCGGACGACCGGGCGTCCCGGCCTCCCGGGACCGCCCGGGGACCGGAACCCGGAACCGGCTCCGAGCGGAACCCGGCCCCGCCCAGGGCGGCCGGCCCAACCCCCGTACGGCCCCCGGCCCGTCCCGCGGTCACGCCCCGGGCCCCGGCCCGTCCCACGGCCACGCCCCGGGCGCTTCCCACGGCGAGGGCCCCGGCCCTTCCCACCGCCACGAGCACGGACACGGTCATGGACACGGCCACGGGCACGGGCACAGCCACGGCCACGGGCCGGCCACGCCGGTCTCCGCCCAGCTGCGGAAGGTGATCGCCGCGGTGCTCATCCCCTTCACCGCCGCGGTGGTGGTGGGGCTGATCGTGCTGTGGCCCGGCGGCACCCCGGACGGCGCCGGCCCGGAGCGCAGCGGTATCGGCTTCGACCGGCAGATCGTCTCCGGGCGGGTGGTGGAGATCGAGGAGGTGAACTGCGCGGACGTCAACGCCCAGCCGCAGCCGCCGCCGGCGCCCGGGGACGGCGGGGGCGCCGCGGCCCCGCCCGCCGAGGAGGACGAGCCGTGTGAACGGACCACGATCGAGGTGACGTCCGGCAAGGACAAGGGGCACCGCTTCGACGAGATCGTCCAGCCGAGCGCCTCCCGGCACTACTCCACCGGCCAGGAGCTGAAGCTGTCGTACGCGCCGAAGGCGCCGAAGAACCTCCAGTACTCGGTGAGCGACGTGGCCCGCGGGTTCCCGATGGCGGTGCTGGCCGGGCTGTTCGCGCTCGCCGTGGTCGCGGTCGGGCGGCTGCGCGGGGTCTTCGCCCTGGTGGCGCTGGCGATCAGCTTCGGGGTGCTGACCACGTTCATCCTCCCGGCCATCCTCCAGGGATCGAACCCACTGGTCGTGGCGGTGATCGGAGGCAGCGCGATCATGCTGATCGCGCTGTACATGTGTCACGGGCTCACCGCGCGGACCTCGGTGGCGGTCCTGGGCACCTTGGTGTCCCTGCTGCTGATCGGGGTGCTCGGTTCGGTGTTCATCGGCTGGGCGGCGCTGACCGGGAACACCGACGACCAGACCGGGCTGGTGCACGGCCTCTACCCGGACATCGAGATCCGCGGTCTGCTGCTGGCCGGCGTGATCATCGGTTCGCTCGGTGTGCTGGACGACGTCACGGTGACCCAGACCTCCGCGGTGTGGGAGCTGAAGGACGCCGATCCGACGGCGGGGTGGCGCAAGCTCTACGCCTCGGCGATGCGCATCGGGCGGGACCACATCGCCTCGGTGGTCAACACCCTGGTGCTGGCGTACGCGGGCGCGTCACTGCCGCTGCTGCTGCTCTTCAGCATCGCGGACAGCGGCGTGGCGACGGTGGCGACCAGCGAACTCGTCGCGGAGGAGATCGTCCGCACCCTGGTGGGGAGCATCGGGCTGGTCGCCTCGGTACCGGTGACCACCGCGCTCGCCGCGCTGGTGGTCTCCGCCGACCGGTCCCCGGCGGCCACCGGGACCGGCGGGCCCGCTCCGGCGGCCCGGCCCGCCGGAGCGGCAGGCGGAACCGGGCCGCCGGCGGCCGGGCCGGTGGCGGGGCGGGCGTGCTCCGGCGCGGGGTGGGCGGCGGCAGCAGCCGGCGGCGCAGGGCGAAACCGAAGGGCGGGCGCTGACGACCGCTCCGCCACGGCCCCTGGCGCGCGGGCGGACGCGCGCGGCGGCGACGGGCAGGACGGGCGTCAGAAGCACGGACGGCGGGCGCCCCGGGAGGGCGAACGGGCGCGCGAGCGGGGTTGGCGAACAGCCGGGCGCCGGGCGCACGGGCACCCCGCACCGGGACGCACCCGCACCGGGCGCCGGGGCGGAACCGGCGCCACACCTCACGGGCCCCGCGTCACACCGGACGCGTCACTTCGGGCACGTCACAACAGGCGCGCGGGCGCGTCACACCAGGACCGCGCGCCGCCACGGACGCGGGCCGTCCGGTCCACGGCGCCGTCGGCCCCGCCGCACGCCCGGTCGCGCACGCCCGGCCCGCCGTACGCCCACCGCGCACGGGCACCACGCCGTACCTCCGACCCACGACGCACCAACCCGCCGCGTACGCACGCGCCGTGCCGCGTGCCCCGGGCGCATGGGGCGCGCCGGAGGCGCCTTACACGCCGTCCGCGCCGTGAACGCCCTGCACCCGCCGTGCCGGACCGATTCTGCATCCCCCCGGCCCCCGGCACCGCCCGGTTGGCCCCGGGCGGTCCCGTCAGCCCGCGTACCGGTCCTCGGCCAGGATGCGGTCGAGCTCCGCGTCGAGATCGGCCACCGGGTCGCCCACCTCGCGCTCCTCACCGAACGGCACCAGCCGGTCGGTCCGGTCCAGGAACGCCACGAGGGGGGCGGTACCGGACCGGAACAGCGCGCGCTCCCCACCCACTTGGAGCTGGATGAACACGCCCTGGGCCACCTCGCCCGCGCCCCGGCCCCGGGAGCCGTCGGCCCGCGAGCCCCACAGCGGGGAACCGAAGTTCCCGCCCAGCGTCTCGGGGCCGGCGGGAGCGATGTGCACGTCTCCCTCCCCGCTGGGCCGGCTGAGTCCGTCGAGCAGCAACTCCCGGGCGAAGGCCCAGGTCACGGGGGCGTCCCCCGGGAGATGGAAGGTGATTTCGACGGCGTACGGATCATTGCTGTCGTACGCCAGCTCGACCGGGATACGGAAGGACAGGTCCTGGGAGACCACGAAGGACATCGTCACTTCCGCCTGGACTGTGTCGCGCATGTCTCGCATCGTTCGCCGCCCCGAATCGATTGGGATTGGCCAGGTTTCAACCCCCTGGCCCCTTGACAAGATGCTCCGCCAACCACTGGCGGACCACAAGCAGTGTGTTTTCAGATACTGATAGAGAACGAGAGAGGGCTGATGATGTAGTTGACTCTGGAGCGTAGCGAATCCATCGCTGGACGGAGTCGTTCCGCTTTGCTGCAGGGTACGGAAACCGCCAGCGTGGCCGCCGCTGGACCCGCCGTGACGGGAAACGCGCCGCAGACAGTTCCCAGTACGTACTCCTGTCTTTCGTACACCGGTTGTGCCGGGCACCGGCCGGCGAGCCGGCGCCGCAGGTCGGCCGCGTCCCGCACCGAGTACGGCGTGATGGCCTGTACCGGATGCCGGGAGAGGTGGTCCTCCCGGTCCCGTTCGCCGAGCTGGGCGAGCAGGCACTGGCCGATGGCGTGCGCGTGCGCGGTACGCCGGAAGTCGGCCCACTCCTCGACGGCGGGGACATCCGGGCCGTCGGCCATGGCGACGACCTCGACTTCGCCTTCCCGGTACACGGAGAAGTACACAGCCACCCCCAACTCCTCGCCGAGCCCGCGCAGCGCGCGGGAGAGGGCGGCCCGGTGGCACGCGCGGGCACCGGCCCGGCCCAGCCGCTCGGCCGCCTCCCCGAGCCGGAACACACCGCTGTCCCGGCGCAGATAGCCCTCGTGGGTCAGGGTGCGGAGCAGGTGGTAGGCGGTGGGCAGGGGCAGCCCGGCGGCCCGGGCGAGTCGCTTCGCCGGAGCACCGGCGGGCTGGGACCCGGCGGCTTCCAGCAGCCGGAGGGCGCGCTGCACCGAGGTGATCAGGGTGGGCTCACAGGCCGCACCCCC
This sequence comes from Streptomyces pactum, assembly GCF_016031615.1. Taxonomy (GTDB): domain Bacteria; phylum Actinomycetota; class Actinomycetes; order Streptomycetales; family Streptomycetaceae; genus Streptomyces; species Streptomyces pactus. The sequence goes on from NZ_JACYXC010000001.1 coordinate 3,629,314, forward strand.
GTTTGCTGCCGCCAACAGGCACCCCCGGGGTGTGTTTGCGAGACAGACGCCGAGGAGGACGTCGGAGCCTCGCACTTTAACCGGAGTAATGCCTTCAGGGCGGGGATGGGTGCGCCTTGTCGCTCACGCGGCGTACCCGCCCCCGGGCACCGCTTACGTTTACCAGTCACCTCGGGACGAAGACGATGAAGAGGTGAATTTCCGGACGGCGTAGATCAAACCGGCGATCAGGGCCACCAGCAGCAGCACCCGGAACGCCAGCCAGGCGAGGAAGCCCAGGACGGAGAAGATCAGGCCGCCGAAGACCGCGAGGACCAGGAGCGGCACCAGCACCCACGTCACCCACCACGGCAGACCCCGGAAAATGTTCTTCGTGGCCACTGTCGGTCCCTGCTTTCTCACCGGACGACTTCGATCGTCCCTCTGACGGGCGGCCCCCCACCTCTTCGATGCTAGGACGGTCCACCGGCCCGCCGGGCGGTTCGCACCCCTTGTCCTTCCCTGACCGATCCCCTACGGGTCGCCCGCCCCCGCCTCCGCTCCACGGCGGAGAAACGGTGCGGAAGCGGCCGTTCCTGCCCGCCCCCGGAACCCCCGCCCGACCTGCACCGGAGCACCCCGGGTCGGCTCCGGGGCCGCCGGGCCCCGGGGACCCCGGCCGGCGGGCCGGACCACCCCCGGCCCGTCACCGCACCGGTACTCGCCCCCACCGGCCCGCACCGGCCCGTAGCGATCAACACCGCACCGCACCGCACCGCACCGGCCCAACGCCCACACCGGCCGCGCCGCACCGGTCGTCGGCGGACCACCTCCGACCCCGCCCGGCCCGCCGCTCGGTCCCCCGCCCGGCCCTGTCCCCCCGGATCCCGGCCGGCCGGGCGTCGGCTCGCGGCTCAGCTCTCCGGCGGGGAGAAGACCACCATCACCCGCAGGTCCTCGCTGATGTGGTGGAACTTGTGCGGCACCCCGGCCGGCACGTACACCACGCTGCCCCGCCCGACCTGGGTCGTCTCCTGGCCGACCGTGATCGAGGCACGCCCGCTCACCACCAGGTAGACCTCGTCCTGGCGGTGCGGCTGCTGCGGATCGGTCGCGCCCGCGTCCAGCGCGTACAGCCCGACCGACATGTTCCGCTCCCGCAGGAACTGCAGATACGCGCCGTCGTTGGCGACCCGCTCCGCCTCCAGCTCGTCCAGTCGGAACGCCTTCATCTGTGCCTCTGTCCCCTTAGATCGGCCGATCTCGTCTGCCACGATCTCAGCATGAAGAATTTCGTAGTCAAGACGCTCGCGAACGCGGGAGCCCTGGCGGTGGCCATCTGGCTGCTCGACAAGATCACGCTGTCCGGCGCCTCGTTCGGCCGCAAGACGGTCACGCTGATCCTGGTCGCGCTGCTCTTCGGTGTGGTCAACGCCATCGTCAAGCCGATCGTGAAACTCCTCGCCCTGCCCCTGTTCATCCTCACGCTCGGCCTGATCACGCTGGTGATCAACGCGCTGATGCTGCTGCTCACCTCCTGGCTGGCCGACAAGTTCGACCTCGCCTTCCATGTGGAGGGCTTCGGCACCGCGCTGGTCGGCGGCGTGATCATCTCGGTTGTCGCCTGGGCGCTGCACGTGGTCCTCCCCGACGACAAGGACTGAGCCCGGGCAGGGGCGACGGCCCGGCGCCGGACCGCCCCGCCCCCTCGCCTTCCTTTGCGACGGCAACCGGTACCGCGTCGTTGCACCGGCAATCCGTGCCGTGCCGCGGGGTCCCCCGCCGGACGCGGCGCCCGGTGACCCGTTCCGGCCCACGGCCGGTTCCGCCCGTTCCCGCCCGCGGCCGGTTCCGCCCGTTCCGGCACCCGACCGGGTTCGTTCCTGTTCACTCCGGCGCATACTCGCCCGTTCCGGCCCATTCCGGTTCGGCCCGGACGCCGGCACCCCGGACGTCCCGCCCCCGAGGGTCCACTTCCCGGACGGCCTGTTCACCACAGGGCCGGTTCACCGTACGGTCCGTTCTCCGGACGGTCCCGGGCGCTCTCCGGGCGGTTCTCCGGGGCGGTCCGGTCTCCGGGCGGTCCGCCGCGGCACCGTCGGCGCGGCGGACGGCCCGGCGGGACAGGCGGACGGCCCGGCGGCCCGGGCGGACGGCTCGGCGGGACGGCCCGGCGGCCGGTTCCGGTAGGACGCCGGGCGGCGGGTACGACTTCCGGCAGCGACCACGACCACGGCCACGACCGTGACGCTCACGACCACCCCACGACCGTGACGGCGACGGCGACGGCCACGGCGACAGCAGCCACCGAGGAGGACCCATGAACGGCGACGGAACCAGGGCCGTGCGGGCCGGACTGCCCGAACCCGAGACGTACCGGCCCACCCTCCCGGGGCCGGTCTTCACCGCCCACTACCACCTGCACGGTGACGACGACCCGGCCACCGGCCCGTACACCTACGGCCGGGACGCCAACCCCACCTGGACGCTGCTGGAGCGGGCCCTGGGCGAACTGGAGTCCCCGGACGCCGAGGCCGAGACGGTGGTCTTCGCCTCCGGGATGGCCGCCATCTCCGCCGTCCTCTTCTCCCAGCTGCGCCAGGGCGACGCCGTGGTGCTCCCGGACGACGGCTACAACCTCCTCGCCCGGCTTCGGGAGCGGCTCACCGGCTACGGCATCGAGGTGCGCACCGCACCCACCGCCGGCGACGCGCAACTGCGGGTGCTGGACGGGGCCAAGCTGCTGTGGCTGGAAACCCCCTCCAACCCGGGGCTGGACGTCTGCGACATCCGCCACCTCTCCGACGCCGCGCACGCCCAGGGCGCACTGGTCGCCGTGGACAACACGCTCGCCACCCCGCTCGGCCAGCGCCCGCTGGCCCTGGGCGCGGACTTCTCGGTGGCCAGTGGCACCAAGGCCCTGACCGGCCACGGCGACGTACTGCTGGGCTACGTCACCACCCGGGACCCCGAGCTGGCCGCCTCGGTCCGGCTCTGGCGGAAGACCGTCGGCGCCATCCCCGGCCCCATGGAGGCGTGGCTGGCCCACCGCTCGCTCGCCACGCTCCACCTGCGGGTGGACCGGCAGGCGACCAACGCGCTCGCCGTGGCGGAGGCGCTGCGCGACCGGCCGGAGGTGAGCGGGCTGCGCCACCCCGGCCTGCCCGAGGACCCGTCCCACCGCCAGGCGGTGGCGCAGATGCGCGGCCGGTACGGATGCGTGGTCTCCTTCGCCCTCCCCGACCGCGACCACGCCCGGCGGTTCCTCGGGGCGCTGCGCCTGGTGGACGACGCGACCAGCTTCGGCGGGGTCCGTTCCACCGCCGAGCGGCGGGGACGCTGGGGCGGGGACGCGGTCCCGGAGGGGTTCATCCGCTTCTCCGCGGGCGCCGAGGACCCGGACGACCTCGTCGCGGACGTGCTCGGTGCCCTGGACGAGGCGGCGCGCGGGTAGCGCCGCCCGATGGGTTTCAGCCGTCCCCGGTTGCGGCAGATGTCAGCTATGACCGACCGACCTGTGGTCAAACGCACCGCTCGCGCCCTGCTGATCGACGGCGAGGACGAGCCGGAACTGGTGCTGATCAAGCGGACCAAACCGGGCGAACCGCCGTACTGGATCACGCCCGGCGGCGGGGTGGAGCCCGAGGACGCCTCGGTGGTCGCGGCACTGCACCGGGAACTCGACGAGGAGCTGGGCGCCACCGTGACGCGGGTGGTGCCCGCCTTCGTGGACACCGTGCCCTACCCCGGGCCGGGCGAGGAGGCGGAGGCCACCGCGCACGGCGGCCGCGTCCCCGGCGCCACCGACCCGCCGGCACGGACCCGAGGTGGACGAACCGCGCGGGGAGTACGAGGTGGTGCGCGTGCCCTTCACCCGCAAGGGCATCGCCTCGGTGGACGTGGTCCCGCCCTCGCTCCGGGACTACCTCGACTCGAACGTGGAGGGCGTGCTGGCGCTGCTCGCGGACGACCTGGTCTGAGGTACGGGCCCGGGCCGGGCCCTTGTCCGCGGACGCGTCGGCGCCGGCCCTCCTGGGCCCCGGCCGTCGGCGCCCCGGCCGTCGGCGCCCGGGCCGTCGGCGCCCGGGCACAGGGCCGGGTGCGGGCCGTCCTGCCCGGCCCGACCCGTTCACCCCTGCCTGTCCTGCCGGGCACACCCCGTCCGGGCCAAGCCGAGGCGCCGTCCCGCCCGGGCCGGCCCCGTCCGGCCCGGGCGCACCCCCGCGACCCGTGCCGGACGCGCCCGGGACCGGCGGCACCGGCCGTCGGGCCGGGGCCGCCACCGTCACACCGTCCTGCCACGAGGACTGGACCGCCCGCCCACCGGCGCCGTCACGGGGCCCGGGCCCCCCAACCACCGGTGCCGTCACCTCCGCGCCGGACCACCGCCACCGCGCCGTTCGTCCCCGGCCGGGCCGAACACCACCGGAGCGGCGCGTCGTACCGCCCCCGCGCACCGGGGCGGCGCCGCCCGTGCGCAGCGGGACCGTGCCGCCGGATCAGCCGAACCAGCCGGTGAACGGAGTGGTCGCCTCCGCCGCCCGGCGCTCGGCCCTGGCCAGGGCTCGTTCGGCCTCCCGCCGCCACCGTGCCGGGTCCGCCTGTTCCCGCCGGCCGGCGACCGGGGTGCGCCGGGGTGCGCGCAGGCCCGCCTCGGCCGCCGCCCCGAAGAAGTCCCCGCCCTTCCGCCGGACGTCGTCGGTGCCCCAGTCCCGGTCGCTCCGCCGCGGCGCGTCGGCCTCGTCGCCGTCCCGGCCGGGGTCGTACCGCCCCCGGTTCTCCCGAACGCCCCGGTCTCCCCGGTCCTCCGGCCGGTTCCGGCCGTCGAGGCCGGCCCCACCGCCGTGGCCGTCCCGGCCGTCGTGACCGTCCCCGCCCTCGCGGCCGGCGCCGACCCGTGCCGGTGGGCCCTGCTCCGGGGCGCGGGAGCCGTCCGCCCGGCCGCGCACCGGTTCCGGGTGACCCGGCGCGCCGGGCTCCGCCTCCGGAGCCGGGTGCGGGGCCGGCCGCTCCTCGGGCGGGCGCACCCCGCCACGGTCCGCGCCGCGCGACTGCCGCGGTACCGCCTTCGCCAGCCGGGGGATGTGCTTGGCGCAGTGGATGTACGCCTCCTCCACGCTCACCTCGACCCAGACCACGGCCCGGCGGCCGGGGACGGGATCGACCGGCAGCCCGGGGTGCAGCCTCCGCATCAGGTCGTCCTCCACCAGCCGGGCGCTGCCGTTGACGTGCAGCCCGATGCGGTCCTTCAGGAAGTCGATCAGAAGGATGCCCACATGCGGGTTCTCCTCGATGTTGCCCAGGCTGGCGAGGACGCCGTTGCCCCGGTACTCGGGGTAGGCGAGGGTACGGTCGTCGAAGACCTGGAGGAAGCCGGGCGGACCGGCGCGGAAGGTGCTGTCGCACTCGCCGTGCCGGTCGGCGGTCGCCAGGAAGAACATCTCCTGCCGGGAGACGAACTCCCGCATCCTCGGGTTGAGGTGGTCCAGCACCTGCTCGTCGTAGAAGCGGTCGGCCCGCTCCACCGTGCCCAGGCGCCGCTGCAACGCGTGCTCCCCGTCGCTGCCCGGCCGGCCCGCCGGAACCGCCCCCGGCAACGGACTGGCCGGCGCCCCCCACGGCGTCCGGACCGGGCCGAGTTCCGCGGCCGGGCCGGGGCCCGTGGCCGCCGGCGTGGGCCCCGGGGCCGGTCCCGCCGGGGCCACGGTCGGCGCGGGCGGTACCGCGGCCGGTGCCACGGGCGGCGTCCGTACCGCGGCCGGCGCGGTGGCGGTGACCGGAGCCGGCCCCGGCACGGCCGGAGCCGGGGCCGCGGCCGGGGGCTCGGCCGGTCTCCCGGCCGGTGCCACGGTGGGCGCCACGGCCGGTGCCGGTGTGGTGGCCGGGGTGACCGGCGTCATGGCCGGCGTCCCGTCCGGTGGCGCGGTCCGCCCGCGCTCGACTCGGCTGTCGTACACAGTCTCGCCCCTGCCCCTACTCTCCGGTCGCGACCAGCTCTTCGATCGAGTCATGCCGTATCCGGTGGGTGGGGATCCCCGCGCCCACCAGGGCGTCCACACTTCTTCGGATCATGCCGGGCGGCCCGGACAGATAGGCGTCGTAGGCGTTCCAGGGCCCGTACCGGCGGACCGCGTCCGGCAGTTGGCCGGCCAGCCCCCGGGTCGGACCGTCGGAGACGACCGGCCGCACCGACAGCCAGGAGTGGATGCGCTCCAGCTCCCGCAGGGTGTCCATGTCGTACAGGTCGTGGTCGCTGCGGGCGCCGTAGAACACCTCCACCGGACGGGTCCGGCCGTGCTCGGCGACGTCCTCCACCAACGCCTTGATGGGCGCGATGCCGGTGCCGCCGCCGAGGCAGAGCAGGCCGTTGTCCCTGCTGTGGTCCACCGTCATCGACCCGGCCGGCGGACCCAGCCGGAGCACGTCCCCGGGCCGGGCCCGGTGCACCAGGGCACTGGAGACCCACCCGGCCGGGATCGCCTTGACGTGGAAGCAGAGCAGCCCGTCCGAGCGGGGCGCGGCGGCGAAGGAGTAGTGCCGCCACACCCGCGGCCACCAGGGCGTCTCCAGGCTGGTGTACTGCCCGGCGAGGAACGGGTACGGCTGGTCGGGCCGGACGGTGAGCACCGCGATGTCCGGGGTGCGCAGCTCGTGCGTGACCACCTCCGCCTGCCACCAGGCGGGCCGGTGCAGTTCGTCCTCGGCCGCGGCGTCGATCATGATCTGCGAGATGGTGGTGTACGCCCGGACCCACGCCTCCTCGGTCTCGGCGTCCCAGGTCCGCTCGGCGTACCGGGTCAGCGCGGCGATCAGGCACTCGCCGACCATCGGATAGTGCTCCGGCAGCGTGCCGTACTTGCGGTGTCCCCGGCCGAGATGGGTGAGGTACGCGGTGAGCGTGCCGATGTCGTCGATCAGCCGTGCGGCGGTGAGCAGCGCCTTGAACAGCCGGTCCCGCTGCGCGTCCATGGAGGCCGGGAAGAGGTCGCGCAGCTCGGGGTTCTGGAGGAAGAGCAGCGCGTAGAAGTACGAAGTCACCTTGTCGGCGATGGGCCGGATCTCCGCCATGGTGCGGCAGATCAGGTCCACGTCCGCGGCGCCCGGTTCCGTCCCGGCCCCGGGGGCCGCCGGCACCGGGGCGGTGAGCTGCGGGACGGCGCCCGGCGGCGGCAGGTCCAGGGTGGACGGCGGTGCGGCGGCCACGGACGGGCCGGGTGACTCCCGCTGCGCCGGGGCGAGTTGGCGGCCCGGTGGCGCCGGCCGGCGGCCGCCGGACACCGGCCGCGGGGGTATCCCCGCGGGTGCCGCCCGCTCCAGGCCCGGGCCGGACACCGGTCCGGGGCCCGTCCCCGGGGCGGACACCGGCGGTTCCGGCCGGCCCCCGCCGGCCGGGGGCGGCGGACCGTCCGGTGACCGGTGGTCCTCGCGGTACAGCGCCGGCACGGCGAACGGGTCGGGCGGCCCGGCCGGGTGCCCGCGCCCCCCGGCCCGGCCGTGGCCGGCGTCGGCGGTCCCGCCACCGGCGCCCACCGCGCCGTGTCCGGTGTCCGGCGGGCCGCCGTGGCCGGCGTCGGCCGGGCCGTGGCCCGCAACGGCCGGGGCGGGAGCGGGCGGGCCCCCGCCGGGCCGGTCCACCGGCCGCGCCCCGCTCACCGCGCGCCCGGCGCCGGCACCGGTGGAACCTTGCCCGGCACCCGCACCGGCAGCACCGTGACCGGTGTCCGCCGACCGACCGGCCCCGGGAACGACCCCGGCACCCGCAGGACCGTGACCGGCATCCGGCGCCTGGCCGTCGGCGGGCGCCGGCCCGGTGTCCTCCTCGGCGCTCCTCCTGCTCGGGGTGAACCAGCCCCAGTCGCCGCTGTTCCCGCCTGAGTCGCCACCGCCGGCGGACGACGTGCTGGTCGGAGCGTCCATGGTTGCCTCGCCTCGAACGTCTTTCTGTCGGTTGTCGATCGACTTTCCCGGTCCGGGAGGTGTTCGTGAAGCTCGCTCCGGCCGGGTGGTCCGCCCGTCGTCCGCTCCGGGCGGGGAACGCCGGCACACCGGCGCCGGCCCGTCCCCGCGGTGTGCGGCACCGGCCTCTCCGCGCAGCCTGCCAGCCGCCCGTCCCCGCGACGGACGTATATCCGGAAGTTCGCGCGGTAAGGGTCCTTGTCCCTCTAGGCTGCTTCGGCCCATGCGGTGCCGCGACAGCGTCCTGGCGCGTACCCGGGACCGACCCTACCCGGCGTCGGCGATCACACAACCCCGGACTTCAACAGCGGCGGGCCGCCCGGCGGGACACGGTCAACCGCGCTTTTCCACGCATTCGTACGCCTCCCGCAGATCCCTCCCCGTATACGCGTACGAGGCGATTCCACTCACATGGTGATCGGCGTTGACGGCCACCGACGTCGGTACCACCGCGAAGAGTTCGGCGTCGGACATGGAGTCCCCGTACGCCACGCAGTCGGCCCGTCCGAGGCCGTACCGGGCGCAGAGTTCATCGGCGATACGGACCTTGGCCGCCGCGTTGAGGATGCCCGCCGGGTCCACCGGCTCCCGGAACGGCACCGACGGCCAGCGGGAGCCGTGGGCGGCGTCCGCGCCCCAGTCCAGCAGCCGTTCCACGAAGAAGCCCGGCGACAGCGAGATCACCGCGCACCGCTCACCGCGAGCCCGGATGTCCGCCCAGACCTCGCGGATGCCGGCCAGCCACGGCGCCTGCTCGAACGCCGCCGCCACCTGCGCCTCGGTCAGCCCGCTCCACAGCTCGCACGCCCGCACCGCGAAGTCGCCCGGGAGCAGGCGGCCTTGGGCGAAGTCCCGCTCCAGCTCGCCGATCTCCCGCTCGACTCCGAGCTGGCGGGATATCTCGACGGCGGCCGCGGACCCGTGGATGAGCGTGCCGTCCAGGTCGAACAGATGGAGTCTTGTCATATCGGCCGAGCCTAGAAGACCGGCCCGCCCCCCGGGCACGGCCACCGCCCCGCCCCCCGCAGCCGGCCACCGCCCCGCAGGCCCTCCGCACGCGGAGCCCCCCGCCGCGGCCCGGCACGGCCGGCACCCCGCGCCGGGCCGCGCCCGCCTTCCCGCCGGGTCCCCTCCCTGTCCCCCCGATCCCCGGGGCCACCGGCCGCCGCACCCCCCACGGCCCCGCGCCGGCCCCCGGACCCCCGCACCCCGCGCGCCACACACCGGGTCCTCGGCCCGCCGCCGGTCACGCCGCGCACCGCGCATCCCGGCACCGGGCCGCCCCTCGGCGGGCAGGCCGGCTCGTCAGTCGACGGGCAACCGCCTCAGTCGGCGCTCCGGTCCGCCCCCGGCCGGGCGTCGAGGGCGACCGGGGCGGGCCGCTCGCAGGTGCTGTGCACCGTCCGGGCCGATCCCGTCTCGGCCGCGGCGAGCAGACACTCCATGATGTCCACCACGTGGTGGGCGAGTTCCCCGTCCGCACGGTGGGCGGTACCGCGCGCGATGGCCTCGGCCATGTCCGCGACGCCGATGCCGCGCCCCCCGTCGCGGTAGCCCCCCGCCACCGGTACCGGGCGCCACCGGGTCTCCCCCGCCCGGCACAGGCGCACCTCACCACCGAAGCTGTTGGGGTCGGGGACCAGGAGGGTGCCCTGTGAGCCGTAGACCTCGATCCTGGGCAGCGTGCTCTCCCACACGTCAAAGCTCATGATGAGCGTGGAGAGCGCCCCGCTGTCGTGCTGGAGGACGCCGGTGACGTGGGTCGCCACCTCCACGCCGAAGGTCGTCCCCGCCCGGGGGCCGCTGGCGATGGTGCGGGTCGTCCGGGGGGTGTGTGACATGCCCGTCACCCTCCGGACCGGGCCGAGCAGGGAGACCAGGGCGGTGAGGTAGTAGGGCCCCATGTCCAGCAGCGGACCGCCGCCGGGCCGGTAGTAGAACTCCGGGTCCGGGTGCCACCGCTCGTGCCCAGGGGTGAACATGAAGGCGCTGGCGGCAACGGGGGTGCCGATCGCGCCGCCGTCGAGACATGCCCTGGCGGTCTGGATTCCGGCGCCGAGCACGGTGTCCGGCGCGCACCCCACCCGTACGCCCGCGCGCGCGGCCGCGTCGAGAATCGCCCGGGCGTCGGCGGCGGTGGTGGCCAGGGGCTTTTCCCCGTAAAGGTGCTTGCCCCCGGCTATCGCGGCTCGCGCCACCTCCAGATGGGCCTCCGGAGTGGTGAGGCCGAGGATCAGATCCACCTCGTCGGAGGTGTACAGCTCCTCCGTCGTGGTGACGCCCACGCCGGGAAATCCCCGGGCCGCCGCCCGGGCCCGTTCGGTATTACGGGAAGCAATCTTCACAAGACGTACGCCGGTCACACGGGTCAGCGTCCGCATATATTCCCCGCTGATGTTCCCCGCGCCGATGATGCCCACACGCAGCGGCTTGTCCATGGTGTTCCCTTTCCGTGTTCTGCCCGACATCGCGACGGCCCGGACGGCACGGCGAGAATGTGAATCCCCCCACACGCCCGGGAAGAGAGAGAACGAGATGGGCTCACTTTCGCCGTTATACCCCCTCGAATGGACTCAATATATACACAAAACGGTCATTGGCGGCCAATCCCCGTACAGGCGGATGCCTTCAGTGATGCGTTCACCACTAACCGCTGCCTGCAAAGTACATGCTTGACGACGTGCAGACCTCATGTAATGATCAATCGTCCCGCTCTTGCCGCTGGAATATTCACAGGTTACAGAGGGTGCGGGCCGGAAAAGCATTGATCAAAACAACGGGGGAATTGGTGGTGCTTGACGAGCTATTTTCCGCACCGCCGGCAGCGCAACCGATCGACCGGCATGTCATAGCCGACGGATTTCGTACAGAAACCGGACGCCCCGAAACCACGCTGATGTTCGGCCGGTCATTGCGTGTCATTGTGGCGGCGGCCGGTAAAGGCACACGTTATCTGGGCGACACCCCGAAGGTGGTCGCCGCCGGCGGGCAACCGGTCCCGTTGGTCGTCCGCGTGGTGTCCGCGGTGCTGCCGCTCGACGCGCAGCCGCTGATCGTCGTCAACGAGACCACCGGCCCGCTGGTGGAGAAGGCGCTGCGGGAAGCCGGCCTGGAGTTCGCCACCACCGTCCAGGACCCCGCCGTGCCCGGCATGGGCGGAGCCGTCCTGAGCGCCCTGCGCAGCTTCGAGGAGCCCCCGGACGACGTTCTCGTGGTCTGGGCCGACATGGGCATGGTCTGGGCACCGAACCTGTGGCTGTCGGTGGTCCTCCACCAGCACCTGCACTCATGGATGTCGTTTCCCACGAAAACCAGGAAAGACCCCTACGTCTCCACCATCCGGGATTCCCGGGGCCAGCCGTGTGATTTCCTCTTCCGGCGGCACGGTGACCCCATGCCGCCCACCGGTGAATCCGACTGCGGCGCGTTCGTTTTCCGTGCCGATATTCTGCGGGAGCTTCTGGAGTGCCGCGCCGGTGCCGTACGGGAGCCCGGTCAGGAGATCGACATCCTGCCGCTCGTCCGTGACCTGGCCGCAGCCGGAAGACCACGTTACGCCTTCCACATGGCGTCCGACGAGGAAAGCCAGGGCGTCAACACGCTCGCCGAACTCGAAAAAGCAGATCTACGCTACGAGTCCGGCCTGAACCGAACCCGAAACGCATTCGCCGCCGCGACCGACGCGGCCGGCCTCCTCGAAGTCGTCACCCAGCACAGCGTGCAGCCTCCGCTGGTCAAGGACTTCTGTCAGCACATGGCAAGAACAGGGCTCAAACTGAGCGATCTTCCCGTGGGTCTGCGTTCTCTGTGCAGCTGAGCATTCCGCTGCCCGCATTAGTTACAGACATTCCCCAGACCTAGCCAAGGAGGTCAGCCATGCCTGATTCCGTCGGTCTCTCCGTCATCGTCCCCAGCCATAACGGCCGGGAGGCGATGACCATGCGGCTCATCGACACCTATATCGACTCGGCACGGTACGCCACGCTTCCCTCGGAGCTGGTGATCGTGGACAGCTCCGACCGCGACGAGGCGGCCGACCTGGAGAAGTACTGCGACCGGCACGGAGTGCGGTACCTGCGCGGTCCCCGCCCGGCCGGCGTCAAGCGGAACCAGGGCGTGGCCGCGGCGCGGTACGACGCCCTGTTGTTCGTGGACTCCGACTGCATGCTCACCCCCGCCTCGCTCCGCGAGCACGAGCGCATCTTCGAACTCCCCGAGAGCGTCGGCGCGGTGACCGGCGCGGTGGACCTGCACGGGCCGATCACCCCGCTGTGGAAGGTCCTGGACTGGTCGGGGATGTACAGCCAGTGCTTCGACCACCCGCGCCAGTACGAGCAGGTGCTGTGGGGCGTGACGGCGAACATCTGTGTGCGCCGGAGTGCCTTCGAGCGCTGCGGCAGGTTCGACGAGGACATCGTCACGCCGGTGGGCGGTGAGGACGTGGACTTCGGTGTCCGCATCACCGAGTCCGGCTTCACCATCCGCACCAACCCCGACGCCCTGGTGCGGCACGCCCGGGAGCACGTCACGGTGCGGCACGTCGCCCGCAGCATGCTGACCTACGGTCGCGCCGACACCTACCTGTGCCAGGTTCACCCCGAGCGGGTCGAAACCTACGTCGATCCGGCCTGCGCCGGGGCGATCGGCCTCGCCGCCGGTGCCCTGCTGCACCGGCGGAAGGCACCGGCGCTGGCCTGGGGTGCCGCCGCATGGGCGGTCACCGCCCTCAAGCGCCAGACCGCCCAGCCCTACACCCCCGACCAGGGCGAGGCCCCCCGGGTCACGGGCGCCGCCGACGTCCCGCGGCGGGTGGCCGCCGGGCTGCTGGACACCTGCTTCGACGTCGGCCGGCTGGCCGAGGCGATCAGCGTGCGCCGGTTCGATCTGCTCCTCAAGCGCTTCCGGTACGTCGATCCCGAGTCGTTCATCCCCCGCCGGGCCGGCTCCTCCACGACCCAGGTGGCGTCCGATGCCGACCGCTGACGGCGGCGCCCTCCGGTGCACCATCGCCATCCTCTGCTACGAGCAGGCCGACATC